>DAOUBR010000099.1:0-3540 GCA_034432535.1 Anaerolineales bacterium | reverse complement strand
TTGAAGCGGGAACCGGCGCGCAAGCCGTCGCCGGCAAGACCGTCAGCGTGCATTACACCGGTAAATTTCAGGACGGCAAAGTCTTCGACAGCTCCTACTCGCGCGGCGAGCCGATTGTCTTTCAACTCGGCGTCGGGCGCGTCATCAAAGGCTGGGACGAAGGAATCGCGCTCATGAAAGTCGGCGGCAAGGCGCAGCTGGTCATCCCGCCGAACCTCGCCTACGGAGAACGCGGCGCGGGCGGAGTGATTCCCCCCAACGCCACGCTCGTCTTCGACGTGGAATTGATGGAAGTGAAATAAACGCTATGGCGCTGCGTTATCTCGTCACCGGCGGCGCGGGGTTTATCGGCTCTAATTACGTTCATCGTTTGCTTTCGCGCGGCGAGGACGTCGTCGTGTACGACAACCTCTCGCGCGCCCCGCGCAATGTCGAATGGCTGCGGCAAACTTTCGGCGCAGATTCCTTCCGCCTGATTCAAGCCGACGTGCGCGACGCGGAGCGTCTCGCTCAGGCGGCGAAAGACGCCGACGTCATCGTCCATCTTGCCGGGCAGGTGGCGGTGACGACTTCGGTCGTCAACCCGCGCGAAGATTTTGAAGCCAACGCGCTGGGAACCTTCAACGCCCTCGAAGCCGCGCGGCTTTCGGGACGCAACCCCGTCTTCATTTACTCTTCCACCAATAAAGTGTACGGCGGCATGGAAGACGTGGAAATTGTGGAAGAGCCGACTCGCTGGCGTTACAAAGAGATGGAGATGGGCTGCCCCGAAACGCAGCCGTTGGATTTCCATTCTCCGTATGGGTGTTCCAAAGGAACCGGCGACCAATACGTCCGCGATTATCACCGCATTTACGGGTTGAATACGGTGGTCATGCGGCAAAGCTGCATCTACGGCGAAAGACAATTCGGCATAGAAGACCAGGGCTGGGTGGCGTGGTTTACCATCGCCGCCGTCGTCGGCAAGCCGATTACCATTTACGGCGACGGCAAACAAGTGCGCGATATTTTGTTCGTGGAAGATTTGCTCGACGCCTACGACCTCGCCGTCGCCAAGATTGACGTCGCCAGAGGGCAAGTTTATAACCTCGGCGGCGGACCGCAAAACGTGATGTCCATTTGGGCGGAGTTTCAACCCAAGTTGGAAAAACTGCTGGGGCGCAGCATTCAAACCGCGCGCGGCGACTGGCGCCCCGGCGACCAGCGCGTCTTTTACGCCGACATTCGCAAAGCCGAAAGGGAGCTGGGCTGGAAGCCCAAAATCGGCGTGGATGAAGGCGTGCGGCGCTTGTTTGAGTGGGTCAGCCGCAACCGCGAACTTTTCGTGTAACCATTTTGCGGCGCCGATAGACCGCCCAAAAAAGAGAGCCGCGCCCAAACGGGCGCGGCTCCGCGTTTTTTTTACGCCGCTTATCCGTGCTTTTTCTGAAAGTCTTGCATAAACGCTACCAGCGCTTTGGTCGCTTCAAGCGAGACCGCGTTATAAATCGAAGCGCGCATCCCGCCCACCGAGCGATGTCCCTTCAACCCGATGAGGTTGTTCTTCTTCGCTTCCTTTGCGAAGGTGTCTTCTAATTCCTCGCTGGGCAAGCGGAAGGGAATGTTCATCAGCGAGCGGGCTTCGGGCTTGGCGTGTCCGCGATAGAAGCCGCCGCTGGAATCAATCGCGTCGTAAACCAGCTTCGCCTTCTCGCGGTTGACTTTTTCGATGGCGGCGAGTCCGCCTTGTTTCTTCGCCCATTGGAAGACCAGCCCGACGATGTAGATAGCGAAGGCGGGCGGCGTGTTATGCAGCGAGCCGGCGGCGGCGAGCGTCTTGTAATCCAGCATCACCGGCAGGTTTTCCGGCGTGCGTTCCAGCATGTCTTCGCGGATGACCACCACCGTCACGCCCGCGGGACCGGCGTTCTTCTGCGCGCCCGCGTATAGCAGCGCGTACTTGCTCACGTCTATCGGGCGGCTGATGAAGTTGGAGGAAACGTCGCCCACCAGCGGCACGCCTTCCGGCGGGACCGGCTCCTGGAAGAATTCCAACCCGTGAATCGTTTCGTTCGACGTGAAGTGCAGATACGCGGCTTTCGGGTCAAGGTCGAGATTCGTGGGAATCGAATTGAAGCCTTCCGCCTCGGTGTTCGCCGCCGCGCGCGTCGCGCCGAGTTTCTTCGCCTCTTTGAACGCGGCTTTGCTCCACGAGCCGTTCACAATGTAATCGGCGGAAGCGCCCGCGGCGCGCAAGTTCATCGGAATCATCGCAAATTGCAGCGTCGCGCCGCCTTGCAGGAACAACACCTTGTAGTTGGCGGGGATGTTCAATAATTCGCGCAGGTCCGCTTCGGCGGTTTGAATGACCGCTTCAAATTCCTTCGAGCGGTGGCTGATTTCCATGACGGACATGCCCGTCCCTTTGAAATCCAGCAGCTCCGCTTGCGCCTGCTGCAACACTTCCAGCGGCAGCGCGGCGGGACCGGGGTTGAAGTTATACGCGCGTTTCAGTTCGGACATTTTTTTCTCCTGTGGATAAGTGGCTAAAAGTCTGGACGACGTTCCGTCGTTCTTTTGTTCCAGCGTTTCATTATATCGTTTCGCGCCTTGAAATCACAAGAACAATCGGCTTAAATTTAACCTGATGAATTTCGTCCCCTGCGGCCGCCAAACTTCGTTGACAAAGAAAAACCCTGTTGTTAGAATGACCGCGTGAAAGCGTTGGATTTCGCTAACGGGAATCAGCCGGTCAGCCGGGCGGGTTCCCGTTAAATTTTTTCTCACACCCCCACAAGGAGACGCTCCCATGAAAATCTTAGTTTGCGATAAAACCGAAAACGAATATATCGAACAAATGCGCGCGGCGGGCTTGACGGTGGACGTGAACGACACGATTACCCCCGAAGAGCTTTTCAAAGTTTTGCCCGCTTACGACGGCATGGTCGTGCGCTCGCGCACCAAAGTCCGCAAGGATTTGATTGACGCCTGCCCCAACCTCAAGGTAATTGTGCGCGGCGGCGCCGGGCTGGATACCATTGACCACGAATACGCCCGCTCGAAGGGAATCGCGGTGATGAACACTCCGCTGGCGAACTCCGCTTCCGTCGCCGAGCTGACCATCGGCTTTATGTTCATGCTCGCCCGCTCGCTCTATCACGCTACGGCGACGATGAAAGCCGAAAAATGGGAAAAGAAAGCCTTCAACGGCGACGAACTCGGCGGCAAGACGCTCGGCTTGATTGGAGTCGGCAACATCGGCAAGGAAGTCGCTCGCCGCGCCGCCGCGCTGGATATGAACGTCGTCGCTTACGACCCCTACGTCAAAGAAATTCCCGGCGTCAAACTCGTTTCGCTGGACGAGCTGCTCGCCCAATCTGATTACATCAGCCTGCACCTGCCCAAAACCAAAGAAACCGCGAACATGATTGGCGCGGAACAATTCGCCAAGATGAAGAAGGGCGTGCGCATCATCAACTGCGCGCGCGGCGGAATCATCAACGAAGACGCCTTCTACGAAGCCCTGACCAGCGGCAAGGTCGCCGGCGCCGCGCTGGACGT
>DAOUBR010000098.1:0-8877 GCA_034432535.1 Anaerolineales bacterium | reverse complement strand
CTATGGAAAAATCTCCGCGAACTCTGCGGCGTATTTCTGAATTTAACCCTTATTCCCATGGCTTTCTCATGATCGCTCGCGCCGCTTTGTTCAACAGGATCAACAGGACGTCTTTACCCTGTTTTCTGCGCGGCTCATCCTAAAAATCCTGTCCATCCTGTTTGTTTTCTAACCTGAAACCGGACCTTGAGAAAGCCATGCCCTTATTCCGAACTCGCGTTAATTACGAAAAAACGTCCCGCAGGCTAATGGAAAACCTTCGGGACGGCGCGTAACCTCAATTCAGTTTCCCCAGCATGGACCAGGGTCCCGTCCAAACAATTTGCGCCGGCAATACTTTGCCGCGCAGGTCTTCTTCGCTTTCGACGAAGACCAGCTTATTCGTCGGCGTGCGCCCGCGCCAGCGATTTTTGGTTTTCTCTTCAAAGAGAACTTCGGTCGTTTCGCCGAGATAACGTTGATTAATTTCAGCGGCAATTTTTTCCTGCAAGTCTTCCAACATGCGGAAGCGGCGCATTTTTTCTTCCTCGCTCACGTTATCTTCCATGCGGCGGGCGGCGACGGAGCCTTCGCGCGTGGAGTAACGGGCAAGGTGCGCCACGTCGAACTTTACTTCGGCGAGGACGCGGTATGTTTCCATGAATTGCGCTTCAGTCTCGCCGGGGAAGCCGACGATAATATCCGTCGCTATCGAACAGTTGGGAATGCGCGCGCGGATTTTATCTACCAGATCGCGGAATTGTTTTTGAGTGTAACCGCGCTTCATATTTTTCAGCACGACGTCGTCGCCCGCTTGAATGGGCAGCTCGATGTGCGGCGCCACGCGCGGCAGTTCCGCGATGGTTTCAATCAGCTCGTCGCCGAAGTAATTCGGGTGCGAGGTGAGGAAGCGCACGCGCTCGATTCCTTCCACTTCATGCACAAGGCGCAGCAACGCGGCGAGGTCAGGTCCGTCGGGGACGTCCTTGCCGTAGCGATCCACGATCTGCCCCAGCAGGGTGACTTCCTTCACGCCTTGCCGCGCCAAAGAACGCACCTCGCTCACAATGTCGCCCACCGGGCGGGAACGTTCCACGCCGCGCTTGTAGGGGATGATGCAAAAAGTACAGGCGTGCGAACAGCCATAGACCACCGGCACGTGCGCGCTGACGAGTTTGCCGCGCTCCTTGACGGGCAGCAGAAATTCCTCGTCCATCGTTAAGAAGCGGCGCGCGGTTTCGGCGTCTTCCAGCGAGCGAATTTCGCCCTGAGTCAAATGCGAGACGAGCGGGCCCGGGTCCGAGGGCGGGGAAAAGACGTCCACGTAGGGCAGTTTCGCCCGTAGTTTTTCCGCGCCGCGCACGCCGACCAGACAGCCCATCAGGTTAATAATCAAGTTGGGATTTTTTTTCTTCAACGGGGCGAGCGAAGAGAGCCGCCCGTAAGCCTTATCTTCGGCGGACTGGCGCACGACGCAGGTGTTTAACACAATCACGTCGGCTTCTTCGGGCGCTTCGGTTAATTCGTAGCCGAGATGTTCCAACGCCGCGCCGACGCGCTGCGAATCGGCGACGTTCATCTGACAGCCTTCGGTCCAGACATGGTATTTTTTCATAAGCGCGGATTATACCAAGACAAGTCCGAATTAATCGCCGCAGCGATAGAGGAACAGCGGGGAAGCGTTTCCCTGCGGGGAGGGCTGTTCGCGTGCGAAGTCAATCATGTTCACGCAGGAAGTTTGCAGCCACTCGGCGATTTGACTCTTGACGCCGCGCCCGCCGCCCTGACCGTAAAGGACGTAACGCAGCTCGCCCGCCGCGACCATGCGCTGCAAATCTTCTACGCCGACCACGTCGTCCTGACCGCTGAAGCCGCCCATGTAAAGGACGGGGCGCCCGGTCGCCAGCACAATTTCGGCGCCTTGCTGCGCCGAAGGAACAGCCAGCAGATATTTGACGTTCCTGGTTTCGGCTTGCAGCATGTCGAGCGCGGATGGGTCGAGGCTGGAATCGCGGCGGATGTTATTCATGCGCGAGTCGCCGCCGCCGTAAGCGCTGGGCAGGTTTTGGTCGGCGCTGAAAGAGACGGTGAGCCAGCTCCAATAAGCGGGGACGAACAACACGGAAGAAAGGATCAAAAGATAGGCGGCGCGGCGGTTGAAGCCAAGCAGCATGATTCCGCCGGAAAAGAGAAGCGCCGCCCCAAGCAGCCAGAAAGAGCGCTCTTCGTATTGCAAGGCAGCGTAAGTTTGAAACGCCAGCGTGAGGACGACGGCGCCAATCAAAAATCCGCTTGTCCATTCTCTGTCCACGCTCCACGACCAGAGCAACCCAAAGCCGAGTCCCGCCGCCGCCGCCAGCGGGGGAACGAGCATCAAGACGTAGTAAGCGTGAAAAATGCCCGAAATGGCGCTGAAAAAGACGAGGCAGGTGAGCAGCCAGCCGCCCCAAAGAATCAGCGCTTTGTGCGCGCCCGCCTCGACGGGCAGACGAATCCTGGCGGCAAAGAGGGCTAACGCGGCGCTGAGAAGCGCGAAGGGCAGCAGCCACGACATTTGTTTGGAAAGCGGGGCGACAAAGAAACGGAAGAGTCCCGGCTCGCCTGTTTCGGCGCTAAACGGAGTCTGTCCGCCGTTTCTTGGCGTTCCCGTCGCTTGAATCGCGCCCTGCGGCGCGCACGCCAATTGATTCAAACCGGGCGGCGTGACGCACACCCCGTTCACTGCGCCGAACAACGCGGAGAAGGAGCAATTTGCGCCTTGAGTCAAATTCGCGCAGGCGTCGAGCGCTTCCTGCGGAGGCCGCCCCGCCTGAGGAGATTGATTTTGCGGCTGACGCGGAGCCATGCCCTGCGGCGCGCACGCGAGCTGAGATTGGTTGGGCGGAACCACGCAATTGCCTTCAATGAAATTTCCATTAGGCAGGGTAAAGGAGCAAGCCGCGCCTTGCGTTTGATTCTCGCAAGCTTGCAGCGCTTCTCGCGGGGGCTTCCCCGCTTGAGGAGGCTGCGGCGTCGAGCCAAATGAATTCGCCTGCGGCGGCTGATTCGCCTGTCCGCCGGGGCGCGGCGCGTTTCCGGGTCCGCCGCCTACAAGGCGCGAGCCGCCGTTGTGTTCCAAAATCAAGCTGATGACGCTGTTATCTTTGCTGGAGCCGACGAAGGGACGCGAATCCGCCGGGGTGAGGTCCACGATAATCGCCCACGAGAGTCCGACGAGCAGGGTCAGCGCGGTCGCGGCGGCGAGGTTCAGCGCCTTGCGCAGCCAGCCTTCTTTGGAAGCGAGAAAATACAGCGCGTAAAAAGCCGGCAGCGGCAAAAAGGCTTGCGACATTTTGATATTAAACCCCAAGCCGACGATCAACCCGCCGAGCAGAACCCAAAACGGCTTGCCGCTATCCGCCGCGCGCATGAACGCCCACGCCGCAAGCAGCAGGAAGAAGAGCAGCGTTTCGTCCATTGTGTTGTTGCGGTTGGCGGCGAGATAAACGGGCGTGATCGTCGCGACCAGCGCGGCGACCAAGCCCGCCAGTTCGCCCGTGTATTTGGAGACGAGATGATAAAGCAGCGCCGCGCCGAGAATCCCCGCCAGCATGTTCGGCAGAGACGTGGAGAATCCGCTCGCGCCGAGAACCAGCGCGAAGGCGGTTTCAATCCACAAGCCGAGCGGGGGCTTATCCACCGTTACCGAGCCGCCCGGTTCCGCCGCGACGAAGAAAAAGTTGCGCCACGATTGCGTCATGGAATAGACGGCGGCGGTGTAATAGGCGTTGGAATCGCCAATAGACGAGAGGTTGTAAAAATGCAAGAAGGCGGAAAGAATCAAAATAGCGACAAGAACGACATGCGCGATTCTGATTCCAAAGCCGAGATTTTTCTTTAAGAAGGCGGGCTGAGTCAAAATAGTCGCGGCGTTCATTTCTCTCCTTTGGGGCGCAAAAAGATTTTTGAAACCGCCGTCAGGCGGATGGCGGGCATATCGGCGCTTTCGCCAGACGAAAGAACCGCAAAGAAAACGAAAACTCCTGCCCCATCTTGCTCAGGCATTTTACAAGGATAAACGATTTCGTTCAGAAGCAAAAGAAGAAATTGGTCATGCCGCGCGGGTTTTGGGTACAATTGCAGCCATGCCCAATCCCTCCGCCTTTCGCAAAGCCCTGCTGGCGTGGAGCGCCGCCAGCGTTCTCGTCATCTTGCAGCCGCTCGCCGTCTATGTACGCAACGGCGAGACCGGAATCAATCTATTTATCCAACATTGGTCTTACTCCAACCCGGTCGTCACGCTGGAAGCCGTCGCCTGCGTTTGGCTGCTGTTGGGCGCGGCTTTGTATCTGCTCGCCAACGAAAAAATCAACGCGCAAAACGCCCTGCCGCTCGCGGGCTTTTTTCTCGTCCTGCTGAGCTATCTCAACATTCTGCGCGAGCGCTTCCGCTACGGCGATTATCAATATTATCTGGAAGCCGCGATGGCTTTATATAAAAATCAACCCCTGCCGGATACGTACGTTTACCTGCCGCTGTGGGCGACGCTGCTGCAATTCATCGCCCCGCTGGGCGATTCGTGGATGTTGGGGATTCTCTGGGCGCTGAACATCGTCTGGCTGGGGCTGTTTTATTTTTTGCTTGTCCGCGTTCTGGAACGCTACGGCTTCACCCCGCGCTTTGCCGTTCTTGCCGTCACGCTGTTCATGTTGGTCAACGTCCCGCTGCACCGCACGCTAGGATATGTGCAGGTCAACCTGCTCGTGATGGTTTTGATTCTCGGCGCGCTGCTTTCCTTCGGCAAGAACGATTTTCTCTCCGCGCTGCTCTTCGCCCTCGCCGTCCATCTCAAAACCTCGCCCGTCGCGCTGCTGCCCGCCTTTTTGCTCACGCGCAATTGGAAGTGGCTGGGCTACTTTGCGCTGAGCTGCCTGCTGGCGGGGTTAATTCCGCTCGCGCTGGAAGGGACGCAGCCTTACCTCGACTATCTGACCAACGTCCGCATCCTTGCCCAGCTCGCCGACACGAACTTTCACGACACCTCGTTCGATTCTTTCTTCCGCTTCCTCAACCCGTTCTTTGGAATCAAAATCGAAGTCACGCGCCTCGTCACGACGGCGATGAAAGCCGCGCTGGGGCTGGCGGCGTTGTGGGTCATGGCGCAAAACGTCCGCCGTAAATCCTTCGCGGACGGCGAAGCCGCCGCGCTGTGGAACGCCCTGCCCGCCCTGTTCGTCGTCATGACGCTGACCTCCCCCATCGTGTGGGATCATCACGGGCTGTTCCTGACTCTGGCGTTTCTGCCGCTGCTGAAACCCCTCGCCTCCGCCGAGCGCCAATTATGGTTCGGACTGGCTTATTTCCTTGAATTTTTGCTGCCTTCGTTCGATTTCTTCCCCTGGTCGTTTGGGCGGCTGCTCGCCCCGCTCATCGTCTTATATCTCTGCCTGCAAGCCGCGCGAGATTCGCAGCCTGCGGCTTTCTTCCTGCGCGCCAACCGCGTGTAACCCGCGATGAAAGACCGCTTCCTCTCCGCCTTGCTCGCGGCATGCCTGCTCGTGGGGCTGCTTACCCTGACCGATTACGGCGAAAGCTGGGACGAACACTCGCTGCGAAAATACGCCGACTACTCGCTGCGGACATATGAAACGTGGCGCGAAAGCGGAATCATGCCGATTACCAAAGAAGACCTCGGCGCGTATGGTCCCGCTTACATGATGACGGTTCAGATCGGCGCGCGGGCGCTCGGCTTCTTGCCGCTGCTCCCCGCCGACCTTCGCCACTTATTTTACTTCCTCACGCATCTGGCAGGCGTATGGGCGTTTTACCAGCTGGGGCTGCGCTGGCTGAATCGAACCGCCGCGTGCTACGCGACGCTGCTCTACGCGACGCAGCCCCTCTTTTGGGGTCACGCCTTCATCAACCCCAAAGACGCGCCCTTCGCGGCGCTCTTCATGTTGAGTTTGCATTTCAGTTTGCGGATGATTGATTCGTGGGAAGCGCATCCGCGCCCCGCGCCGCTTCTCTCCTCCCGCGCGCGCCTCATTGCGACGGGCGGGCTGATTCTGCTGGCGGCGAGCTTTTTGCTCACCCCTCAAATTTACGCTTGCATTCAAGCGCTCGTGGCGGCGGCAAAAGCCGGGCAGACCAACGTCGTCTTTTACCTCGCTTCGGACCTCGCCAAGGTCGAGCCGCAAGTTTACGTTCAAAAATACTTCGTTTATTTTCTGCGGCTACGCGCTCTATTCTTCGTCTCGTTTGCGCTTGCCGCCGCGTATCTGCCGCCGCGCCCGCCGCTGCGCTTAATTCGCTTGACGCTCTTCCCCGCCTTGCTGCTGGGATTCGCAACCTCCACGCGAGTCGCCGCGCCTTTCGCGGGCTTGCTCGTCGCGCTATACGCCTTTCGTAGGCTGGGCAGGCGCGCTGTTTCGCCGCTGGCGCTTTACGCCTTGTTTTCTATTGTCTTCTGCTATTTGAGCTGGCCCTACCTGTGGAGCGACCCCGCCGGGCATTTCATCGAATCGCTGCAAACGATGACCCAATATCCGTGGTATGGGTCGGTGTTGTATAACGGAAGATATTACGACGCGGCGGCGCTGCCTTACTCGTATCTGCCCGCGTTGCTGGCGCTGCAATTCACCGAGCCGGTCTGGGTTCTCTTCTTCGTCGGGCTGGCTGCCGCGTTTGCCCGCCGCCGCGAGCAGGCGGAGTTGTTGGCGCTGGCGCTTCTCTGGTTCGCGCCGCCCCTGCTGGGATTCATCGCCGCGCGCGCGAAGTTATACGATAACTTCCGCCAGATCCTCTTCATCCTGCCGCCGGTCTTTTTGCTGGCGGGCTTAGGGATGGAGATTCTGCTCGCCCGCCTGACCCGCCCCGCCCTTCGGTTTGCCGCCGCGGGGTTGCTGCTTTTACCGGGGTTGCTCGCCGGAATCCGCCTGCATCCGTATCAATACGTTTATTACAACGTTCTGGCGGGAAACCCCAACGAGCGGTTCGAGCTGGATTACTGGGCGATTTCTTACCGCGAAGCGATGGAATACGTTAACGCCGTCGCGCCGCCGAACGCAAACGTAATGGTCGTCGGTCCCGGTCAAGCCGCCGAGCTATACGCCCGCGAAGATTTAACCGTGCTTTCGGACGACGAACCGACCCGCGAGCCTTTCGCCTACGTGGTGGTCACGACCCGCTACGGATACGATAAAAAGTTATATCCCGAAGCGCAGGTCGTTCATCTCGTGCGGCGCGGCGAGCTGATTCTATGCGCGGTGAAAAAGACGCCGCCAGTTCTCCCCGCGCCGTGAGGCAAAACTTCGCAGCCGCCGCGAGTATAATTTCCCCATGCTGCCCGATTTATCTTTGAACGACGTCCTGCGCCTGAAGAAACCCCACCCTTGCGGCTCTTACGAGTGGAAGGTGACGCGGCTGGGCGCGGATATTGGCTTGGAATGCGTTCAATGCAAGCGCCGCGCGCTGCTAACTCGCCGCGAGCTGGCGAAGCGGCTGAAAGTAAACCTCTCGCAAAAGCGAAGGGAGGAGGAAGCGCGGCAGCCCGCCGAAGATTCTTCCGAAACGAAAGCGGCTTGAAGGACGCGCCCTCAAGCCGCTTTTGATTCTTATCCGCGGGGGAATTAACGTTGAGCCAGAATAAAGATTAAGGTGAAGCCAACGCGAGCTTCAAACATGCCTTCAGCGTTCAGCGTCCATCCATTCAGAGCCGTTCCGCCACAAAACAACAAGAGAATCGGGGTTCGTTCCTTCCGGCACGGCGAACTGCAAAACCAGCGGGGCGACCGTCAAATCGAGCGGGGAATCGTCGCGCGTCAAGCCGATTTCTATCGAGCTGAGCGTCCGTATTTCGGCGGAAGGCTGTTCGGGCAGGTTCTCTACGCGGGACAAGCGCCCTCCCCCTTGCAGCGGGCAAGGGAAGAGGGCGGAATCGCCGTTGGGCAGGATCAACAGCGTGGCGCTACGCTTTGCAATCCAGCGCGACGGGAGAGCCCGTCTCCACATTTATCACGCGCACCGGCAAGCCGGGGGAGGTAGAAACAGGTCTGCCGGACGGAGGAGAGGCAGGCGCAGGAACGCAATGATAGGGGCGGCTGAGCGTCCCGCCGCCGGAAAACTGATAGTCTCCCAGCGCGTTGACGGAGAAGAGCGAATCGAGGACGAAGACGTTGGAAGCGTTCACTCTTGCGCCGTAGCCGCCGTTATCTAGAACTCATCTCAAAAATAGTTTCTGACAAAAATTACAATGCAAGCTAGATGAACAAAAGCGAGGTAGTTTTCAAGAAAACGATTATAACGAACAAGGACGCGGCGATAGTTTTGCAACCAAGCAAACAAGCGTTCTACCTTCCATCGCCTTTAATAGCGGCGTAACTCGCGACCATCTTGGGTCTTTGGCTTTGCGATTGGATTTGCGAGGCGCAATCAACAAGACGCCTTGCTCAGCCAACTTCTCATCCAAAGGATCGCTATCGTAAGATCGATCTCCTATCAAAGGTCCAGGTTTCTCGTCCGCCAAGCGGTCATCCAAAGTCTTCTCGACTAGCTTGACTTCACGCGGCGAAGCGCTTCCAACGGATACGGCGACAGGAAAACCAGCGTCATCTGCCGCTGCCATAAGCTTTGTACCCTTGCCCCACTTGGTTTTTCCCACCCCAAGGACCTTTTTTAGCCATGACAAAGGCGCCATCGGTGAAACATTCTGTCCGATTACAGGTTTCGGTAGCGAAGGCTCTACAACTGTCCATTGCTCATGTGTAAGTTCTATTCGCTCGCTCCCAACTAGGGTTTAAGCGCTAGTTTAACCTCAATTCGGGATAACCGCCGAGACGCGGAGAACACAGAGAAGCCTATGGAAAAATCTCCGCGAACTCTGCGGCGTTTAACCCTTATTCCCATGGCTTTCTCATGATC
>DAOUBR010000097.1:0-22476 GCA_034432535.1 Anaerolineales bacterium | reverse complement strand
TCTGATAAAAAACGCGGTGAATTTACCTATAAATCCAATTTATCTGTGTTCATCTGTGGTTAGAACATGAATTTCAAAACACTCTCTAAGGGTTGGGGGAAGCGATTGAAAGGCTTTCAACTCGAGCGTTGAGGTAAAACCCCTTGCTTTCCGGTTTGGAACGATAGCCGATGAACATTCGATTGGCATACGGCGCGACGTCGGCGGCAAAGCGCACGTCGTTCGCTTCAGTGGCAGCCTTCACGCCGTCAAACTGGACGGTGAAGTTATAGCGCCAGGGTTGACCTTTCACCCACCCCAGGCTATCAGCCATCGGCGCCCAGGGGTAGCGCGCGCGAGGAGAGGAAATATCGCCGAGAAACACCGAAACGCCGCCGGGGTCGGGCGTCATGGCGTACACCAAAGAATTGGTCTGCGGGTCAATATCCTTTGAGAAAGCCAGCCAAAACTCGCCTTCTTGCAGATTGTTTACGACGATGGAAACTTTTATTTCAGCGTTTGGCTGAATGGGGATGGATAAGCCGTACACGCCGCGCGATTTTCCATAATAACCGAAGACAAAGCCGCAATCGTCGGAAGAAACTCCGATTTCCGCAACGCGAACGTTGCCGCAGCCGCCTTGCGGCGACGCGGTAAAAGGCGCGCCATCCGTCGAAAAGACGTCCCACCCTTCAAGGCAGCACAGGGTCGGCTCAAAGGGCGTAGGGGTAAGAGACGGTTCAGGCGAGTTGACAACGGCGGGCGGCGGCGTGAACGTCGCAATCTCCGCTGGTTTGGCAGGCGGGGCGCTTTGCTGGGTGGCGGCTTCGCCTGCAGCGCCCAATAGAGGCGGCGTGGGCGCGTAAAAAATCTTATCCCAATTTTGAAAGAGAGCGGTCGCAATTCCGCCCAGCACGGTTATCGCAGCGACAATAACGCCGCCCGTTGTAATTATTTTTTGAATCGTAACCTGCACGTCGCTTTTTGGGCTTTTATTACTTTCCCGCTTTGTATTCCGCGAAGTCATTTTTGCCTCCATGATAATGGATATTGAAAGCGCCGCTTCAGCGCAAGGTAAATCCTGCGCCGCAAATTCTTAAGAAAGTAGTATATCCGCTCCGCTTGTGAAAGGCATTATCACTTTTGTTAATACAGTCGTCCCCCCCCGCCGCAAACACAGTCCGCTTCAGCGGGCTTCGTAAACGCAGCCCCGACGTTCCACGTCGGGGCGGGATTGCCGCTCAACCGCTTGCCTTGACAAAAACGTAGACCGCCACGAATGCCTCATGAATGCGTCGCGCGGGCAGCGCTGACGCCTCGTCGTATTCGAGCATTCGCGACTCTATTCGTGGACGGTTTGGCATTCCAGCATTTCGTCATCTGGAAAGTCCGCGCCAAAGGTAAAATACTTTTCGGCAAGCTCAGCGCGAGATAAATTTCGCGCTACGCGATTGGGAGATTCATTCATCCCCGTTCGGTCTCAAAACGGATTCCAGCGCCTCCGCAATCTGTCTATCCACCTTGCCCATAGGATATTGCTCCAAGTTGCCTACGCGCGCCCAGCGCAGCCTGCCGCCTATCTTGCCCGATTCCAGCTCGCACAACAGCGCCCGCTCCGTCACCTTGAAATGGGTGTAAGCATGAGACACTACGACCAATTCTTCTTTCAGTCCGACGCGAATCCCATAAAGTTCAAACAACGCGGCGGGTAAATCCATTTCCGAATCCACTCGCGCGTTGGGAAACTCCCACATGCCGCCCAGCAGCCCTTCGGCGGGACGTTGGGCAAGCAGGACTCGCCCGCGCCTGACAATCACCGCCGCTAATTGATGATGATGCGGCGTTTGCTTTTTGGGCTTGAGGACGGGGCGCTCTTCCTGAACGCCAGCCTGACGCGCCTTGCATAGTTTCATCAACGGACAAAGCAAACAGCGCGGATTTTTCGGCAGGCAAATCGTCGCGCCTACATCCATCAACGCCTGATTGTAGTCCCCCGCCCTGCCCTTCGGCAAATGCCGCGCGGCAAGCTCCCAGAGAATCTTTTCCCCCGCCGGCGAATCGGCGGGCTGAGCGACGTCGAACAAGCGCGCAAACACGCGGCGCAAATTGCCGTCCAGAGTCGGCTCGTCCATGCCAAACGCCATCGAAGCAATCGCCGCGGCAGTGTATCTTCCCACGCCGGGCAGGCTGAGCAAATCGTTCAAGTTGCGCGGGACGCGCCCGTCGAATTTCTCGCAAATCAATTTGGCGGCTTTGTGCAAATTGCGCGCGCGACTGTAATAGCCGAGACCTTCCCAGGCGTTCAAAACTTCCCGCTCGGAAGCTTCCGCCAGCGCGCGCGCGTCGGGAAACAGCCGCATCCATTGTTCAAAATAAGGAACGACCGTTTCCACCCGCGTCTGCTGCAGCATGATTTCCGAAACCCAAACGGCGTAAGGGTCGGGATGATTGCGCCATGGAAGGACGCGCCCATTGCGGGCGTACCAGCGGAGCAGGAGCGCGGAAAGGGAAGCCATAAAGCGAACGTCAATCGTCGGAAAGCGGGCAGGGGTCGCCCAATGGAGCGCTTTGGCGGGATTCGCCATCAAACAGCAGAACGCGAATTTGAATATGGTCGTCCATGCGGCAGGCGAGCGCCGTCACGTCCGCGCCTTGCGGCAAGGTGAAAATTTGCTTTGTCGGGAAAATCGCGTCGTAACGTTGGGCGTTGATGATCAAAAAGGTCATGCGCGGATACCCTCTGATCTGATACGCCGCCCAGGGATGAGCCGAGCGGATTCCCTCGTCGCGGCGAAACATGCGCGGATACAGCGCCCGGCCCTCAAGAATCAAGCTCGCAGGTTGAGAGAGGAACGCGGCGATTTCATCGGCATTGTAGCCGGCGGAAACAAAGCGAGCGCTCAACGCTGCTGGAGAAGCGGTATAGCGCAAAGGGACGAGTCCCTTCGCCAGCCAGGGGGAAGCGCCAATTAACGCAAAAGCCAGCGCGGGCAGGAGCAGACGCGGATGAAATTCTTGAAGGGAAAGTTTTTGCGCCGCGTCGGAAGAATCAGCCGGGAAGAGTTTTTCCACGCGCGTGCCGAAGAGCAGCGACAGCGCGGCGAAGATTTCCATCGCGCCGAGCGCGAAATAGAAATATGCAACCCAATCCACCGGCAGGTTATAACGCCAGCTGGAAAAGCGCGCAACGGCGTTGGATAAAGCGTAGCCAAAATTGACCGCCAGCGGAATCAACCCAGCCCAGCGCGCGCGCCGCCACGCCGCCGCCAGCCCCAGCGCGATGACCGCGAGGTAGAAAAGGAGCAGAAGCGAGTTATACCATTCCAAATTTTGCGTCCACGTCGCCCAATACAAATTCACCGGCGCGAACAATCCGTTAAACGGCTTAATTAAAGGCAACGTCAGCAAGCCGCCGATTTCGGTGTTCAGAAAGTGGCTCGTCATAAAACGCGCGACATAAGCGGGGTTGGCAAGCGTGAAGGAAATCATCTTGCGCGGCAGGCTGTCCCGCTGCGGGTCGAACAGGCTCAGGTCGTTGTGTCCCGTCAAACCATATTGGCTGTATAGCGTCGCCATTTGACCGGGGTCGTCGAAAGCGAACTTTCCCAACACGCCGTAGTTGTGAATCAGCCAGGGGAGGACGGTCAAGATCATCGGCAGCGCAAAGACCGCCGCCGCCAGCGTCCATTGCTTGAAATTGCGCCGATAAGCGAACCAGGCCAGAATAAAAACGACAGGCAAGACAAGCAGCGATTGAGTGCGAAAGAGCAAGGCCAGCCCAAAGCATCCGCCCGCCAGCCAGGTGGATTTGAAATCGCGCCTTTCCAGCCACCAGAGAAAGACCAGCGAAAGAAACGCCAACGCCATCGCGGTTGGAAAATCAGTAGTGAAGATTTTGGAATTGGCGGAGCGAATATCGGAAGAAATCCACAGGCTGACCAGCTCGCGGAAGACGGCGAACAACGCGGCGGTTAAGCCGGCGGCGGGGGAATGCAGCCTCTTGCCTAGAAAATAAAGCGCGAGCGGGAAGAGCGCCAGAACGCAAGTCTGCGCCGCGATAATGGCGGAATAGTTCTGCCCGAAGAAAAAATGCAGCGCGGCGAGGAAGGTTACATACAGCGGGCGCGGCGGGACGCCGCCAAGATAATCCCCGCCAATCAGCAAACTTTGAGCGAGGTAATCATAATAGCCCGCGTCGGAATACGGCAAGGGGATATTTAGCGGCGGCGTGATGGGCGCGTAAAAGCTGTTTCGCAAAACTTCCAGCGGAACAGAAAGCCAGAGCGCGACGGCAGTCAGGTAAATTGCAAGCGGCCAGAAAAGATGAACGATTTTCGGACGGAGCTCCCCGCCGCCTCCCAGCAGGATAAAGAGCGCCGCGCCCGCCAGCAGCGAGAGCGCGAATTGCCAACCCTGAATCGCCGCGCCGGGCTCGCCCCAATAGCCTTCATCCGGTTCGATTCCAACGCGGGAAAGGGCGACAAAGAAGAAGACCAGCGTCAGCGCGCCAAACGGGAGCAGCGCGGCGAGATAAACCAGACGGCGCGGCGCCAGCGCGCGGGGGTGAAAGCCGCGTCGCAGCAGGGCGAAGAAAACCAGCGCTTGAATTCCCAACGCGAAAAGATACCACAGCAAAGGGGCGAGCCTGTGGTAAACGGGCAGCCACTTCGGGTCGAGATAGCGCAAAAAGAACAGACTCAAGCCCAAAATCAAGACCAGCAAGGCGGGGAAAACGGGCGAGAGAGAAAAACGCTCAAAGGCGGAAGGCTTCCGCCGGGCGAGCCATCCCCCGTAAAGGCTGGCGGCGAAAAAGAAAGCCAGCGCGCCGAACAAGCCCAGCCGCGCCAGCGAAAGTCCGCTTTCGGAAGGAACTTGCGACAAAGCGACCGCCGCCGCCAGAGATTCAAAAGCCGCGGTTAGAAAAAACCACGGCCAGAGTTTGGAAAATGAACGCTGCATTGAAGATTAGAATTGAAAACCGCCGCGGGCTGGCACGACCTTGTAGGAATAGTTTTTCACGTAACTGAACAGACGGTCTTTCAGGGCAGCCCAATCCGTCGAAGCGAGCGCGCGACGGGCGTACGCTTCGCTTTCCGCCAGCAAGCCAATCTGAATCTGCGGGTACGCGCCGTAGATGGTGGCCCACGCCTCGACGGGCTGCAAACCCAGTCGCTGAACGCCGGGGACAAATTCGCCAATGACGAACTCAAAATATTCCTGGTCGCGTCCGGCGGCAATGTCCCAAGTCATGATTACTTTGACGGGCATGATTAACCTTTTTGATAATCCAAAACGACCACGCGGGTTTCGGCGGGAAGGGACGAGCGCGTCACTTTCAAGGAGGGCTGCGTTTCGGGTTTGCTTAATCCCATTTCTTTCAAAAATTTGTTAAGCGCATCGAGAGGGATTTTAGAGGCGGGGGTGGCGTAGTGCATGGGAACAACGATATTCGGCTCCAGCATGTTGATCACCTCGACGGCTTTCGCCGCGTTCAAGCCGTTGCCCCCGCCGACAGGCACAAGGGCGACGTTCACCGTTCCAAGCTGTTCAATTTCACTTTGGGTAGGAATTTGCTGCAAATCGCCAAGGTGCGCCACCGCGACTCCTTCGTAATCGAAAACGTAAACCGTATTGCGGACTTTTTCTTTCTTTTTGCCCGCGCCGTCGGTTTGAACCGCGGTGATAAACACCCCGCCAATTTCAAACTCGCCGGGGCCGGTCAGGACGCGGGACGCGCCTTTGACCGCCTCGACGTAATTGTGTCCGGGCGCGTCGTGGCTGACGGTGACGACGTCGGCTTTTAATTTCAACGGCTCGTAGCCCGTCGTCTTGCTATCAAACGGGTCGGCGACGACGGCGGCGAAGTTGCGTTCCGTCAGCCGAAAACAGGAATGTCCGTACCAGATAATTTCCATGAAGCGTAACCTCCAAAGGAATATTATAACGCAATAAAATAACCTGAATTCGGGATAAGCCTTGTGAACCGTCCCGAAGGCTTTGTGCGAGCGCCTTCAAGGGTCAAATTTAGCCTTCGGGACTTAAGCCTTCGGGACGCTTATCCCGAGCTGACGAAATAGGGTAAAATAACGTCCTATATCTCGACAATTTTCTGAAAAAGGAGACCGACAGCGTGTACGTCCCCAAAAAACTCTACTGGGAAGACCGGTTGGCGACAGGAGACAACAACCTGGATTTTCAGCATAAATATCTATTTGAGACTTTCAACAAGCTGGGGGAAGCGCTGCTTGCTCAAAAGGGAAAAGAAGCCGTCAGCGTGATTCTCAGCAGGCTGAAGTTTTACGCGGAATGGCATTTTGAGAAAGAAGAAGAATGCATGGAAAGGCACAAATGCCCTGTGGCGCAAACGAACCAAAAAGCGCACGCGGCTTTTATGGAAATGTTCTCTCGATATTACGACGAATATCAGCAAACCGGCGGCTCGGAGGAACTCGCCGCAAAAATGCACGAAAGCCTCTCGGAATGGTTCGTCAAACACGTCGACGCAGTAGATACGCAGCTGCGCCCCTGCATTCGCTAGGAGTAACGCACAAAAAAGCCCCGCGCGGGGCTTTTTTGTCGCCTTTAATCCTCTTCTCACGTCATCAATTTAATCCGCTCCCAAGGCTTGAGCGTCTCGTCCTCCGCCAGCAAGGTCTTCAATTCATAGAGCTCGTCGCGCAACGCGGCGGCTTTTTCAAATTCAAGATTTTTCGCCGCTTCCTTCATTTGCTTCTCGGTCTCGGCGATGATCTTACGCAGTTCGGCGCGAGGAATCGGCTCGGCGCGGCGGACGCGGTACTCGCCGCGTCGCTCCGCCGCTGCTTTTTCGCTCATCTCTTCGGTCAGGTCGTGAATCTCCTTGCGGATGGAAACGGGGACGACGCCGTGTTCTTGATTGTATTTAATTTGTTTGGCGCGGCGGCGGTTGGTTTCGTCTATCGCGCGCTTCATCGAATCGGTCATTTTGTCGGCGTACATAATCACCAGCCCGTTGACGTTGCGCGCGGCGCGCCCGATGGTTTGCAGCAGCGCCGTATCGGAACGCAAGAAGCCTTCTTTGTCCGCGTCTAGAATCGCCACGAGAGAAACTTCCGGCAGGTCGAGCCCCTCGCGCAGCAAGTTGACTCCGATGACCACGTCGTACACGCCCAGCCGCAAATCGCGCAAAATGCTGACGCGGTCGAGCGTTTCAACTTCCGAGTGCAGGTAGTGAACTTTGATTCCCAGTTCGCTCAGATACTTGGAAAGTTCCTCCGCCATGCGCTTGGTGAGGGTGGTGACGAGGGCGCGCTCGCGGTTTTCCACGCGGCGGCGAATTTCACCGACAAGGTCGTCCACCTGACCTTTGGTCGGGCGTACGTCCACTTCGGGGTCTACCAGTCCCGTCGGGCGAATGATTTGCTCGACGACCTGCTCAGCGCGGCTCATCTCGTATTCCCCCGGTGTGGCGGAAACGTAGATGGTCCAGCCCATCGCTTCTTCAAACTCTTCAAATTTTAGCGGGCGGTTATCGAGCGCGGAAGGCAGGCGGAAACCGTATTCCACCAGCGTTTCTTTGCGCGCGCGGTCTCCGTTATACATGCCGCGAATCTGCGGCACGGTCATGTGGCTTTCGTCAATCACCAGCAGGTAATCGCTGGGCAGGAAGTCAATCAGCGTCCACGGATGGGAGCCGGGGGCGCGTCCGTCCAGATGGCGCGAGTAATTCTCAACGCCGGAGCAGTAGCCGACTTCTTTGAGCATTTCCAAATCGTAGCGCGCGCGCTGTTCCAGACGCTGGGCTTCCAGCAGCTTGCCGTTGTCTTTGAAGTATTTCACGCGCTCTTCCAGCTCCGCTTCAATATTGGCGATGGATTCTTTCAGGCGGTCGGCGGCGGCGAGGTATTGCTTGGCGGGATAAATGGAGACCTCTGGCGGCTCGGCGTAAATTTCTCCGCTGACCGGGTTGAATTGCAGGATGCGCTCGACCTCGTCGCCGAAGAAGGTGATTTTGTATCCGCGCTTTTCCTCGTAAGCGGGGATGATTTCCAACGTGTCGCCGCGCACGCGGAAGACGCCGGGTTTCAATTCCAGGTCGTTGCGCTGGTATTGACTCTCGACCAGCTGGCGCAGCAGAGCGTTGCGGCGATACAGTTCGCCGACGCGCAGAGTCACCGTCCCCTTGCCGAATTCTTCGGGCGAGCCGAGTCCGTAAATGCAAGAGACCGAAGCGACGATAATCACGTCGCGCCGCGAAACCAGCGCAGTCGTCGCCGCCAGCCGCAATCGTTCGATTTCTTCGTTAATTTGCGTTTCTTTTTCGATGTATAAATCCTTGCGCGGGACGTAGGCTTCGGGTTGATAGTAATCGTAATAGCTGACGAAATAGGAAGCGGCGTTTTCCGGGAAGAATTCCTTAAACTCGGCGTAAAGCTGCGCGGCGAGAGTTTTATTATGCGCCATCACCAGGGCCGGCATTTGCAATTCCTGAATGACGGAGGCGATGGCGTACGTCTTGCCGGTGCCGGTCGCGCCGAGCAAAACCTGACGCTTTTTGCCCTCGCGGATTCCCTGCACAAGAGCGCGAATGGCTTCGGGCTGGTCGCCCATCGGTTGAAAAGGAGCGCGAAGTTTGAATTCCATATTTTTTCCGTTAAAAAGGGAACGCTTGTTCTATTCTAACCCAAAGGCGGGCGAAACGCCAGCAAAGAGTTTGCGAAAATACGGATTCGCGGGTATGCTTGCAAAAAAACAGAAAGGCGAGCGATGGCGAACAAATACTTAGAGTTTCAAAATATCCTGCTGAAATATTCGCAGGAAAGTTCCCCTGAAAAACGCCGCGAGATAGAGCGCGATATTTGGGAGCGCTACGGCGTGAAGCGGGTGGTTTTTGTGTTGGATATGTCGGGCTTTTCGCTGCTCACCCGCAAATACGGCATCGTGCATTATCTTTCGATGATTCGACGAATGCAACTAACCGTCGAGCCGATTATTGAAACGCACCGCGGCAAGATTATCAAGTTCGAGGCGGATAATTGCTTTGCCGTCTTCCCGGACGCGCTCGCCGCCGTTCATGCGGCTTCCGCCATCCAGCTGGCGTTCAAAGCCTCCAATCTGGTCACGTCGAACGATTTGGATATTCACGTCTCCTGCGGGATTGATTACGGCGACATTCTGATAGTGGACGAAGAGGATATGTTCGGGGACGCGGTGAACCGCGCGTGCAAGCTGGGAGAAGACGTCGCCGCGGCGGGCGAAATTATCGTCACCCGCGAGGCGCTGGAACGCATCCCGCCGGAAGCGGGCGTTCAAACGCGGGAAGTCTTCGTCTCCATCTCCGGCGTCTCCATTGCGGCGTATTCCATTCAATATTCCAATTTAAGCGAGAAACCATGAGAACCAAATTTCGTCTTGTTTTGACCTGCGGGCTGGGGTGGGCGCTTGCCGTCTCATCCTGCGCCGCGCCCACGCCCCAACCGACGCCCGATATGAGCGCCATTTCCACGCTGGCGATCATTCAAATGCAAATCTTCCAAACTCAAACCGCGCTCGCGGCTTCGCCCACGCCGAGCGCCACGCCTTCGCCGACCGAGACGCTCGTCCCCACCGAAACTCCCAATCCGGAGCCGACCGCGCCGCTTAAGCGCCCGGTGACGACGGCTTTTGCCCCCTGCCGCACAGGACCGGGACCGCAATATACGCACATCACCAACATCGCGCCCAAGAAATACGTGACGCTGGTAGGCATGGGCAGCGTGCCGGGCTGGTACGTTATCCGCGACCCGTATTTCCGTAACATTTGCTGGATAGAAGCGATTTACGTCAAGCTCGACCCGCGCCTGGATACCTCCACCCTGCCGGTGATGACTCCGCCCCCCAGCCCGTAAAGCGGAAGACGCGCAAATCCAACAGGGTCTCGCTCTCAAAACGGCGAAATAAAACAACGGGACGCGCTCAAATCGGCGCGCCCCGTTTTCTTTGAAGATGGACGGGCTTAATCTTCCTCTGCGGCAGGTTGTTCAAAAGGATTGACGTCGGGGACTCCCGGCTTGACGAACCAGCGCATAGGGAAGTATAACGCCGCGCCAATCGCCATGGCGCCCAGCGCCCACGAAATGGATTCCATGCCGCTTTCCATGTAGTTGCTGTAAATCGCCAGCAGCACAATCGCGGTCATCAGGACGGTGATAAGCGTCAGCCCAAACCACCCGCCGGGGACTTTCTCGCGGGGAGCGTCGGGCATGGTGAAGCGCAGCCGCCACAAAGCGAAGAAGCATGCCAACAATACCAGCATGTTGAGGAATACGTCAATCACCACCAGCGCCTCGAAGGCTTGCAACGAGAACACCGAGAAGATGACTCCGCAAACGACAATGGCGACCCAGGGCGTGCCGTATTTGGGGTGCACTTTCGCCATAAAAGAGGGCATCATTCCGTCCTCCGCCAGCGCGAAGGGAATGCGCGTGCCGCCCAAGCCGTTGCCGATGAACAAGCCAATCATGCTCAAAACCGCCGAAAAAGTCACCAGCGCGCCCAAGGCGCGGGCGAACGCGCCGTCTTTTTGCCCGGTCAATTTATCGGCGACGACGTGAGCAATATCGGGGAATTCCCAGCCGACGGAGCTATTCGGCGCGACGCCCCAGGAAGTCAGTTTGTCCGACCATTCTTGAATCTGCTCCGGGCTGGCGTCTTCGCCCGCCATATCGCCCACCAACCCGACTTCTTCATCCGAAGCCTCTCTGCCCCAAATTTGATATTTGCCGTCTTCGCCGGCGCCGCCGTATAACCCGGCGATGGTGGGGATGCTATACGTCGCAATCGTGGCGAGCAGCACGAGCGTCATCGCCAGCGGGTAAGTGCGCTTGGGGTTGACGACTTCGTCGCCGGCGGCGGTAGGCAGCTCCCAGCCCATAAAGTTCCACATCGCCACATAAATTCCGACTCCGAGCGCGGGAATCAGCGTTTCAAAGGAAACTTCTTCGCCGGAAGCGAGAAATGGCAGCGAAATCGTCGTGCCGCTCTTAATCCACGCGGCGAAACCGACAATGGACATAAGCAGCAAGGGGATGAGCATCACCGCGCCCAGCCCGCTGGTGAACAAACCGGTCAGGCGCGCGCCGCGAATATTCAGGGCGGAAATGCTCCAAATCAAGACAATCGCCAATATCCACGAAAGCAGCCACGCCGGGACTTCCACGCCGCCAATCACCGCGCCGTTCCGCAAAGCCGGAAAGAAATAGCCCAGGTAATAAGCCGCCAGCACAGGATAGATGGAAACGTCCACCCAGGCGACAACCCAGTTCATCCAGCCGCCCAAAAAGCCGACGAAGGGACCAAACGCCTGCTTCAGCCAGTGATAGTAACCGCCTTCGGCGGGCATCATGGATTGCAGTTCGCGCACCATCAACATACTTGGAATGCTGAAAAAGAGAGGCGTCAGGACAAAAAGCAGCAAAGTTAAACCAGGACCGGAAAGCCCGACCATCGGCTCGGCGCCGAACGCGCCGCCGCAAACGGTGAAATAAATCAAGGCGAAGAGAGGCAAAAGCGTCAGCTCGCGCTTGAGTTTTTTCGCTTCCTGTCGCGCCCCGCCGTTCTCTTGCGATGTATTCATATTCCTCCAATTTTGAAAAAAAAAATTCCCCCGCCGCCGCAAACGACGACAGGGGCAGCAAAAGTTTACATTTCTTTGATTCCGTAAGGGAAGCCGTATTCCGCCATCTTGTTCATAAAAGCGGTTGGCTCAAAAGCTTCGGGTCCCAGCACGCCCGCGCCCTGCCAGACGCCATGCTCCAGCAAATCCATGCCAATGACGGCGTTGAAAGCGGTTTGCGCGACGACAGCCTGACACTTCCACTTCTTCATGCACTCTTTGTTATCGGCGACCTGATAGAGATACACCTGACGCGGCTTGCCATCCTTGACGCCTTTGACCCAGGTTCCGGCGCAGGTCTTTCCTTCCATCTTATCGCCAAGGTGAGCGGGATCGGGCAGGCAGGCGGCGACCACGTCGCGCGGAGCGACCATCACGCCTTTGACGTTGATTTTCTCTTTGTTGTCCAGCCCCAGCATGTGCAGGGTCTTCAACACGCCGATAAATTTATCGCCCAGCCCGTATTTGAAGGTGACGCGCTTCGTCTTGACCCAGCGCGGCACGAGCAGCACTTCCTCATGCTCCACGTTGACGACCTCAATGGGCCCAATTTCGGGAAAATCGAACGTTTCGGGTTCGGAGAAAGGCGCGGTGGTAAACCAGCCCTTGCCTTCTTCCCAAATGACGGGCGGGTTGAGGCATTCTTCGATGGTGGTCCAAATGGAAAAGTTAGGCGCGAATTCGTAGCCTTTGATTTCAATGTTCGAGCCGTCGCGGACTCCGATTTCTTCAATTTCGTCGAAGAGATAATCCTGAGCGTAACGGGCGAAGACGTCCGCCATGCCGGGTTCGACTCCCATCCCCACCAGCGCCAGCAAACCTTTCTTCTTCCATTCTTTGGCTTTGGCGAACTGATAATCGCCCAGTTTGACGCCGCACTTGTTAAACGGGTCTTTCTTGTGCGGGGAAGACAAGGTCATCGCCATGTCCATATAGGTCGTCCCGGCGTCGAAAGCGGCGTCGAAAATCTGTTCGTTGAACACCGGGTCCACTGAGTTCATGATTAAATCCACCTTGTATTTTTTGGCGAGTTTGACGATATTCGCCTTTTTGCTGGCGTCGACGAATTCCACCGGGAAACGCTTCTTGTCGCCGCCCAATTTCTTTTGAACTTCCTGAGCGCGTTTGACGTTGTAATCCGCCAACACCATTTGCTCCATCCACTTGCGCGGTTTGGCGATGGCGGCAATCGCCTCGCCTACGCCGCCGACGCCGACTAGCAATATTTTCATGTTTTATTTCTCCATTTTATTTTATAACCCGCGAGGGTTAGAATCACTTAGAAATAGACCTCTTTGACGATCTTCAAATGAACGAAAGATTCGGCTTCGCGCACGCCGTCCACCTTGGCGAGTTTTTCGGTAAGGAATCTGAGCAGGTCTTCGCGGTCGTCGCAAAAGACTTCCGCCAGAATGTCGTACCGACCGCTCACCACGACGATATAAACGACTTCATTAAATTTAGCGATGTTTTCCGCCACGTCCAGCATTTTGCGCCCGGCGGCGCGGACGCCAATCATCGCCATCATGCGCTTGCCCATCATCAACGGGTTGGTGACGGCGACGACTTTCAAGTAGCCGTGCCGCACCAGTCGGTTATAGCGCTGCCGAATCATGCCGGGCGAGACTTGCAAATCTTCGGCGATGCGAGCGAAAGATTCGCGCCCGTCCTTGTGCATGGCTTCAATAATGTAGCGGTCAATTTCGTCGAGCGCTTCCAGCGAAACGGGGGATGCTTTTTTCATGGCTGTATTTTATACCTTTCCGTTATTTAAGTCAACGTTTTTGTGCATAAAAAGTATTTTTTAAATGTATTTTATGCTTTTTAAGAAAAAACTCCCTTCCGCCAGCGCGGAAAGGAGCGAGACAAAGGATACCGGCAAATCGGCTCACTGCACGCCGCTCATCACTTCAATCCAGAGGTCGTCGTACAAAGCGGAAGCCTCGCCCACGTCCACAATGCGAAAGCCGTTCTCCCAAACTTCAGGCGGAATGTTCGCCGCCGGAGACGCCATGTACGCGTCGTAAATTTCTTTGTGATTTTCCCGCGCGTAATCTAACGCGGCTTGATTGGGATTGGTGTAAGGAAAGTCGCGCAGCAGCGCCCAAAAGACGTCGCCCTGCATGGAGTAATTGAGGAAAGCGTAAGCCGCGTCCGCGTGCGGAGCGTTCTTTAACAACGCCCAATTATCCTGCCAGAGAATCGCGCCCTCCGTCGGGTAGATGTAATCAATCGCGGGGTTTTCCTGACGGGCAAGCAGCGCCTCCGCGCTCCACGTCACGCCGAGGTCCACATACCCTTTCGCGAGCGCGGTTTTGGGGCTGTCGCTATCGAAGAGTTTAATATTAGGCATGAGGTCTTTCAATCGGACTTTGGCTTCTTCCAATTGCGCCGGGTCGGTCGTGTTCACGTCGTAGCCGAGCGTCAGCAACGTAAAGCCGATGACGATGCGCGAATCGTCGAGAAGGACCATTCGCCCGGCGTATTCGTCGTCCCATAAATCCGCCCACGATTTCGGAGGATGCGCGACTCTATCTCGATTGACCGCGATAGCGGCGCTTCCGGCAAGATAAGGGATGGAATATTTGTTGCCGGGGTCAAACTCGAGATTCAGGTAGCTCGGGTCGAAGTTTTTCAAAACGGGCAATTTGGCGCGGTCAAGCTCTTGCAGCATGTCTTGACGCGCCATGAGAGTCACCATGTAATCGCTGGGTTGAATCAGGTCGTAGTCCGTCCCTCCCGCGGCGACGTCGGCGTACAGCTCTTCGCCGCTGGAATACTCATAGCGGTTAACGGTCACGCCGTAAGTCAGCTCGAAGCATTCGAGAATTTGCGCAGGAATATATTCGGTCCAAACGTAAAGATTCAACTCGGTCGATTCTAATTTGGCGGGAAACTGGGGGGCTGGGCAGACGTATCCGTTAGAAGCGACCTTCGGCGCGGACGGCGTCGCCGCTCCGCCGCAGGCGGAGAGAATCAAACTGGCGACCATCAGCCAGCCGAAAACAAGCGGGAAACGTCTTTTCATTTTCTAATACTCCTGACGCGCCAACGATAAAAAAAAGCCGCAGAACTGAAAAGGCGCTCTTTCATGTTCTGCGGCAACGAAGCTACTTCACGATTATTCCCCGCCCTTCACTTCCGTCCAAATCTGGTCGTAGAGCGGCAAAGCCTCGCCGACGTCCTTGATGCGATGACCTTTGGCAATGGCGTCCTTTGGAACGTTGGTAATGGACGAAGCCATGTAGGGGTCGTACAGGTCGGGATGATTGGTCTTGGCGAATTCCAGCGCGCCCTGATTGGGGTTGATGTAGGGGAAGTCGCGCAGCATCAGCCAGAACATATTGGGCTGCATGGTGTAGTTAATCCAAGCGTAGGCGGCGTCGAGGTGCGGAGCGTTGGCGACAATCGCCCAGTTATCCTGCCACAAGATAGCGCCCTCTTCGGGGTAAACGTAAGTGATGGAAGGGACTTCCTGCTGGGCGGTGTACGCTTCGCCCGTCCAGGTGACGCCCAGATCCACGTCGCCGGCAATCAGGGCGGTCTTGGGGCTGTCGCTATCGAAGATCTTGACGTTGGGAATCAACTGCGCCAGTTTGACCTTCGCTTCTTCCAGCTGTTTTGGGTCGGCGGTGTTGGGGTCGTACCCCAGCGTGAGCAGCGTCATGCCGATAATCACGCGCGAATCGTCCAGGAAGATCATGCGCCCGGCGTATTCGGGATTCCACAAATCCGCCCATTTTTGAGGCGGCGTTTGCACGGTATCGGCGTTATACACCAGCGCGTCCGTGCCAGCCTGATAGGGAAGGGTGTATTCGTTGCCGGGGTCAAACTCCAAATTCATGTAATCCGGATTCATGTTGGCGATGGCCGCTTGCAGTTTGGTCTTATCCAACTTTTGAATCAATCCCTTCTTAATCATCGGCTCGATGATGTAATCGGTGGGCTGCACGAGGTCGTAGTTAGAGCCGCCCGCCGAGAGCTTGGCGTACATTTCTTCGTTGGCGGAATATTCGTCATGATTGACCTGAACGCCGTACACAAGCGTGAAACATTCCTTCCATTCGGGGGGGATGTATTCGGTCCAGACGAACAAATTGAGCTCTTTGGAAGTCACTTCCATTTTCGGGTCGGGCAAGGGGCAGACGAAGCCGGACGAGGTGACGATTTCTTTTTGCTGCTCGCCGCCCGCCGATTCGGAAGAGCCGCCTGGAGCCGCGCCGCCTCCGCCGCAAGCCGATAGAAGCAGGCTTGCCATCGCAAAAGCGGACAAGAGGTTAAACCAAACATTTTTTTTCATTTTCTTCTCCTTCTGAAATATAAATTATCTCCAGACCAAAATTTTGTTCGCCGCGCGCTTCGCGCTTACGAGCTCTTTGGCTCTTGATTTTGAAGCCGCTGTAAGAGGAAGACGGCGGTAAACACAATTAAAATCCAGACGGTGGAAAGCGCGTTCACTTGCGGGGTGATGATGCGGCGCAACAAGCCGTAAACATAAATGGGCAGGGTGGTGGAGCCGGGTCCGTTGGTGAAAAAGGTGATGACAAAATCGTCCAGCGAGAGGGTGAAAGCCAACAGCGCACCGGAAAGCACGCCCGGCAACAGCATGGGCAGCGTCACGCGCCAAAACGTGACGAGCTCGTTTGCGCCCAAATCCATCGCCGCTTCCTCAAACGAAGCGTCGAAACCCTGCAAGCGCGCCTGCACCACCAGCGTCACAAACGGGACGCTGAACGCGATATGCGAGACAATCACCGTGCCGATTCCTAAAACCAGGCGCGCGTCGCCGCTTAAGGAAAGCGCGTCGTTCAAGAAGGAAAACAGCTGGCTAAACAGCGTCAAAATGCCGATGCCCATCACAATTTCAGGGATGACGATGGGGATGTACAGGAGCATCTGCGAAAAGCCCTTCAACTTGAAGTTATAACGCTGCAAGGCGAGCGCCGCCATCGTGCCGATGACGGTGGAAACCAGCGTGGAAACGAAGGCAATCGTCAGCGTGTTGCGGGCGGCGTTCATCACCTCGCGGTTGCGGGTGAGTTCGCAAAACCAATGAAAAGGACCGCAAGGGCTTTGCGTCACCACGCTGCCCTGCATTTGCTGAGGACCAAAGCGGGCGATGAAGCCCTCGAACATAATGTTCGTGCGCGAGGCGTTAAAGGAGTAGATGATCAGGACCAGAATGGGCGCGTAAAGAAAGAAGTAAACCAAAGCGGTCATCAGAACGACGAAAGGGGAACGGCGGTGGGGATTCATCCGACGACAATCTCCTCTCCGAAGCCGAATTTGCGGGTGTAGAAGTAGGTCACAATCAGGGTCATCACCATCAGAATCAACGAGGCGGCGCTGCCGAAAGTCGGGTCGCGCGCGTCGAGGAATTGACGTTGAATCAGGTTGCCCACCAGAATCACCTGCTTGCCGCCCAGCAAATCGGAGACGACGAAAGTCCCCATGACCGGGATGAAGACGAGAATCGTCCCCGCCACCACGCCGGGCATGGAAAGCGGCAGGGTGACGCGCCAGAAGGTGCGCAAGGCGTTGGCGCCCAAATCGGCGGCGGCTTCATAGAGCGCGGGGTCAATCTTTTCCAGCGAGGTGTAAATGGGCAAAATCATGAAAGGCAAGAACTCATACACCATGCCCACCAACACCGCGCCGGGGGTGTAGAGCATTTCCAGCGGGGTGAAAGGCAGCCCCAGCAGCCCCGCCAGCCAGCCTAAAACGCCGTTAATCACGCCCTGCGTGCGCAGCAACATCATCCAGGCGTAAACGCGGATGACGAAGTTAGTCCACAGCGGCACCAGCACCAGAAACAAAAAAGTGTTGCGGCGCTTTTGCGGGGCGCGGGCGATGAAATAAGAAAGCGGATACGCCAGCAGGATGACCAGCGCGGTGGTGTTGAACGCCAGAGTCAGCGAGCGCCACAAAATGCCGACGTAGAGCGGGTCAAAGCAGCTGAACGGATTGAAACAATTGGGCTGAATTCCTGACAAGCGGATGTAGTTCTCGAGCGTGAAGGCGTAAATCACCCCGCCGTCGGGGGCGCGCCGCCCAAAACTGACGACCAGAGTCAGGACGAGCGGGATGACGAGCAGCGCCATCATCCACAAAAACGTCGGGGAAATCAGCAGGAGTCCCTGCAAAGATTTATCTTCGCGCAGTCTCTTAAACATGGGGACTCCTCACTCCACCGGCAGCGCCAGCAAGTTTTCCGGCGGCAGAATCGCCCACGCCTGTTCGTTTTGCTGGAAGTAGGAGTCGGGGTCGAGCGTGGAAATATGATTCTGCTCCCAAACGCGCAGATTGGCTTTGACCACTTCAGCCCGCACGCGCGTATCCGCGCCGACATAAGCCACCTGCGTAATGCGCGCGGGGAAGCAATTGCTGCATTCGGGCGGTTTCTCTTCCATTTTTATTTTTTCGGGACGGATGGAAAGCGCCACCGCCTGCCCGATTTGAAAATCGCCTTCGCGCAGGGCGCGCACTTCGCTTTCCAGCGCCGGCACGAAGACTTTGAGCCAATTCCCTTCTACGCCGCGCACAGCGCCTTCGAGCAGGTTGGTCTCGCCGATGAAATCCGCCACAAATTTATTCTTCGGGCGCTCGTAAATCTCGACGGGCGCGCCGATTTGCATCACCTTGCCGAAGCTCATCACCGCGATTCGGTCGCTCATGGTCAGGGCTTCTTCCTGGTCGTGCGTGACGAAAACGAAGGTAATGCCCACTTCGCGCTGCAAGGTCTTGAGTTCGAGTTGCATTTCCTTGCGCAGCTTCAAATCGAGCGCGCCGAGCGGCTCGTCAAGCAACAGCACTTTAGGGCGTTTCACCAGCGCGCGCGCCAGCGCCACGCGCTGTTGCTGCCCGCCGGAAAGCTGGCGGGGGTAACGCTGCTCCATGCCGCTTAATTTCACCATTTCCAGCGCTTCGCCGACGCGGCGTTTGATTTCGTTCTGGGGGACTTTATCCATTTCCAAACCAAACGCTACGTTTTGGAAAACGGTCATATGCTGAAAAAGCGCGTAGCTTTGAAAGACAGTGTTCACCTGCCTTTGAAAAGGCGGCTTGCGCCCCTGCGGCTCGCCTTCGATGTAAATTTCCCCGCTGGTGGGCGTCTCAAAACCGGCAATCATGCGCAGCGAGGTAGTCTTGCCGCAGCCCGACGAACCCAACATGGAAAAGAACTCGCCGTTCTTGATTTGCATGTCCACGTGGTCCACGGCATTAATGCTGCTCCCTTCGGGCGTGACAAAGGTCTTCACGACGTCGCGCATTTCCACAGCAAATTCGCTCATTTGCCTCTCTCCTCCGATTCTGTTGTTTGAGTATGGTAACGATATTTTACTGCGTTCTGCAAAAACGTAAAACCTTAAAATGTACAGGTATCTTGTTAGCGTCTGCGCCGCTCTATCTAACAGGATGAATAGGTTGTTTTCGCCCCGCGTTTTACGCGGTTCGTTTTGAACATCCTGTCCATCCTATTTGTTTTCAAAGCCTGAATCCAGACTTTGAGAAAGCCGGAGATAAACTTTGCAAGTTTTTAGCGAAAGAAAGTTCCCCGCTTGCGGTTGGGCGGGGAATCAATTCGACTATTAGAGAGTCGCGTTGACCGCGGCGACGGCTTCGCGCAAGGCTTCCAATCCCTGATTAATTTCGTCGTAGGTGATGACGAGCGGCGGCTCGATGCGGATGGTTTGGGCGCTGGTGAGCGTTCCCGCCACCAACACGCCGCGCTTGAAGAGCTCCGCCGAGACCTGCCCGCCAATTTCAGGAGTTTGGAAATGCTGCCCGATGAGCAGCCCCTTCCCGGTGACTCCCTTGTAAACCTTGGGATACTTCGCTGCAAGTTCTTGCGCCTTGGGCATAATGTAATCGCCCTTTTCCTTCGCCGCTTCCCACAGTTTTTCGCGGATGGTGACGTTAATGGCAGCGATGGCAGCCGAACAAGCCAGCGCGCCGCCGCCGGTGGTGGTGGTTTGCAGGAAGGGATTCGGGTACATGAAGGGCTGGAAGATTTCTTCGGTGGTGACCACCGCGCAGATGGGCATGACCCCGCCGCCGAGCGATTTGGCGACGGCGATAATATCGGGAACGACGCTCCAATGCTCCACGCCCCACAGCTTGCCCGTGCGCCCCAAGCCGGTTTGCACTTCGTCGGCAATCAGCAGCGTTCCGTATTTCTTCGTGGCTTCGCGGATGCGGGGCCAGAAGTCGTCCGGCGGGACGATTCCGCCCGCTTCGCCTTGAATCGGCTCCATCAACACGCCCGCCACCCCAATTCCGATTTTGTCGCAGATTTCGAGCTGCCGTTCGACCGCGTCGGCGTCGCCAAACGGGACGTGATAGACCGGTCCGCCGTACAGCACGCCGGCAGGCTGTCGGTAATCGGCTTTGCCCATCATGGAAAGCGCGCCCATCGTCTTGCCGTGAAAAGCCTTGACGGCGACGATGAAAGCGGGTTTTTGAGTATAGACTTTGGCGAGCTTGATAGCCGCTTCGATGGATTCCGTGCCGCTGGCGGCGAACCAGGCGTATTTCAAGTCGCCGGGGGTAATCTCCGCCATCAGTCTAGCCAGCACGCCGCGCAGCGGGTCAATCAATTCCTGCGAGGGCATGGGCGTGCGAAGCAGTTGCGACTGCACCGCCGCCACCACTTCGGGATGCCCCCAGCCCAAATCCATCATGCCGAAACCGCCGAGGAAGTCAATGTACTTGCGTCCCAGCACGTCTTCAAAGGTCGCGCCGCGCCCGGTCCATTCGGTGGCAGCCCATTGTCCCGCCTGCGTGACCGATTTGCGGTAATCGAGCCAGCCTTTATTGAAATGCTCGGCGAAATTATTCATGGATTCGGTGATAATCCATTTGCCCACGTCTTCCGGCGGACGCTCCGGGTTTTTGATGATATCGAGCCACTTTTGGGCGTACTCCTGAGCGGCGCTTAAATTTTGAGACATATTACTCTCCTTATCCCTCGAAAGGCTGTTCAAGCCCTTCGAGTTGTTTAATCCAGTCGATTCAAGCGGGCGGAACGAATGCCGCCTTACAGTCACGGTTTACTGCTCGTATTCTTCGGGGCGCAGTTTACGAAGCGCGTCCTTGATAGGCGTAATGCCGATGAAATGGAAGAGATTGGCGTCGAGCGGCTGCCCGTCCACATCGGTAATCGGCTTGGGGGCGTCTTGTTTTTGGGTGAGCAGGGAGCCGACAATCATGCTCAAAATCGAGATGAAGAAGGCGGGGAGGGAAGCGATATACACCGCGTCCCAAAAGGCGCAATCTACGTCGCCTTCGCAGACTATCATGGTGGATTCGCCGCCGAAGAGTCCGAACTGGTAGGCGACCCAAGTGAGCAAAGCCCAACTCAGCCAGCCGCCCAACACCGCCGCCGAACCGCCGACTTCGTTGGCTTTCTTCCAATACATGCCGAAGGCAAAGGGGACGAACAGACCAACCAGCAGCAGAGTCCACGCCACCACGCCGAGTTCGTAAATCACCGCGGCGGTAATCGCAATGACGACGCCGATGAAGCCGTTAATGCCGACCATGATGCGCGTCCACTTGACTTCTTCTTTCGCGTCGAGTTTTTTGCCGAAAAGCAGGAAGAGGTTTTGGGTGACGACGGAAGCGCCCGCCAGCAAGGAGCTATCGGACATGCTCATCAGCGCCGAAGCCAGCGCCGCCATGAAGATTGCGGTCAGCACAGGCGGGATATACTTAATTGCCGCGTGAACCAGCACGCCGTCAGGGTTGGCGAGTTCGGGGTCAAGTTTATACATCATGACGCCGATGAGGGGCGACATAATGCCGAAGAACAGGTACAAAACGCCCGCGAGGTAAGTTCCCCACACGGCGGTGGATTCGTTGCGGGCGGACATGGAGCGCTGGAAGAGATCCTGAGTCGGCGCCGAGCCGAGACCAATCGCCATCCAAGCCGCGCCCCAGTACATCCAGCCGTTAATCCCAAAGTAGCCGAGATAACCCGCTTCGCCCTGCATATCGGGCAGCAGCGTAAACGGCTTGGGGTTGTAGAGCGTGGAATTGATGCCCGTCAAGCCAGCCCAGCCGCCCACTTGATTCAACACAAAGAGAAAGATGAGGGTGACGCCGCCGGCGGTGAAGAACATCTGGATAAAATCCAGCAGGGTGTCCGCCAACATGCCGCCAAGCATGGCGTAGCCGGTGACCCAAACGGCGACCAAAACCATGCCAGCCCAAACCAGCACACTGGGGAAAAGCGCGTTCACAATTGTGCCAGCGGCGACCATCTGCGCGCCCGTCCACACGAAGTAGGTCATGATCTAGGCGATGGACGCAAAGATGGTCATCCACTTGCCGTAGCGGCGCTCAAAGAAATCCACCACGGTCAAGTAACGGGCGCGGCGCATCAGACGGGTGAAGAAGAAGCCCGAAAGAAAGAGACAAGCCGCCGCGCCGAAGGGGTCAAAGATGACTCCCTGAAAGCCGTACTGATAGCCGGTGGAGGAAGCGCCCATCAGCGTTTCAGCGGCAAACCAGGTCGCCATGATGGAAGCGCCGACCATGTAAATCGGCAGACTGCGCCCAGCAACGACGTAATCGGCTGCGTCTTCCACTTTTTTGGAAGCCCAAATGCCAACGCCCATACGGACGGTAAAGAACTCCACAATGAACACGACAATCAGCCATACATATTGATAGCCTTCTAGATCCATCTTACATTCTCCTTTTTTGAGTGATAACAAGTCGTCTTCGGCTTGTAAAGCCCTAAAACTTCCTGCTCCACTCCTTTGGCCATCTTTCCACCACCACCTTCTTCTGCGTGAAGAACTCCACCGCGTCCATGCTCTGCCCGTGCATGTCGCCGAAGAAACTGTCCTTCCAGCCGCTGA
>DAOUBR010000096.1:0-19890 GCA_034432535.1 Anaerolineales bacterium | reverse complement strand
AGCCCGCGACTTCAAAACACGGAAGGTCGTTCATATCGTTGCCGACGTAGACAACCTGCTCCGCGCGGAGTCCCTTACGGTCTAACAGTTCACTCAAAACCCGACCCTTATCCTCCAGTCCGACGTTGTGAATCGCTTCGACGCCCATTTTCTTCGCCCGCGCCAGCACGACCGGATTCGACTCAGAGGAAAGAATCGTGACCTCGATTCCTTTTTCGCGCAGCGTTTTGATATACATACTGTCGCTGCGCGAAGCGGCGACCGTCTCGTTGCCGTTTTGGTCGGTGAAGACGAGATTGTCCGTCACCACGCCGTCAAAATCGCAGACGATAAGCCGAACGTCTTTCGGCATGGGGCGGCGCGGCTTGCCCGGCGAGACCATCTCCAGCCCGCTGTAAACGACGGCTTCGTACTTCGCCCAATCGGAGAGGTTGTCAATATCCACCGTGTACTTCGGGTCCACAACCAGCGGGTAAACGACGTCGCCGGTAAGCGAGTTCTTGCGCGCAATGGTCGTCGCGCGAATGGCGTCAATGTGTCCCGTTTGCCAATACACGGGCGGCAAAATCTGGCGCGGCGCGTTATACGGCTCGGCGATTCCTTCAACTTGCAGCAAAGGGACGAGCGGTTTTTCCGCGCCGTTGAATCTCCACATCTTGAAGGGATTCTGCGCGGCAGGAACGACCCCGCGCACGGAATCCGCTTCGGGGTGGCTGAGTAAAACGCGCACGGCGGCGTCCACCATGCCTTGCGGACGGATGGGCGAAGTGGGACGCAGTTGGACGACAATCTCCGGGCGATAGTCTTCGATTTCTTCCAGAAATTTCAGCGCGTGCTGAAAGACGGGCAGGTCGGTGGTGTTATCCTGCGCGAGCTCGGCGGGGCGGAGGAAGGGCGTCTCGGCGCCCCACTCACGGGCGACCGCCGCAATTTCTTCGTCGTCGGTGGAGACAATCGCGCGCGTCACGAGTTCGGAGCGTTTCGCCGCGGCGACGCTCCACGCAATCAACGGATAGCCCGCGAAGAGCTTGATGTTCTTGCGCGGAATTCCTTTCGAGCCGCCGCGCGCGGGGATGAGCGCCAGTATTTCTGTCACAGAAAATCCTTATAAGCCGGCTTGATAAACGGCGAAATAGCCGTTTAAGGGATGTTTGACGGAGAACGATTTTGACTCTTTCAATCGCGCTTCTCCGAAAACCGACAGCATCTTTTCATGAATAGCCGCTTTCTCCTCTTCGGAATGATAGGGGACGGCCAGATTCAAAGTATCGTCCGCAATTTCGGGATATTGAGCGGCGTTCAAGATATTTCCTTCGGGCTTAGCTTCAGCCATCACGCGGAAGCGCAAACGCACGGAAGCCTTTTCCACGTTTCGCGCGCGGCTAAAACTTTCTTGACGAGAGAAAATGGATTTTAACTTATCCTTGACCGCTTCTGAAACTTCGGATTCGGATAATTCTTCGTCTAACGCTTGCGCGAAGGACTCTCGAATCAAATCGTTGACTTTGACCGTTTCAAAGAAGCCGCCATGCACGAGGCAGATTTTTTGCCGGCCGCGCTTGCGTCCGCGCGCGAGATAATAAACGTCGCGCTCTTCCAGCGCGTACACGTCGTCGCCCGCCGCTTGCATTTGCCGATAAATCACGCTGTTTTCTGAAGGAATGACGTCGTGGATGTTCTTTTTGCCGACGGGAATGGTGGAGTTAAACGACGCCACAGTATAAGATTGGCTGTCTTTCAACTCAATCAGCTCGCCGCCAATGAAACGCCTGTCGCCAACATTTATCTTAATTGCAAGGTCGGGGAAAACTCCTTGATTTTTACAAGAAAGCATATCGGCTGGAAACGGAAATTCATCGAGAGCGCGAGTCTTTAAAAATTTCGCTTTATTCTTGACCAGATTCTGCCAAAAATGGAAAATGGAACGCATGTTTTATCCAAACAAAGAAGGTTGTTTTGATTTTTTCTTCGCCGAGCCAGGCGCGAAAGTCTTTCCCCAAATGATGGGTAGGTTTTCCGTGTATGCGTAATCTTCGTAATATTTTTCGACGTCGTCCGCCTCGCAGATTTCCTCCAAACGCAAGCGAATCATTTTAACGTTTGCGGGGTCAATTTCGATTCCGACGCTGTTTCTGCCCGTTTGCAGCGCGGCGACCAGCGTTGTGCCTGTCCCCGCAAATGGGTCAAGCACAGTGTCGCCGACATTGGATGAAGATAAGATAATTCTGAGCAGCAAGGCAATCGGCGCTTGCTGCTTATGAAAGCGCTCTCCATTTTTATTGCGTATCGCTTCGTCGCCCACAAAGTAGCCCGAAGTCAACTCGCGCACGTCGTCCCAAACGTCGGTGACAAAAACGCCGTTTTCGCGCTGGAATTTATAATTAGGCGGCAGGGGCGGCGAGATTCGCAGGCGATGAAATACCCGCGCTTTTTCGCCTTTTATGGCATAAGCGATAATTTGATATTGCTTGCCGTACTTGCCCGATACCGGCACGGCGGAGGTCTTCTTTTTCCAGATAATTAAGTTTTGCAGCGTCCAGCCTGTTTCGCGCAGGCAGCGCAACACTTCTTCAGCGTTTTTCTCGCGCTGCATGAAATACACCGCGCCGCCTTTGGAAGTTAAATCAAAGGTCTTTTGGCAGACTTCCTTCATCATTCCCCAATATTCTTCGGGCGACAGATTGTCGTCATGGAAAGAATAATCCTTCCTCTGATTAAATGGAGGGTCAAGAAACGTCAAATCTACCGCTTTGGGAAAGTTTTTACGGTCAAGTTGCTCCAAACAATTACCGGCGAGGAGTTTGTATTCAGCCATATTAAACTCCTTGCAATGCTACCACGCCGTCCAACCGCCGTCCACCACCACGTTATTGCCCGTCATGTAAGACGAAGCGTCGGAAGCGAGGAAGAGCAGCGCGCCGTTCATTTCGTCTTTCTTCGCCATGCGCCCTAAAATGGTCTTGGCGGAATAATTCTGAACGAAGTATTCCTCGTGATTGTTGAACACGCCGCCGGGGGTGAGCGCGTTCACGCGGATTTCCGTCCCGGCGTAATACGCCGCGAGGTATTTGGTGAAGCCCAGCACGCCCGCCTTGGTGACGGTGTAATACACCGGCTTGAAAGCCACGCGCGCCCCGTCTTTGATATAAATCCGCTGGTCGGGTCCGTTCAAGCCGTAGGTCGAGCAGATGTTAATCACGCTGCCCTTTTTGCCCTGCGCCGCCATCCGCCGGACGCACGCTTGGGTGACGAGAAACATGCCCGTCAAATTCACGTTGAGCGCGGCATTCCACTGTTCCAGCGGATAATCTTCAAACGCGCCGGGCGCGATTCCTTTCTGCGCCGCGTCGGGGTCAAACTTGGGGTCGAGCGCGGCGGAATTGACGAGAATATCCACCCGTCCAAACTTTTCCACGACGGCGTTTACCATCGCGTTCACGGCTTCGGGGCTGGTAATATCGGCGGCGACGCCCAGCGCCTTGTATCCGCTTTGAGCGAGTTCGCCCGCGACTTTGGACGCGGCTTCGGCGTTGAGGTCCACCACGGCGACGGAGGCGCCGGCTTCCGCCAGCGTGCGACAAAATTCCTTGCCCAACAAGCCAACGCCGCCGGTGACGATCGCCGCGCGGTCTTTCAAATTGAATTTATCAAGAATGGTCATGGGTGAGTTCCTTTTGAGCGCCTCCATTGCCAGTTGCAAATTAGAAGCAATTTGTAATTGGAGATTGGAGATTAGAGATTGACGATTATGGCTGCGCCGTATAGATTCTATCGCCTTGCGTTTGCAGCGCAAGGTGCAAGCCCGCCGCAATGCGCTCATAGACTTTCTGCGTTTCAACAGATTCCGCGCCGACGTTGAACAGGGCAAGGACAGCTTGCCCGGAGAGAACGTCCTTTTGCAGCAGCGCCGCGCCCTCTTCAAAATTTCCGCGCGGCAGCCCGGTGACCGAATCCACCAGGTCGGGCAGCACATAGGCGGGATGTTTGGCGTAAAGATAAACCGCGCCGGGCTGATTGGTGTAAATGCGCGTTTGAGGAGGGAGCGCGGCAAGAAACTTCATGGCTTTGGAATCATACCATTGGAAGGACGCGAATCCCTGCCCGCCGCCGGCATGAAGCGCCCGCGCCGATTGATACGTCCTGCCGGCGGAAAGAACGACGGCGAGCAAAAACGCAGCGACGACCAGACCTTGCAGAATTTTTTTGCGTCCGTTCCACAGCTGAACGCCGAAATACACCGTCAAAATGAGCAGCGCGACGTAAACCGGCGCAAGAATGCGTAATTTGAATTTTGTCGCCTGGTCGAAAAACAGCATAGACGAAACAACGGAAGCAAGATAGCCGAAAACGTACAGCCCGTTGACGAAAGATAAAATTTCCGGCGTCTCGCTTGCGGGTTGAAAGAATTTTTTGAAACTTTTGAAGGCGAGCCAGCCGACCAGCGCCGACGCCAAAATTCCGACGAAGACAAAGAACGCCGTCCCGCCGCCGACGACCAGCGCGCGGCGAAGGGATTCGACGGGAAGCAAAAACCTTGAAAAGTTATAAACAAAGGTGGCGAAATGTTCTTGCGTCAGCGGATGATAGACCAGGACGCGATTGGTCGCGTTTTCGGCGACCCGCCAATTGCGAAACGCCCATGCCAGCGCCGGCGGAAGAAAAGCGGCGAGGAAAATCGCCGCGCCGCTCATACGCTGTTTCCAGCCCGCCGGCAAAAGAATCAGGGCGGCTAGAAATGTGGCGAACAGGGCGAGTCCAGCGTAACGGGTGAGATACGCCAGCGAGGTTAAGACTCCGACGGCGGCCAGTAGACTCCGCGAGGGCTGTTCGCTCCATTCTCGAAAGGTCAGGAAAGCCGCGAGGGTAAAGAAAATGTAAAGCGGCTCGCTCATGGCGACGATGTGAACGTTAAAAAGCGAATCGTTTAAGACGAACAGCAGCGCAAGCGCGAAGCCCGCCGCGCGCGATTGGGTCATGCGCCAGCCCAAAACGCCAAGCAGGAAGGCGTTCGCGCCGTATAAAAAGGCAAGCAAAAATCGGGCGGCGCGCAGCGGGTCCATGCCGCTGAGTCCCATAAACGCCAGCGCGAGAGAAAAGACCGGCGGGAAGTGCGTAACGTAGCCATTGCTGGCAAGGTAGGCTTCGCGGTAGCCGTCGCCGCTTAAGAGGCTGCGCGCGCCCGCTATGTATCCGATGGAATCGTCAGAAAGCCCCAGCCCTTCGGGAGTCGCGTAGAGGACGAGAAACGCTCCAAGGAGGGCAAGCAGTCCGACCGTCAGAAAAAACGCGCGTCGTTTCATCATTGAAAAGACCTGACAAGTTTCGTAAAGCCGCCGCAGCGACTCGGTTAAAAACCTGTCAGGTCCGCATGAGTTTTTATTTTACAGGCAAGAGGTAGCCCTGGTCTTCAAGATATTTGATGATGAGGCGGGCGTTGTCTTCGGGAGTAGCGCCATACCCTTTGAGGGTGATTTCGGGCTTGATGGGCGGCTCGTAGGGGTCGTCCACGCCGGTGAAGCCCATCGGCTTGCCTTCCTGCATGGCTTGACGGGCTTTTTTGTATAAGCCTTTCACGTCGCGCTCTTCGCACACTTCGACAGGCGTATCCATGAAGACTTCGATGAAGTTTTCGCCGACCATCTTGCGAGCTTCTTCGCGCGCGGCGCGGTAGGGGCTGATGGCGGCGCAGATGACAATGCCGCCCGCGTGAACGATTTCGCCGGCGACAAAGCCGATGCGCAGGATGTTGGTATCGCGGTCTTCCTTGCTAAAACCAAGCCCTTTGGAGAGGTGCGTGCGAACGACGTCGCCGTCAAGGATGGCGGTCTCGCGCCCGCGTTCCAAAAGCAGCGTGGTCAATACAGCGGTGGTGGCGGATTTGCCGGAGCCGCTTAAGCCGGTGAACCAGACGCAGAAGCCTTGTTTGTGGCGCGGGGGATACATTTCGCGCAAGATTTCGGCGGTTTCGGGGCGGGTGAACCATTCGGGCAGCAGCTTGCCTTTGGCAAGGTATTCGTCGCGGACTTGCGTGCCGGAGATGTTGGCGACTTTTGCGCCTTTGGGAACATCCTTTTCTTCGACATAGCGATCTTCGTCGGGAAGGTAGACCAGCATTTCAAAGGGAACCATCTTGACGCCGATTTCGGCTTCGTATTTTTGCAATAACTCTTGCGCGTCGTAGGGACCGTAGAACGGTTTGCCGGTCGAATCGTTTCCGGGTCCGGCGTGGTCGCGTCCGACGATGAAATGATTCGCGCCGTGATTGCGGCGGATGATGGCGTGCAGCAGCGCTTCGCGCGGTCCCGCCATTCTCATCGCCAGCGGCAGCAGGCTGAGCAGGGTGGAGTTTTTATCGTAATAGTTATCTACCAGCGCTTTATAGGTGCGGACGCGGGTGTAGTGATCCACGTCGCCGGGTTTGGTCATGCCGACGACGGGATGAATCAACAGCGAGCCGTTCACCTGAGCGGCGGCGCGCTTGGTCAATTCCTCGTGAATGCGGTGCAGCGGGTTGCGAGTCTGGAAGGCGACGACGTTGTCGTTGCCCATCGCTTCTAATTTTTCGCGGACTTGCGCGGGCGTGTGGCGCAGATTCACAAAGTCGTAATACTTGGGCAGGTTAACGACCTTCATCGGTCCCGAAATGCAGACCTTCCCCCAGCGCGCCATTTCGGAGACCATCGGGTGTTTGGAATCGGTCGAGCCGTAGGCGAGCGCGGCTTCGGTTTCGGGGTCCCAGTGATAGATTTCGTCGAGGCGCATGACCGCAATGAGCTCAAAGTTAGCGTTGCGGAGCGCGAGTTCCTCGCCGACGGTAGGCAGTTCTTTCGGGTCGGCGGTGAGGGTGATGGGCAGCGGGAAGAGCGTCCCGTCGGCGAGGCGCATTTCGCGCAAGACGCGCTCGTAATCGGCTTTGCCCATGAAGGTGGTCAGCGGGGAAAAGCCGCCGGTGGCGATGAGCTCTAAATCGCACAGGTTTCGCATGGTAATCTTGATGGAAGGCAGCTGCGAGGCGCGGGCGATTAAGGCTTCGCGCTCTTCGCCTTCCACGACCAGATTCACAAGCTTTCCGCCGTAGGGCGGAATCAATTTTGCTTTTGCCATTGTATTTATTTACTCCGTTTCGTAGTAAGGCTTCCAAAGCCGCGCGGGCTTTGGAAGCCTGAGGTTTGCGCAAGGCGAATTATACCCCAAAATTCAGCGGGTGAATTTTGGGGTTAGGAAGCTACGTTCGCGCCCGTTCCAAAAGCGGTTAAATACGCCGCGGCGGAAGAATTAAGAACGAACGACCGCGCCCGTCGAGTTTGATTGGTAAACCGCCTCGACCAACCGCTGAACGCGGATTCCATCTTCGAGCGAGCAAATCGGCTGCGCGTTCCCTTGCGCCACCTCGATAAAATGCCGCGTTTGCGCCAGGAATAAGTGATTGCGCTCAAAACCTTCGGGCGCGGAAAAGGTCTCCGAAACGGCGGGGGGCGGGTTGGCGGAATAAGAGCCAAACGGCGCGGGCGCGCGATCAAAGCGCAAGGATGCGTCGGCGTTGTTCCAAAATAAAGTTCCGCGCTCGCCGACAATTTCCAGCGTGTGTTTGGGCGGGCGTTGAAAATAATTGACGTGAACCGAGCCAATCGCGCCGCTTGAAAATCTCAACCCGATTTCGGCGGCGTCTTCAACGTCCAATTCAAGCGGGGAGACGCGACCATTGAACGACCAGAGCGCTTTAATTTCGCCAAGCAGAAAGCGCAGATAATCCAACGGGTGAGTCAACGTGCCGACGACGCCGCCGCCCAAGTCTTTTCGCGCCGCGTAACTTTGGCGGTAATCCTCCCATGGATGCCATTGCGGAAGATACTCGCCCCAATGCGCGCGGACGGAGAAAATTTGCCCCAGCGCGTTTTGCTGAATCAGCTCGCGCGCCTTGTTCAACGTAGGGTGGTAGCGAAACTGAAAGCCGACGAGAATTTTGCTTCCGCTTTTTTTCGCCGCGTTTTGCAATTCGTCCAATCTCTCCAGCGAATGCGAGACGGGCTTTTCCAACAAAATCGCGCAGCCCGCTTCGGCGGCGGGGATGGCGACGTCCATGTGCAGCGAAGTGGGGTTCGCCACGACAACCGCGTCGGGTTTGTGTTTTCTTAACGCTTCGCGCAAATCCGTCTCGACGGGAAAGCCCGCGAGTTCGTCGTCGGGCAGAGTCGCCTTGCGCGTGCGCAGCAAAACGAGGTCTTTCTCGCCAAGCGCAATCAAGTTGCGAAAGTGGCGTCTGCCAATGGAGCCAAGTCCGGCGATGAGGAATTTCATTTTGCGTACTCCCGGTCCGCGTCCGCGATGCGGTCAAGCAATTCGGATTTCATCGCTTTGAAATCCGCCGGCTGCTGCAGAGCGAGGTCGTTCAATTCTTCGTTGTCCGCTTCCATGTCATAGAATTCAAAGGAAGGTTCGGCTTCGTAGCCGACGTAATAAATCAGTTTGTAAATTCCGCGCCGCATAGCGAAAGTAGCGTGGGTCAGGGGCTTCATTGAGGGGTTGGTCTTGGCTTCGACGGTGAACACGCTGCGATAGTCATCCTCCTCGCCGCCGAAAAAGGGAAGGAACCGCCCTTCCGCCCAGTTCGGCGCAGGTTGACCGGCGATTTTAGCGATTGTGGGCAGCAGGTCGGTCGCGCTGGTAGGCGAATACACGTCCCGCCGCCGCGTTTGTCCGGGGACGAAGATCGCCAACGGAATGTGAATCACCGGGTCGTACAATAGCGGGGTAGAATGCGCCTTTTCGCCGCGCTCGAACATTTCGCCATGGTCGGAAGTGATGATGAAATAGGTGTTTTCTAAAACGCCTTTTTGCTCCAACGCTTCGAGCATTTTGCCCAATTCCCAATCCACCGAGGCGATAAATTCATCGTAGGAACGGCGCGCGCCCGCCAGTTTTTCTTTGGGGGAACGCTCCGAAAAACGATGTTCCGGCTTTTCCACCGGCTTCCAACCGTCCATAAAATCGCCGTTGAAGCGGTTTGTCGGGCGGTATGGCGCGTGCGGCGAGAAGATGTGAACGTAGGTAAAAAACGGCTGCGGCAAATTGGCGATAAACTCCCCCGAACCGCCAATCACGTCTTCCAATTTAAAATAATAGGGATAATTTACGCTGGTCGGCAGCCCTCTGGGGTAGCCGGCGTTAGAAAGCTGCGAAGAATTTTTCGCGGCGAGGACGCTTTGCGCCGTTCCAAACAACAACGAGGCTTTTTCGGTCTGGCGAAAGATGAAATCGTCCACCGCGCGGTTCGCCATGTCGCGGTCGTTGGGAAAATATTCGCTGAAGAGGTAATCCAGTTTGCTAAACGTTTCAACCGGCAAAATCTTTTCAATGTGGTTGGCGAACTGGTAGGTGATGAAAGCGGACCAAACGCTTTGCGGAAACGCGGCGCGGTAATATTCGCCGCCCACGGCGCGAAAGACGTTTTCATCCATCATGCTCTCTTTGACCATGCCGCTGTGATTGATAGCGCGGGTGGTCCACGGATAGCAGCCGGTCAACAAAGTGGAAACGCCCGGCACAGTGTAATTTCCGCCGGCGTAATGCGAATGATAGACCGTCGCGCGCTGCGCGAATTTTTCCAAATTGGGAGTGGTGGGGCGCGGATAAGCGTAGAGCGACATATTGCGCGCGGTGAGCGCGTCAAAGACAAGGACGACGACGTTCGGCTGCGCGGCGGAAGCCCGCAGTTTTTTTTCCGCCCAGGCGGCGGCTTGCGGAAACAGCAAAAAAGGCGCGGACGCGCCCGCCAGTTTCAAAAATTGACGGCGATTTACGCTTGGCATGACGGTTTATCCTTAAAAAATATTGCGAAGCGCCACCGTCAAAAGCGACAGAGCGCTGACCGGAATGGATAGATAAAGAAAAACGACCAGACGGTCGGTCAGGTCCTCCAAAATTTTTCGGACGAACGCAATCTGCCCAAGAATGAGGGAAGCGGTAAGAATTCCCAAAACGACCAGAGGCGCCCGATTCAGCGCGCGCGGCAGCGGCGCGGTAGGAGAGACGATTTCGTAAACGTAGTTGAGATACCACAGCCCCAACGCGACGAGCAGAGAGCCTTTGGCGACAAATTGGTCGCGGAACCATGTTTTCGGCAAAATCAGGCTAAGCGCAATCGGCGCGGAAACCAATATCAGGCTTTCCAGAAAATCCAACGACATTAAATAAGCGAAGACGACGGCGATTCTTCCCGCCGGCAGCGACATTAAAAAACTCGGTATCCGCCAGAAAAAACGCATCAACGACCATGCGTACAAAATCACCACAGCCGTAGCGTACACCGGCGCAATTTCCTTAAGACCTGGAAGTTTTTCTTTTAACTTGTTCACAAGCGTTCCTTTACCAATTCAAATTTTGCTCGTATTGCCAGCGAATCAACGTCTCGCCGGCGACTTCTTTGAAGACGGCTTTGTCGCGCTCCGTGAACAGCCGCCGCCAGTTCCCCGCCTGCCCTTTGGGAAGGAAAGACGCAATATCTTCATTACGGCGGGATTGCCACTCCTCGTCGGGGTTGGCGCTCATCTCCGCCTCAATTTGCTCGCGCAGCGAAGCGGGTATTTCCCGGACGTTTAGAAAACGCCACGCCCGCGACATTTCCTCAAAAGGATTTTTCAGCAAGTCTTCATAGCGCAAAGCGAAGAAGTTTTCGCCGTATAACTTTCGCCCCTCGTCTTCGGTCTCTTGCAAATCCTTAACCCAGTCTTTCGCCACGCGGCGGATGAACGTCTCGGTGAAGATGGAGCGCGTTCCATTTGTGAACTGGCTTTGGTCTTTACGCAGGTCTTCGATGATTCTTTTATCTTCGCTTGTTAAAAATTTTGATTCCTCTACAAAATTTCGGAAACGCTCGGAGATAAGCACATCCCTTCCATCGCGGACAATCACCACCATCTTCGCGTCTGGATAAACCGCGTGCATATCCCGCACGGCTTGACCATGAATGACCGATGAGGGGCTCTTATCGCCGACAATCATTTTACCTACGCGGGCGGCATCTCGCTCCATGATGAAATCGGCGGCGGCGCGCAACACCAACGGGGAAAGGTCGCGCCCGCCGTTCCAGCGGTTCGATTTGCGCGTCAGCCACTCCTCAATTTCGGGCGAATCCACCAATGATTTGAGCAGCGGTTTGCGCGTGAAGAAATGCGCCTGATAGTTGGCGTGAACTTCAGGGTGCAGGCGGACAAGCCGTAGCAGCAGCGTCGTGCCGGAACGCGCATGACCGAAGATGAAGAATTTTTGACGCGGGAAGAACCGCTTGACTTCAGTCACTTCTTCCGCGCTGATGGCGGGAATCGGATTACGGGTTTTCTTTTGCGGCTCGCCCTTGATGAGGATGCGGGCGGCAGATTTTAGGCGTGAAAGAAAATTCATGAATGATTACCTTGTCCAATTTAACATGACGAGTCCGATGAAGCAGATGAAAATTCCAGCAATATTTACCCACGAGATTTTATCTTTGAACACAAAGATTGCCACAGGGACGAGAATCAGCGAGGCGACCACGTTCACCAGCACGGCGGCGATTCCCAAATGCCAGCCTGCGCGATACGTCAGTAGGAAGCCGAACTCGACGCCGACGATGGCAACGGCTAACAGAAGACTCGACCAGTTCAATTGCCTTAATTCAGCGGCGATGCCATTGGGGATGGGGAAGAAAATGAAGGTAAGCAGAGTCGCCGCGAAAGCGACAGCGTAAGTCGCCAGCAGCGAGACGGTGAAGTTCACATCCGCGGGCGTGCTTTTGGCGGTGAAGTGATACAGCGCGCTGGAGCATATCGCCAGAGTGATGGAAAAGTAGAAGAGAAACATGGGCTTGGGTTTCAAAACAGTTTAGCGCAGGTACGGCTTGTTGGCGGCGTGAAACGCTTCCAACAGTTCTTCTTTCATCCGCGCCGCCTCGGCGGGCTTTTGAGGATATAAGTCTTGCATCTCTTCGGGGTCGCTTTCAAGGTCGTAAAATTCAAAAACGTCTTCCATGTCGTAGCCGGTATAGTAAATCATCTTTTGGTTGCCTTTTCGCAAAACCAGCGTCGCTTTTTTCAGCGGGCGGTAAGCGGGGTTTAATTTGGCTTCCACGACAAACGAGCTCCTTTGCGGGTCTTCGTTTGCGTCGCCTATACCCGGCAAAAGAAAGCCCTCCAATCGCGGCGGGAGCGTTCCGCCCGATAACTGGGCGATAGTGGGCAAAAGGTCCACCGCATTGGTGGGAACAAAAACGTCGCGGCGAGTTTTTTGTCCGGGCGCGGAGACCAACAGCGGAATATGAATCACCGGCTCGTACAGCAGCGGCGTAGAATGCTGCGCTTCGCCGCGCTCGAACATTTCGCCATGGTCGGAAGTAATAAATACGTAACTGTTTTCGAGCGTCCCGCTGCTTTCCAAAAATTCCAAAAACTTGCCCAATTGCTCGTCGGTAGAGGCGATATACTCGTCGTATTGACGACGCAACAGCAAAAGTTCCGCGTTTGACCTTTTCTCCGAGAGCGGATGTTCCGGCTTCTTGATAAATTTCACCCCGTCCTTGAATAAGTTATGGAAGCGGTTCGTCGGCGTATAAGGCGCGTGCGGCGGAAGCAGATGCAAATAAGCGAAAAACGGCGGTTGAAGGTCGTTAAAGAGCGAGGCGATTCCGGAGAATACTTTCTCTAGCGTAAAGTTAATCGGGTAATCAAACACATAAGGAGCGCGCTCAGGATAATTTTCATGAGGCAGCCTTTCGCTCTGCGCGGAATACGCCCACCGCATGAGCGAACCGGCGACCAGCGGGACAGGCTGCCCGCCCAATTTGAAAACGAAGTCGTCCAGCGCGCGGGCTGCCATATTCGCGTCTTTGGGGAAGGCGTCGCTTACCATATAATCCAGCTCTGAAAACGAGCTGGCGGGCAACAGGCGCTCAATCTGGTCTTGCAGTTGCGTAAGCAGAAAAGCCGCCCAAAAGTTCTGCGGAAAAGCCAGACGGGTATATTCCCCTCCCAACGCGGAAAAAACGTCCGCGCCGACGAGCTCGCGCTTCATCACGCCTCTAAAATTAATAGCGCGGTGCGTCCATGGGTATAAACCTGTCAACAGCGAAGCCGTGCCGGAAGTGGTGAAATTACCGCCCGCATAATGGGCGTGATACACCGTCGCGCGTTCCGCAAATTTCTCTAAATTCGGCGTCGTCGGGCGCGGATAGCCGTATAAAGATAGATTGCGCGCGCTCATGGCGTCAAGAACGAGGACGACGACGTTAGGGCGGGATTGCAGCCCCGCCGCGCCGATGGAACGCTGAAAATTCCACGCGCGAGAAGCCAGCAAAGCGGAAGCGGAAACGCCAGCCAGTTTCAAAAAATCGCGCCGGTTGATTCTGGTCACAAGGCCTCCAATCAAAACAGGTTGCGCGCCAATACCGTAATCAACGACAAAACGCTCAAAGGCGCGGCGATATACAGCAGCGCAATAAAGCGGTCGGCAAGGTCTTCGACGAATTGACAAAACGCTTGCGCCTTGCCAAACGGAAAAACAAGGATAAGCAGCTGAGCGCCTAAAATCAAAAGCCGCTGCCTTTGGGTTAATTCGGCGAGCGCTTTGGTTGGGAAGAAATAATTCCGATATATCAACACGCCAAAAACCAGCAAGGCGGTCAGGGTCGCCTTCGCCGTAAACTGCTTAAAAGTCCACGCCGTGGGCAGGACGATAAACAGCAAAATCAGCCCGAGCGAAATTAGCAGGCTTTCGGCGAGTTGGGCGGTCATCATATAGGCGAAAATAGTCAGAATTTCGCCAGGCGTTGAAAAATACAGCCAGCTGTTCAGATTCCATGAGAATTGAATCGCGGACCAGATAAACGTCACGCCAGAAACGACAGCGTAAACCGGCAAAATTTCAGAAAAAGAGGGAAGTCTGTTTTTGAAACCCATGACGCGCTAGTGAAAATTCACCACTTCGGTCGTGACCCAAATGGCGACCGCTTTCGTCGTATCAAACACGCACAAGGGCTGAGGGCTGGAGGCGGTGGAAGGTTTATCTGTGTAAGCGTACGCCCAATAACAGCCCGCCAGCACGGTGACCACGGGTTCGTCGTATTTTCCCAACGTAAACGAATAGGTGGCGCATTCGCCTTTGTCGTTAGGATTGTTCATGCCAAAATGCAGCGTCGCGCCGTAACCGGATTTATTGACGAATTTCACCTTAACCGTCGTCCCTTGCGGTTTGAGCGGCGGCGGGTTGTAACAGGGATTGGTCGTCGGGCTGACGACAGCGGCGGGCAAAGGAGAAGGAAGCGAAGCGGCGGGCAAAGTCGGCACGACCACCAGAGTCGGGACGGGCGTTAAAGTCGGGAGGGGCGTCGGGGTCTCGGTCGCCGTCGGAGTAGGCAGCGCAGCTTGCGTTTGAGTCATCGCCAGCCATGCGTTCGCCAGCGCGGTTTGCTGCAAAGCGGCGACGTCCATCGTCGGAGTCGCGACGCCGCCGCAGGCGGAAAGGGACAAAACCAGCAAAACGGAAAAAAGGGAAAGCGAACTTCGTTTCATCGTTTACAGCCTGTTCAATTTCAACATGAGCGCTTATCGCGGGGCGGAATTGTAACAGAAAATCGCAGGCGCGCGAAACGCCGCTCACCGCGCCAGCATCTCTTCCAGCCTTCGTTTTACCTCCGCCCATTCGGAGGCGATAATCGAATAAAAAACGGAATCGCGGTAGCGTCCGTCCGACAGAATGAGGTGATTTCGCAGCACGCCTTCTTTTTTCGCGCCGATGCGTTCGATGGCTCTTTGCGAGCGAACGTTCAGCGAATCGGTTTTGAGTTGAACGCGAATGCAGCCCAGCGTCTCAAAGGCGTGTTTTAGCAGCAGGTATTTGCACTCGGTATTGACCGCCGTGCGCTGAAACTCAAGTCCGTACCAGGTGCCGCCGATTTCCAAGCCGCGATTCGGCGGGTCTATATTGAGATAGCGCGTCGCGCCGGCGACGCGCCCCGAAGCGAGGTCAATCGCCGCGAAAGGCAAATCGGTTCCGCGCGCCTGACGCGCCAACATATCCTTCACCCAGCGGCGCATGTCTTCTTCGGTCTTCATATCGCCGTACAGCATAAACTTCCAAAAATCCTGACCCACGCCGATTTCCGCCAAGCCCGCGACGTGCGCCTCGCTCAACGGCTCCAGACGGACATGCTTGCCGACAAAGGTCGTTGGAGAAACCCAGTCGTTCATTTCATGCTCCCAAAAATCTCGGCGATTTTTTGAAAACGAAAGTCGAAAATGCGCTCCAACTTGCGGCGAATCCACAGCGCGGTCGCCGCGTCGCCCAGCCAGCCGAAAGGCGGGGCGTAAGTCACCAGGTCGGTCATTTTCACCCCGCCGCGAATTGGCTCAAAGCGATGCTGATGAAACCAAAAGCGGTAGGGACCCACGCGCTGTTCGTCCACAAAATATTCCAGCTCGCGGACGTGCGCAATCTCGGTCAGCCAGAGCGACTTCACCCCGCGAATAAACTCAACGCGGTATTCGATAATCTGCCCGGCGTACATCTTCTCGTCCGCGCCCGCGATGATTTCAAAGTTCATATCGGGCGGCGTAATTTCGTTCAGATTCTTGGAGTCGCAGAAATAATCCCACACGGTTTGAAGTTCCGCAGGGATGCGCTGTTCGCGGCGAAGATAGTAAATCATAGCGTTACGAGTTAAGCCATTCGGCTTCGGATTTATCGCGGGTGGGCAGGTAAGGCATTTGGGGGCCTTCGATTCCTAAATATTCGGCGAGCGCGGCGCGCATGGCGGTTCGGTCGTCCCACAGGTATTCGGTTTTGCCGAAACACATGGATTGTTCGTGACCCTTTCCGCAGGAGATGACCAAATCGCCCGGGCGGGCGAGGCGAAGGGCGAATTTAATCGCCTCCCCGCGGTCCGGCGCGCGCCAGAAGGTCTTGCCCTCCTGCCCGCCTTTGGAGCGCGCCCCTTGCGCCATTTCCTCCAAAATGCCGTCGAGCGATTCGGTGCGCGGGTCTTCCGCCGTCAGCACGGAAAGGTCAGCCAGTTCGGCGGAGATTTCCGCCATCATGCGGCGCTTGGCTTTATCGCGCAGCCCCGCCGAACCAAAGACGCAAATGACCCTGCCGCGCGTCATTGTTCGAGCGGCTTCGAGCGCGACTTTGAGCGCGTTGGGCGTGTGAGCGAAATCCACAATCGCGGCGAAGTCCTGCCCCAGCGCGATGTTTTCCATCCGTCCGGGAACGCCCGACAAATCGGCGATTCCGCGCGCGGCGGTTTCGGGCGCAATCCCCAAGCCATAAACGCAAGCGGTGAGCGCGGCGAGGCAGTTCGAGACGTTATATGCGCCGACGAGCGGGCTTGAAATGGCTACGCGAAAGTCAGCGGAGACCGCCGTAAACTTGATTCCCGCTTCGCTGTATGCAATCTCTTCCGCCCGCACGTCCGCCCCCGCCTGCAAGCCGTAATTGATTTTGCGCGTCTTGATGAAGTCGTTCAAAAAGCCGAACGATTTTTCGTCGTCGCGGTTGATGACGCCCAGCCGCGGGTTGCCTTGAGGCTTGGGGCGCGTCATTTCCAAACTGGAGAACAATCTCGCCTTCGCCGCGCGATAGCTTTCATAATTTCCGTGTTCGTCCATGTGTTCATGCGTGACGTTGGTGACGACGCCGACGTCGAATTCGCAAGCGTCCACCCGGCGCTGCGCCCAGCCATGCGAGGTAGTTTCCAAAACGACGTGAGTCAAGCCTGCGCCGACCATCCGCGCAAGATACGCCTGAACGTCGTGCGCGTCCGGGGTGGTAACGTGAAAGCCCGTGTCGAGAACTTCGTCGCCGATGACGGCGTTGACGGTGGAAATCATCCCCGCTTTAATGCCCGCCGCAATCAAGATTTTGTAAATCAGGTTGCTGGTGGTGGTCTTTCCGTCCGTGCCGGTGACTCCGACGACGGTCAGTTTGCGGGCGGGAAATCCGTGAAACGCGGCGGCGAGCCATGTAAGGGCGTGACGCGGGTTTTCCACGCCGACGTAGAAGGGATGGTCAAAGCGGTCCCTCTCCCCTACCGCGGCCGCCGCGCCTTTGTCCAGCGCTTGCTGAACGTAATCGTGACCGTCGGAGAATTTTCCGCGCATGGCGACGAAAAGAGAGCCGGGCTTGACGGCGCGGCTGTCAATGACAATATCGGTGATTTCCACGTCGGGCAAGTTTTGCGGGCAAGAAAATGGGAAGTCAACAAAGAGGTTGGAAAGTTTTTGAGGCATTGGAGCTCCGCGCAGGCGAAGGAAATGCGACTTAAGAAATCAATCGCGTTCAAAACAAAAAAGGACTCTGGCAATTTTACCAAAGTCCTTTCCGTGAATTCAGCCGAATCTTATTTCAACGTCTGGCGCAGACCTTCGAGTTTGCCGGCGACGGAAGCGTCGAGCGCTTTATCGCCGATTTTGAGGACCAGCCCGCCAAGAATGTTGGGGTTGACCTTGAAGGAGACTTCCTTTACGCCAAAGCTCCGCTTAACGGCTTCTTCTTCCTCTTTGGTGAGGGGCAATGCGCTGGTCACTTCGGCGGTTTCGCCTTTGAATTCGCCGCCGTCCGCCAGGATGACCTTGCCGCCTTTCACGCCGGAGAAGAATTCGTCAATCAGGGCGCGCTGCTTCTTCTCGTCGAGCGCTTCGCGGACCAGTTTGTTAGCGGCGGCGATGGCGAGCGCGGCGACCTGTCCGCGCAAATCGGCGAGGATGCGGTTGCGTTCCAGTTCGGCTTCCGCCAGGGCAGCGTCGCGCGCTTTGGCGGCTTCGGCTTCCATCGCGGCTTTGACGTCTTTGCCGGCGGCTTCGGCGCGCGCGGTGGCTTCGCTCACGATGCGGCTGGCTTCGGCTTGCGCCTCAGCGATGATTTTCGCCGCGTCTTTTTCCGCGTTGGCGCGCGCTTCGGCGGCGACGCGGGCGTCTTCCAGCCCTTGCGCCACGGTTTGGCGGCGTTTTTCCAGCAAGCCCAAGATGGGCGAGACAATCCACTTGGTAATCACCACGTAGGCGATAATCAAGTTAACGATTTGAATCAGCAGGAATCCGGGGTTAATGCCCAATGCTTCCATTGAAAAGTCTCCTTCCTAAAAGCCGCGATTAGGCGGGCATCGGAATAGCGAACAAAATAAGCAGGGCAACCACCAGGCAGTAAATGGCGACGGCTTCCGCGAAGGCGATGCCGAGAATCATGTTGGTTTGCACCGTGCCGGTGGCGTCGGGGTTGCGGCCCATCGCCTGCACCGCGCCGCTCGCCACAATGCCAATGCCCGCGCCGGCGCCCACCGCGCCAATCATCGCCAAGCCCGCGCCAATCAACTTGCCAAGAATGTATGCTGCTGTTACGTCCATCAGAACCTCCAAAGATAGTGGGCAGGGAAGACCCGCCAAATGGAATTTAGGATATGGTTGCAAATACAAAATTACGCATGCGCTTCTTCATGATGCTCGCCGTGTCCTTGCGTAGCTTGCGCCATGAAGGTTGTCGCCAAGAGTCCGAACACAAACGCTTGAATCGCGCCGACGAAGAATTCCAACAGGTAAAACACGGATTGCGCGAAGACCGGCGCAAGCGAGCCGATAACGAACAACAAAACCGAGCCTGCGAAGATGTTTCCGAATAGACGGAAGGCGAACGAGAGGACTTTGGAAAACTCGGACACGATTTCAAGGACGCCGACGCCGAAATCAATCACGCCGAAAATCGGTTTGGAAAACAGGGTCTTGACGTTCCAGAATTTGGTGAAATACGCCATGCCCTGCGAGCGAACGCCGTAGACTTGAATCATCACGACGACCACGATGGCTATCGCCAGCGTGAAGTTCAAGTCGCTGGAAACCACGCGCAGGAAGGGAGCGAAGGCGACTTTTTCTTCGCCGTGCGATTCTTCCGCGCCGTGTCCGCCTTCGGCTTCGTAGATTCCTTGAATGGGACCCAACACGGGAGCGGCGGTATATTCGGCGTGTTCGCCGTGCGATTCAATCAGCCCGATCGTTTCGACGCCGGGCAGCAATTCCATCCAGTTGGCGACCAACACCAGCAACATGATGGAGACGAACCACGGGAAGATTTGCTTCGCCCATTTGCCCGCCGTGCCTTCGGTCATGCCGTAGAGCATATCCACCAGCGCTTCAATCGCGCCGGAGACGCCGGTGAGAATTTGTTTTCCGCCGGCGACGGCGCGGTTCACGCCAAAGGCGATTGCGAAGACGATAACGTCCACAAAGAATAGAGCAATCAGGGTGTTGGTGACGGGAAAGCCGCCAATCTCAAACACCTTTTCCGCCGGCAAAAGCACGGCAGGCATGATGTATGGGATTTTGGCGACGTAGAACAGGTAAACGCCAAGCAGAATGGCGCCCAGCACTACCCAACGTCCCCACACCCTTTGCTTTTTTTGCTCAGCCACAACTACAGTCCTCCTTCGGAAGAAATTTCGGGGGATTTTTCGTTTTCAGATTTAAGCCGTTTCGTCGCGGAACGGACGATAGCCATTAACACCAGGATAGAAATAGGCATGCTTACCAGGATGAATACGATGGTAAACAAAGGCTTGGAATGGACGACGCCGTCCAGCCATATCCCCGCAAACAGGAAACCGATAATAATCACGGGGGTGAAACAACCAACCTGAGCGACCACCGCGGTTAAAGCGGCATTAAACGCTTTGCGCGATGCTGGAGAGGGAGTCGCGGGCGGAGTCATGTTCGCGGATTATATCACAAGAGGACTTCGCGTCAATTGCAGGCGAGGAAACCGACAAGGCTTTCTCATGATCGCTGGCGCCGCTTTGTTTAACAGGATCAACAGGATGTTTTCACCCTGTTTTCTGCGCGGCTCATCCTAAAAATCCTGTCCATCCTGTTTGTTTTC
>DAOUBR010000095.1:0-45846 GCA_034432535.1 Anaerolineales bacterium | reverse complement strand
ACCGCCGCGCTATATCTGGGCGACAGGCTGGGCAAAAAGCACGAAATCACGGTCATGTCCAACCGCGACGTGTTCGGTTACGTCCCCTCTTGGGTATGGGTCGGCGTGGGACACATGAAGCCGGAACAAACGGTCTTTAAACTCAAACCGGTTTACGACCGCAAGCATGTAAAGTTCATCCACGCGGCGGCGAAAGAAATTCACCCCGACGCGGGCGAGCAATACGTCGTGGGCGAAGAAATCGGCACGGGCAAGGAAATTCGCGTCGAATACGACTATCTGGTCATCGCGCCGGGACCGCTGCTCAACTTTGCTGGCACGCCGGGGCTGGGACCGGAAAACGGCTTCACCCATTCAATTTGCTCCGCGCCGCACGCGGTCAAAACGCGCGACGCCTACCTTGCCCTGTGCGAGCGCATGAAGAAAGGCGAAAAGGTCAAAATCGTGGTCGGCACGGGGCATCCCGGCGCCACCTGTCAGGGCGCGGCTTTTGAATATATCGTCAATGTCCACAAAGATTTGGTTAAGAAAGGTTTGCGCGATAAGGCGGATATTCTCTGGCTTTCCAACGAACCCGCGCTGGGCGATTTCGGCGTGAACGGCGTGCAAATCAAGCGCAACGGAATCGTGCAAAAGAGCGACGAATTCATCAAGTCGGTGTTCAACGATCACGGCATTCGCTATCAGGTTCAAACCGGCGTAACCAAAGTGGAAGAGGGCAAAATCCACTGGCAAAATTACGAAGGCGAAGAAGGCGTGACGGAGTTTGATTTCGCCATGCTGATTCCGCAATTCAAAGGGCAGCCTTTCAAATACATCGGCAAAGACGGCGCGGATATTTCCGCGAAGATGGTCAACCCGGCGGGCTTTGTGCTGGTGGATGGGAAATACGGCTTGCCCTACCCCGAACTGGCGCAAACGCCCGAAGCGTGGCCCGAAACATATCAAAACCCCAATTACCCCAACGTCTTCGCGGCAGGGATTGCCTTCGCGCCTCCCGGCCCCATCTCCAAGCCGTTCACCAACAAGAACAATCTGGCGATTGCCCCCGCCCCGCCGCGCACCGGCATGGTGAGCGGGATGATTGGGCGCGTGGTCGCGCTGAACATTGCAGATTTAATCGAAAAGGGCAAGATGACTCACGGCGAGCGCATGACCGACATGGTGGCGGCTTGCATCGCCTCGATGGGCGATAACCTGTGGGACGGCAACGCGGTGACGATTGTCATGCGTCCCGTCGTCCCCAATCGCAAGAAATATGCCAACGAATACGGGCGCGATTTGTTCGTCTCGCATCTGGAGATGGGTTTGAGCGGCGCGTGGATGAAGTTCATGCTGCACCATACCTTCATCTGGAAGTTCAAAGCCCTGCCGGGCTGGAAGTTAATCCCCGAATAGGAGGCGGCCATGCAACAGGAACAGGAATTTAGCAAAGCGGAAAAGTTTTGGATGAATTTCAAGCTCTACCAGCTCTGGCGTTTTATCGTCCTAAACGTCAAAATTTATTCCGTCGCCGTGCAAAGCAAGTGGCGCTAAACGCCGCCCGGGTAGTACGCCGAAATTTGCGTAAATTCGTACCGCGAGATTTTGCGCTTTAACAAAATAATCCGCGAATCGCGTAGCGCGAGATTCTTGCCCTGAGCCTGTCGAAGGGGCTCTCGCCTTTGACGCAGATACCCCCAGATATGGTAAGCGACATGAATCCCCATTCGAGGACAATGTGTCGCGGTACGAATACCCATATTTGGATTGTCGGAATAATTTAGAAAACTGCAAAATCTCGCGCCGCTCTTACACAAAAAGCCCGCGACAAGTTGAAAATTGGAAGGCTGGCGATTATACTCCCCCCGCCTTCCAATTTTTTATCCTTCCGAACTTTCCTCATGCACCGCAGACTTCTCTCCCTTACCAAAGACGCTCGCCTCCCCCTCGTTCTCACCATTCTTTCCGGATTCTCCGCCGGCTTGCTGACCATCTGGCAAGCGTGGACTCTCAGCGGAGCGATTAACGCCGTCTTCCTGCGCGGACTAAACCTGAACGAAGTCGCCGTCCCGCTGGGGCTGATTCTGCTCGCCATCGGCGGGCGCGCCCTGCTGAGCGGATTGACCGAAGTCTCGTCCAACGCCGTCGCGGTCAAAATCAAGACCGATTTACGCAATCGGCTCTTCGAGCATATTCTCAAACTTGGTCCCGCCTACGCGCGCGGACAGCGCGCCGGAGAGCTCAGCGCCGCCGCCGTCGAAGGGATTGAAGCGCTGGACGCCTATTTCAGCCAATATCTGCCGCAACTGGTCGTCACCGCGCTCGTCCCGACGTCCATCTTGTTTTTCGTCTTTCCGATTGACCTGCTGACCGGAATCGTTTTCCTCGTCACCGCGCCGCTGATTCCGCTTTTTATGATTCTCATCGGCAAGGGCGCGGAAGCGGTCACCAAACGTCAATACGAAACCCTGCAACTGTTGAGCTCGCACTTTCTCGATAGCCTGCAAGGGTTGACCACCCTCAAACTTTTCGGGCAATCCAAAGGGCAGGCGAAAAACATCGCGCAGGTCAGCGAAAGATTCCGCGACGCGACCCTGAGCGTCTTACGAATCACCTTCCTTTCGGCGCTGGCGTTGGAATTTCTCGCCACCATCAGCACGGCGGTCGTCGCCGTGGAAATTGGATTCCGCCTGCTTTACGCCAAAATGGAATTTCAACCCGCGCTCTTCTTGCTCGTCCTCGCGCCGGAATTCTACATGCCGCTACGCGCGCTCGGAGCGAGATTCCACGCCGGCATAAACGGCACGACAGCCGCGAAACGGATTTACGAAATTTTAGATACGGAAATTAAAGAGCCGAGAGAGAGCGTAGAGAGAAGCGAAGAATCGTCCAGCGCCGACGACCAATTACGAATTATCAATCTCTCGTTTACCTACCCCGGCGAATCCACGCCCGCGCTGCAAGACGTCAACCTGACCGTCAAAGCGGGGCAGCGCGTCGCCCTCGTCGGTAAGACCGGCGCGGGAAAATCCACGCTGGTCAATTTGCTGTTGGGATTCATCGAACCGACGTCAGGCGAGATTCATCCTTCCCCCTTCATCCTTCATTCTTTGATTGCCTGGGTCCCCCAAAAGCCATACCTCTTTAACGATACCATCGCCGAAAACATCAAACTCGGCAAGCCCAACGCCGCGCCGGAAGAAATCGTCGCCGCGGCAAAAGCCGCGCGCCTGCACGACTTCATCGAATCGCTGCCGCAAAAATACGAAACCATCGTCGGCGAAAACGGCGCCCGCCTTTCCAGCGGACAGGCGCAGCGGCTCGCCCTCGCCCGCGCCTTTTTGAAAGACGCGCCGATTTTGATTCTCGACGAACCGACTTCCAGCCTCGACCCCGAAACCGAAGCCCTGCTGGAAGAATCCACCCGCGAGTTAATGCGCGGACGCACAACCGTCACCATCGCTCACCGTCTCAACGCCATCGCCCAATCCGACCAAATCATCGTCCTCGATTCGGGGCGCATTGCAGAACAGGGAACGCATGAAGAGCTGCTCGCGCAAAACGGGCTGTATGCAAGCATGGTGAAAAGTTACGAGTTGCAGGTTGCGGGTTATGAGTCGCAGGTTACGAGTTACGAGGTTGCGGGTCGCGAATCGCAAAGCGCAAGCGACGCAAGCCGTCAATCTTCAGTCCCCAATCCCCAATCTCCAACCTCCAATTACCAATTACCGCTTACCGCTTACCAGTCGCCAATCTCCAATCCATCCATTCTCTTCCGCCTATTGTCCTTCCTGCAAGGCAATTGGAATCGCGTCGCGCTGTCGGTTTTCATCGGCGCGGGGACGGTCGGCTCCAGCGTCGCGCTGATGGGAACTTCTTCATGGCTCATCTCCACCGCCGCGCTGCATCCCTCCGTCGCGGATTTGGGAGTGTCCGTCGTCGGCGTGCGTTTCTTTGGAATCATGCGCGGACTGCTGCGTTACGCCGAGCGGCTTGTCTCGCATGACGTCACCTTCCGCCTGTTAGCGCGGCTGCGCGTCTGGTTCTACGAAAAGCTCGAACCGCTCGCCCCCGCCCGCTTGATGGAATTTCGCGCGGGAGATTTGCTCGCCCGCATCATCAGCGACGTGGAAACGCTGGAAAATTTCTACGTGCGAATCGTCGCGCCCCCGCTGACCGCTCTGCTGGTCGGGCTTTTCACCGCCCTCTTTCTCGCGTCTTTTCACCCGAATTTCGCCCTCGCCTTCGCCCTGTTTTTCCTCGCCGCCGGAGCGCTGCTGCCCGCCCTCGCGCAAGCGCTTTCCTGCGTCCCCGGCGCGCGCGCCGTCTCCGCCCGCGCCGGGCTGCACGCCGCTCTGGTGGATGGAATTCAAGGCATGGCGGATTTGCTCGCCTACGGGCGCGGCGCGGAGCGCGCCAAACAAATCGCCGCGCTGGCGGAATCTTACGGCGCGGCGCAAAAACGCATGGCTGCCGTCGCGGGGATTCAATCCGCCCTCTCGCTGGCGTTGACTCAACTCGCCGCGTGGATGATTCTCTTCCTCGCCATTCCGCAAGTCGGCGCCGGAAACTTAAACGGAACCATGCTCGCCTCGCTCACGCTGCTGACCCTCGCCGCGTTTGAAGCCGTCACGCCGCTGCCGCTCGCCGCCCAAATGTGGAATTCCGCCCGCGCCGCCGCGCAAAGATTGTTCGAGGTGGTGGATGCAAAGCCAGTTATCAGTGAAAAGGTATCAGTGAGCAGTGAACAATCTCCAATTACCAATTACCAATTACAAATTACCAATCTCTCCTTTACTTACCCCAACACCTCCACGCCTGCTCTTGATCGTGTCGCCTTCGACCTTAAACCTTCAACCTCCATCGCCGTCGTCGGTCCCAGCGGCGCGGGAAAAAGCACGCTCGCCAGCCTGCTGCTTCGGTTTTGGGATTACGAAGCGGGCGAGATTCTGCTGGATGGAAAATCGCTCAAACAATACCCGCAGGACGAAGTCCGCGCGCTCATTGGTTACGTTTCGCAAAACGCTTATTTCTTCAACGCTTCCATTTACGAAAATCTACGCTTCGCCCGCCGTAAGACGACGCGGGAAGAAGTGGAAGCGGCCGCCAAAGCGGCGCAAATTCACGACTTCATCCTCAGCCTGCCCAAAGGCTACGACACGCTCGTCGGCGAACACGGGCTGCGGCTGAGCGGCGGGGAACGTCAACGGCTGGCGCTCGCGCGCGCGCTCGTCAAAAACGCGCCCATTTTGATTTTAGACGAGCCGACCGCCAACCTCGACGCGCTGACCGAGCGCAGCGTGTTAGAAACGCTCTTCGGCGTGATGAAACAAAAAACATCCATCCTCATCACGCACCGCTTGATTGGATTAGAAAACGTGGATGAAATTCTGGCGATGAACAACGGACGGATTGTAGAGCGCGGCAGCCACGCGGAGCTGCTGGCGCGAAACGGGTTATACGCCCGCCTGCTGCGTTTACAAAATCAAACGTTGGAATGACGCGCGCTAATACGCCTCTTGCAATTCCCTTTCAGGCAGCGCAATCGTCCCCTCCGCTTCGTCCCCCGCGCGGTAAATTTTCTCCGGCTTGTTCACCGCCAGCCAGACGGTGTACGCCGCGGCGAGCGCGTCCAACTGCTCCGGCGAATATAGCGCCTCCATCGGAAAGATTCCGCGCAGCATTTTGTGGCGCGTCAATTCCTCGAAGAAATCCATCGGGTCCTTGATGCGCAACCCGCGCTCGTATAAAATCGCCTGACGCTGCAAGCGCCCTTCCAAAGAGGCGCGCGGCAGCGGAACCCGTCCCAGCATGACGGAAAAACCAGCGAGCGGATGAGTCTCTAAAATCGGGCGGACTTTTTCAAAGCCCGCTTCGGCGAGCGCGCGATATAACGCGAAAGCGGCTCGTATCCGCGCCGAACACGCCTCCTCCTTTTCAGGCAGGCAAGGCAGGAGAATCCCGCGCGCGCGCAGCTCGGCTTCCGCCCGGCGAATCCCTTGCGCGCGCGGCGGAGCATTAATCGCCGCCGTCGATTCCCGCGCGGCAAGGAAAGAAACCACCTGTTCCAGCCCGCCCTTCGCCAGCGCAATCACGTTCAACCCTTTATCCAGCGCCGCGTAAGCGAAAGATTTAGAAGAGACCGGCTCGACGCCGACGTAAGTACAATCAACCGCGAACATCGCGTCCATATTTTACTCCCAAACCCATGAGCAAAACATACCGCATCCTCTTTTATCTGTTCGTCCTGACCTTCGGCGCGGCGTGGATCATTTTGACCTCCGCGCCCGCCCAAAGCGCGCCGCAAGTCTCCGCCCCGCAAGCGGGCTTTCCCGCCCCCGATTTCACGCTGCAAGCGCTGGACGGGAAGACGTACACGCTCTCCGAGCTCAAAGGCAGCGCCGTGCTGGTCAATCTCTGGGCGACATGGTGTCCGCCCTGCCGCGCCGAAATGCCCGCCATCGAAAAAATGTATCAGGAATACAAAGACGAAGGCTTCGTCGCGCTGGCGGTGAATATGACGACTCAAGACGACCCCGCCGCCCTCGCGCCCTTCATCCGCAAATACGGGCTGACTTTCCCCGTCCTGCTGGACGTCAACGCCCAAGCCGCCGCCGCGTATCAAATGCGCTCGCTGCCCTCTTCCTATTTCATTGACCGCGCCGGAATCATCCGCGAAGTCGTCATCGGCGGCCCCATGGCGGAAGCGCTGCTGCGGACGCGCATCGAACAAATTTTGAGATAACCCGCCATGCTGACTCTCTTTCGCAACCTTTTCTCCCCGCCCCGTCACATCATCCTGCTGGCGCTCGCCGCGTGGGTCGGTCTCTCGCTAGCGGAAAAACGCGTCCGCCGTCATCACGTCAGCCTCGAAGACCTGAACAACCTCGTCTTCTACGGAATCATCGCGCTGGTCCTCGGCGGGCGGGCTTCCTTCGTCTTGCAAAACCTTTCCGCCTTTCTCAAAAGCCCGCTGGGAATTTTCTCCATCAACCCCGATTTGTTCGACCTGAGCGGCGGACTCGCCGCCGCGCTGCTCGCCGGGCTGATTTACGGACAACAGAAAGGGCTGCGGCTGTGGGCGGCGCTGGACGCGCTGACTCCTTTCTTCGCGGTCCTCGCCGTCGGGCTGGGACTCTCGCACCTTGCGGCGGGAACTTTTTTTGGAAAAGAAACCGACCTGCCCTTCGGCATAGAACTGTGGAACGCGACCCGCCACCCGACTCAAATTTATGAAACGCTCGCGGCTTTCTTGATTTTGATTCTGGTCTGGCGGGCGAAAGAGACTCTCCCCTCCGGCGTCCTCTTCCTGACCTTCGCCGCGTGGACGGCTTTCTCGCAGCTCGTCGTGCAAACCTTCCGCGCGGATGTTCAACCCCTCTTCGGAAGATTCAACCCCGCGCGGCTTTTAGCGTGGGCGGCGCTGGCGCTGTGCTTCTGGCTGCTAGAAACGCGCCTGAGGCAAGGAGCGGAACATGGATAAGGTTTTCATCCGCAACTTGAAAGTTCGCGCGATTCTCGGCGTGCATGAATGGGAGCGGACGACCGAGCGCGACGTCCTCATCAACGTCGAGCTGTTCGTGGATACCCGCGCCGCCGCCCAAAGCGACGACCTCGCCGATTGCGTCAGTTACAGCGACGTGGCGAAAAAACTCCGCGCTCACGCGGAGCGCGCGGCGCGGATGACGGTGGAAGCGCTGGCGAACGACCTGGCGGCGCTTTGCCTAAACGAGCCGAAGGTCTTCAAAGTCGTCGTGCGCGTGGATAAGCCCGGCGCGGTTCCGCAAGCGGAATCCGTCGGCGTGGAAATTGAACGAACGCGGGATTAAATTTGCAGCCGCGAAGAGCCGCGCGAAATGTTGGCGAGAAACTCCTCCCGCGTGGCAAGGTTCGAGCGAAACGCGCCGTGCATCGCCGAAGTGGTCATGCGGACGTCGTGCTTCTTCACCCCGCGCATCATCGAGCACAAGTGCATCGCCTCCACCACCACCGCCACGCCTTGCGGTTTAAGCAAATCGCGCAAAAAGTCAGCAATCTGGCGGGTCATGCGCTCCTGCACTTGCAGGCGGCGGGCGTACATTTCCACAATGCGCGGAATTTTAGAAAGCCCCAACACCTTGCCGTTGGGAATATAAGCGACATGCACGCGCCCCATGAACGGCAGCATGTGATGTTCGCACAGGCTAAAAAATTCAATATCGCGCACCAACGCCATCTCGTCGTATTGCACATCGAAGAGCGCGCCGTTCACCACCGCGGTCGGATCCATGCGATAGCCGCTGAGCAGCTCGTGATACATGCGCGCCACGCGCCGCGGCGTAAAGCGCAGCCCCTCGCGCTGCGGGTCCTCGCCCACCGCGCTTAAAATGCGGCTCACCGCGTCTTCGATGACCGCGTCGTCCATCCCCTCGTTTTCTTCTTGCGTTTCTTCAAAAGCCATATTCGCTCCTAAACAAAACTGACCTGACTCCCGTCAGGTCAGTTTTCGGTTTTCTTGCGGCTCAGCCGAGCTCTGGCTCGATTAAGCCGTAACTTCCATTGCGCCTGCGGTATAGCACGTTAATTTTACCGGTGTTCGCATTATAAAAGATAAAGAAGTTATCGTGGCCCAAATCGCGCATCTGCGCCACCGCTTCTTCTTCCGTCATCGGGTAGAGCGTGAACTTCTTGCGGCGAGCGAAAAGCGGAGAAGGCTCGCCGGTGGCTTCGTCGGTCACGGCTTCGGCGACTTCGGCGGCGGAACGGCCGTCGCCGCGCCCGCGCTCGTGCTTGCCCTTGTGGCGCTCGATTTGGCGCTGCATGTTGTCCAGCGCCGCGTCGAAGGCGGCCAGCGCTTCGTCCGCGCGCACTTCGGAGCGCAAAATAAAGCCCTTGCCGTAGACTGTAATTTGCGCCGCGTTGCGGTCTTTGGCGTCGCGCGCGGCTTTATAATGCGAAAGCTCCACGCGCGCCTCCTCAATGGCGGGCAGGTAGCGGTCAAGGTTGCCCGCTTTCTTTGCGACGTATTCTTCGATTTTTTCGGTCAAACGGATGTTTCGCGTCTGCACTTCCACTTTGTTGGACATACGTCCTCCTTTTGGGGTGAAAAGTTTGAACGCGCGCTCACGCCTGAAAGAGACCATGGCGCGGCAGCGCGCGCGCGACAGTAAGAGCGTACACTTCCCGCGCGCCGGCGGTGAGCAGCGCTTCCGCAGCGGCGGATAAAGTCGAGCCGGTGGTGGCGACGTCGTCCAGCAGCAGGACGTTTTTTCCCCGCACGTCCCCCGCCGCCCAAAACGCGCCGCGCGTGTTTTCCTTCCTCTCCTGATGAGAAAGCCCGACCTGCGAGCGCGTTTCTTTGCGCCGCGCCAGCGCCTGCGGCGCGTAGGGCAATCCCAGCGCCAGGCTCAAAGGTTTAGCGACCATCGCAACCTGATTATATCCTCTTTCCTTAAGGCGCTTCGCGCTTAACGGCGTCGGGATGAAAATGTCCGCCTTCCAGTTCAAGCTTTCCACAAAGGGAATCATCTGCGCGGCGAGCGCCTCCCCCATCGGCATATCGCGCCGATATTTCAATTTATGCAGCGCGTCGCGCAGGGGAGCTTCAAAAACCGCCCAGCTTCTCAGGCAAGAAAAAAGCGGCCTTTCCGCGCGGCAGGCTTTACACAAGCCCGCCGTTTCCAGCGGAAGACCGCAGATTTCGCACAACGTTCCAGACAAAACTTGCACCCGCGCGCGGCACTCGGCGCACCAGCGGAAGCCGGGCTTGCCGCATCCGCCGCAAGCGGGCGGAAAGAGCAAGTCCAAAGCTTCCCAAAAAGAATGATACAGCCAATAAGACAAAGGCTTCTTTTTCAAACTCCGCCTTTCTTAAGAAACATTGGCGAGGGCTACGGCGTGGGCGTGGGCGTGGCGGGCGGTTTTACATATCCAAACGTGACGGCGATTTGGAAGCCGGCGGGGATAATCAGAATCAGAAAGATGGTCGGGAAGGTGAGGAACACCATCGGCATCAGCATTTTGACGGGCGCCTGATGGGCGAGCTCTTCGGCGTGCTGGCGGCGCTTCATACGCATTTGCTCGGATTGAATGCGCAGCACTTTGGCGAGACTGACGCCGAGAATTTGGCTTTGAATCACCGCCGCGACGAAGCTCGTCAATTCCGGCAAGCCGATGCGGTCCGCCATATCGCGCAGGGCTTCGCGCTGCGGCTTGCCCAGCTGAATTTCGCGGATGCTGCGCCCGAACATGATGGAAAGCTCGTTATCCCATTTTTCGCTGACTTTGGACATGGCGGCGTCGAAACCCAAGCCCGCCTCCACGCAGATAGTCAGCAGGTCGAGCGCGTCGGGCATGGCTTTGCGAACTTCGGTCTGACGGGCGGAGATTTTGCTGCTCAGCCAGAGTTGCGGCAAAAAGAAGCCCAGCGCCGTCATGCCGACGACGGCGGCAAAATTGCCCAGAAAAGACCAGCCTGTATTGCGGAAGGTGATGACCAGCAAGAACAAGCCGCCCAACAAAGCCGCGACGATGAAGCGCGTCGCCAAAAAGGTCGCCGCGTCCATGCGTCCGGGGTTGCCAGCCAGCTCCAATTTGAGCGTGGTCTCTTGTAAAAGTTTTTGCGGGGTAAAGCGCGCCGAAAATTCGCCGAGCCGCTTTACCATCGGGATGATGACGCGCTCGGTGAAAGGCAGCTGCAGTTCGGCTTCTTCCAGCGAGACCATTTCGCCGCGCTGAGTCGCCTCGGCAAGGCGCGCCATGACGGGGTCTATGTCGTCTTGCGATTTCAAACGCGAAAAGAAGCCCATGTTACACCTCAATATCGGCGATTTTCTGCATGATGAAATAGCTGATGGCAATCAGGCTCAAAATCACCACTACGATAATCGCCGTGCAAATCGGTCCGCCGTCGGTCATGTGCTTGATGTAATCGGGGCTGAGGAACCACAACATGCAAGTCAGCCCCAGCGGAATGAGAGAAAGCACCGTGCCGGAAGCGCGCACTTGCGAAGTCAAAACGCGAATTTCGCCTTTGATGCGCACGCGCTCGCGGATGGTGAACGAAATGCTATCCAGAATCTCCGATAAGTTGCCGCCGACTTCGCGCTGCACGTTGATGGCGGTGACGACGAAGTCCAGGTCGGGGCTGGGAATGCGCCGCAGCAGATTATCGAGCGCGGTCTCCATCGGGATGCCGATTTGCATTTCCTGCACCACGCGGCGGAACTCTTCGCTCATGGGCGGGGGCATTTCCTTGCTGATGGATTCCATCGCCTGCATGGTGGAATACCCCGCGCGCAAGCCGTTCACCATCAGGTTGAGCATATCGCCCAGTTGTTCCTGAAATTTTTGCAAGCGCTGGCGCTGCTTCATCTTGACGTAAAAGCCGGGGACGAAATAGCCGAACGCCGCGCCAATCATGCCGGAAATCAGCCCGTAGCCGCCGTCGCGCCCGCCGAAAAACCACGCCAGCAGCCCAAAGCCGAACATCGAAGCGGCAATCAGCACAAAGTATTCGCCGACTTTAAACTTGATGTCGGCGCGGGCGAGGTCGCGGGCGATTTTATCGCCAAAGGAGGTTTTCTCAACCTTTTTGGAGACCCAATCCATCGCGGCGCGCGCCTGTTGCGCCTGGTCGGCTTGCTGTTGCTGCGCGTCGCCGACGTAGGGGTTCAGGCGGTCTTCCATCATCTTGCGCTGGCTGGTCGTAGCGATATACACGCCCGCAAGAATCAGAAGAAGGACGATGATTCCGCCTACGATAAGAATGGTCGTCATGTTCAGCCTCCTGCCGCGCCGACTAGTAGCGTCGGCGCTCGCCGATGCCGAAAATCGAGGGCGGCAAGTGAATGCCCGCCGCTTCGATTTTGCTCATAAACTTCGGGCGCAAGCCGGTGGGACGCACGCCGCCGCGAATCTTGCCGTTTTCGTCAATGCCTTGCTGCTCAAAGACGAAGATGTCGGTCATGGTAATCACATCGCCTTCCATACCGCTGATTTCGGTGATGGAGGTGACTTTGCGGCTGCCGTCGCGCATGCGCTCCTGCTGGCAGATGACGTCCACCGCGCCGGCGATTTGTTCGCGGATGGCGCGGACAGGCAGCTCCATGCCGGACATCAAGCACATGGTCTCGATACGGGAGATGGCGTCGCGCGGGGAGTTGGCGTGAACGGTGGTCATCGAGCCGTCGTGACCGGTATTCATCGCTTGCAGCATGTCCAGCGTTTCGCCGCCGCGGCACTCGCCGACGATGATGCGCTCAGGGCGCATACGGAGCGAGTTAATCACCAGGTCGCGGATGGTGACTTCGCCGCGCCCTTCAATGTTGGGCGGGCGCGATTCAAGCGTGACCACATGCTCTTGACGCAGCTGCAATTCCGCCGCGTTTTCGATGGTGATGATGCGCTCGTCGCCGGGAATGAAGCTGGAAAGCACGTTCAGCAGCGTGGTCTTGCCGGAGCCGGTGCCGCCGGAAACCACGATGTTCAAACGGGCTTCCACACAGGCTTTCAAGAATTGCACGGCTTCAGGGGTGATGGAGCCGAACTGAATCAGCTGGTCAATAGTGATGGGGTTTTTAGAAAACTTACGGATGGTCAGCACGGGACCGACCAGCGAGATGGGCGGAATGACGGCGTTCACGCGGGAGCCGTCCTGCAAGCGCGCGTCCACATACGGGCTGGATTCGTCAATGCGGCGACCCAGCGGGGCGACGATGCGCTCGATAATCCGCATCACATGGTCGTTGTTTTCAAAGGTGATGGGAACGCGGTGCAGTTTGCCCTTGCGCTCGATATAGATGTTCTTGGGACCGTTCACCATGATTTCGGAAATGGTGTCGTCTTCCAAAAGCGGCTGCAAAGGACCCAAGCCGAGAATTTCCGCCGCAATCTGCTCGAACAAGCGGGCGCGCTCCGGGCGCGAAAGCACAATATTCTCTTCGGCGAGAATCTGCTCAAAGAGAGATTGAATGGTGCGTTTGACCTCTTCAGATTTGGAAATATCCATCGAAGGGTCAATTTCCGCCAGCAGTTTGTTTTGCACGCGGACTTTCAAATCAAAGTAAGAGCCAGCCTGCGGGGCGGCGGAAGGGGCGCTGACACGGCGAGTCTGTAAAGAGGAAAGGCGGGAATCGCCGCCGCCTCCCCCGCCTTCGCTAGGCGGGCGCGGCTGCTGAGGCTGCTGCGGGGGATTTCCCGCCGCGCCGCCCTGCCCTTGCTGCGAAGAGCCGCTTTGTCCCTGTTCAATACGTCTCAGTAGCGACATGGTCTTTCGTCCTTTTTTTACACAAAACCGGCTTACCTTTTACCGATAAGCGGAGCGTCTTCCGCCGCGTCGAGGGAAGCGAGGCGCGCGCGCACCGCTTCCGCCAGCGAGAGAATGCTCCGTCCAACCGGCTGCGCTTTGTTGTCTATCATAAACGGCACGCCGCGATTGACGGCGGTTATCACCACTTTTTCGTCCAACGGAGCGGCGGCGACGATTTCATGTTTAAGGTTCTCGCCTACGCGCTCCGGCGTGATGGCAATGCGCCGGTCGTAGCGGTTCATCATCATCAAAATCTTTTCTTTAGGAACTCCCATGGTGTGGAACAAATCCAGCGCGAGGCGCGCGCTCTTGATGGCGGGAATTTCCTGCGTGGTAATCATCACAATTAAGTCGCTCACGTCGAAGACGGAGAGTATCAGGTCGGTCAGGATGGGCGAAGTGTCCACCACGACGTAGGGATACATCCGCTGCATGAATTGGACGATTTTGACGAACTGTTCGGGGCTGACCTGCTCCGCCATTTCGGGGCGCTGCGGGGCGGCGAGAATGCGCAGCCCGGAAGCGTCGTGCCTGACCATGATTTCTTCCACCGTATCGGGGTCGAGCTCGTCCACGCGGGGGGCGAGGTCAATCATGGTGTTTTTACCCTGCACGTTGACGAAGACCGCCACGTCGCCGAACTGCAAGTTGGCGTCTACTAGCGCGGTGCGGGTATCTTCGCTGTTGAGCGCCAGCGCGAGATTGACGGCGACAGTGGTGCAGCCCGTTCCGCCTTTGGGGCTGTACACGGTGATGATTTTGCCCTTCACGGCGGGCGCCATCATCAAGCCGGGCGCCATGGCAGGACCGCTGACGACCGCCGCCAGTTGTTGGTGTTGAACGCCTTTAGCGCGCTCGCTGCGCGCCATGTCGCCCGCGCGGCGCACGGCGGAAATCAGCTCATCGCCCATCGGGGGCTTGGTGAGGAAGTCGCGCGCGCCCGCCAGCATCGCCCGGCGCATGTAGTTCTGGTCGTTCTGCACCGAGAGGATGACGACTTGCACGTGCGGTAATTTCTGGCGTATCGCTTCGGTGGCGGTAATGCCGTCCATGTCGGGCATGTTGATGTCCATTAGAATCACGTCGGGGTCGAGCTCCGCCGCGAGCTTGATTGCTTCTTTGCCCGAAGCCGCCGCGCCGACCACGTCCACGTCGGTCTCGAATTGCAGCAATTTGCGGACGTTTTCGCGGGTTTCCGCGACGTCATCCACCACCAACACCCGAATTTTTCCAGCCGCCATACGTTTTTACATCCTATGAAAGAGATAAGTCGCGCTTAAATTTTACGTTTTCCCCGACGGCAGCGCAAGGACCGCCGGGGAAACATGGTCTTCAAAAAAGATGAGGGAGAGCCGCCTTCCTACTGATTGCCGAGGTCAGGCGGATTGCTAATCACCAAGTTAAGGTCTTGGTTTCTCGGGTCGTAAGGCACGTCAATCGAATAGGGCATCTTGACCGGGACGGGGATGTTATACTGTCCGAGCAGGAAGGCGAGCATCACCGGCTCGGTCGCCTGCCGCGCCAAATCGGTCGGGTTGCGCAGCGTCATGGTGATTGCAGCGTCGGTGTACATCAGATAAGTCAGCGTCAGCGCGTCTTGCGGCAAGACAATCAACGTGACAATGTCTTCGATTTGTTGGGGCTGCTGTTGCTGCTGCTGCTGTTGCTGGGGTTTGGGTTGGGCGGTGGGCGCGCCGACGGGCGTGGGGTTGGCTTGAGCCTCCGCGGGGTTAAAGTTGCCCACGCGCATCACCATCACGTCTTGCAGCAGGGTCTGGCAAACCAAACGCGGGCGCTGCATCCCGCCGTCCAGGTCGCTCGGAATGAGGTAGTAGGGCTGTTGCAGCGAGGGGTCGAGTTCCACCCGCCCTTGGGGTCCGCGCGAATCGCCCACGGTGAGCGTGAGCGCGGTGAGCGTATCGGGCAGGAAGCCCGTGCTGGAAAGCGGCGCGGTGTCGTTCGGCAAGATGGTCTGGAACGAGGGGTCTATATCCACAAACTGGAAGCAAGCGTTGACGTTGACGTGCGCGCCGCTGGTGATGGACCTGGCAGCCAGCGAAAAGCGCGAAGCCGGAATGGAAATCGCCGTCATGCCATGCGGGATGGAGGTCGCCCATTTGGGTCCGGTAATCGGCACCGGCGCGGAAGCGTCCAGCACCATCGAGTCGGTGATAGGCGTGCCCTGGTCAATGTTTTGCTTGGCGACCTTGCTTAAGAGCGTTCCTTTTTCGTTCAACGTGAACATGACGTCCAGCACGTTGGCGGAAGGGAGTTTTATTGTGCCAAGCAAATCTTCGGTTATCGGCGTGCCTTGCGGAATGTTTTGAGCCGCAATGAACACTTCGGTCATCGCCTGTTGCTGGGCTTGGGTGGCGGTCGCGGCGGGTTTGGGCTTATTGATGAATTGAGTGAAGACGATGAAAGCCACCGCCGCCAGAATCACCACGAACAGGACGACGAAAATCAAAATTCTTCCACCACGCATAAGGGTCTCCTATTGATTTCAGTTCTTAGGGCTTCAAGCCAGAGAGTCTTTCGGCTGCGCCGCCGGCGCAAGAGTCTTTTATAACGCTTGAATTATACAGGAAAAATAATAAAAGCATATCGCGCAAAAGGGGGATTGCCAAGCAGAGCCCTTCCGCCGCAAAGCGCGCGAACTGAAAAAATTTCAAAAAAGAGTGGAATCCGCTTGCAGCCGCGGGTTCCACTTGAGCGAAGCTTAGAAAGCCGTCATACTCGAGTTGATTGTGCTAAACAGGTTGCCGATTTGGGGTCCGACCAGCATTAACAGCACGATGACAAAAATAGATACCAAAGCCAAGATTAACCCGTACTCAATCAAGCCCTGAGCCTTTTCTTTTTGAGAGAATAACATAGGAAGCCGCCTCCTTTCTTGCTAAAGATTAAAAAATCAACAACCCGACGGACGGCTGCAATCGTCGCTGTCGGGGGGGATAAGATGCGCGTATCAGTACGTCTTCGTCGGCACGCTGAAAGAAATGCGCGCGCCAGAGCCGACGACGCTATCCACTTCAAAGCTGCCGCCGAGCATTTCGGCGCGCTCACGGATTAACTTTAGCCCCAAATTGTTCGATTCTTTTAAGGTCTCAGGGTCGAATCCTTTGCCGTTGTCGCTCACGCTGACGCGGATTAAATCCGCGCCAAGGTCAATTTGCATTTTTGCCATCGTCGCCTGCGCGTGGCGCGCCACGTTGCCCAAAAGCTCCTGCGCCGCGCGAAAGACCATCACCTCTAAATACGGCTCAAAACGCCGTTCCGTTCCCGTCACCGTCAGGCTCACGTCCAGATTTGATTGTTCTTTGAAGGCTTCGACGTACTTCCGCAGCGTCGGCAGCAAGCCTAAATCGTCCAGCATCATCGGGCGCAACTCAAAGATGAAGTTACGGACTTTTTGAAACGCGCTCATCGCGGAAGTTTTCAAATTGCCCAGTTCTTCCTTCGCGTGAGCGGGGTCGGCGTCCAGCAAGCGCATGGCGATTTCAGTTTGCAAAATAAAATTAGAAAGCGCTTGCGCGGGACCGTCGTGCATTTGGCGGGAAAGGCGCTGACGTTCCGCCTCTTGGGCGTTGACGGCCATTTCGAGGCTGGAAGCCTTTTTTTTCAGCGCGCCGGTGTTGGTGGGCGCGGCGGCGCTGGCGGGCGTTTCGGCGGCGGCGAGCAGCTTTTCCAGGGCGGCTTTGTATTTTTCAAGGTACGCCTTGTCGTTTTGCAGTTTTTCCAGCTGCCCGCGCATGACAAACAAGCGCTGCTGCACGTCCAGCGCGGATTCGTAAGCCATTTTGAGCTCGTCCAGCGAGCCTTGTTTTTGTATCTGCTGCAAGTGAGCGGTGATGGCGGCGTTGCGCTGGGTGATTTTATTGAGCTCGCCCTGGCTTTGCTCTATCATCAGAGTCACTTCGCGCAAGGAACGCTGCGTTTCTTCCAGCTCGGCTTTGTAATCCGTCGTTTCGTTTGCCATGCCAAATCACTCCTGCTGTCGAATGTTCAAGTCTTTGAGCGTCACCCAGCCGCGCTTGAGGGCAAAGACGACCGCTTGCGTGCGGTCTTCCACGCCGAATTTTCTTAAGATGGCGGTCACGTGATTCTTGACGGTTTGGTGACTGATGTTGAGGCGAGCGGCGATTTCTTTGTTGCTCATGCCGCGCACCACGCAAGCCAGCACTTCCATTTCGCGTTCTGATAAGGGATGATACGGGTTGCCCGGCTCGCTGTAAGAGCGGAACGCGCCTTCCACGCTTTGCTCTACCCATTCGTCCAGTTCACGGCGGTTGAAAGAGCGCTTGGAAAAGACGTATTTACCTCGCGCCACTTCGCGGACGATTTTCGCCAGGCTGCTCGGCTCGACGTCTTTGGAACAGTAACCGTGCGCCCCCGCCAGCGCGGCATGAACGGCTTGCTCGACGTCGTCGTAGCCAGTCATCAAGATGACGCGGGTGCGAATCTTCTCGCGCGTCACGGAATACGTCACTTGCTGCCCGTTCAAGCCGGGCAAATTCACGTCCAGCACGGCAATATCCGGCTGCTTTTCGCGGATTAATGCCAGCGCTTCATCGCCCGAAGCCGATTGCGCCACAACGCGCATATCGGGTTCCAGCGAGAGGGTATCCACCACGCCCTGGCGGAACAACGGATGGTCGTCAACAACAATCAAGGTAATTTTGTCCATGCGGCGTATACTTCTATTTTAACTCATTTAGGGCGTTTCCAACGATAAATTGTCATATTCGTTTGACCAAACGAGCGGGTTATCGCGCTATCCGTCACGAACACGACGGCGGCGTTTTGGACGAGGGAATCGTAAACGTTGGGGAAGACAATGAGATAATCCGCGCCTTGCTCGTCGAGATATTGCGCCAGACGGGTTTCGTCGCGGATGAAGGGGATGACGTCGGGCGTGACCAGCCCGGCGAGGTCAATCAGCGGGTGGTTATCAAAATAGCCCAGCGCGCCAATATCGTGCGCGGCGAGCGCCGCCTGGGGGGGGAGGTTTTCGGCGGCCCATTTCGCTGAAACGACCATCTCGCTTTCAATCACCGCCACGTCGCGGGCGTAGGAATCCGCGCCGAGAAAGACGAAAGCGACGGTCAGCAAGACGAGCAGCGCGCGCCACGCCAGTTGCGCCATCCAATGATAGCGCTTGAACATCTTGCCCGCGTCAAAGCGGAAGAAGGCAAGCAGCCCCAGCAGAAAAAATATCGGCATGGCGGGCATGATGTAACGCCCGTGCTGATACATGGGCAGCCGCGCGGCGTATAACGCAAAATATCCCAAACACCAGACCAGCGCGAAGAGGCTCGCCCATTGTTTTTCGCGCGCCGATTTGATTCCCCAGCCGAAGACGCCCGGCAGCAGCGCAAAGCCGGCGCCGACCAGCAGTTGCAGCAAGACGTTTCGCAAGATCATCCAAGCGGGCGTGGAACGCATGATTTCGGCGTATTCGGCTTGTTTGGCGTAGAAGGTGTTGGGCATGGGCGCGCGGGCGACCGCAAGGTTAAACAGCAGGTAAAAGGAAAAGAGCAAGCCAAAGCCAATGACGAAGCGCGTCAGCGCCGAGCCTTTTTCGCGCAAGGTTTCTTCGACGAAGAGGATGGTCAGCAGCGCGGGGGCGAGCAGGGTCAGCCCGTCGGGGCGAACCCAGACCGAGACGCCCGTCAGCAAGCCCAAAGCGAGATAACGCCGCGAGCCGCTCATCAGCGCCGCCAGCGCAAGGGCGAGAATTAAGCCGTGTAGCAAAGTTTCCATGCCGGAAAGCGCCGCCCAGCCGAAATGCCATTCTAAAGCGATGAAGAGTCCCGCCCAGGGGACGCGCGGGCGATAGCTTTCCACCAGGCGGCGGACGCTCCACTCGCAGAGCAGAGCGAGCGCGAAGAGAATCAGCGCGCCGAGCGCGTAGGTCCACAAGTAAGGCGGGAAAGGCAGCCAAAAGCCGGGGGCGAGCAGAAAGGTCCACAGGGGGGAAGTGGAACCGGCGGAGGGGACGCCGGGGCGGAAAGCCCACTCCGCGTTCAAGGCAAGATTCCGCGCGTAGGTCTGATGAATCCACGAATCGTCGAGCGGAAATCCAATTCCGTATAACGAGCGGCTTCGCAGCAGGTATATCGCCGCGACGAGGCAGACCGCTCCGCCAAGCAGCAAGAAGTCGGAGGCTTTCAGGAGGTTACGGTTCGATTTTGTAAATGCGCGCATCGCTCACCTTGCCCAGATAAATGAAGGCTTCGTTTTTTGGGGGGACGAAGTTTTTGCTTTCAAAAATTACATAGCGAGCGTTGAATTGATTCGCCACGGCGCGGATGGCTTCTTCGCCGCCGTAGGGGATGGAAACGGCGGGGCGGTCGGCGGAGATGTAGTAGCCGGGCGCGTTGCCGACGATGACCGCCTCTTCGGGTTGGATTCCCCGCTCCAGCAGAAATTGTTCGACGGCGGGATAATATTGTTCGCCTTCGCCCCAGCCGAGAACGACGAGGCGGTAGTGAACGACGTAAGCGGTGAGCATGACGGTAATCCAGACCATCATGGCGCGAAAGACAAAGCGGCTTTTTTCGCTGCCGAATTTTTTCTCGTCGAACAGGGAGAGGAAGGATTCCAAGCCCAGCGGGGCGAGAACCCACCAGAGTGGCTGAAAGGCTGCGCCAGCGTGAAAGAACGCGCCGCGCGCGCCCGCAAATGGGAAGGCGAAGCTCATGATCAGCAGCAGAGTCAACCAAGCGAAGGCGGCGAGTTTCACCTTCTGGTCGCGGCGGAAGCGGAAGGCGCCAATCAAGATGAAGGGGAAGAGGAGAATTGCGCCGTGCGCGGCGAAGGCATTAAGCAGGTTTAAGCGCAGCGCCGTCGAGCGGGCGGCGAGGATTTTTTGCCAGCCTTGCGCGAGGAAGTTTTCAAAGGTCAGGTTGGCGGGAGGGTAGACGAAGGTCTCGTCGTAATGCGTCAGCCAGAGGGCGCGGCTGCCGCCGGGGGTCATCAGCGTTCCGTAGGTCTGCCAGTTGCGAAGATACCATCCGCCCATGACGAGCAAAAAGCCGCCCAGCGCCAGACTCAGCCGTAGCAGAACGAAAGGCAGGCGTGTTTTGTAATTGGAGAGGCGCAAATCGCGCAGGGCGAAGAGGAAGGTGACGCCGAGCCAGAGCAAGCCGTCGGAACGAGAAAGGCTGAACAAGCCGGAAAGGACGCCAAGCGCGAACCAATAACGGCGGGGCGCTTGGTTTTCGGGGAAGTCGAGCATGCGGCTGACGGCGAGGAAGTAGAGCGCGCCCAGCAGCATGAAGATTCCGAAGTTGTCGGTGACGCCAAGAAAGGGAGCGTTGTAAACGCAAAAGACGGCAAGCAAGCCGGAGGTCAGGGCAAGGTCTTTGCGCCGGGAGAAACGGTGCGCCAGTTTGGCGGTGAGCGGGGGGACGAGGGCGGCGACCAGGAAGAAGAAGAGGCGCGCGGAGGCGTAGGTCGTCGCGCCCGTCAGCATCATGCCCGCGGCGGCGAGGATGGAAGCCAGCGGCATCCAATAGCCGTGCGAGGGATGGGGAAGCGACGTCGCGCCGTCGAGATAATTCCAAACGTAAGGCTCATTGAAGCCCCTGCCTTCGGCGAGCTGAATCCCGCCTGCGAAGTAATAATCCGCGTCGAGATAGCCGGGGTAAGGCTGAAAGCGCGCGATGAACAGCGGCAAAGCCAGCCCAAGCAGAAAGAGCAGGAAGTAAAAACGGCGGGGCATGTTTATCAGCGCGGGATCAAATCCGCCCACACGCGGGGGGGACGCAGCGCCCACCAGCGAATCCAATACAGGCCGACGAAGGTAAAGAAAGGGAGGAACAAAAACGCCGCCTGGCGCGCAAAGGCAAAAGGCAGCAGCGCCAGCGACCAGGGGACAAGAAAGACCAGTAGCATGAGCAGCGGGATTAGAAAACGGTTTATGCCGCGCCAGCGGTCATAAGCAACGGAGAAGACCAGCGCAAGGGGGATAATCAGAACGGCGAGGCTGCCCATCTCGAAGCGGAAGCCCAGCAGCGGCGCGGAGGCAAGCGCCAGACAGGCAAGCCAATAAAAACGCCGCGCTTCGGATTCGCGGTCGGCTGCGCCTTCCGCCCAGCGAGCGCCTTCGTAAACGAGCGCCGCGCCCGTCAGAAAGGCGACCGCCCAGGCGAGGAATTCGCCCTGCGCGGGAAAGAGCGCCAGCAAGGCGCCGCGCAGCGTGAAGCCGAAATCGGCGCGAAAGTTGTTCACCGCCGCGCGCAAAAATGGAATCAGCCAGTTGGCGTAGAGCAGCAGAGAGACGGTCATCGTCACAAAGGTCAGCATGAGAAAGCCGTAAAAGACTCCGGCGCGTTTTTCGCGGCGCGCGCGCAAGGCGACAAAAATCAAAAATGGCAGGCTGATTTCCCAGCGATAAAAGGAGACGGCGGCGAAAGCGCCGACGGCTTCTTGCAGGTTGAAACGCAGCGAGTAGAGGATGGCGGCGTAAAGTAGCGCCAGGAGCAAGGCGGGGCTGGATTCTTGAATCGCTTGCGCGGAATAGAAGTTGAAGGCGGTCAGCGCGGCGAAGAGCGCGGCAAGCCAGAGGGGAATCTCCGCTTCGGTCAGGCGCAGGCTGAGCCACGCCAACGGGAGCAGAGTCAGTTCGAGGAGCAGGGCGTAAAACGCGCGCGCGAAACGCGGGTCTGGAAACAGCGCGAAGGGGAAATCGAGCAGCAGCAGATGAAAGGGCGTATCAAGGATGTAGGGCTTATCGCCCGCGCGGAGAGGGCGGTCATAAACCAGCGGGCGCGTGCGGTTGGGAATTTCGATTCCGTAGGGGTCAACGCGTTCCAGAATGAAGGCGCGGCTGGCGTTCCAGCGCATGTAAAAATCGCCGCCGCCCGTGAGATTGAGGTTGAAAGAGAAGAGAAAATAGCAAAGCGCCAGAAACGCCGCCGCGACGAGCGCGAGAAAGGCGTAATCCAGCGGGGTAAGCGATTGGGAAGGGGGGCGAAAGGTCATGCTTCCGGCTTAATTACATATCGAAAAATTGGGCGCGAAGGGGAGCGCCGGGCGACTTCGAAGAAGCCGGCTTTGCGAAAGGAAGAGACCGCGCCCGTGTAAATGAAAGCGGGCGGCTGTTCGCGCTGCGTATCTAGCGGATAGCCTTCCACAATTTTTCCGCCGCGCGACCTGACGTATTCCACCGCCGCTTTGATCAGCTCGACGGTCAGCCCTTTGCGGCGGCTTTTCTTTTCCACAAAAAGGCAGGTGATGGACCAGACCTCGCGCTCGTCCACCGGTTTGAGGACGCGGGAATGCGCCAGACGGGGATAGACGCTGCGCGGCTCGACGGCGACCCAGCCGACAGGGTAGCCTTCGGAATATGCAAGCAATCCTGGCGAGTTTCCGGAATCGACAATGTTCTTTTGCATCTGACGAGCGGCGTCTCCGGCGGCTTCTTCAAAGGCTTTGCCGCGCAGCTTCCAATACATGCACCAGCATCCGCCGCAAGCGCCGCGTTCGCCGAAGAGCAGCTCAAAATCACGCCAGAGCGGGCGCGTGAGGGGGTGAAAGGAGAGGTCTAATTCTTCCGTCAAGTTTCGTTCCGCAGGCATATCGTCATCTTCCCTCGACAAGACGCTGATGGTCAATTTTACCCGACGTCCACTCTTTAAATTGGGAAAGCAGTACGGCGGCGAAAATCAACGCGCAACCGAAGATTTGAACGGGGGCGAGAATTTCGCCTAGCAGCAGCCAGCCGGAAAGCACGGCGAAGACCGATTCGAGGCTGAGCAGCAGGGCGGCGTCCGCCGGGGGGGAATAGCGCTGCGCCCAGACTTGCAGGGTGTAGCTCAGCCCCAGCGAAAAAACAGCGGTGTAAGCCACCGCGCCCAGCCAGTTCCACGCCAGAGGCGGCAGCGGCTCGGCGAACGCGCCATAAAGCAAATTGAGCGCGCCGCAGACGAAGAGCTGTCCTGCCGAGAAGGAAAGCGCCTCGAATTTTAAAGCGAACTTGCCCAGCAGGATGACGTGAAACGCCCAGAAGAGCGCGCCGACCATCTCTAAAAAGTCTCCCCGGACGTGGATTTCAAATTTGCCGCCAGTGGAGAGGAAAAACGCGCCGGCGCCCGCCAATCCCACCGCGAGCATTGAGAGCCAATGAGGTCTTTCGCCCCAGAAGAGAAAGAGAACGAGCGGAATCAGCACGACGTACAGGCTGGTGATGAAACCGGCGTTGCCAGCCGTCGTGTAAACCATGCCCGCCTGTTGCAGCGCGCTGCCGAGAAAGAGCAGGAAACCCGCCAGCAGCGCCCAGCGGGTTTGCGCGCGGGAAGGAAGCGCGCGGGAAGCTTTCAGCGCGAAAGGAAGCACGACCAGCGCCGCCAGCAAATAGCGCGCGGCGTTGAAATAATAGACGCTTCCCATTTGACCCGCGACCCGCTGCGCGACAAACGCCGAGCCCCAGATGACGGAAACGATGAGGAGGGTTAAATCTGCTTTGATTCTCATGGAAGGAGAGATTCCCTGCGCGGAAAGATTGCGGGTATCTTACCCGTTCCCGGCGCGGTTGTCCACACGCTTGACAGGCGCGCCGTTTCGCGTATAATAGCAATGACCATTTTTACTGTTTTAGTCACAAAGGATAAACAATGCCGAAAGCGTTCACCGAAGCGGAAAAGGAACTCATTCGCGCGCAATTGCGCAAGAAAGGCGGCGAGCTGTTTGAAAAGCGCGGAATCAAAAAAACCAGCGTGGACGAGCTGGCGCGCGCGGCGGGAATTTCCAAAGGCGCGTTTTACTTGTTTTACGAATCTAAAGAGGAATTGCTGCTGGATATTCTCGAAGCAATCGAGGAGGATATTCAAGGCAGCGTCTTGAACTATGCCATCTCCGCGCAGGAGGACGCCGCCGAAAGCGTGGCGAACATCCTGACCAGTATGCTGCTGACTTGGGACAAATACCCTCTGCTGAAAAGTTTCGGCAAGGGAGAGTTTGAATATCTCATCCGCAAACTGCCTGCGGGGCGAATCGTCGCCCACGTGCAAAGCGACGAGGCGTTCGCCAAAAATTTTATAAAAAAATTGAAGAAGGAAAACATCCAGACCAAAATCTCCCCGCGCGTCGCGGCGAACCTCATCAAGAGTTTGTTTTTCATCGGGCTGCACCGCGAAGATTTGGGCGAAGGCGCTTATCAGGAATCCATGCGGGTCATGGTCAAACTGGTCGCCAGTTATATTACGGAAAGATAGAATGGATTACGCAATCGAAATCAACGGCTTATCGAAACGCTTTGGCGGCGTCAAAGCCGTGGACAAAATCAACGTCCGCGTGCGACGCGGCGAAATTTACGGCTTCCTCGGGTTGAATGGCGCGGGCAAGACCACCACCATCCGCGCGCTGCTGGGGATGATTCGCCCGACGGAAGGAAATATTCGGGTTTTAAATCAAGGCCTGCGCGGGGATAATTCCGCGATTTGGGCGCGGGTGGGGCATCTGGTAGAGGGACCTTCCGCCTACCCGGAATTATCCACCCGCGAGAATCTGCTCATTGCGCAAAAATATCACGGGGTGAAAAATCCCCGCGCGGCGGATGAAATCATGGAGCAGTTGCGTCTCGCAGCGTACGCCGACCGCAAAGCAGGGACGCTCTCGCAGGGGAACTTACAGCGGTTGGGATTGGCGCGCGCATTGTTGCACAACCCGGAGTTGATTATCCTCGACGAACCCGCGAACGGACTCGACCCGGCTGGCGTGGTGGAAATTCGCGAGATGTTATCGGCGCTGACGAAAGAGCGCGGAATGACTGTCTTTATGTCGAGTCATATTTTGTCCGAAGTGGATAAGCTCGCCGCGCGCGTCGGCGTCATCCACAAGGGGAAGATAATAGAAGAGCTGGACTCGAACAAATTAGAAGAATTGCGCGCAAAGCGGCTGGAGATTCGAACGCGCGACAACGCGCGCGCGTTGAAGGCGCTTTCAGGCGCGGGGTATTCAGCGAGGGCGGAGGGCGAAAAAATTTGGATCGGCGACGCGCGCGCCATCGAAAGCCCCGATGAAGTCGCAAAGGCGCTCGTCGGCGCGAACCTCGCCCCCACGCGGCTGGCTGTGGAGCAGGAAGATTTGGAAGAATATTTTTTAAGGTTGACGAAAGATTGAGGAACGACGCTTACGCTCTCCCGTTGCATGGAGTTGCTTCGTCGGGGAGAACGCCCTCCTCGCGATGACATTTTGAGAGCGGCAAAAGTTGAAAACGGAGAAAGATGAACAATTTTATTTCAGCGTTATGGGCAGAGACGCTAAAAGCGCGAAGGTCGAAAGTTCCATTTTTTACCGCGCTGGGATTTTCCATCGCGCCAATCGTCGGCGGGTTGTTTATGATTATTTTGAAAGACCCCGAAGGCGCAAAGTCCATGGGGTTGATTGGCGCAAAAGCGCAGCTTACCGCAGGCACGGCGGAGTGGTCGTCGTTCTTTAACATGCAAGCGCAGGCGATTGCCATTGGCGGCGCGATTTTATTCGCTGTCATCACAGCCTGGGTGTTTGGGCGTGAATTTTCAGACGGGACCGCGAAAGAGCTGCTGGCGCTGCCGACGTCGCGCGAAACCATCATCGCGGCGAAGTTTACGTTAGTTGCGATTTGGACGTTTCTGCTGACGGCGTTGATTTTTAGCATTGGAATGATGGTTGGAAATCTGGCGGATATTCCGGGCTGGTCGCTTGAATTATTTTACGAAGCCGCCGCGAGTATTTTCGGCGCGGCGATACTCGCCATTTTGCAGCTGCCTTACGTCGCGTGGGTCGCCAGTTTTGGGCGCGGATACATGCCCGCGTTCGGCTGGGCGATTCTCACCGTTGCGCTGGGACAGATTGCGGTGGTCATGGGCTGGGGAGATTGGTTTCCCTGGTCTGTGCCTGCGCTGTTCAGCGGGGCAATCGGTCCGCGCGGAGAGACGCTGGGAATGCACAGCTACATCGTTGCGTTGATCGCCTGCGCCATTGGTTTATTCGCCGCGTTTTACTGGTGGAAACACGCGGACCAAACAAAGTAAAAAGTCTTTCCCAAAAACAAAGCCCCTCTCACGAAGGGCTTTGTTTCGTCGCTACGCTTCGCTCGTCATGATGAAGAGCGGTTTCATTTCGAAGTTTTCGTATCGCGGGCGGTAGCGGCTGGTTTCGTAAAAGCGCTCCACGTCCACGAGTTTCTTGGTGGAAGTGACGATATCAAGCGGGGTGTTGTCGTAACGTCCGTTGCGCAGCACCACCAACCGGCCGTGAATGTTGCTTAAGATTAAATCCAGCGCGAGGTTGCCGAAAGCCATCGGGACGATGGAGTCAATTGAATCTGGGTCGCCGCCGCGCACCATGTAGCCGATTTTTTGATTGACCACGTCCACCCGCTTCCCGTTGTTAAATTTGGGCGAAAGTTCCTTAATGCGCTCGGAGACCAAATCGCCGATTCCGCCCAATTTGGCGTGACCGTAGGCGTCGGTGGAACGGTCTTGGAAGACCATCTCGCCGCCCTCGTACATTGCGCCTTCGGAAATGAGCAGCACGGCGTAGCGGCTGGGATTGTTGTTGCGGTCGTAAGTCAGTAGCTCGGTCAGGCGCTCGATGTTAAATTTGAATTCGGGAATCACGCAGCGATGCGCCGCGCCCGCCATCGTGGGCAGCATGGCGGTAAAGCCAGCGTAACGTCCGAACACTTCCAGGACGAGGAAGCGCTCGTGCGAGCCGGCGATGGTGCGCAGGTTGTTGGTGAGCGAGATGGTGCGGGTGACGCAAGTGCTGAAGCCGATGCAGTAATCGGTGCCGGGCACGTCGTTGTCCATTGTCTTGGGGATGGCGACGATCTTCACGCCTTCCTGATACAGGCGCACGGCGTAGCTCAGCGTATCGTCGCCGCCGATGGGGATAAGGTAATCCACGCCGAGAAAATCGAGGTTCTTTAAAACTTCCGGCGTCAAGTCGCTCATCTCGTCTGGGTACTGTTCTTTTAGATGGTCCGGCACGGCGTCTTTCCTCATCTTGCTGGGGTTGGTGCGGGAAGTGTGCAAAAAAGTGCCGCCCGTGCGCCCGGCGCGATTGACCACGTCTTCGGAGAGGAACTGATAATTGGCGCTGTTGTCGGCGTTTTTATCGCGGATAATTTCCACCAGCCCGCCCCAGCCGCGGCGGATACCGACGACCTGATAACCTTCGCGCAGCGCGCGGATGGTCACGGCGCGAATGGCGGGATTCAAGCCCGGCACGTCGCCGCCGCCGGTCAAAATGCCGATGACTCCTTTATGTTTTTTGATCGTTGCCATTGCAACCTCCTTTGGGAAAAGTGTTATCGCGGCAAAGCGCTTTCGTATTCCGCGATCATTTTATCCCAAAACAAATTGGTTTCTTCGTCAATCGTTTGGAATTGCGGATGTTCTTCAAACCACGCCAGCGCGCGGCGGACTCCTTCCGCCCAAGTCACCTTGCATTCAAACTCCGGGACGAAACGTTTGATTTTGGAATTGTCGAAGACGACGCTGTGAATCTTATCGCCCAGCAGAGTCCCTTGCAATTCGGGGTTGTGCAAAATGATGAAATCGGAAGCGATGTGCAGCACGTTAATCGGCGCGCCGAGCGCGGAATATAACTCGATGAAAATTTGATTCCACGAAAGGACCTCGTCTGAAGTGATGTGAAACGCCTGTCCGATGGCTTCGCGCCTGCCGAGCAGACCGAGCAGCCCGACGGCGAAATCCGCGTTCCAGGTCAGAGTCCACAGCGAAGTTCCGTCGCCGGGGATGACGACTTTCTTCCCCCGTTTGATGCGCTCCACAATCGTGTAGGGGCGCATCCAGCTTGCGCCGATGATGGGAATTTGCGAGGGCCCGTAAGTGAGCGAAGGGCGGACGATGGTGACGGGGAATCCCGCGCGGCGGTATTCTTCCATCAAAATTTCCTCGCAGGCGATTTTATCCTGCGCGTACATCCAAAAGGGATTCTCCAGCGGAGTCTCTTCGGTGACGAGATAGCGTTTCGGCGGCTTTTGGTACGCGCTGGCGGAAGAGATGAAAACGAACTGCGCGGTTTTATCTCGAAAGAGCGCCATGCTGCGGCGAACGTTTTCGGGCGTGAAGGAAATGAAATCTATCACCGCGTCGAAATGGCGCCGCGCGAACATCGAAGCGAGGGGCTGATACGGCGCGGACATATCCGCCCGAAGGACGACGGCGCCCGCCGGCGGCGGATATTTTTGCGAGAGTCCGCGATTGAGCAAAAAGACCTCATGCCCGCGCTGCGCAGCCAGATCCACGCAGGCGGAGCTAATCAGCCCCGTGCCGCCGATAAACAACAATTTCATTTAGCCTTCTCCCAGCTCCGCCACCGGCTCGATAACGGCGCGGTTCGCAAGGTAATTTTCAATCAGGAAGATGACGAGCGCGACCCAAACGATTCCGAAGCCAATCAACTGATTATGGCTGAACGGCTCTTTATAAACGAACACGCCGAGCAAGAATTGAATCGTCGGGGCGATGTATTGCAGCAAGCCGACGCTCCACAGCGGGATGGAACGCGCGGCGGAAGCGAACATCAGCAGCGGCACGGTAGTCACCACGCCCGCGCCAATCATCAACAAATCGGCGGTCAGCCCGGCGTGCATAAACTTGCCCGTCCCGTTCGCCTCGGCAAAGAGCAAATACGCCAGCGCGGGAACGAACAAAATGCCGGTCTCCACAGTCAGCCCGTACAGCGAGCCAAGCGGGGAAAGTTTCTTCGCCATGCCGTATAAGCCGAAACTGAAAGCCAGCGAAAGGGCGATGTAAGGCAGCCGCCCGTAAACGAAAGTCAGGTAAGCCACGCCCAGCGCGGCGACGCCGACGGGAATCCATTGCGCGGCGCGCAGCCGTTCCTTAAGGAAAATCACCCCCAGCGCCACGCTCACCAGCGGATTGATGAAATAGCCCAAACTGGTTTCCACAATGTAGCCGGCGTTCACCGCCCAAACGTACATCGTCCAGTTAAAGCCGATGAGCAGCGCCGCGAGAATATACGCCTGAATAACTTTCGCGCCAACCTTGCCGCGAAACTCCGCCCAGTTGCCGCCCGCCGCAATGACCGCCAGCAGCAACAGACAAGACCAGATGATGCGGTGACCGATTAACTGAAAAGCGTCCACCTGCGCGAGCAGCTTCCAATAGACGGGGAAAAACCCCCATAGCGCGTACGCGCCAATTCCGTACAGTATGCCTTTTTTCACGATTGAATTTTCCTTTTACTTGAGTTTTCTCAAGAACCATTTGCCCGCTGCAATTTGAGCGACTTCGCGGGCGAACTCGCCCGCCGTTTGATAACGCTCCGCAGGGTTCTTCGCCATCGCCTTAACGACCACTTCCTGCCAGGCGGCGGGGAGATTTTGTTTCAACGCGCGCAAATCGGGGATGGGGCGCTCAATATGCGCGTTAATCAGCGATGTGTTGGAATCGGCGCGAAAGGGCAGTTCGCCCGTCAACAGGCGGTAGAGCGTCACGCCCAACGCGTACACGTCGGCGCGTCCGTCGGTTTTTTCGCCGCGAATCATTTCGGGGCACATATAGGCGGGCGTGCCAATCAGCCATTCGCCTTCGTCGTCGGTAAACGGCTTGGATTTGGCGACGCCGAAATCGGAGAGAAAGACCTCGCCGCTGGAATCGTACAAAAAGTTAGAAGGCTTCACGTCGCGGTGAACAATCTGGCGCGCGTGCGCGGCGTCCAACGCGGCGGCGACGCGCGAAATCACGCGCCCAATCTCCGCCGGCGGGAGCGTCTTCTCCTTTTGCAGTTTGTCTTCCAGCGAGCCGCCCGCCATGTAACGCATGACGATATAAGGCTGCTCGTTCAGCCAGCCGAAATCGTAAATCGGGGCAATGCAGGGATGTTCCAGCGCGGCGATCAATTCGGCTTCCTGTTTGAAAAACTCGCGGTAGGTCTCGTCGAGGGTGCGTCGGTATATCAGCAATTTGACGACGACCTGCCGTTGCACGTAAGGGTCGCGCGCCAGATAAATCAAACCCATGCCGCCTTGCGCCAGTTCGCGCTCGATTTCGTAGCGTCCGATTTTTTCCATATTACCTCGCGTAAAAGAATTGCACCTAAGTATAGCGCCGCCTTTCGTGATAAGATGAAAACGGCGCAGGAACCAATTCCCTGCCGCGCGCGTCCTGTGAACAGAAGGAGGAATCCCTTCATGAGCGAAAAAGCGAAAGAAACTGCGCGAGAAAACCGCATCCTCTGGGCGCTTGCCGCGCTCTTGCTGGCTTTGCTGGGCGGAGCGCTGTTTTGGAAGAACCTCGGCTTGCAAAACGAAGCCGCCGTTTCCACGCCTTCCGCCGCCGAGCCGACCAAAGAGGAAACCGAGATGAGCGCGCCGTATCAACTCGTCGTCCAATTAAGCGAAGAAAGCGAACAGCCGCAAAGCGCGCAGCCGATTCCTTCCGCCGCCAGCGTTCCGCTTTCAGATGAGGAAACCGCGCTGCTTCTTTCGCGGCTGCCGAATCTCCCGCCCGAAGCGGGTCAAACGGCGGAGTTTCAACGCCCCGCCGAGAGCCTCCCTCCCCCGCCGCCGGGCAACCGATTGCGGGACGCCTTTCCGCCCCGCCCGTCCGATTCCCCCGCGCCCGAAGAATCGCCCGCGAGTCCGCTGCAAGTGACGCGCTTCTCGCCGCAAGGCGAAGTTTCCGTCGCGCCGCTCATCAGCGTCACGTTTAATCAGCCGATGGTCCCGCTGGGGACTCTGGCGCAGCTTGCCCAGCAAGAAGTCCCCGTGCGTATTGAGCCGCCTTTGCAAGGAACCTGGCGCTGGCTGGGGACAAAAACCTTGACCTTTGAATACGATTCAGAGCTGATAGACCGCCTGCCTCAAGCCACCGAATACCGCGTAACCGTGCCGGCGGGAATTCAATCCATGAGCGGCGCCGCGCTAGCGGAAGACGCGAGCTGGAGTTTTTCCACGCCGCCGCCGAAGGTCGTTCAGTTTTATCCGCCCGATTCGCCGCAGCCGCTTAGCCCGCTGCTCTTCGCATTGTTTGACCAGCGCATTGAGCCAGCCGCCGCGCTGAAAAGCGTTTCGCTGCGCGCGGCATATCAGGACCTGCCGCTGGTTTTAGCGGCGCAAGAAGAAATTGAAAAAGACGAGACGCTGCGCGAGATGACGAAGAACGCGCCCGAAGGACGCTGGCTGGTCTTTCGTCCCGCCGCGCCGCTGCCCGCCGATTCCGCCGTCGCCGTAACTTTTGGTCCCGGTTTGCCTTCCGCCGAAGGTCCCCGCGCGACGACCGAAGCGCAGGAGTTTTCCTTCCGCACTTACGCGCCGTTAAAAATCACAAGCAGCTCGTGCGGTTGGGGAGAAGACTGTCCGCCTTTTACATTCTTTAGAATTGAATTCAACAACCCGCTGGATTTGGATTCCTTCGACGAAGATCTGGTTCGCGTCTCGCCGGAAATTCCGGGCGTAACGATCAACGCCGTCTGGAACATAATTGAAATTCAAGGGCAAACGCGCGGACAGACGACTTACACCGTGACGCTTTCAGGAAAGATAAAAGACGTCTTCGGGCAGGCGCTGGGGCGAGACGAAACCGTCTCCTTCAAGGTAGGCAAAGCAGAAGCGCTGCTGCTAAACATGGGGCAAAATTTCATCACGCTCGACCCAGCCGCCTCAAAGCCAGTCTTCACCTTTTACGCCGTCAACTATCGGGAAGTTCATCTCAAAGCGTATATCGTTCAGCCGCAAGATTGGGAAGATTACCAAGTCTACTTGCAAGAATGGCGGCGGAGCGATTCCCCGCCCCCCATGCCGGGAATCCTTGCGGAAGACGCCGCGCTGGAACTGAGCCTGCCGCCCGACGCGCTCGCCGCGACGGACGTGGACTTAAGCAAATACTTGAAAAACAATCTAGGGCATGTGGTTCTCGTCATCGAGCCGCCCGCCAGCTTCTTTGAGAGCGAAGAAGACAAATGGCGGCGTCTCGCGCAAACCATCATCGTTTGGGTTCAAGCCACGCGCATCGGGCTGGACGCTTTCGACGACAAGACTCAAATACTCGTCTGGGCGACGGATTTAGCGAACGGCGCGCCGCTTGCCGAAACGGAGATTCAAACCAGCGCAGGCGGCGCGTCGCATCTCACCGGCGCGGACGGCACGGCGCGGTTCGAGGTCCCCAATGGGGCGGTTTATCTCACCGCGCGGCGCGGCGCGGATTTCGCCCTGCTGCCGCGCTCCTCATGGGGAAGCGCTTGGATAAAACGAGCGCCCGAAGACAAGCTCCGATGGTTCGTCTTTGACGACCGAAGGCTATACCAACCCGGCGAAGAAGCGCGCGTCAAAGGCTGGATTCGGCTCGTCGGCGCGGGCGCGAGCGGCGACGTGACTCTGACGGACGGCGGCGTCTCTTCAGTTCATTACACGCTCAGCGATTCGCAAGGCAATAAGATTGCCGAAGGAACCGCGCCCCTGAACGCGTTCGACGGCTTCGACTTGAAGTTGAACCTGCCGAAAAACGCCAACCTCGGAACAGCGACTCTTTCCCTTTCCGCCGCAGGCGCTTACGCCGGCATGAACGGCGCGCAGTACGCGCATTCTTTTCAAATTGAGGAATTTCGCCGCCCCGAATTTGAAGTGAACGTCCGCAGCCAGACTGCGGGCCCCTACTTTGCGAACAGCAGCGCGATTCTCGCCGCCGAAGCGAAATATTACGCCGGCGGCGGGCTTGCCGACGCGGATGCGCATTGGACGGCGAGAGTCGCGCCCTCTCATTATCAGCCGCCCAACTGGGACGATTTCACCTTCGGCTTTTGGCTCCCTTGGTGGGCGCGAGACGAGTTATTCCCCTCAAACGACGGCTACGAAATATATGAATTTCAAGGCAAGACGGACGAAAGCGGAACGCATTACTTGAAAATGGACTTCAAGCTGCAAGGCAGCCCGGAAGAACGCCCGCAGCCCTACGACGTCAGCGCTTACGCCAGCGTATCCGACGTCAACCGTCAAGAATGGGGCGCGGGGACTTCCCTGCTGATTCACCCCGCCGCGGTTTACGTCGGATTGCGCAGCGCGTCTTATTTCGTCGAGCGCGGAACTCCCTTGAAGGTGGATTTCATCGTGACGGATTTGGACGGGAAGCCAGTCCCCGGACTGCAGACGCGCGTCGTCGCCGCAAGATTGCAATGGAAATATCGCCAAGGCGAATGGCGCGAAGAAGAGACCGACCCGCAAATTTGCGAAATGATTTCCGGCGCGGAGCCGCAGTCTTGCGTCTTTGAAACTCCCCTCGGCGGCGCGTATCAAATCACCGCGCTCGTCGGCGATTCGCAAGGGCGAAAGAATCAAACGCAGTTCATCCGCTGGGTCAGCGGCGGCGAACTTCCGCCCGACCGCGCAGCGCAGCAAGAAGAAGTTACGCTGATTCCCGACAAGCAAAGCTACCAACCGGGCGAGGCGGCGAAGATTCTTGTGCAATCTCCTTTCGCTCCCGCCGAAGGAGTTCTTTCCGTCTCGCACGGCGGCGTTCTTTACTTCATGCGCTTCAAGATGGAAGGCGCGACGACCACGCTGGAAATACCGATTGAAGAAGAGCATATCCCCAACTTGAACGTGCAGGTGAATCTGGTCGGCTCCGCGCTGCGCGTAAACGCAGCGGGCGAACCGATGAACGAAATTCCGCCTCGCCCGGCTTACGCCGCAGGCGAGCTATTCCTCTCCATCCCGCCCGCGCGGCGCGCCCTGACTGTGGAAGTGATCCCGCAGCAGACGAACCTGCCGCCCGGCGGCGAAACTGCCTTAAACGTCCGCGTGACCGACGCAAACGGCTTGCCTGCGGCAAACGCCGAACTGGCAATCGTGGCGGTGGACGAGGCGATTCTGGCGCTGAGCGGCTATCAAATGAGCGACCCGCTAGGCATTTTTTACCTACCTCGCGCCTCGCTGTTGGAAAGCGTTTATGGACGCGCAAGCCTGATTCTGGCGGACCCGCAAGCGCTGGCGCAAATAAACAAAGCGTTGCCGCTGGCAAACGGCGGCGCGACGTCCGCGCAGGAAGCGCCCGCGCTTATTGCGCCGATGGCGACTCAAACCGCGCCCGAAGATTCCGCCAGAGCGGGCGCGCAACGCCCACCGGTGAAAGCGCGCGCCGACTTCAACCCGCTGGCGCTCTTCGCCCCCTCTGCGTGGACGGACTTTAACGGCGAAGCGCGAATCAAAATCAAACTGCCCGATAACCTGACGCGCTACCGCATCATGGTCGCGGCGGCGGATGAAAGCGGAAAAAAGTTCGGCAAGGGCGAGGCGAATCTCACCGCGCGGCTGCCGCTGATGGCGAAACCTTCCGCCCCGCGCTTCCTCAACTTCGGCGATAAGTTCGAGCTGCCCGTCGTCGTGCAAAATCAGACCGGCGAGGAAATGACCGTCAACGTCGCCGTCCGCGCCGTAAATCTCGAGTTCGAATCAAGCGGGCGGCAAATCAAAGTCCCGGCGAACGACCGCGTGGAAGTTCGCTTCCCCGCTTCCCCCCTCATGGCGGGCGAAGCGTACGTTCAGGTGATTGCCGCCTCCGCAAATTACGCCGACGCGGCGGGCTTTGCCTTGCCCGTTTACACGCCCGCGACCAGCGAAGCCTTTGCCGCCTACGGCGCGCTAGACGAAGAAGGCGCGCTGGCGCAGCCCATTTTGCGCCCCGAAGCGGTCATTCCGCAATACGGCGGCTTGCAAGTGAGCGTTTCTTCCACCGCGCTGCAAGCGCTGACCGACGCGGCGCTGTACCTCGTCGAATATCCTTACGAATGTTCCGAGCAGCTCGCCTCGCGGATTCTGGCGGCGGTTTCGCTGCGCGACGTCCTAAGCGCGCTCCGCGCCGAAGGGCTGCCCGCGCCCGCCGAATTGCAAGCCGCCGTTCAACGCGACCTCGCCCGCCTGAGCGCGCTGCAAAACAACGACGGCGGATTTCCCTACTGGCGGCGCGGCTTTGCATCCGTCCCCTTCCATACCATCCACGTCGCGCACGCGCTGATTCGCGCGCGCGAGAAGGGGTACTCCGTCCCGCCCGAAACGCTCGAAAGCGCGCTCAATTATCTGCGCGATATTGAAAATCGTTACCCCGCCTATTACAGCGAACGCACGCGGCAAACGCTCAGCGCCTACGCGCTCTACGTCCGCGCCCTGGCGGGCGAACGCGATTCGCAAAAAGCCTCGCGCCTGCTCGATTCCGCCGGGTTGCAAAATCTCTCCATCGAAGCAATTGGCTGGCTGTGGCAAGTCATAGACGACCCGCGCCAGCGCGAAGAGATTCGCGTTTTCGTCAATAACCATACGACCGAGACCGCAGGCGCGGCGAACTTCGTCGTCGGCTACGACGACCAGACGTATCTGCTGCTCAGCTCAGACCGCCGCGCCGACGCGATTATGCTGGACGCGCTGGTGGCGGACGACCCGCAAAGCGACCTCATCCCCAAAGTGGTAAACGGCTTGCTGGCGCATCGCTCAAAGGGACGCTGGCTCAACACGCAGGAAAACGTCTTCGCGCTGATTGCGCTTGGGCGTTACTTTCAAACTTACGAATCGCAAACGCCCGATTTCGCGGCGCGCTTCTGGCTGGGAAATACCTACGCGGGCGAAAGCGAGTTTCGCGGCTATTCCGCCGACGCGTATGAGACGTTCATCCCCATGGCGGACGTTCTCAACGAGACCGCCTCCGGCGCAAGCGATTTGATTTTGAACAAGGAAGGCGCGGGCAGGCTGTATTATCGCCTCGCCTTGCAATACGCCCCGACGGATTTGAACCTCGACCCGCTGGAGATGGGCTTCTCCGTCCAGCGAACCTACGAAGCGGCGGACGACCCCGCGGACGTGACCCGCGACGCAAACGGCGTCTGGCGTATCAAAGCGGGCGCGCGCGTCAGGGTGAAGGTCCAAATGGTCGCCGAGACGCGGCGCTATCATGTCGCGCTGATAGACCCGCTGCCCGCCGGGCTGGAAATCATCAACCCCGCGCTGGCGGTCTCTGCGCCGCCCGAATCTTTCGCGCCCGAAACGCGCTTCGGCTGGACGTGGAGATGGTACGAACATCAAAACCTGCGAAACGACCGCGCCGAAGCCTTTGCCTCCCTGCTGTGGGAAGGCGTGTACGAATATAGTTACTACGTCCGCGCGACGACTCCGGGCTTCTTCATCGCCCCGCCCGCCAAAGCGGAGGAAATGTACGCGCCGGAGACCTTTGGCAGAAGCGGCAGCGATTGGGTGATTGTGGAATAGCGGTGTTATAATCAAAATATCGCCATTCAGATTATATTTCACGTCAGGAGGCTCTTATGCTCGTCGGCGAAAGAATGTCCCGTCCCGTCATTGCCCTCGCGCAAGATACGCCCATTCATGAAGCGCTGGCGCTATTCAAAAAGGAACACATCCGCCGCGCGCCTGTTCTCAAAAACGGTCAGCTCGTCGGCATCGTTTCAGATAAAGATTTACTCAACGCCTCGCCCTCCCCCATCTCGAGCCTGAGCATCTGGGAGATGAATTACCTGTTAAGCAAAATCACCGTGCAAGAAGTGATGACCCGCAAAGTGGAAACCGTTCAAGTAGATACCGCCATTGAAGAAGCTGCCCGCATTATGGCGGATAAAAAAATCGGCGGCTTGCCCGTAGTGGACGGGCATAAAGTGGTGGGCATTATCACCGAAACGGACTTGTTTAAAATCTTTTTGGAGCTGATGGGCGCGCGCGCCAAAGGCGTGCGCGTGACCGCGCTGGTCAACGACGAGCGCGGGCAGCTGGCCGCCATCACCAAAGCCATCGCCGACGCAGGCGGAAACTTCATCGCCTTTGGGCAATTCGCCGGCGATAGCGCCAACACCCGCATGATTACCTTCAAGGTGGCGGGGTTGAAGGTGGAGCAAGTCAAAAAAGCGCTGGATCAATTAACCGAGAAATTGCTCGATATAAGAGAATGTTAGAAAAATAGTATCTATTCAGGCATGTCATTGCGAGGAGCGTTCTGCCTGCGCTGCGCCGCAGGGGCGCGTGCGCGACGAAGCAATCTCCCGAATGCCAGATTTGATCATTGCAACAGGAGATTGTTTCGCAAAAATCGCTCGCAATGACATTGGCAGTCGTTTTTTCTCTATGGCTGAACAGTTACGAAAAATAAAAAAACTTCCCGAAGGCTGAAACCTTCGGGGAGTTTTTTATTCCCATGTGCGTTGGTCTTGAATAGGCGGCGCGTCTGCGGGGAGTTCGGCGGAAAATTCAATCTCCGCCTGAAACTTCAACCCGTCTCGCACGGCGGCGGCGAGTTGTTTTTTTAAGTCCGCCGATTCTGGCGCGGCAACGCGAATCGTTAAAAAGTCGCGGTGGTCCACGCGGGTGATGAGCGCCTGCCAGCGCTGAACTTGCGCGAAGCGCGCCATCACGTCTCGCAGTTGGCGCGGGTGCAGGAACATGCCGCGGACTTTGACGGCGTCGCCAATGCGACCCTGCCAGCCCGTCAGCCGCAGCGCGGCGCGCCCGCACGGGCAGGGTTCATCTTGAATGGAAGATAAATCGCCCGTTCCAAATCGAATCAACGCATAGTCTTTTGCAAATAAAGTGACGACCACCTCGCCCACCTCGCCATGCGGCAGCGGCTGCCCACTGTTGACGTCGCAAATTTGGACAAGCGCGTCTTCGGGAATGTGTAAGCCGTTTTGCGCCTCGCATTCATAGCCCAAGTTACCGCACTCTGCCGTGCCATAGCCCTGACGCGCAACGGTTACGCCGCGTTCATTGAGCCATGTTCGCAGCGAGGGCGGAAAAGGCTCTGCCGTGAAGAACGCTTTTTCTACGAATAATTCCAAATGAAGTTCGGCGGCTTTTTCTATCAACGCTTTAAGATAAGACGGCAAGCCGACATAGCCGTTTACTTTGAGGTCGCGCATGACGCGGACTTGCTGCTCTTGCCCGCCCACGCCGCCGGGAATCACGGCGCAGCCGATGGCGTACAAGCCTTCTTCAAACATGGCGCCCGCCGGGGTGAGGTGATAGCCAAAGCAGTTGATGACCACGTCGCCCGCGCGAAAGCCCGCCGCTTGCAGCGCGGGCTTCCAACGCCAATAGTCCGAGACGCGCGGCTCTGGGTCGTTGATGGGTCCCGGCGATTGGAAGATGCGTTTAAGTTCGCCCGGCGCGCAAGCCAGAAAGCCGCCAAAAGGCGGCGTTTCTTTTTGGAGTTCTACTAGATGATCTTTGCGAATAACGGGCAGCGCGGCTAAATCTTCGGGAGAGCGAATCTGCGAGGGGGAGAGATTCGCCGCCTGTAAACGCTGCGCGAAACCGGGCGCATGGGCAGCCAAATGTTGAATCAATTCAGAGAGGTGCATAACCAGCCTCACAATAACGGGGTCAAAAGTCTCCCGACTTTTGCGCCAACGACAAGAGTCGTTGAGCTCCATCTCAATTTTTACGACAGCCAGCGTTTTCGGCGTTTGTAATGTTTCACTTCGCGATACGATTTGCGCTGTCCCACTTCGGTGAGACCAAGATAGAATTCGCGCACGTCCGCGTTTTGTTTCAGGTCGTCTGGTTTGCCTTCCAGCACAATGCGCCCGCTTTCCATGATGTAAGCGTAGTGGGCGACTTCAAGCGTGAGGTTGGCGTTTTGCTCCACCAGCAAAATGGTGGTTTTCTGCTCCTCGTTAATGCGTTTGATGATGTTAAAAATTTCCAACACAAGCAACGGAGCCAGCCCCAGCGAGGGTTCGTCCAGCATGACGAGTTTGGGTTTTGCCATCAAAGCGCGCCCAATGGCGAGCATTTGCTGTTCGCCGCCGGAGAGGTAGCCTGCGCTTTGGGCGCGGCGTTCTTTGAGGCGCGGGAAATAGGAATAAACGAAGTCAATATCTTCGCGCAGGTTCGCGCCGCCGCGGGTATAACCGCCCGCCACAAGGTTTTCTTCCACCGTCAGGTGTTCAAAGACGCGCCGCCCTTCCATCACCTGGAACACGCCCATCTTGACGATTTCGGCGGCGTCCATGCGTTGAATTTCCCGCTCCAGAAACTGAATGTTGCCGTCGGTCACTTCGCCGTCTTCGGCTTTGAGCAAACCGGAGATGGCTTTGAGCGTAGTGGATTTTCCCGCGCCGTTCGAGCCAAGCAAGCCCACAATTTGACCTTCGGGAACGAACATGGACATTCCCTTCAAGACGAGGATTACATCGTTGTAGATGACCTCTACGTTATTAAGAGCAAGCATAGGGGCGCTCCAATAGGGGTGCGCGTCTCGCCGTAACCTTGCGCGTTGCGACGAGACGCATATCAAGAAAAACTATTCAGCCGAGATGAAGTCGCTGACGGCTTTCCACACGCCGCCTTCCACTTTGTAAAGCTTCAGCGCGTTGTTGCCGCGATGGCTTTGCGGAGTGAAGGTGATGGGAGCGGTGACTCCGCCCGTGCTGAAGTTGGAGATTTTTTCCAAACCGGCGCGGATGGTTTCGCCGTTGACTTCTCCGCCCGCCTTAATAGCGTTGCGGATTCCTTCGGTCATCACCGCCATCGTCCACCAGCCTTGCGCGTAATGCAAGCCTTTTTCCTCAAGGCTGGCGCCTTTGGCTTTGAGGTAAGCAGCGGCGTCTTCGTGTCCCTTCTCCGGGGAGGAGGGCGGCGCGAAAGGCAAAGTTCCCACTACGCCTTCGGCGGCGTCGCCAGCCAGTTTAGTGAGGTTTTCGTCGGCGCACCAGTTAAGGCAGATGAATTGCGCGCCAAAGCCTTGTGCCTTTGCGTCTTTGAGCAAGACCGCCGCCGGGCTGGAAACGTTTTGGATGATGACGTAGTTTGCGCCAAAGGTGGTCATTTGGGCAATTTCCGCAACATAGTCGGTGGCGCCTTTGGGCATGGCAAGGTCGGTGAATTTTCCGCCGCGCGTCTCCACGTAGGCTTTTGTATCGGCGACGGGAGACGTTCCAAACGGGCTGTCGTGGTGGATGAGGGCGATGTTGGGCGCGCCGGCGTTGCCTTTGGCGCTCCAATCTTCAAACGCCCAGCGCGCGGCGATCACGCCCTGATCGGAATAAGAGGTGCCGACAAGGAAGTTGTAAGGCGCGGCGCTCATATCCAGCAACGCGGCGGAATAAGAAGCGGACATGAAGGGAATTTTATCCGCGGCAATTTTCGTGCGCAGCGCTTCGGTGTCGCCTGTGCCCCACCCCATAAACGCCACCACGCCTTCGGAAACGTATTGGGTGTAGAGCTGTTCAGCCTGATCTACTTTGTAGGCGTAGTCGGCGGAGATGAGCTCAATCGGGCGGCCTTCCACGCCGCCCTTGGCGTTGAGCCAATCCACGTAGCCTTTCATGCCTTCCGAATACGGCGTGCTGACGTCAGCCGTCGCCCCGGTCAGGTCAAAAATAGCGCCGACTTTAATCGGCGCGCCGGAGCCGCCGCCCCCGCAGGCGGATAAAACTAACGAAGCAAGGACAACCACAACAAACAGGGCATATTTAACGCGAGACATTTCTTGTTCTCTCCTTTCTTAAGTGGCTTTGATAGACGGTCCAACACACGCGCTTACAGTTGATTTTGGCGTCACCTCCTTTGCCGCGACGCAGTTTAGTAACTAAAGGGCCACAGTCTAAAATAATCCTTAATGTTTTTCCAAATTTTGTTTAAGCCCTCTGGTTCAAAGATGAGAAACAGGACGATCACCAAGCCAAACACGCCTTGCTGCACAAACGGCATGAGGGCGTCTACGAGAGGGAAGACCCGGCTGACGGCGCGCCCGGCGTTGGTCAGCAGCACGGGCAGTAACGTCATAAAGGCGGCGCCAAGGTAAGAGCCAGTGACAGAGCCCAGCCCGCCGATGATAATCATGGCAAGGTACAGCACCGAAACGTCCACCGTAAAGCGCTCCCATGTGACGATGTTGCGATAATGGGCGATGAGCGCGCCCGCCATGCCCACCCAAAAAGAAGAGATGGCGAACGCCAGCAGTTTATATTTGAACAAATCTACGCCCATAACGGAAGCGGCAACGTCCTGATCGCGAATGGCGATGAAGGCGCGTCCAAAGCGCGTGCGAAAGAGGTTCACCGTCAACAGCGTGACGGCGATGGCGACTCCCCACGCCACCCAGTAGAAGTTAAAGTCGTCGTTCATTTTGATTCCGAAGAGATACGGGTCCGGCACAACCAGCGCGTCGTTGCCGCCGGTGACGGCGGTCCAATGCGTGACCACCCACAGGATAATCACCTGCGCCGAGAGCGTGGCAATCGCAAGATATAAACCTTTGAGCCGCAGCGAAGGGACGCCGAAAATTGCGCCAACCAGGGCGGTAAGGAAACTTGCCAGGATGGCGGAAGCCCACCACGGCAGCCCCCAGTTCACCGTCAGCAGCCCGGCGGCGTAAGCTCCTACCGCCATGAAACCTCCCTGCCCCAAGCTGATTTGCCCGGTATACCCTACGAGAATGTTGAGTCCAATAGCGCCAACGACGGCGATTGCAATTTGATTCGCTAGAGTCAGGTAGTAGCGGTTGGCGAAGAACGGAAACGCCAGAAACAACAAAATCAGCAGAGCCAAGCGAATCTTTTGCGCGCGCGTGCGGCGCAGCGCCATATCGTCTTCGTATCTGGTGTGAAAAATGCCTGAAATCATGGTTGTCCTTTAGTTCGCCAGCCGTTAAACTCTTTCAATAATTTCTTGACCGAACAAGCCGTAGGGTCTCACCATCAAAATCACAATCAGCACAATGAAGGGCAAAACTTGATTCAGCCCCTCGCCAATGTAGCCGCCCGTGTAAGATTCCAGCAAGCCGATGATGATTCCGCCGACGATGGCGCCGGGGATGGAATCTAACCCGCCAAGAATGACCACCGGAAAGACGCGCAGCCCAAAGCCCGCCAGTTCGCCGCTGACGCCGACGATGTTGGCGACCAACATGCCGCCGAAAGCGGCCGTCACCGCCGCAATAGACCACGCCCAGGCGAAAATGCGCTTGACGCTAATGCCCATGCTGAGGGCGGCTTGCTGATCGTCGGCTACGGCGCGCATGGCGATTCCTTCGCGCGAGCGCGTGAAAAAGAAATTGAACAGCGCCAGCATGAGAAGCGCAATTCCGAGCGCCCACAGGCGATCGGCGCCAATGGACGCGCCGAAAATTTTGACGGGCATAGAAGGGATGAAAGCGGGGAACGCCTGCGGAATGGTTCCCCAAATCGAGCCGACGATGGCTTTAAGCGAACTGGATAAGCCGATGGTGACCATGATGACCGAGATGATGGGTTCGCCAATCATCGGGCGCAAAACCAGCCGCTCTACGACGACTCCCAGCGCAATGGCAATGGCGACGGTGAGCGCGACGCTAAGGGGCCAGAAAATTCCAAATTGGGCGATCAATCCAAAGATGACGTATGCACCGATGAGCAAAAATTCGCCTTGGGCAAAGTTGATGACGTCGCTGGATTTATAAATCAACACAAAGCCAAGCGCCGCCAGCGCCAGAATGGCGCCGTTGGTCAAGCCCGTGAGGGTGAGTTGAATGAAAAGCGACATTAATCATCCTCCAACGATTCAATCTTCAAACGGGTTTGCAACGTCGCGGTGCGCCCGTCCTGATAGGTGATGACGGTTTCAATATCCACATACGGGTCGCCGCTATACAACCCGTTGACCACGTCTTCGTAGCGCTGCGCCACCAGTTTGCGGCGGACTTTGCGCGTGCGAGTCAGTTCGGCGTCGTCTGCGTCCAGCTCTTTGTGCAGCAAGACGTAACGTTTAATGCGCGCGGCAGGCGGCAGATCGGCGTTGGCGGCTTCCACAAATTTTCGCGTCAGTTCGTAGACTTGCGGCTTTTGGGCGAGGTCGGTGTAAGTGGTGTAAGCGATTTGGCGGCTCTCCGCCCATTTTCCCACGTTGGCAAAATCAATGTTAATGAAAGCGGTGACAAACGGATAGTCGCCGCCAAAGACCACCGCTTCTTTGATATACGGGCTGAATTTAAGTTTGTTTTCAATAAACTGCGGGCTGAATTTTGTGCCGTCGTGCAAGGTCATCACATCTTTGGCGCGGTCAATGACGATGAGATGCCCGTCCTCGTCGAGGTAGCCGGCGTCGCCGGAATGCAGCCAACCGTCCGCCAGCGCTTCGGCGGTGGCTTCGGGGTTGCGATAGTAGCCCTCCATCAGGGCGGGCGATTTCATCAGAATTTCGCCGTTCTCGGCGATTTTAATCTCCGTCTGCGGGATGGGCAGCCCCACCGTTTGGAATTTGACGTCGCCATCGCGGTGGACGACTGCAATGCCGTTAATTTCCGTCTGCCCGTAAATTTGTTTGAGGTTTACGCCCATAGCGTGGAAGAAGCGGAAGACGTCGGGTCCCAGCGCCGCGCCGCCGGTATAAGCGCGTTTGAGTCGCCGCAAGCCAAGATGGTCTTTAATTTCTTGAAAGACCGTCCAATCGGCGAGGAAGTATTTGAACTTTAACAGGGCGGAGGGCGTTTGTTTTTTGAAGCGCGTCTCCGCCATTGCGTAGCCGATTTTCATCGCCCAGCGGTACATCCATTGTTTCAGGCGCGTGCTGTCGTCTATTTTGACTTGTACTTGGCTGACGAAGTTTTCCCAAATGCGCGGCGGGCTAAACATCACTTGCGGACCAATTTCGCGAATGTCATGCTGCACGGTCTCCGGCTCTTCAGGGAAGTTGATGATATAGCCGATTTGCAAGCCGCAAGACATGCACATCATTTGCTCGCCGATCCACGCCAGCGGCAGGAAGGACACAAATTCGTCCTCCGGCAACATGGGGTCAATGGACATGAGGTTGCGCCCCATGCTAATCATAGATTGGTGCGTGAGCATGGCAAGTTTTGGGTTGCCGGTCGTGCCAGAGGTAGTGGAGAGAATGGCAAGGTCGCTGCTTTTGCCCTGCGCCAGCCGCGCTTCAAACCAGCCGGGATGTTCGCGGTCATATTTGCTTCCCAGTTCTTCCACTTCTGTAAATGAAAGCAGGAAGTCTTCGCTGTAACTGCGTAAGCCTTTGGGGTCGTAGTAGATGACTTTGCGGACATTTTTTAACTCGTCCCACATTTCGATGACCTTGTCCACCTGTTCTTGGTCTTCGACGACGATGAAGGAAACGTCTGCGTGGTTGAAGATGTAAACCATCTCTTTGACGACAGAGTCTTGGTAGATGCCGATGGATTTTGCGCCCGCCGCCTGCGCCGCCAGCTCGGAGATAATCCATTCGGGGCGGTTGTCGCCGATGATGGCGATGGTTTCATCGGGGGTAAGCCCTAAACTGACTAATCCCAGCGAAAAGTATTTCACATGCTCGGCGTACTGCCGCCAGGTGACGGCTTGCCAAATGCCGTAATTGCGCTCGCGCATGGCGATTCTGTTCGGCGTGGCTTGCGCGTGTTCAAAGAGGAATTGGGGAAGAGTCTCTGCCATGATGTTTACTCCTCTTCCGCTTTGGTCGGCAGGCTGATGTGGCTTCCGCCGAGGTAGGCTTCTACCACCGCCGGGTTGTTGCGGACTTCTTCCGGCGCGCCTTCGCCAATTTTCTGCCCAAAGTTGAGGACGACGATTCTGTCGCTGACGTCCATCACGACGCCCATGTCATGCTCAATCAAAATGGTGGTGACGCCGTGTTCTTCGTTGATGTCGAGAATGAAGCGCGCCATATCTTCTTTTTCTTCAGAGTTCATGCCCGCCATCGGCTCATCTAATAAAAGGATGGAAGGACGCATGGCAAGCGCGCGCCCCATTTCCACGCGCTTTTGCAAGCCATAGGAAAGCGAGCCGACCGTCTGGCTGCGGTGGGCTTCAATTTCCAACAAGTCTATGATGTCTTCTACGAAGCGACGGTATTGAATCTGTTCGCGTTGAGCGGCGCCAAGATAAAACATGCTTTGCAGCAGCCCGCTTTTCATATGAACGTGGCAGCCGGCAAGCAGGTTATCCAGCACAGTCATGCGGCGAAAGAGCTCGATATTTTGAAAAGAACGCGCAATGCCCAGCCGGGCGATTTGATGCGGCTTCAGGCGCGTCAACTCTTGCTCGACGACGTTCCCCCCCTCGCCCGCTTTGTAAAACAAGATTCTGCCTTTTTGAGGGTGATACAACCCGCTGATGCAATTTAGCAAGCTGGTCTTGCCCGCGCCGTTGGGTCCAATGACGGCGAGAATTTCGCTCTGCCGGACTTCAAAACTCACGTCCAGCAACGCCGTCAAACCGCCAAAGTTGAGTTGAAGATTGTCAACTTTGAGTTGGGTTTCGCCTGTCTTCAAACGACTGCTGTTCAAACTGCTCGTAAATCCACGCAACATAACGTCTCCTTGAAGAGAAAAAGTAGCGGCGTTATACGGCTCGTTTAAGAAGTCAACTTGCTGACGCATTCGCAATCAGCTGCAAGCGGCGGCTCTATCTTAAATCCTCCCTGTTTACAGCCAATTTTACTTTTAAAAGTTCCGCGCATTTTAGCATAAGAGCCGCGAAAACGTAACCTTACAGCGGTAGATCGTTATGTTTTTCGCAAAGTCCCCATTGACCTGCCTCAGAAAATATACCCAAGTAAAATGAGAGTTGAGCGCCCGAAAAAGGAGCAACTCTCTCATGAACCGACGCAAACCCGAACC
>DAOUBR010000094.1:0-26527 GCA_034432535.1 Anaerolineales bacterium | reverse complement strand
GGCAGACGTGAAAGGCGCGCCGCGCGGCTTCCGCGTCACCATCAGCGACGTGCGCGCCAGCGTGGGCGCGGGCTTCCTCTACCCGCTGCTCGGCGCCATGCGCACCATGCCTGGTCTGCCCACCCGCCCCGTCTTCTATGACGTGGACCTCGACTTGAAGACAGGCAAAGTAGTCGGGTTGTTCTAAATTGCAAGAAGAGACGGGCGCCATGCCCGTCTCTTCTTATTGGCTCAAATTCCAAAACGTCACGTTGTCAATTTTTAGCCACGCGGCGCGTCCCGGCTCGGCGAGCAGATGAAAGGACGCAGATTTTTTCGTTATCTTTTGCGAAGGGTCGGCGCGGCAAGCGGGGAAGTAATCCAGCGGAATTCCATCCAGATAAACGGCGCATTTGTTCTCTTGCACGATGAGCAAAACGCGAACGCGCGGAAAGACGAGATATTCATAACTTCCAAAGCGCGGCGGGGCGGCGGAGTCCGCGTCCTGACGGAAGACCCAGGTCTTGCCTTTGGTCAATTCAAAGGCGACCCCTTCCGCCGCGCCCTGTTCAAACTGAAAGCGAAACGCGTCATCCGGCTGCGTTTCGCCGAACTCCACGTCAAATTGCAGGACGAAGTTTCGCGCCATGAGGTTGGGATTATAGACCGCCATATCCTTCGCAATCGTCCCTTCGGGCAGGCGCAAAACCAGCGCGCCGTCGTCAATGCGCGCCAAATGAGGGTTGCGGGCGGCGCCGGGCATATCAAAAAACCAGCCGGTGTTAAGGTAAGCGTATCCGGCGCGCAAGTCGGGCTGCAAATCCAGAGTGGGAATCGCCGTCACCGGCAGGCTCCAAATATCCTCTTGAAACAGCGGGCGCGATTCCGGCGTGGAACAAACCTTCACCTTCGGCTTTTGTTCATCTGAAATGCAAATGGCGGCGAAATCGTCGCGGTAAGTTGGGAAGACGCCGATGAGCGAATTTAAAATCGGCTCGGAAAATTCCGCGACCCAGCGCGGAAAAACCGCCGGGCTGGCTTCTATCCGCGCGGGCGGGGCAGTTGGCGCGGGCGAGGGGCGCGCAGGCTGCGTTTCATAAGGGACGATGACCTGCATCGGGGTCGAAGTCTCCTGCGGCGCGAGCGGAGTCTTCGGCGCAAGCGCGGCGCAGGCGAGCAAAAAGAAAAACGTCAGGGGCGCGCAGGCGAGGAAAATAGTTCGGCGAGTGAATTTCATAAGATTGCAAATTCATAGATCTTCAAGAAAAATGATTGTAAAGCGAAACGGCGCGTCCTACAATACAAATGGGCGGGGAGTTTTACCGCCCATTAATCGGGCTTACGCAAGACAGGCGCGTCGTTTTGCGCAAGATCTGAAAAGGAAGAAAAAATGAAAACCACGCTCTTTAAGATTTGCCTGCTTCTGAGCGCCTGCGCGCTGCTCCACGCAACGGCGCAGGCGGCTCCTGCGACGCTTGACCCGACCTTTGGCGAAAACGGAATCGTCGTCGCCGATTTGGGAAGCGCAGCCGACTTGGGCGGCGGGTTGCTGCTGCAGCCCGATGGAAAAATCCTTCTGCTCGGGTACGCTTACCTCAATCCCGAAGACCCATACGCGTTTACGCCTATCATCTTGCGTTATACCAGCGGTGGAACGCTGGATTCTACGTTTGGCGCAAACGGAATCTTGACTCTGGAAGCGGAACGTTTCAGCCGAACCAAAATTGCGCTGCAGCCCGACGGGAAGTTAATCGCCGCCAAATCGCGCTTCGGCAATTTCGCCCTCGCCCGCTATCTGACAAACGGAACGCCCGACCTTTCCTTCGGCGCAGACGGCGCGGCGAACCTCGAACTGTACGGCGACTCTTCTCAAACGCTCGCGGACGTCGTCGTTCAGCCGAATGGAAAAATCCTCGCGGCGGGCAGCCATCAACTCTCCGGCTCAAATTTCATTGATTATTTCATCGCGCGCTTCAACCCCGACGGCTCGCCGGACGATGCTTTCGTGGCAAACGGATTCATCATCCTCGATAAGACCGACTTTCCCAACAGCCGCTACAATCACGTCAGAGCGCTCGCCGTTCAGCCGGACGGAAAAATCATCGCTTCGGGCGACATGATGGACGACGAAGGGAACGCGCAACTTTCTCTGGTTCGGCTGACTTCCAACGGACTCCCGGATAAAACCGCCTTTGGAACGAACGGCAAGGGTACGACGACGATTCCCCTGCCCGGATTTCGGCACGCTTCGGGCGCCATCGCCCTGCAGCCCGACGGGAAGTTCATCGTCGCAGGGACAATTTACGACGAAGAACAAAGCCTGCCTCTCCACGCGACGCTGCTTCGCTTTAACGCTAACGGCTCGCTGGACGCTTCTTTTGGCGGGACGGGAATCGTCCTTGCCGATTTCGGGGGCGGCGAATCCGCCGCGGATATTCGCCTGCATGCGGACGGCAAAATTATCCTCGTCGGGAATCAATTGACGGGCGGGGTTTCCAAAACCCTGATTGCGCGCTTCAACCCTGATGGCTCGCCGGACAATTCGTTTGGCGAAGGCGGGCTGCTGCTTGGGGCGGACGATTCTTACGGCGTGGGAATCGAACTTCAGCCCGACGGCAAGATTCTCGCCGCCGGCTCGGCGGGCGGAAATGCTTTGCTCGCGCGTTACAACGTTCCCGTTCCAACTCAATCCGCGCTTTTCAAATCCGTCGGCTCGTACGACGGTTGGATTCTTGAAGCCGCCGAATTTAAAAATTATGGCAGATGGCAGGATAAAACAGGGACGACGCTGCTTGCCGGCGACGACCAGCGCGACAGACAGTACGTCAGCGTCTTATCCTTCAACACGGCGAGCCTGCCCGACAACGCGGGGATTATCTCCGCGCGGCTGCGCCTTAAATTGCAGGGTCTGGTCGGCGGCGACCCGCTGCAAACGCACGGCGCGCTGACCGTGAGCGTGAACAACCGTCCATTCAGCGGCAACATTGGGCTGCAATTGAGCGATTTCAACGCCCCCGCCGCGCCCGGCTCGGCGCAAGACGCGCTCGCGCCGCAAGCCGAAGGCTGGTACGCCGCCGATTTAGGTCCGGTCAATCTCGACTTTGTGAACAAGGCGGGCGTCACTCAATTTCGGCTGGAGTTCAGCCTGGACGACGACGACGACCTGCGCGCGGATTACCTTAAATTCTTCTCCGGCAACGCCGCCGCAAACCAGCCGGAATTTATCGTTGAGTATTACGCGCCATAGCCGCGCCGCTCAAAACGCCCCGGTGAAACGCCGGGGCTTTTTTATAGCCCCTATTTGCGCTTTAACAAATTAATCTGACAATCGCGTAGCGCAAGGTTTTGCAAATCAATCCGAAATCTATTTTTGCGCCATTCCCCGCTTCCGAAGCCGTCTGAAGACGGCTAAACGCCAGCCGTTCAGTCTGCTTGAGCGGACTTTGTACTGATAGCCCGGAGATTTATCTACGGGCGGAGCCGGCTTCGCTTTTGGCGCCGGCGCCCCGTAGGGCGAGGTTTATCTCGCGACGCAGACGCCCATATCTGGATTGTCGGAACAGCTTAGAAAAGCGCAAGTTGGGGCGCGCTCTAACAAAAATCTTACTATGGCGATATAGAATAAACGCAAAACCGACTTTGCGAATAGGAGGCAAGATGAGCGAGACGCAACAATTCACCTTTAAAGCGGAAACCAAGCAGCTGCTTCATATTCTCATTCATTCGCTGTATAAAGACCGCGAAGTGTTTTTGCGCGAGCTGCTTTCCAACGCTTCCGACGCCATCAACCGCTTGCGCTTTGAAATGCTCACCAACCGCGACGTGCTGGATGCGGACGCGGAACTGAAGATTACCGTCCGCGCCGATAAAGACGCGCGAACGCTGACCGTGCAAGACACGGGAATCGGCATGACCCGCGAAGAGATGATAGAACACCTCGGCGTGATTGCCCAATCGGGCGCGCGCCGCTTTTTGGAAGCCGCCAAGGGAAAGGACTTCGACGTTTCGGGGCTGATTGGACAGTTCGGCGTGGGCTTCTACTCGGTCTTCATGGCGGCGGAATCGGTCACGGTGACTTCGCGCTCCTTCCGCCCGCAAGCGGAGGCGGCGCGTTGGTTCGCCACCGGCGACGACGCGTATGAAATCGGTCCCGCCGAGATGAAAGAGCGCGGGACGAAAATCGAAATTAAGTTAAAGGAAGACGCGGCGGAGTTCGCCGACGAATATCGCATCAAAGAAATCATCCGCAAACATTCCGATTATATCGCCTTCCCCATTTACGTCGGCAACGATACAGAGCCGACCAATCAACGGACGTCGCTGTGGCGCGCGCCGCGTCAGGGAATCGCCGAAGAGCAATACCGCGACTTTTACCGCCAGTTCACGCTGGATTTTGAGGAGCCGCTCAGCCGCTTGCACGTCGTCGCCGACGCGCCCGTGCAACTATACGCGCTGCTTTACATCCCCGCCAAAGCCGAGCGCGGAATTTTTTCGGCGCGCAAAGAAGACGGGCTGAAACTGTATTCGCGCAACGTGCTGATTGACGAATACAACAAAGACCTGCTGCCCGATTATTTGCGCTTTATGCAAGGCGTAGTGGATTCGGAAGATTTGCCGCTGAACGTCTCGCGCGAGACCGTGCAATCCAGCGGGCTTATGCCGAAGTTGAAAAAAGTTTTAACCGGGCAGGCGCTGAAAGAGCTGGAATCGCTGGCGCAAAAGGACGCGGAAAAATACGGCAAATTCTGGAAGGAGTTCGGCGGGTATCTCAAACAGGGAATCGCCGCCCATCCGTCGGAGACCGAAGCCTTGCAGCCGCTGCTGCGCTTCCGCACCAACCTTCGCCCCGAAACATGGTCTTCGCTGGAAGATTACGTCGGGCGAATGCAGGAAGGGCAAAAGGAGATTTATTACATCGTCGGCGAAGACCCGAAATCGGTTTTACGCAGCCCGCATTTGGAATACTTCCACGCGCGCGGTTTCGAGGTCCTGCTACTGACCGACCCGCTGGATTCGTTTATGCTGCTGGGCTTGCGAAAATATAAAGAGTACGAATTGAAGAACGTCGCGCAAGCCGAAACGCAGATGGACGAAAAGGAAAAAGAGCGGGCGGAAGCCGAAAAAATGCCGGACGAAGAGTTCAAGGCGCTGATTGAAAAATTCAAGCAAGTTCTCGGCGAAAAAGTGGCTGACGTCCGCGCCAGCTCGCGGCTTTCGCAATCGGTGGCGCGGCTGATAGACCCGGAGGGGACGCTCAACCCCGAATTACAGCGCGTGTATAAGTTTTTGGGCAAAGAGTATGAAATTCCAAAAAAGATTTTAGAGCTCAACCCTGCGCATCCCATTTTGAAGAAGCTGCATAAAACCGAAAATGCGGCGCTGCAAAACGCCGTCGTCGAGCAAATTTACGAAAGCGCGCTGCTAGCGGAAGGCTTGCACCCCGACCCGTCGAGCATCGTCCCGCGCGTGCAACAAATTATCGAAGCCGCGCTGGAAAAATAACCAAAGGAGAAAGCATGAATCTGGAAGTTTTTGAACAGCGTCAGTACCTCAACCTTGAGACCTTTCGCAAAAACGGAGACGGCGTGAAAACTCCAGTCTGGTTTGCGCGCGACGGCGACGCGCTGATTGTCTGGACGCAGGCGGATTCAGGCAAGGCGAAGCGGATTCGCAAAAACGGGCGGGCGCGCGTCGCCCCTTCCACCGCCAGCGGCGAAACGCTGGGCGAGTGGCAGGACGCCCAGGCGAAAGCGGACGATTCGGAGCAGGCGCTCAAACGCGCCATCGCGCTGTTTAAGAAAAAGTACGGCTTGATGTTCAGCGCGTTTGCGACGATGGGCAAGCTCCGCAAAGCGAAATATACGACCATCCGAATTTCATAAACGCGCGGCTTCGGCGTTATAATCCCAGGCGTGAACGTGCGCTTCATCGTTATCGCCGCGGCGCTTTTGGCTGCGGCTTTGTCTTACCTCGTCTTCCGCGCGGCGGCGCGTTCGATGCAGAACGCGCGCCGCTATCCCGCCTACGCGATGCAGCGGCGTTATAAAACCGCCGCGCTGCGACAATTCATCGCGGCGGGGCTGCTGTTCCTCTTCGCGCTTTTCATCCCCGCTTACGGAACGCCGGTTGTGTATTTTTTCTCTCCCCCCTCGCCTACGCCTTCGCCCAGCCCGACTGCCGCGCCGCTCGTCGTGGCGATTCCGCCGACGGAAACCAGCCTGCCCGCCGAAACGACGACTCCGCTTCCGCCCGGCGCGCCGACCGCTACCGTCACGCCTTTTATCCCCGTCGCCATCGAGGCGATGTTCAAAGGGCTGGTCACGCCCAATCCGGAAGCGGTCTTCACCGAAATTCAATTTTCCACGAAGTTCGACGGCGTAAACCCAATTGACCCGCAAAAATCCTTCCGCCCGCCCATTCAAACCATATACGGCGGATTCGACTACAATAACTTGATTCCCGAAACGCAATGGACGGCGCTGTGGTATCGCGACGGAAATCTGGTATGTTACGAAACCAAGCCCTGGGACGGCGGCACGGGCGGCATTGGCGGCTACACCGAATGCGCAAATCCCTTTGGCGGATGGCAGCCCGGCAATTACGAAGTGCAGATTTTTATGGGCTATGAGTTGAAGAAAATCGGGCGTTTTGTCGTTTTGCCCAATCCCACCCCGACGGCGAAGCCGTGAGCCGCCGCCGTTTGGCGGCAAGGAGAATCCCCCACGATGACCGAAAAAGCCTTTCAGGAATATTACCCCGAATACTTCGCCCACTGCTACGGCTGCGGAGTTCACAATGAGATGGGTCACCAGCTCAAAAGTTATTGGGACCGAGAAGAAAGCGTCGCGCATTTTCAGCCGCAGCCGTATCACACCGCGCTGCCGGGTTATGTATACGGCGGGCTGCTCGCTTCATTGATTGACTGTCACGGCACGGGAACAGCCGCCGCCGCAGGCTATCGCGCCGAGAATCGCGCGATGGATAGCGAGCCGCCGCTGCGCTATCTCACCGCCTCGTTGCATGTGGATTACCTTAAACCCACGCCGCTGGGTCCCGTTTTGGAAATTCGCGGGCGGGTGAAGGAAGTCAAAGGCAGGAAAGTTGTGGTGGAAGAGTGGATTACCGTCAACGGCGTCGTGACCGTGCGGGGCGAGGTCGTCGCCGTGCAAGCGCCGGAGGCGCTGGTGAAGGAATTGCTCGGCGGGGCGTGAAACCTTCCGCGCCTATTCGCACGGGCTAACGCGGTAATGAACGTCCTGCGGAACGCGCCCGAAGACTTCCAAAACGGGGACGCCGTCCCACTCGCCCGGAACAGGCAAGCCGAGCGCGTAAGCGATGGTCGCCGCCGTATCCATAATCTTCACCGGGCTTTGCAGCTCGCCGGGAATCACGCCGGGACCGGAGACAATCCACGGGATGAGATAATCCACCAACTGCGTGCCGTCGTGCGTGCGGTCGTGTCCGCCGTGGTCGGCGGTGACGATGACCAGCGTGGTCTCGCGCATCCCGTTGGCGTCCAGCCCGTCGAGGACTTTTTGCAGGGCTTTATCGCTTTCGCTTAAAACATGCAATTGCGTGTTAGACATCCACCCGCGTTTGTGTCCCGTCAGGTCGGCGCTGGGGAAGTGCAAAAACATAAAATCGAAATCGTCGGGCATTAAGCCCACCGCCGCCTCCGCGATGGGAACTTCGTATCCAAAAGTTTCAAAGACGTCCACCGTGCCGGGCGCGGGAATTTGTTCAAGTTTATCCTTCGCCACCACCATCACCGATTTCATCCCCGCCTCGTGCAGCAGGTCAAAAATATCGGCGCCGCGCGCGTATCCGCGATAGAGGTTGCGCGAGTTAAAGCCTAGCCCGTGCTTATCCATGCACATTCCAGAAAGCATGGAGGTGTGCGAAGGCAGCGTGGTGGGGTACGAAATGGTGCGCGCAGTCAGGCTATACGCGCTGGATTGCATCAGCCGCAGCAGGTTGGGCATGGGGGCGGCGGCGATGGCGTCGGGGCGCATCCCGTCAAAGCTCACCACCAGCGCCCGCTCGGCGAGCGGCGCTTCCGCCTCGCTTTCGACGGGTGGAGCGGGCGTCTCAACCGCCGGCGCCGCAAAGCGGGAAATAGCCGTCGGCGTGCGAGACGCGGAAGCCACGACGTCCGGCTTCCCGTTCAGAACGTAGGAAGCCTGAACGAAGACTTGCGGCTCGGAAGACAGGGCGAACGCCGCGTTTCGCAAGTTAAACGAAGCGGAAGCCCCTTGCAGCAATAGAAGCGCGACGATAAAGAGTTTTTCTCGCCTCATGGCGTTTGCCTTTTGTTTCATAGATAAGGCGAGTATATGGTTTAAGGCGTTCCGCAACGTTGCGCTATGATATTAATTGGCTTGCGGCAATATATTAAAAATCCTTTCAAAAGCGCAATGGCGCTTTGGTATAATTTGTTCACTTAATTATCGAATATGGAGACGCCCTCAATGACCAGAAAACTCACTGGCAATCAAATCCGTCAAACTTTCATTGATTTTTTCGTCCAACGCGGACATACCGCCGTGCCGTCCATGTCGCTGGTGCCGGGCGGAGATTCGACGCTGCTGTTCACCAATTCCGGCATGGTGCAATTCAAAGACGTCTTTCTCGGGGTGGATAAACGCGCCTACGTCCGCGCGGTAGATTCGCAAAAGTGCATGCGCGTCGCCGGCAAACACAACGACCTCGAAGACGTCGGGCGCGACGACTCCCATCACACCTTCTTTGAAATGCTCGGCAACTGGTCGTTCGGCAATTATTACAAAAAAGAAGCGATTGCCTGGTCGTGGGAACTGCTGACCGAAGTTTGGGGGCTGCCCAAAGACCGACTGTACGCCACCTGCTTCAAGGACGACGAAGGCGACATTCCGCAGGACGACGAAGCCGCGGAAATCTGGAAAGAGCAGCCGGGCTTCGACCCTGCGCACGTTTATTTCTTCGGGCGTAAAGAAAACTTCTGGCGCATGGCGGATACCGGACCTTGCGGACCCTGCTCCGAGATCCATCTCGATCTCGGCGAAGAGCGCGACAACCTGCGCGGCGTTCCGCACAAATGCGGCGTAAACGGCGAATGCAATCGCTTCCTTGAATTGTGGAACAACGTCTTTATCCAATACAATCAATTCGCCGACGGGCGGTTGGAACCGCTCCCCGCCAAACATGTGGATACAGGCATGGGCTTCGAGCGCATCGTCGCCGTGCTGCAAGGCGTCGATTCAAACTACAAGTCCGATTTATTTGAGGGCGCGCTCAATATCCTTGCGGAATTAACCGACGCAAGCCGCGAGCAAATATACGCGAACTTTACCCCTTATCGCGTCATCTGCGACCATGCCCGCTCCGCCGCGTTTTTAATTGGCGACGGCGTCGTCCCCGGCAACGGCGGGCGCAACTATGTAACCCGCATGTTAATCCGCCGCGCCGCGCGCTTCGGAACGAAAATCGGGCTGACCGAACCCTTCCTCGCCCGAGTCGCCGACGCCTTCATCGCCCAATATGGCGACCACTACGTCGAATTAAAAGAACGCCGCGAATCCATTCTCGACCACATCACCCGCGAAGAGATTCGCTTTGCCCGCACGCTGGACGCCGCCACCGCCCGCCTGCAAACCCTTTTGGACGAATTGCGCGCCCAAAATCAAACCCTGCTTGAAGGGCGCAAAGCCTTCGATTTATATTCCACTTACGGCATGCCTTTTGAAATCAGCCGCGATATTGCGCGCGAGCAAGGCATGGATATTGAGCAACAAAGTTGGGAAGAAGCGAAGGAAGCGCACAAGCTCGCTTCCGGCGGCGGCAAGCCCATGGGCGAACTCGGCGGCGAAGACGCGGATTTGTTCGCCGCCCTCCTGCGAGACTTGCAAGCCAAAAACAAACTCGGTCCAAACGGCGTGGAATACAACCCCTACGGCGGCTTGAAAACCGAAGGCGAAATCCTCGCGTTGGTGACAAACGGCGTCCCAGTCTCTTTCGCCGAACTGGACGACGAGGTGGAAGTCCTGCTGCCCAAAACCAGCTTTTACGTGGAAGCAGGCGGGCAGGTGAGCGATACGGGCTACATTCGCGGCGCGGATTGGGAGATTGAAGTAACTGACATGCGCAAGCCTGCGACCGGCGTTTACGTTCACGTCGGAACGGTGATTTCCGGACGTCCCAAAGTGGGCGACCTGGCTAAGGCGGAAGTAAACGCCGAGCGTCGTCACGACGTCATGCGCAATCACACCGCCACCCATTTACTGCATAAGGCGCTGCACGAAGTTTTGGGCAAGGGCGCGCTGCAAGCCGGTTCGTTGGTCGCGCCCTCCCATTTGCGCTTCGATTTTACGCACCCTACCGCCATGACCGCCGAGCAAATTGAGCGGGTGGAACGGCTGGTGAACGAAGCGATCGCCAAAGACATGCCTGTTCGCAAAGAGAGCAAATCTTTGGAAGAAGCGAAGAAAGAAGGCGCGATGGCGCTCTTCGGCGAAAAGTACGACCAGACCGTCCGAACCATTTCGATTTTGCAAGACGAAAATCAAAAGTTTTCTTACGAATTGTGCGGCGGCACGCACCTGGAACGCACTTCCGACGTCGGCGTTTTCATCATCGTCAGCGAAAGTTCGGCGGCGGCGAACGTGCGACGCATTGAGGCGCTGACCGGACGCGGCGCGTATGAATTTATCTCAAAACGATTGAAGACATTAAAGCAAGCCGCCGCGATTTTGAAAACCGGCGCGGAAGACGTTCCCGCCCGCGCGGCGGCGCTGGAAAGCGAATTAAACGAAGCGCGCAAGCAAATCGCGGCGCTCAAAACAAAGCAAGCCTTCGCGCATTTTGAGCGCAGACTTGCGGAAGTTCAACAAGCGGGCGAGGTTCGCGTCCTTGCGGCGGAAATTCCCGAAGCCGACGCAGAAACCCTGCGCGCGCTGGCGGATCAATTCCGCCAGAAGTATCCGCAAAACGGCGTAGCGGCGCTCTATTCCGACGGTATGATTATCGCCGCCCTGACCGACGATTTGGTGAAATGCGGCTGGAAAGCCGCCGAGTTCATCGCCGCTATCGGCGGCAAAGGCGGCGGACGCCCCAATCTGGCGCAAGGCAGCCTGCCTAAAAACGGAAAAGGCGCGCTGGAAAAAGTCGCCGAATTGGCGAAAGCCAAATCCAACGCGTAGCAAAAAACAGCCTGGCGGTTTCGTCGGGCTGTTTCCTTGTTGATATTCAGGCAAGTTAGCGAACGTCGCCCTGAACGAAGCGAAGACACTCTACGTTCCAACGTGAGACTCTTCAGTCGCAAAAAAAACGCTCACTCGGAGCGCCGCAATTTAATTGATTTTTGTAAATGTCAATAAAATTCAAATGAAACGAATTTCGCAAATCGTCTGGCATCCGTTTTTTATCGCGCTATACCCCATTCTCTTTCTACTCTCCATCAACGCGGGACAAATTCCCTTTCAGCAAGCCGGGCGGGCGTTGGCGGCGTTTATCGCGCTGGCGGGGCTATTCACCCTGCTTTTTGGCGCGGCATACCGCGACTATCGGCGCGGCGGGATTTTTGCCTCCGCCTTGCTGGCGTTGTTTTTTTCTTACGGTCACGTTTACAACGCATTTGAAGGCGGCGAATCGTTTCTCGCCAACCGCCCTTTATGGGCAATTCTCTGGCTGGCGCTGCTCGGGGCGGCAGGCTACGCAGCCTGGCGCGTCAAGGACGTTCAAAGCGTTAATCGCTACCTTAACCTTCTCGCGCTCTTTTTGTTAATTCAACCCATCTTTAACATCGCCGCCTACGTTTACAAAGCCGGAATCCCCGGCGAAATCAAGCCGCCTTCTCCCTTCGAGAATCTAAAGACAGCCGGCGTTCCCTCCTCCGAAAACCTGCCCGATATTTATTACATTATTCTGGATGGGCATGGGCGAAGCGACGTCACGCAGGAAATTTTTCAATACGATAATTCTGATTTCATTCAAGGGCTGGAAGCGCGCGGATTTTACGTCGCGGACCAAAGCCGCAGCAATTACGTCCAAACGCTGCTTTCCATTTCTTCCGCGCTGAACTTCAATTACCTCAACGTGGAAAACATCAACCCCGCATCCACCGACCGCGACCCGCTGGGCAAATTGATGGAAGACAGCGAAATCCGCCGCTTTTTGAAAGCGCAGGGCTATCAAACCGTCGCCTTTTCCACCGGCTACAACACCACCACGTTGCAAAACGCAGACATTGTCATTCCCTATTACGCCGAAAAGGCTTTTAACGATTTTGAAGCGCTGCTCGTCAGCACAACGGCGCTGCGCGCCTTAAGCGACGAGACTCAGCGCGCCCTGTTTGTGGACCCTTTTAAGTGCGACGCACGGCGCGGCTACACCCTGAATATTTACGAAAACCTGAAAAAGATTCCCGAACTGCCAGGTCCAAAATTCGTCTTCGCGCATATCCTTTCGCCGCACCCGCCTTTTATTTTCGACAAAGACGGCAAGCCCGTCGAGCGCGGCGGCTGCCGCGTGAACGACGGAGAATATTTTATTGGAACGCCCGAAGACTATCTGTTGGGATACGCCGAGCAGCTCGCCTTCACCGACAAAATGATTACCGAAACGGTGGACGCGATTCTTCAAAAATCAAAGACGCCGCCGGTCATCATCCTGCAAGGCGACCATGGCTCCGGGCTGCTGCTGAACTGGGATTCGGCGAAAAAGACTTGCAAACGCGAGCGCACCGCCATTCTAAACGCTTATTACCTCCCCGGTAAACAGTACGAGCAATTGTACGAAACTATTACGCCGGTTAATTCGTTTCGCGTAACGCTTAACGCAGTTTTTAACGCGGGGCTGCCCCTTTTGGAAGACCGCTCCTATTATTCCGCATGGCGCACGCCCTATCAGATGGTGGACGTGACCGACAAAATCGAAGACGCCTGCAAAATCAAAAAAACAAAGCCATGAAGCCGTTTATAAAAAAGAATCTGACCATGGTTTTGCTCGTCCTGCTGACGATAAGCGTCTACGTCTGGTTCGTCAGCGCCGGGACGTGGACGACGTGGAACTCGCCTACGCGCTACTACGCCAACCTCGCGCGGGGATTCGCAAAAGGAAACTTGCATCTGCCTGAAAAGCCGCCCAAAGAGCTGCAAGCGCTTCCCGACCCCTACGATTACAAAGCCCGCGCGCAAGCGGGCGTCGCTCCGCCGATAGACGTCAGTTACTACAACGGCAAATATTACCTTTATTGGGGACCGGTTCCCGCCGTCGCGCTGGCCGTCGTTTCACGGGTTTACCCCCGCCGCGTGGGAGATATGCAAGTGGCTTTCTTCGCGCTGTGCAGCGTGTTCCTTATGCAAAGCGCTTTTTTGAGCGCCGCGTGGCGCAAATTTTTCCCCGACCTGCCGACGTGGACGTTGTGGCTGGTCGTCCCCGCCGCAGGCTTGACGCACCCCAACCTCTTTGTTCTGGAGCATAATACCGGCGCGCGAATTTACGAAGCCTCGATTTTATCCGCCCAGTTTTTTTTGATAGGCGGATTTTTAGCAGCGTTCAGCCTGATACTTGGCGAAGCGCGTTTGTGGAAGGCAGCGTTGGCAGGGACGCTCTGGGCGCTGGCAATCGGCTCGCGGCAAGCCATCGCTCCCGCCGTCGCGTGGATGACGCTAACGCTGACGGCGTATCTTCTCAGCGCGCAACGCGAACGGGCGGATAAATTGAAATGCGTTGCGGCGCTCGTCTTCCCGCTTGCGCTTGGAGTCGCCGCGCTGGGCTGGTATAACTGGGCGCGGTTTGGCTCCATAGCCGAAACCGGGCTGTATTATCAGATGAATCACGGTTTTGTCCACTACCACACGGACAAATTGTTTGGCGCGCAATACGTTCTCCAAAATTTATATAATTACCTGCTCATGCCATTTCGCTTTGCCGCCGAATTCCCATACCTTTTTCCGCAATTGGGCAGCCGCGAACTGACGGCGCTTTTCCCCAACCGTCCATCCATTTACGGTTCGCAGGTTGTCACCGGGTTGTTGATTTCCGCGCCTTTCATCCTCCTTGCGCCGATTCCCTTGATTTCCCTGCTCTTTCCAAAAGGACGGGCGCGGATGAACGCCGCGCAGCGCTGGGCTGCCGCGACTTTGGGCGGCGCCGCGCTGGCTTCTTTTGGCTTTCTATTGGTCTTCTTTTGGGCGGCAATGCGCTACGCGGAAGACTTCATGCCTGCGCTGGTTCTCTTGAGCGCGCTCGGCTTCTGGCAGGGATATTCCCTGCTCTCAAAGAAAAAAATAGCCCGGCGGCTATATGCCCTCGCGGGCGTCGCGCTAATTTTGATTTCAATCGCCGTCAGCTGGCTGCTGGGACTCGCCGTGAACGAGGCGCGCTTTATGTTTTTTTAAACAGCCCGACCAGCGCGTTCCATATCGGACAGCGGTCGTAAATTCCCATAAAGGCAATTACCCCGCCAAGTCCCGCCAGCAGCCAGTTTTGATTCGCGATTCCGAAAATAGCGAAGAATCCGCCCGCCCCAAGCCGCAGAAAACGGTCAAGGGGAGTCAGCGGAATTTTAACGTCCTTGCCCGCCGCCAGCGCTTCAAACATGGCGCGGTACCCCTGCTCGCCCCGCGCGCCCGTCGCCCGCCCGACTTCTTTTCCGCCGCGGAAGGCGATGACGGTAGGAATGCCGTACACGCGGAACTGTTCCAACACCTCGCGCGAGTCGTCCGCGTTCACTTCCAAAAAGCGCACCTGCCCGGCGTACTCTTTGGCGAGCTTCTCCAAAACGGGCTTGGTCACCCGGCACGGCGCGCACCAACTCGCCCAAAAATCCACTATGACAGGCGTATCCGAATCCGCAATCTTTTGTTGAAATTGAATTTTGTTCATGAGAAAAAGGCGGCGCGACGATCCCAAGCCGCCGCGCCGTCCCGCCTGTGGAGGTTATTTGTAGGAGCTGAACTTGAAGAGCGCGTAGAGGGGGCAAAAAGAAACCAGCGAGGTCAGAAGAAAGACCGCCGCCAGCACGAGCAAAACCGCCCCCAGCGCGCCGCTCACGACTCCGCCGTAATACAAAGCGACGAACACAATGGCGACCACAACGCGGATGATGCGGTCAAGGTTGGACATATTGCGTTTCATACGAAAATTCTCCTTTTGAAAATGAATTGGACTTCACAGATTAGACGAGGCGCGTCCGTTATTTTTTACGCGCCTTAATCGTGCATATACGCCAACCCCACCGTGCCGGGCCCCGTGTGGCAACCAATCACCGGGCTGACTTCGCTAAAAATGGTCTCAACCGGATTTAACGCCTGCGCGGCGCGTTCCAGCAGCGCTTTGGCGTCCTCCGCCGCGTTGGCGTGCAAAGTCGCCAGGCGGATATTCGGCTTGCCCTTGACTCGCTCGATTACCAATTCCAGCAAACGCTCCTGCGCCTTGCCCTTCGTACGAATGCGTTCCAGCCCTTCCACGCGCCCGTCCGCAATCGTCAGGATAGGTTTGAGATTGAGCATCGTGCCGAAGAATTTTTGCGCGCCGCCGATTCTGCCGCCGCGGTGCAAAAATTCCAGCGTGTCCACCGCAAAGAAAACGCCGCTGCGTTCCTGCGCTTTGCGGGCGACTTCCGCCGCTTCCTGCAGCGAGGCTCCGGCTTCCGCCGCGCGCGCCGCCGCTAAAATTTGGAAACCCATCGCCATCGCCGTCGTCTGGCTGTCCACCAGATGCACTTTCTCGCCGGCGCTTTCCATCATCTGCTTCGCTTGAATAGCGGATTGCAGCGTGCCGGAAAGTTTGGAAGAAATAAAGACCCCCAACACCTCATACCCCTTTTCCACCAGCGACGTAAAAATATCGCGCATGGCGACGATGGGCACTTGCGAAGTGGTCGGCATGACGGAAGCCGTTTTCAGCCGCGCGTAAAATTGCTGCGGGGAAATCGTTACGCCGTCTTCGAATGTTTCCGCGCCCCAAATCAGAACTTGCGGCGCAACGGTGATATTATGCCGTTGAAGGTATTCGACGGGAAGGTAAGCGGTGCTATCGGTCACAATAGCTAGATTAGACATGGTACTCCTCCAAGAGTTGGGTTATGGCGCTTATATTTTAACCCGAAAGGCGCTCAAAAGACGCGCGCCGTCGGGTTGTTCATCGCCCCGTCGTCGCCGTCTTGCGGTTGAAATAAATCCGCCGTTCTTTCGCGCAATCCGTGTATAATCGCGTTATGACAGATGAAATCGCCAAAATTGTAAGAACCAAAATTGCCATGCTGATTGACGGCGACAACGCGCAGGCTTCGCTGCTGCCGCAAATGTTGGTGGAAGCCGGACGGCATGGGCAAATCACCGTGCGCCGCATTTACGGAGATTGGACCACCTCCAGCATGAATTCGTGGAAGGACGTGCTGAACTTTCACGCCTTTCAGCCGGTGCAACAATTCCGCTACACTGTCGGCAAGAACGCCACCGACAGCGCGATGATTATTGACGCGATGGATATTCTTCACTCCGGCGTGGTGGACGGGTTTTGTCTAGTCTCCAGCGATAGCGATTACACGCGGCTCGCCACGCGCATCCGCGAAAGCGGGACCTTCGTCATGGGCGTCGGCAAGAAGAACACCCCCAAGCCTTTTGTGAACGCCTGCGATTTGTTCGTTTACACCGAAAACCTGATTGCGGAAAAACAACCCCTAAAACCCAAAACGCCGCAAAGCGCGAAGAAAAAAACCAAAGAGGAAGAAAAGGAAGAGCCGGACCCGACGCCGCTCTTGGAGCAAGCCTTTGAAATGACCGTGCAGGAAAGCGGCTGGGCTTCGCTGGCGGCGCTGGGCAACGCGCTCTATCAGCTCGACCCCGGCTTCGACCCGCGAACCTACGGCTTTAAGCAACTTTCCAAAATGATTAGCAGTTTGAAAAATCGCTTTGACGTGAGGACCTCCGAAAGCGGCGGCTTTTACGTAAAGATAAAAGAATAGAACGCCGGACGTCCGCCCCTGCAGGCGGACGTTATTTTTTTAACTGGCGATACACGTCGGCGATCTGCGCCGCGATGCGCTTCCAATCGTACGTGCGGGCATATTCGGCGGCGGCGGCGCTCATTTGCGCGCGCAAGACGGGGTCGCGCAACAGCCGCGAGAGCCTGTCGCACAAGGCTTCGGGGTCGCTATCGGGAATAGCGTAGCCGGTAATTTCGTTTTGCACCAGATACCCCAGCCCGCCAACTTCCGAAGCGATCACCGGCGCGCCGCAAGCCATCGCTTCCAGCGCCACCATGCCAAAAGATTCGTACAACGAAGGCATAGCCACTACCTCCGCCGCGGAATAGTAATACGGCAGGGCGTCCTGTCCGCGCTTGCCAAGAAAAGCGACCATATTGCCCATGCAAAGTTCGTCGCATAACGCCTGAATGCGCGCCATTTCGGCGGACATTTCCTCCAGGCGGGCGTTTGGCTCCCCGCCGATGATGGCGAGATGCACGGGCAGCGGCAGGTCTTGCATATCCAGGCAAGACATGGCGCGAATGAGCGTATCCAGACCTTTTAGCGGCTCGATGCGCCCGACGAACAGAATCATGCGGTCTTCCGGCTTCAAGCCGACGTATTGTTTGGCTTCGTCGGACGGGATGGGATAGAAATGGCTGGTATCCACGCCGGGCGGGACGACGACGATCTTGCGCGCGTCCGCTTGATACAGCAAGCGCAGTTGGGTAAGTTCCGCCAGAGTCGCGGCGATGACGCGCTCGGCGCGGCGCAGGATTCTTCGCTCCCCTTCGAGCCGCTCCGGGCTGGCGACTTCGTCCAACGAGCGGGCGACGCGGTTTTTCATTTCCCCCAGCGTGTGAAACATGTGGACGATGGGAACGCCGCCCCACTCTGCGCTTAATTGCTCCGCCGCCGCGCCAGACATCCAGTAATGGCTATGAATAAGGTCGTAGCGGATATTTTTCTCCGCGGCGAACTTTTTTACGCCTTCCACAAATTGGGGAATATAAAGGGCAAGGTCGTTTTTGCTTTTTGGCTCTTCGGGACCTGCGGGGATGTGAACCACGCGGTTGCCGTAGCCCAGATCGTGCAACACATGGGGGACATGTTCGTCTTGCGAGCGGGTGAAGACGTCGACGTGAATGCCCATCTCGCCGAGCGCGCGGGTCAGGTCGCGGACATAAACGTTCATGCCGCCGGTGTCCTTTCCGCCGAGAGTCGCCAGCGGGCAGGTGTGGTAGGAGAGCATAGCGATATGCATGGTCAGCGGTTATCCCAATGGAAGGATTGGGTCTTAAGTAGACGAGACGTAGCGAAAAAAACTTGCGCGTTCGGGCGCTTTCTTGTATAATCGCGCCCGCTGTCAGGCCACCGTAGCTCAGCTGGCAGAGCAGACGATTCGTAATCGTCAGGTCGTGGGTTCGTATCCCACCGGTGGCTCTCGCAAAGAATACTCGCGGCTTCGCGGGTATTCTTTTTTATGCGCGACGCGCGCCAATTCCGCCTATTCCAGCAAACCAATCGCCCGCAGGAAGTTCACGGTCATAATGCCCGTCGCGCCCCAAAGCAATTCGCCGTCGTAAGGATGAAACGCGATAAACGCCCTGTCCGAGCCGCGCCGATAAAACTCCCAAAAGTGATTCTTGTCCGCCAGCCACATAAGCGGAATAGTAAACACCCGCGCCACTTCATACCCCGCCATTTTAAAAGCGTAGGGATGGGGAATCACGCCCACCACGGGAGTTACGCGGTAATCGCTGATGGTGAGCAGCGGCTTCAACCGCCCCAGCACGCGAACGTCTTCGGGACGCACGCCAATTTCTTCGTATGTTTCGCGCAGCGCGGTTTGCTCCGGCTCCGTCTCGCCGCTATCGCAACCGCCGCCGGGAAAAGAGACCTGCCCCTTATGCGTATCCACGCGGTCGGTTCGGCGGGTGTATAAAACCAGCCATTCGCCGCGAAACTTCATCAAGGGAATCAGCACAGCCGCGCAGCGGTAATTGACGCGCGGGTCGGGCGGCAATCCGATTTCGGTGTAGGGGTCGGGCGGAAGCCTTTCGGCGACTGCCAGCCGCTCCGCAATGTAGGATTCGGTCAGCGCAGGCGTCGTCATGAATCGGAATGATCATGATACGAAAGTCCGACTTCTCTCGCCAGATCTGCGCCGCGCGGGTCCTCAGCCGGCTCGATTTTACGGGCGAACACCAGATAACCGGTGTGCGCCACCATGCGATCCACCGGGCGGATGTGATAGGCGTCGGTCTTGTAATAGCGCAGCAAAATTTCGCATACTTCGACGAAAGAGAAGCGGTTGCGCCGCAGCGCGTGAAGCATATCCTCCACTTGATTCGCCGTCGGCAGGATGGAAGAGAAAAAGCCGCCCGGCTTGAGCGCGGCGCGAACTTGCGGCAGATAATCGAAAGCGCGCGGCACGTCGAGGAAGAAGGCGTCGGCGTCCGTTTCATCGAAGCCCGCGGCAATGTCGCGCAGTTTGAATTCGACCCGCGAGGTCAGCTCGACTCGCGCCAGATTCTTGCGCGCCAGATTTTGCACGTCGGGCTTTTGTTCGTAAGAAACCACCCTGCCCGATTCGCCGACGGCGGAAGCGAAGGCGATCGTCATCGAACCGGAGCCGGTGCCGGCTTCCAGCACAAGGCTGCCCGGCGCGATTCCCATCGTCACCAGAATATAGCCGACGTCTTTCGGGTAAAGGATTTGCGTCGTGCGCGGCAGGTCGTTGAGAATATCGGCGAGGGAAGGCTGCAACAGGAAGAACGGCGCGCCAGTGTGGCTGAACACCTGACTGCCCCACGGCTTGCCAATCAGGTCGTCGTGTTTTAGCACGCCGCGGTGCGATTGCATCTCCGCGCCGGCTTTGAGGGTGAGGATGATGTGCTTGTGGTTCAAGCCGACGAGCTGCGCCACGTCTCCTTCGCGCGCGACAGAAGAATATCTCATCGAGAAGTTTCGCTCCTTAATCTTCGGTTTGCGGTTATCAAAAAGAGCAACATGCCGATTCCCAGCGTCAGCATTCCGCCCAAAGCGGGAAGAATCAGGCGGGGCAGCCACGGCAGCGGCGAATTGACCATGTAGCCGATGGAGACCAAAGCCACCGCCAGGGCGCAGGCGTTCCATAAGCCGTGCAGCAGCGCGGCGCAGGTTAAAGCCGAAAGAAATCGAAGGACGTTTTTCTCTTTGAACATCGAAGCGATTCCCCAGCCGACCAGCCCCGAAGCGGCGATATGCAACAGGGTAGTCGCCGCCCGCATGGCGACGATAGCGCCCCAGGCGGAGCTGCCGTCCGCGGCGGCGTTCAGGCTTTCCAGCAGGGCGAAAGCTGCGCCGCTCAGCAGTCCCAGGGCGAAGCCCTGCGCGGGAGTTTCCAAACTTTTGGCGAAGAGCCAGACCGCCAGCGGTTTAAGCAGCTCTTCAATGAGCGAAACTATCGCGGCGGCGTATAACAAGCCGCCGAATATCGCGCCGGGCTGAAACAGGTAAGGCGCAAAAATTCTTATGAGCGTTTCCGGGTCGGTTTGCGAGCTGATAACCTCCGCCAGATTGAAGAGCTCTTCCGCCAAGCCGGGCTGCAAGGCAATGTAAACCAAAAAGACAAGAGAGACGGCAAACAGCGCGACAATTTCCAGCGCAATCATCAAAAAGGGACCGACGGTCATGCCCAAGCCGAGCGCGCCGAAAAAACGCCAGCGGGCGCCGAGATCAATTTCCCTGCCGCCCACGCCCAATAGCAGCCAGACCGGCAGGGCGACGGCGAAGATGGTAAGCAGGGGCAAGACCGCCCACGAAAGGAAGGCGACTTCTTGCCAGGCGGTCAGCCCGCCGACCAGCAGCGCGGCGGCGACGAGCAGCAAAACAACGGGGACGTAAAATCCTTCAAACGGAAAGCGAATGGAGCGCTCGGCGGATTCCCAGCCCAGCGTTTTGTGCAGCACGAACCACGCGCACAAGCCGATGAGCAGCGCCTCAAACAGAAAGACCGCCGCGTTAATCATCTCCGTCGCGGGAGCGGAAGTTCCCTGCATCAGGTTGAAAACCGAAGAGAACGCGGAAATCAGCGCCAACAAGAGCAAAAAAGCCGCGCCGCCGCCCAGCGCCAACAAGATGAGCAAAGAAGGTAAGTGGGTTTTATGAGTCGGCTTCATTTTTCATCAATCTCGACGCTGAGAATTAAATCGCCCGGGGGCAAAATTTCTCCCGGCGCGGGGTTGCGCGGGGTTAATTTTTCCGCCACGTCCAGCCCGCGAATCACCTGCCCGAAGATGGTGTAAGAGCCGTCCAGGTCGGGCTGCGGCGCGAAGGTGATGAAAAACTGGCTGCCGTTAGAGTCGGGTCCCGCGTTCGCCATGCCGACCATGCCGGGCATGTTGAAGCGCAGGTCGCTCGTTTCGTTTTTGAAGAAATAGCCGGGGTTGCCCTTGCCCGTGCCGGTAGGGTCGCCCGCCTGCGCGAGGTAGCCGGGAATGACGCGGTGAAACGTCACGCCGTCGAACCATTTTTGGCGGGCGAGGAAGAGGAAAGAATTGACGGCGAGCGGCGCTTTATCGGGAAACAGTTGAATCACAATATCGCCTTTTTCGGTATGGATCGTGGCGATGTATTGTTTGAGCGGGTTCACGTCGAAAGGCGGGCATTCGCCGAATTGCTTTTGACCGAGCGCCAGCATGTCAATCATCTCGCTCAGGTTGGGGTAGTTTAGCAGGTAAGCCTGTTGAATCGAGCCGTTGACGACCACAATTGGCACGGAGGGAAATTTTAATTCCTGCGCGGCTTGATACAGGGCGGTCATGCGCGTCGTCGTTTTGGGGTCTTCTATGGCGGCTTTGAGCTGCGCCGCGTCTATGCCCGCGCGCGGAGATTCTTTTATCACCCAGTCGTAAAATTCTTCGGGGCGGAGTTTATCCCACAGCGGGTAAGAGACAAAGAGGAAGTCGTACATCGTCCAAAACTTGCCTTGCGCGTCGGCGGCAAGCGCGGCGACGACGGCTTTATCCGATTTGTCGAGCCGCCCGATTAAAGGGTAAGGGCGAAAGACAAAGCGCGCGTTCGAGCGGTTCTTCATCAATTTGGCGATGGTATCCGCCATTGTGCGGCAGCTATCGGCTTGAAAGTCGCAGTATTCGATGACGGTGACGGGCGCGTCGGCGGGACCGAAGACGAAATCCGCGCGGCTGACGGGCGGGACGTAGCTCGCGTCCGGCGGCGGGGTGGGAATTCCTTCAAGCACGGTGCAATCGTCGGCGTAAGTTAAGGTCCCCGGCAGGGTGGGCGCGGCGACTGTGACGATGGGCAAGGCGTCTTCTTGCGCTTGCGGGGAACAAGCCGCCAACGCCGCCGCGAGGAAGAAAAGCGAAACGAGAAGCGGAAAGCCTTTTTGCATTGAAGGGTATTATAAATCTATCTTTGGACGGCTTGCTGCAATTCTTCGAAGCTGGTCATCCATTTGATGGCGCGGATAAAGTCAGCCAGCGAGGCGCTTTGCGCGCGCAGCGCGCGGACGGCGGGGCCGACGGGGTCTTCGCCCGCCGCGCCGCCGGGAGAATCGGCGTAAGCGCCGTAAAAGGCGAAATAGGCTTGATTGAGTTTTCTTATCAGGTAGCCGTTTTGCCAAAAAATCTGGCGGCGCTGTTCCATGTAGGCTTCGGCTTCTTCAATTTTTCCCGCCGCGAGCAGCTCGTCCACTCTGACGCGCGTCTCGTGCATTTCGGCGCGGAAATCGAAAGTCGGGCGCGGAAGGTCGCCGGGGTTAACGTGTCCTTCGCTGAGCGAGATCAGCCCGCCCGTAGAAGAAGAACGGGGGGCGAGCTCCGGGTAAAACCGTTCAATGACGAGCGCGCCGATTTCGTTCCCCGCAATCGAAGCCGTCGTTTCATTCATGGCGCGCAATTCGGGCGTTTTGGAATATGAACCCCCCAGCGGATAAAACGAGAGGTAGTTGTGAATCCATTCGTGGGCAATCACCGTCGCCAGCCAGTTGAGGTCGGCGCTGCGCATGACCATCGTGGGGTAAACTCCCACGCCGCCAATCGGCACGACGAGCACGGAGACGTTTAAGCCTTTTGCCACGCGCTCTTCAAGGGCGATTTGCTCTTCAAGCGTCGCGTCGGCGCGCAACGAGATGTTCGCCGTTTGTTCGATGCGCTCACGCGGCGAGACGATAAGCGCCATCGGCAGCGGCGAGGCGTGATACCAGACGAACGGAAGCGGCTGCCCCGCCTGAGCAAGCCCGATTTCGGCGAGGACGGCGGCGGTCTGTTCCTGCAAAACGGATTCCGCCAGCGGGACGATTTGCGCGGCGCGGGCGCGCCACGCCGCCAGTTGGGCGAGCGTTTCCTGCGCGGCGGATTCTTTATCGGCGATGGCGGGGTCGGCGTAGATGGTTTCCAGCCGCCTTTCTTCATCCAGAATGGATTGAGTGAGGCGCAGGTTTTCCATTACCAGCCGCTTTTGCGTTTCGCGGTCTATGGCGTATGGAAGGCGGACGGACGCGGCGCGCAGTTTGAGCAACTCGGCGGCGCTCATCCATTCCAGATAGTCGAACTCTTTGCCGCGCGTGTAAGCGCGGATGGTTTCGATTTTATCCGTCGGCGAGGGGGCGGCGTAACCGGCGATGAAGGTTAAAGTAGCCAGGATGACGGCGATTTCAAACTTGCGCGAGAAGCTTTCCATTATGCGGCGATTATACCTTGATGTTTTGCGCCGCAGATAAACGCGGATTTATACAAACCGCTTTAGCCGTCATGTCGTTGCGAGACCCCGAAGAGGGGCGAAGCAATTTCAGAATGGGGTTTATTTCTTTTCGCGAAGGTAGCGGTCAATGGCGAGGGCGGCTTTTCTTCCGCCCGCCATCGCTTCCACCACCAGACCGGGACCGGTGACGCAATCGCCGGCGCTGAAGATTCCTTCGCGCGAGGTGGCGCCGGCGTTTTTATCGGTAATCAAGCCCCAGCTGTGAGTTTCCAGGTCAGGCGTGGTTTCGCCGATAACGGGATCGGGCCAGTAGCCTAGCGCCAGCACGACGGTATCGGCGGCGATGCTGAAATTGGAGTTTTCAACGGGGATGGGGACGCGCCGCCCTTTGGGATCTGGCTCGCCGAGTTTCATTTCCACGCATTCCACCGCCGCCACCCGCCCGTCGGGTCCGGGGATGAAGCGCACCGGCTGGGTGAGGAAGCGGTATTTTGCGCCTTCTTCTCTCGCCAGCTGGCGGTCTTTTTTGCCGCCGGGCATTTCCTTTTCGGTGCGGCGATAGAGGCAGACGGCTTCTTTTGCGCCAAGCCGCAGCGCGGTTCGCAGACAGTCGGCGGCGGTGTCGCCTCCGCCGATGACCAGCGCGCGCTTGCCGATTTGCAAAGGTTTCCGCCGTTCGGGGGGAATTAAATCGGGCGGGACGTTGCCCCGCAGGAGGAAGTCCGTCGCGTCATATACGCCGGGCAAGTCGGAGCCGGGCATCTCTTCCATTTTGGCGTCTATCTTTGCGCCGACTCCGATGAAGACGGCGTCGAAGCCGCTTTGCAGCAATTCGTCCACGCTGCCGTCCTTGCCCACATAGACGTTGGGGACGAATTTCGCGCCGGCACGTTCAAACTCAGCCCATTTGGCAAGCCAGCGCTCTTTGGGAAGTTTGAAATTGGGAATCTCGTACATCAACAAGCCGCCGGGCGCGGGACGCGCGTCGAAGAAGGTTACTTTGTGACCGAACTGGATGAGCAAATCGGCGCAGCCCAAACCGGCGGGGCCCGACCCAACGATGGCGACCTTTTTGCCCGTTGGTTCGCCGCGGGGAATCTCGTATCCTGCCGCGCGTTTTTCGTATTCCACGCAAAAGGTTTCCAATTCGCCGCACAACACGGGACGCCCGCGCTTGTTTAACACGCAAGAGCCTTGACACAAGACTTCGTGCGGGCAGATTCTTCCGCAAATTTCGGGCAGCGAGCTGGTTTGGTGATAAAGCGCCGCCGCCTCGATAAAGCGCCCCTGCTCAACCAAATACATGGCGGAAGGGACGTCGTTTGCGGCGGGGCAAGCCTGCATACACGGCGCGGGGTCGGGACAGTGAATGCAGCGCGTCGCTTCCGCCATGGCGCGTTCGGGCGTAAAGCCGACGACGACGCCGTCGAAATCGCATACGCGGGTCTCGGGGGGGCGCAGGTCGAGGTTAAAGAACCTGCTGTTGGCGCGCCGTTTGCGATCTATCGGCAAGAATTCGCCGGGAACAGCCTGCATAAAATCTCCAATGCGAAGGTGATATACTCGTAAAAGTTTACGCGGTTTCCGCGTCTAACAACGCGAGAGAACGCCCGCCGTGCCTTCGTCTCTATCGCGCGGTTAAACGGCGATGATACTCAAAGCGCCAAAGCGTTTACAGGCTTGAATGTAACGAAAGAAAAAGACAATCGTCACGATTTTTATCCGTAAAATATTCATAAGATTCACACAAAAAAAGAAGGCTTGCCGTTACGCGGCGGGGTACAATTACGCTGCGGCAGAAACTACATTGGAGGAAGAAAAAGATGAAAAAGTTTTTTGGGCGATTTTCACGCGGGACGTGGTTGTTCGTCGGGGCGGCAATCGTCGTCGTTCTGGTTGTGATTTTCGCTAACATGGGCGGAAAAAAACAGGAAACGTATCAAACTGTCGAGGTGAAGCGCGGCGACCTGATAGCCACCGTCGGCGCGACCGGTAGCGTGCGCGCCGAGCAAAGCGCAACGCTGAACTGGGAGACTTCGGGCGTGGTGAGCGAAGTCCTCGTTAAAGTAGGCGACCGCGTAAAGAAAGACGACGTTCTCGCCCGTCTCGATAAAAACACCCTCAATCAAAGCGTCATCCTCGCGGAAGCCGATTTGGCTGCGGCGGAAAAGGCGCTGGAAGATTTGCTCAATTCCGGCACGGCGAAAGCCCAAGCCCTGCGGGACCTCGACAAGGCGGAAGAAAACTACAAAAAAGCCTACGATTACCGCATGGATTTGAACGGTAAAATCACCATCACCGAAACGTATTGGCAGTTTGGGCAATTGAAGGTGCGCAAATACAAGGGCTACGCGGACGCGGAGACCATCGCGGACGCGGACGAGAAGCTGGCGCTGGCGAAGGCTCAGTTGGATGACGCGCGCCGCAGAGTGGAACGGCTGCAAACCGGCGTTGACTCGGCGGACGTCGCCGCGGCGCAAGCGCGCGTGGCTGCCGCCCAGGCGACTCTGCGAACGGCTTACATCTCCGCGCCCTTCGACGGCGTGATTACGCAGGCGAATCCCGTCCTCGGCGATAAGGTCTCTCCCGGACTCATCGCCTTCCGCATTGACGACCTCTCGCGTTTGTTAGTGGACGTGCAAGTTTCGGAAGTAGATATTAATAACGTCTCCGTCGGTCAGGACGTGATTTTGACGTTTGACGCCGTGCTCAACAAGGAATATCACGGCAAGGTGATTCAAGTCGGGCAGGCGGGCGACGTGGTGCAAGGCGTGGTCAGCTTTACGGTGACGGTGGAGCTTGTGGACGCGGATCAATTCGTCAAGCCGGGCATGACTTCGGCGGTAAACATCGTCGTCCGGGAAGAAAAAGACGTGGCTTTGATTCCCAATC
>DAOUBR010000093.1:0-14871 GCA_034432535.1 Anaerolineales bacterium | reverse complement strand
TCAAAGTCCGGTTTCAGGTTAGAAAACAAACAGGATGGACAGGATTTTTAGGAGGAGCCGCGCAGAAAACAGGGGGAAGACGTCCTGTTGATCCTGTTAAACAAAGCGGCGCGAGCGATCATGAGAAAGCCATGTGGGCAATCTATGGTTGATTGGCAGGAGGAAGCCTGCAAGGGCGGCGGGACGCCGACGTCCTGTTTATTCTCTTGCGCCGAGCGGCGCAAACGTTAACAAGAAAACCATGCGGCGAATGTGGGATAATATGCGGGTCTGCCGTCGTCTATGATGAAAAACGAAATACGAGGTGAACCATGAGCGTTAAACATTCTCACGAAGTCGAGGCGAAAAACGTCGCCGCCGGCGTAGGCACGACCATTCAGATCCTCATCCCCGCGCAGGAGGGACCGAATTTCGCCATGCGAAAGTTTTCCATGCAGCCCGGCGGCGGGATGCCGCGTCACGTTAACACGGTGGAGCATGAGCAATATGTCTTGCGCGGGCGCGCGCGCATTGGAATTGAAAACGAGGTGTACGAAGTCTCGGCGGGCGACGTGGTCTTCATCCCCGAAGGCGCGCCGCACTTCTACGAAAACATCGGCGACGAGCCGTTTGAATTCCTCTGCCTCATCCCCAACAAAGAGGATAAGATTAAGATATTGGACGAAAACAATTGCTAACTCAGGCGGGTCGCGCCGACGAGCGCGACCTTTCTTATTTTTTTCTCTCTATGAAAAACAAATGGCTCTTTCCTTTGCTGCTGCTTGCGGCGGCGCTCGCTTATCTGTCGCTTTTCCCGACGAAAATCCCCGGCGGCGGCTTTTCCACCTTCGGCTCCGATTCGGTTCGCGCCGAAGTCAAGACCATCATCGAACAGGGCGAAACGACTCTGGGGTCTCATAAGCAGACGTATCAAATTGCGCGGGTGAAAATTTTGGAAGGCAAATACGCCGGGCTGGAAATGGAGGTTGACTACGGCAAGCGGCAGATTCGCCCCGACGAGTACGACCTGAAGCCGGGCGAGCGGATTCTCGTTTCCCTCAGCAAAACCCCGGACGGCGTGGTGAACGCTTACTTTGTGGATTTCGTCCGCGCTCCCGCGCTGCTGGCGCTGACGGCGCTCTTCGTCGCCGCCATCGTTCTCATCAGCGCGTGGAAGGGAATCCGCGCCCTGCTCAGCATGGCGTTCAGTCTGGTCGTCATCATCGGCTACGTCATCCCAAATATCCTTGCCGGCAAGGACCCGCTGACGGTCAGCGTTATTGGCTCGGCGATTCTGCTGGCGATCACGCTTTATCTCACTTACGGCTGGACGCTCAAGACCCACGCCGCGGCGCTCAGCATGGTTCTCGTCTTGCTGCTCGCCGGCGGGCTTTCGGCGCTGTTCGTCGTCTTCGCCCGCCTCAATGGCGCGGGCGACGAAAACGCGCTGTTCCTGACGCAGATGATGAACGCGCCGGTGAATTTGCGCGGGCTGCTGCTGGGCGGAATGATTATCGGCGCGCTGGGCGTGCTGGACGATTTGGTGACCACGCAGGCGGCGGCAGTGTTCGAGCTGCGTCACGCCAATCCCAATTTCAACTTCCGCGCGCTCTACGCCGCCGCCATGAGAATCGGGCAGGATCACGTCGCCGCGACGGTGAACACGCTGATTCTGGCTTACGCCGGCGCTTCGCTGCCGATGATGCTGATGTTTTCGCTCGGCGGCGGAGATTACGGTTTCCTCGTCAATTTTTCTTTCATCGCGGAAGAAATCGTCCGCTCGCTGGCTGGCTCGCTGGCGCTGATTGCCGCCGTCCCGCTGACTACCGTCATCTCCATTTTCTTCGCCCGCCGCGCCGATTCGCTCGCGCGCTGGAAGAACTGGCTGGGCGAAGAAGGCGAGATGGGACACGGGGACTAAACGTCCCAGACGCCGCTCGCTCTGCAACTTTTTTCCCCTTGCCGCGTAGAAACAAGCGTAAAGGAGCATGAGTGAACGAAGAACAGACCTGGATTGCCCGGGCGCGACAAGGCAGCGATGAAGCGTTCACCCGCCTGGTCGAAACCTACCAGACCCCGGTATTCAACTTGTGTTACCGCATGTTGGGCGAAGCGGAACTGGCGGAAGACGCCGCGCAGGAGACCTTCCTCCGCGCCTATCAGCACATCCGCCGTTACGACCAGAAACGCCCCTTTGCCACCTGGCTGCTTTCCATCGCCGCGCACTACTGCATTGACCGGCTGCGCCGCCGCAAATTTTCCTCCTTTTCCATAAACGAAGAAGACGAAGACGGCGCTCCCTTTGAACTGCCCGACCGCGACGCCCTCGACCCCGAAGAAGCCCTCGTCGGCGGACAGAGGCGCGAGCGCGTTCACGCCATGCTCAACCAGCTCGACCCGACCGACCGCGCAGCCATCGTCATGCGTTATTGGTACGACTATTCCGAAGCCGAAATCGCCGAGTCCCTCAAATTAACGGTGAGCGCCGTCAAAAGCCGCTTGCATCGCGCGCGCCGCGAACTGGCGGGGTTGTGGCAGGACGACGAAGGGACGCCGGACGCTGAAAGGAGACCTTATGAATTGCCAGCCTTTTGAAGCGTGGCTGTTGGAAGACAAAATTCTCTCCCCCGAAGAGAAGCGCGAGTTAGACGCGCACCTGCGCGCCTGCCGACGCTGCGCCGCTCTCTTTGAAACCGGGTTCGCGCTGCGCGTTGCGCGGGCGGTTCCTCCCGCCCCCGGCTTTGCCGCGCGCTTTGAAAAGCGTCTCGCCGCGCAAAAGGCGGCGGCGCATCGCCGCCGAATGTGGGGCGTTTTGCTGCTTTCCTTCACCGGAGTCGGCGCGTTTGGCTGGCTTGTCTTCCCGCTGGCTTACATCTTTCTTTCCTCCCCGGCGGAACGGCTGACTTCCCTCGTCGCTTCGCTGCTGTTTGTCGTCACTTCGCTGCAAGCGGCGGTTGAAGCGTTCTCGGCGCTGACCAAAGCGCTTTTGGGAGTCTTTCCGCCTTACGCCTGGATGATGTTTTTCTCCGCGCTGGCTGGCTTTTGCCTGCTGTGGGCGGTATCTCTCTGGCGCGTGAGCCGCGCCTCGCAAGGAGTTCGTGCATGAAATTCAAGTTGATTCCCATTTTGATTGTATTGGCGCTGCTGTTCGTTCCGACGAGCGCCGCGCGCGCTCAAAGCCCCGGCGGCGACGTCGTTCTCTTGGGCGAAAACTACGTCGTCAAAAGCGGCGAAACGCTGAACGGCAGCGCCGTGATTATCGGCGGCAACCTGACCGTTGAAAAAGACGCCAAAGTCAGCGGCGACGTGGTGGTGATTGGCGGAAACCTGAATCTGGAAGGCGACGTTTCCGGCAGCGCGGTGATTATCGGCGGCAACGCCGTTTCTTCCGCCGGCGTGAGCGGAGATATGGTCGCCATCGGCGGGCAAATTTCGCTCACAAAGACCGCCTCCGTCAAGGGCAACGTCGTCTTGCTGGGCGGGCAGGTTTCGCGCGAAGAAGGGGCGAAGGTAGGCGGCGAAGTGGTGGAAAACGCCCCGCTTGCGCCTTCCGCTCCGGGCGTTCCTCCCTCGCCGGGCGCGCCCAACCTCGCAGGCTACGATAACCCGCTGTGGGAGATTGCGATGGAATTCGGCAAAGCGGTCATTTTCGCCGCGTTCGCCATGCTGCTCGCCTTGTTTTTGCAGCCGCAGATGGAGCGCGTCTCCGACGCGATTGTCCGTCAGCCCTTTGTGACCGGCGGCTTCGGCTTGTTGACGGCTATCCTTTCTCCGCTTGCCGTTTTGCTGATGGTCGTCACCATCATCCTGATACCCATCGCGCTGCTGTTCATTTTGCTGGTTTTGCCCGCGATTTGGATCTTTGGCATGGTGGCGCTGGGACAGGAAATCGGCGAACGCTTCATCGCCGCCATCCGTCAGGATTGGTCGCCTGTGTTCACCGCCGGGCTGGGGACCTTCCTGCTTTCGTTCACGCTCGGCGCGGCAAGCGCCATTCCCGTCGTCGGCTGCGTCAGCGGTTTGATTTCGCTGCTTGTTTCGCTGACGGCGATTGGCGGCGTGGTCAAAGCGTGGCTGGATAGCCGCGCCCCGCAAAAACCTTCCGCGCCCGTCGCGGCGGAAATTCCCCCCGCTTCGTAGCCTCGCCCCGATATTTGCAACAAGACGGATAGGATAGACAGGCTGTTCGCTTTTTATGCGGCTCGCCCTAAACGTCCGTCCGCCTTGTTTGTTTCTTAATCTTTTGGAAAGCTTCGCCTAAAAAAGCGAAAACTGTGGTAAACTACCGCTCGCCTTCTTTGGAAGGAACTTTTCTCGGAATTTGTTTCCATCGCCCGATGAACGCCCGATGAAATTCGTCGGGCGATTTTTTTATTGGAAAGCGGGCGGGGGCCGCCGTCCTCCACCTCATACAATCAACTTCTCATGCCAGACTTCTCTTCTCTCCACCTTCGCCCCGAGCTCGAACAAACTCTCGCCGAGCTGGGCTACGCCGAGCCGACTCCGATTCAAGAGCGCGTAATTCCGCTCATGCTTGCCGGCGCGGACGTCATCGGACAGGCGCAAACCGGCACAGGTAAGACCGCCGCCTTCGCCCTTCCTATTTTGCACCAGCACATTCATCAACGGCTGCCGCAGGCGTTGATTCTCGCCCCTACGCGGGAGCTCGCCTTACAGGTCTCTTCTGCGGTGGAACGCTACGGCAAACGCCTGAACGTCCGCGCGCTGGCGGTGTATGGCGGGCAATCTTATTCCGTTCAAATTAACGCCCTCAAACGCGGCGTGGATATTATCGTCGGCGCGCCCGGGCGCGTGATGGATTTGATGGAGCGCAAAGTCCTCGATTTAAGCGCCGTCCGCTGCGTGGTGTTGGACGAAGCGGACGAAATGCTCAACATGGGATTCATCGAAGCCGTCGAGCGGATTCTCGCCGCCACGCCCGTCGCCCGTCAGACGGCGCTCTTCAGCGCCACCATGCCGCCGCGCATCCGCGCGCTGGCGAATCAATTCCTGCGCGACCCGCAAGTCGTCGCCGTTAAAAAAGAGACCCTGACCGTCGCCGCCATCGAGCAGCGTTATTACGTCGTCCGCGAGGAGGATAAACTCTCCGCGCTGACCAGCCTCTTTGAAGTGGAGCCGATGACCAGCGCGTTGATTTTCGCCCGCACCCGCATCGAGACCGGGCAGCTGGCGAGCCAGCTTTCCACGCGCGGCTTTCCCGCCGAAGCGTTGAACGGCGACCTTGAACAAAGCGCCCGCGAGCAAATTCTCAGCCGCTTTCGCGCCGGGCAAATTAAAGTCCTGGTCGCCACCGACGTCGCCGCGCGCGGGCTGGACATTGACGACGTCTCGCACGTCTTCAACTACCACTTGCCGGACGACGCGGAGGTGTACGTTCACCGCGTGGGACGCACCGGCAGGGCGGGCAAAACCGGCGTGGCAATTTCCTTCTTCACCCCGCGCGAAAAACGCCGCCTGCTCGAAATTGAGCGGCTCACCAGACAGCCGATAATTGCAGGCAAGCTGCCCACCGCGCAAGAGATTCAAGCCATGCGCGAAAATCAAATTTTGGAGCAGATGCGCGTCTGGCTCAAACGCGGACGCTATCAGCGCGAGCGCGAGCTGGCTGCCCGCCTGTTGGAAGAAGGCTTTGACCCGCTGGAAATCGCCGCCGCCGCGCTCAAGGTCTCCCGCGCGGCGGAGAAGCAGCGCCCGGTGGTCAACGTCGCCGCGGCGGAGTTTCCCGAATCCGCCCGCAAGCAAGCAAAAGGCGCGCGGCGCGAATCCCTCGGCAGGGCGGAACTCAAACGCGGCGCGGAAGGCGGGCGCAAATCGCACGAGGCGGGCATGATTCGCCTGAAGATTAACAAAGGCAAACGCGACGGAATCCGCCCGAATGATATTGTCGCAACCATCGCCCGTTACGCCGATTTGCCCGGCGGCGTCATTGGCAAGATTCTCATCGAAGAAAAATTCTCTTACGTGGATTTGCCCGAAGAGCTGGCGGAGCGCGCGCTCAAACAAAACGGAAATTACAAAATCGGCAAAGCGCGTTTCGTTTTGACGAAGGCTTAACTTCAACCTCCCTCGCGACGGCAAGCGTTCATCAATGGAAGGGTGATACAATTCGCCGGATGACAAACCCTACCCCTCTAATTCTGATAACCGGCGCCAGCGGGTTTGTAGCGCAGCATACCATCGTCGAAGCGCTGCGGCGGGAATACAAAGTCCGCGCGACGCTGCGAACTCCCGCCCGCGAAGCCGAAGTTCGCCAGGCTGTCGAAGCGCATACGCAAGCGAAGGACAATCTCGAATTCGTCGCCGCCGACTTGTTGAAAGACGACGGCTGGGCGGAAGCCGCGCGCGGTTGTCAATATGTTTTGCACGTCGCTTCGCCCTTTCCCCTCTTTGAGCCAAAACATGAAGACGAGCTGATTCGTCCCGCCGTGGAAGGAACGCTGCGGGTCTTGCGCGCCGCGAGTCAAGCCGGGGCGCGGCGAGTCGTCCTCGTCTCTTCCGTCGCGGCGGTGTACGCCGGGCATAACGGCGAAAACCGAACTTTCGACGAGAACGATTGGTCCATCGTCGAGAATCAAATTGGCGCGTACGCCAAAAGCAAAACGCTGGCGGAGCGCGCCGCGTGGGATTTCATTCGCGGCGCGGAAAACGTCCGACAGATGGAAATGGCGGTCATTAACCCGCCGCTGATTTTAGGCCCCGTCCTCGACGTGGGCGAACATACCTCCATCGAACTGATTCGCGTCTTTCTGCGCGGGGAAGTCCCCGGCGTGGCGCGGCTGAAAATGGGCGTCGTGGACGTGCGCGACGTCGCTTCCGCTTTGCTGCTGGCGATGGCTTCGCCCGAAGCGGCCGGCAAGCGGTTTCTCGTTCCCGCCGGGACGCTGTGGTATAAGGAAATCGCCGAAATTCTCCGCCGCGCGTACGCTCCGCGCGGCTATAAAAAAATTCCCCGCGTTCAATTCCCCAGCTTCGCGGTTCGGATGATGGCGCGCTTCGATAAAAAAATCGCCGTCGTCGTCAAAGATTTAGACTGGGATTACGAGCTTTCCAACCAGCGCGCGAAAGAAATGTTAGGGTGGATTCCGCGCCCGCCTGAAGAAGCCGTTCTGGCGATGGCGGAAAGCCTGATTCAACTGAAAAAACTATAAGGTTTTTCTTTCAGCCGAAAATTCGCGATAAAAAACGGTAAGCGGAGCGCTCATGGCAGAATCCTCAAAACGCCCTTCGGGCATGACCGGCTTTTTCGTCATTTGGATTGGGCAAATCGTCTCGGTGCTTGCCAGCTCCATGAGTCAGTTCGCGCTGAGTATCTGGATGTACGACCAGACCAAAAGCGCGCTGGCGATGGGCTTGGTGCAAGTTTTCTTCATCACGCCGTTTCTTGCCGTCTCGCCCCTCGCCGGCGTGATGGTGGATCGCTACGACCGTAAATTGATGATGATGGTCAGCGATCTGGCGGCGGGACTCGCCACCGTGGCAATTCTTGTTTTGCAATTTTTCGGCGCGCTGCAAGTCTGGCATTTATACGCCGCGGCGATGGCGTACGGCTTGGGCATGACCTTTCAATGGCCCGCCTATTCCGCCGCCATCAGCGTCATGATTCCCAAAGAGCAATACGGGCGCGCCAACGGGTTAATGTCGCTGATTGAAGCCGGCCCCGGCGTGATTGCCCCGCTGATGGCTGGCTCGCTGCTGCCGCTCGTCGGTCTGATCGGCTTGCTATTGATAGACGTCGTCACCTTTTTGTTCGCCATCGGCGCGTTGCTGGTCGTTCACATCCCCAACCCGCCGCGCACCGAAGAAGGCAAAAAAGCGGAAGGCGGAATGTTAAAAGAAGCCGCTTACGGCTTTCGCTACATCTTCGCCCGTCCCAGTTTGCTGGGCTTGCAAATGATTTTCTTCACGGGCAACCTGTTCGCTGGAATCGGCTTTGCCGTTCTCTCGCCGATGATTCTAGCGCGCACAAACAGCGACGCTTTCCTCTTCGGCGCGGCGCAGACGGCGGGGGCGCTCGGCGGCGTGATTGGCGGAATCGTGATGAGCGTGTGGGGCGGATTCAAACGTCAGGTTCACGGCGTGCTGCTGGGATGGGCGGCTTCGGGAATTTTTATGGCGCTCATCGGTTTGCGCGGCGGGCTGCCTTTTTGGATTCTCGGCTCGGCGCTCGGCGCGCTGGTCAGCCCGCTGGTGAATAGCTCCAATCAAGCCATCTGGCAGGCGAAGGTCGCGCCTGATTTGCAGGGACGGGTCTTTTCCGCCCGCCGTCTCATCGCCTGGTTTACCAACCCCATCTCGCCGGTGATTGCGGGCGCGCTCGCCGATTTTGCGCTGGAACCCGCCATGCAAAACGCCAATTCCCCGCTCGCGCAAACGTTTGGTTGGCTGGTCGGTTCGGGGACGGGCGCGGGCATGGCGCTGTTGATTGTTTTCAGCGGTCTCGCCGCGGCGTTTGCCGGGCTGAGCGGATACTTCATCCGCGTTATCCGCGAAGCGGAGGACATTCTTCCCGACCACGACGTTCAATAAGTTCGTTTGCAAGAAAGGGATGAAAATGAAATTTCTTATCTTTGGATCAGGCGCAGTTGGCGCGTATTTCGGCGGAAGGTTGGCGCAGGCGGGCGAAGACGTGACCTTCCTCGCGCGCGGCGCTCATCTTAAGGCGATTTTGGAATCCGGCCTCAAGGTGGATTCCATCTTCGGCGATTTCTTCCTCCGCCCCGCGCAGGCGACGGATTCCGTTCAAGGGCTTGCCCGCCCCGACGTCATTGTGCTTTCGATCAAGACCTTTCACCTTGACGAAGCCATCCGCCAGATGTTTCCGCTGGTGGAGGAAGATACCGTCATCCTGCCGCTGCTCAATGGAGTCGAACATATTGATACGCTGGTCGGCGAATTCGGGCAGGAACACGTTCTCGGCGGGCTGTGCCGCATCAGCGCCTTCCTTGCCGCGCCGGGGCATATCAAGCACGTCGCCATTGACCCTTACATCGCCTTCGGCGAGCTGGATGGGAAGCCGAGCGAGCGAGTCGCCAGGATTTTTGAAGCGTTCAAGAAGACGCAAGGCTGCGCATTTGAGGCGCACGATAACATCGTCCGCGCGATGTGGGAAAAATTCCTGTTCATCGCCGCGCTGAGCGGCGTGGGCGCGGTCACCCGCCAGCCCGTCGGCGGATTCCGCCGCATCCCCGAAACCCGCGCCATGTTCCGCCGCGCGTTGGAGGAGGTCGTCCTGGTCGCCAACGAACGCGGCGTGGACTTGAACGAAGAATCCGTGCAAGCGGTGATGGATCGAATCGACGCCATGCCGCCCGCCACAATGGCTTCGATGCAAAAAGACATTATGGAAGGCAGGCCCTCCGAGCTGGAAGGACAGACCGGTTCGCTGGTTCGCATGGCGCGCGCATTTGGCGCCTACGTCCCCACGCACGAGTTTATTTACGCCAGCTTGCTGCCGCAGGAGAAAAAGGCGCGCGGCGAATAACGCTCCGCCTTCTATCGTTTCCCTTCATCCAGCGCGTTTCGCAGCGCGTTCAATAACGCCGAGTCCTGCTCCGCGAACACCGTGCGCGGGTCGAGCAGGACTTTGCCGTTTTCCGCGCGGGCGATGACGGGCGGATGGCTCTCCCGCAGATTTTTTAAGAATTTGTTGGGCGAGCGCGCTGCGAGCGCCAGCGTAAAAGTCGGCAGGGTGGCGCCGGGCAAACTGCCCCCGCCGACGGCTGATTCGCCAGGGACGACTTCTCCCATCCCCAGCGCCGCGCGCCACGCTTCCGCCCGATTGCGAATTTCCTCCACCGGCAGCGCCATCATCCGCCAGATGGGAATTTCGCGCTCGGCTTCGTCTTTGAGGTAATGCAGCAGCGTGGCGGAGATTCCCGCCAGGGCGGTCTTGTCGGCGCGGACGGCGCGCGCCAGCGGATGTTTTTTGATTTTATCGAGCAACGCTTTTTTGCCGACGATGATTCCCGCTTGAGGTCCGCCCAGCAGCTTGTCGCCGGAAAAGCAAACCACGTCCACGCCGGCGGCAAGCGATTCTTGCACGGTGGGTTCGTGGGGCAAGCCGTATTTTTCAACGTTCAGCAGCGCGCCGGAACCGAGGTCGTCCATCGCGGGGATTCCCGCGCGGTGCGCGATTTCCGCTATCTCTTTCAGCTCCGGTTCGGCGGTGAAGCCGATAATCTTGAAGTTGGAACGGTGCGCGCGCATCACCAGCGCGGCGGGTTCGTTCAGCGCTTCTTCGTAATCGCGCAGGTGAGTCTTGTTCGTCGTCCCAATTTCCGCCAGCTTCGCGCCGGATTGTTTCATCACGTCAGGGACGCGGAATCCGCCGCCAATTTCCACCAGCTGGCTGCGCGAGATGACCACGCGCTTTTTGCTCGCCAGGGCGGATAAAGTCAGCAAGACGGCGGAGGCGTTGTTGTTCACGACCACCGCCGCTTCCACGCCGAGCAGTTTTTGCAGGATGGCTTCGGCGTGAATCAGCCGCGAACCGCGCGCGCCTTTTTCAAGGTCGTATTCGAGCGTGCAATAATTTCGCGCCGCCGCTTCCATTGCTTGAACGGTCGCCGCGCTTAAGGGGGCGCGTCCCAGATTGGTGTGTAAAATCACGCCCGTCGCGTTGACGATGTTTCGCAGCGTCGTTTGCGTCCACGCCGCCAGTTGCGCGGCGGCGGCTTCGAGGACGCCTTCCGCTTCGGGGAGCTGATTCCGCCTGCCCGAAGAGAAATCCGCGCGAATTTCATCCAGAACTGTTCGCAGCGCGTCTAGAGTCAGCGGTCTGCCGTATTGCGAAATCAATCGCGCGCAAACTTCCGTTTGCAGCAGCTGGTCTACGGAGGGGAGGTTACGAAGATGAGTCGTCGTCATGGGCGGGGGAGGGCGGGACGGCGCTTTCGCGCATGCGCAGGAAGTATTCGATGGCGAACAAGCCGGCGGCGAGACCGAAAATGACGTAGAGCGTCACCAGCCGTCCAAGTTGCAGCCAGGCGAGGGTCGCGCCATAGACGCCGAACCAGATGGCTTGACGGGTGACGACTCGCGGCTCGGCGGGCGATTCGCCGGGGAAGCGGCGGTGAAAAAAATAGACGACGGGCAGCGCCGCGCCGGTTAATCCCATTACGAGGAGCGCGAAGAATCCCCAGCGCGCCCACACCAGCGGCGGAATTTGATAATAAAAAATCATCAACCACAATCCGCCCCAGCCGATGAGCGCGAGGGCGAGCGAAGAGAGCGCCGCTTGTTTGAAGTAAGATTGCATGACGAAATTATACTCCCCGCAAACGTTTTATACGGAGTAGGACGATTATTTTTTCTCTTGGGTCGGCGCGGGCGGGGGAACCTGATGTTCGCCGCGCAGCAGCGGCATATCCGCCATGTAGTAGGCGTGTTCGTACGCCGTGGCGGCGCCGCCTTCGCCGGGGATTGGCTCGATGAGCTCGTCGCCGTCCGAATCTACGCCGATGAGAATTTGAATAGAGAGCGCGGTGATTTCATCCACCAGCGGTTTCATTTTCTCGTCGAAGGGCATGGTCTGCAGGAGTTTGGCTTTTTCGCGCATTTGCTTCGCCCAGCCTTCCATGTTTTTCGTGCAGACGATGACGTGCGCGGCGTGGATTTGAATGTTTTCCGTCGCGTCGCGCGCGCTGGCGGCGAATTGGGCGTGCGAAGCCGTTTGCGGCAGGTAACCTTGCTCGCCGTAGCCTTTTTCTCCGTTATACAGCAAGCCGTATCGGTCGCTTGGGTCGTCCGCTTTGCCGTTGCCGTTCCAGTCTTTATATTCCGGGCTTTCGCTGCCGGAAATCTGGTTGATGATTTCTTCCAATTTCTGGCGGAAGAGCTCTTCGCTGCCGTCTTCGTAAGCGTTCGCCAATTCCTGCACGCTGACGTCGAGGTCTTCGGCGGCGCGTTTCATGCCGTGAATAAGCGCCATTCCTTCCGGCGCTTCCTGAAATCGAACAAGTATATGGCGGATGTGAACCAGCGCCAGCGGGGGGAAGATGGACGAGGCGACGACTTCGCCCGAAGGTTCGTCCGGCGCGGGGTCGTTATCCGGCTCTAACGTGATTTCAATCTGGTCGAAATTTTGAAGGACGTTGCTGTAATTCGGGCTGACGAAGACCAACCGCCCCTGACCGTGCTCGTCCAGCTCCAGTTTTCCGGCGTTGCGGCGCGTTTCTCCGCCTTGCGAAAGAAGCCACACGTCGTAATGAGTCCCGGCTTTGGGAGCGGGCAGCCCGGAGGTAAAAACGCTCGCCTTGTCGAGCGCGTTTTGAAAATCGGCGAAGGAGATCCGCCCGATGACGGACGGCGCGCTTTCTCTTCCAGCCCAATAAAAATATCCCGTCAGAGCGAAAGCCAGCGCAAGCAGCCCGCCGAAAACGTAATTCCAGTTGAAGCGCCGCGCGGATTGTTTCGCGCCTGCGCGCGCCATTTTGGCGACGGTGGCGGTGCGCTCCGAGACGGTTTCGCCTTGCAGCGCGGCGCGCAGCTCGTTCGCCAGCTCTTGCGCGCTGGCGTAACGCGCTTGCGGGTCTTTGGCGAGCGCGCGATCCACCACCGCTTGCGCGGCGGGCGAGACGCCGGGGATGGGCGGCGGCGGCTCGTTCAGGTGTTTCATCAACACGCCGAAGGAAGATTCCGCGTCGAACGGCACGGAGCCCGCCAGCATTTCATACAACATCACGCCCAACGAATAAATATCGGTTTGCGCGTCCACCTTTTCGCCGCGCGCTTGTTCGGGGCTCATGTAAGCGGGCGTGCCGGAGACCAGCCCGGTGGAAGTCTGCATACTGGAATTGAGCAGCCGCGCCAAACCAAAATCGGTTAGCACGGGTTCGACGTCTTCGGGCAGCGGCGCCTCGGCGGAGACTTCGCCCGCAGCGGAGCGCAGCAGCACGTTGGCGGGTTTCAAATCGCGGTGAACGACGTTTTGCGCGTGGGCGTAATCAATGGCGGAGGCGAGGGTCGCAATCAGCTTCGCCGTCGTTTCTGGCGGCAGCTTTTCGCCGCGCTTGTTCAGCGCTTTCAGGTAGACTCCCAAAGAGACTCCCGGCACGTACTCCATAATCAGGCAGGGCTGCCCGTCCGCCAGCTCGTAATCGAAAATTTGCACGATGTTGGGGTGACGCAGCGCCGCCAGCGCCTGCGCCTCGCGCTCGAAGCGCCTGCGGTTGTCCGCGTCCGCTTCCACATGCTCGTGCATCACCTTGACGGCGACTTTGCGCCGCAGCGCGGTATGCTCGCCGACGTATACTTCCGCCATGCCGCCGCGCGCGATTAATTCCCCCACGTTTACTTTGTTTAAAGTCTTTCCGCTTAAGTTCGCCATTTTGAAAATTATACCCGAAGTATAATGGGACGATAATTTTATATGCCTCTATCGCAATTCTATTGTCACGAAGCCTCGAAACGCCCGCAAAACGAGAAGCGTCTTCGGCTCTTTGCGATAGAGCGTTCGCATCTTAATACATCGGCGCCTAAAGCGCATGGAGACGCATGACCCTTTCGCTTGAAGAAAAACTGCGCGAGATTCTTTCCGCGCGCAAACTCAAACTCGCAACCGCCGAGTCCTGCACGGGCGGTTTGGTCTCGGATCGCATTACGGACGTGGCTGGCTCGTCGGAATATTTTATGGGCGGCGTGGTCGCTTACGCTTACGAAGCCAAGGTGAATATCCTCGGCGTTTCGTGGGATACGCTGCACGCGCACGGAGCGGTGAGCGGCGAAACGGTTTTGGAAATGGCGCGCGGCGCGCGCAAACTGCTGGAAGCCGACCTCGCCGTCTCGGTCAGCGGAATCGCAGGTCCAGGCGGCGGCATGCCCGAAAAGCCCGTCGGCTTGACGTGGTTTGGGCTGTGCGCTCCCGACGGCGAATGGACGCGCCATTTCATCTGGAACGGCGACCGCCGCGAGAACAAGCGTCTCTCTTCCGAAGCCGCGCTGCAATTCATTCTGGATTATCTTGAAGGCAGGTTGAAGTGAGCGTCGTCGTTCTCATCTCCGCCGACGCGGAATGGCGCGCCGCGAAGAAGCTGTATCCCGACCTCGAAATTCAACCCTCCCCGCTGGGCGAGTTCGCCCCGTGGACTCTCGCGGGCGAGCGCCTGACTCTCTTTCACGGCGGGTGGGGGAAAATCTCCGCCGCCGCTTCGGCGCAATACGCCATTGACCGCTTTCAGCCGCGCCTGCTCGTCAATCTTGGAACGTGCGGCGGCTTCGCCGGGCGGATTCAGGTCGGGACGATTCTGCTCGTCGAACGGACGGTGGTGTACGACGTCATCGAGCAAATGGGCGACGCCGAAGAAGCCCTTCGGCATTACGCGGCGGAGATTGACCTTTCCTGGCTGCCGAATAAAGACGTGGACGGCGTCCTTCGCAGTTTGCTCGTTTCGGCGGATAGGGATGTTCTCCCGCAGGATATTCCCATGCTGATTGAAAAATACGGCGCGGCGGCGGCGGATTGGGAATCCGGGGCGATTGCCTGGGCGGCGAATCGGAATCGAACCCGCGTTTTGATTCTGCGCGGCGTGACCGATTTGGTGGGCGGCGATGGCGGCGAGGCTTACGGCGACCTCGCGCTCTTCCACCAGCGGACGGAAAGCGTGATGCGCAGGCTCTTCGCCTTGTTGCCCCTTTACTTGCGCGGCGCTGCTTTCACAACGCCCTGACCTCCGCCGTTCGTATTCGTCTTCCCCCCGACGCCCTTTTATGGCAAAATAAACCTTTCAGCGCAAAAAAAGGAGACTTCATGAAAACTGCAAGCGGATTAGAGTATATCGAAGTTGAAGCGGGAACCGGCGCGCAAGCCGTCGCCGGCAAGACCGTCAGCGTGCATTACACCGGTAAATTTCAGGACGGCAAAGTCTTCGACAG
>DAOUBR010000092.1:0-9033 GCA_034432535.1 Anaerolineales bacterium | reverse complement strand
TCGGCTGCGGCGGGAGCGGAACTTTCCGCGCCGAGCGAGCTCAACCAGTCCGGCTCGTTTCCTGCCGAGGCTTTATCGCCAAAGGTCGCAGCGCTTTCGTCGCCGAGCGAGCGCAGCCAATCGGGCGTTTCGGCGGCGGGAGTCGCGGGCGTGGAATCGCCGCGCATCCAATCGGGCAGGCTGGTTTCGGGGGCTGGCGCCGCAGCGGATTCGTCAAACGCAAGCCCGCCATCCATTTGTCTCAGCCAATCTTGCGAATCGTCTTGCGAAGGCGCGGGTTCTCCTTGCATCCACGAAGGCAATTCAGAATCGGATTCTTGCGCGGCGGGCTGCGAGACGCCCAAGTCCACCCACTTCATGCCGCCGTCTTCTTCTTTCTTGCTTGCAGCGGCTCCCGTCAGGTTTGCCAGCCAATCAGGAATCTCTTCTTCTTCCTGTTCTCCGGCTTGGGCTTGCAGCCCGGCGAGAAAATCGCTTGGGGCGGAGCGTTTTTGGGGAGGGCTGGGCTGTTGGGAGAGGCGGGACGGTTTGGGTTGGGCGTGCTGCGGAGCCTCGCTTTCGCCGGATCCTCGCGCCGTTTCGCGCGCGTCGCGCAGCCATTTAGGCAGCGCCCGTTCCAGCTCGGCGGTGGATTTTTTGGTAGGCGGTTCGCCCGGTTTGATGGGCGCGTTTTCGCCCCGCAGATTGCCGGTCAAAGGCTGCAAGCGCGCCTGACAATACTGGCAAAATTCAAATTCCTTCGAGGTCATTTCCCCGCAGGAGGGGCATTTCATCATCTCAGCCATGATTAATTCCCCCCGTATGGGCGGTCAATGCCGAAGAGGACACGCAAGCCCGTGGCAAGCGCGCCGAGCGCCGCGCCGATAAGAATCCCGCGCGCGCCGCCCAACGCCCAGACTTGAGCGACCCAGCGCGAGAAGACGTCCAGCGCCGGGATGTTGCCGGAAGGCAGAGTCGCCGTTCCCAGCAAGACGATGAAGGCGGTGATGAGAAAAGCGAAGACTGAAACGTCCGCGCGGCGGCGCAGCAGGCGGATGGCGGCGTATAGCAGCGAGACGACTAGCAGCCCCATCAGCGCCGCTTCGGCGGGGACGATGATTCCGTTCAGGACGATTCCGAGCGCCGCGTCCAGCTCCGCCGCGAGCGGCTGCATCACGCCCAGCGCTTGCGGCAGTTTGGATACGATTCCGATTCCAAAGACAATCAACAGGCTTAAGACTAACAAGACGCTGTATCCGCTGCCTTTTTCGCGGCGGGTGATTTTATCGCTATGCACGCGGAGCAAATTAAAGACGCCCACAATCGCGGCGGCGGCTGCGAGCGTCACCGCCCAATCGAGCAGGCGGGCTTGAATGGGCGCGAAGGCGGGGAAGAAATATCCCAGCAGGACGAGCGCGCCCATTGCGATGGCGATAACCGCCGTGAAAACGCGGTTGAGCATCAAACCACCCCCAGCGATTGCAAAATCTTAAAGACCGCGCCGCCGATTAAGGCAAGAACGACCAGCCAGCGCAAAAAATCTTGCAAGGATAAGCTGGCGCGGTGCGAGACTCCCGCGCCGAGATAAGCGCCCGCGGCGAAGAGCTCTTCGCCAATCAGCGGGTCTTGCGCGCTGGCGAATAAAACAGCTTGCCCGACGAGGTCGTCGCTCGCGCCGATTAAGTTGACGTTCGCGCGGTCGGAGGCGTCCGCCAGCAGGGCGGCTTCGGCGCCGAAATGTCCAATCATCACATTGGCGGAGACGTTTTCATTGGGGGTGATGTGCATGGCGCCGACGGCGTAGCCGAAGGGACTCAAACCGGTGACGCGCCCGCTGGTGGGGACGTAGAGATCGTCCACCCCGGCGGCATGATAGCCCGATTGAATGGTGTCTTGCGTCAGTAAGCCAGTGGCTGGGTCGCCTGAAGAGGCGACGACTGGTTTGTCGCTGACGGAGGTGCGCTCGGCGATGTGGCGCAGCATTGCCAGCCCCGCCAGGGCGGAGCCGCCGCGCGCGTCCAACAATCCGCCGCGCCCCAACATGACGTGCAGCCGCGAGCCTTCCTCAACGGTCAGCCCCAACATGCGGGACAGGTCTTTCAAAGCCGGGATGGGGCGCAGGTTGGGCGGGGATTTTCGCTTTAACGCTGTGAGCGCAAGCAGCAGCGCGGCGCTAAGGGCGATGGCAAAGAGGGGGATCAGTTGGGTCATTCAGCGGCCTTTTTCGCGCGAAGAAAGGAAGCAAGCGCGCGGACTTCCTTTTCTTCTTCCAGCGTTTGCGCCAGCGCGGCGAGCTGGTCGCTTGCTATCAAGCCACTTCCGGCGTAAAGCGCTTGCGCGCCAATCACCGCTAGCGGGCTGACGGCTTCCAGCAGGGCGGCGGCAAACTCGTTCAATTGATAGCGCCGCAGGGCTTGCGCCCAGCGGGACCAGTAATCGCGCGGCGAATTTGTCATAATATAAAAAGTATAGCATAACAGAGAGTGTTCGCGTTCCATTTTATGCGCGCTGCGCGCTCGCGGGGATGGCAAAGCGATTGCAATTTCGCGCGGCTTACGCGGGGGCGATGACCGTTCCGGCGGGAATTTCCGCGTTCTTCGGGACGACCACCACGCCGTCGCGCACGTACCACAGGGTGTGGTCAATATCAGCGTTGCGCGGGAAGGGGCGAATGGTCACGTTGTCGCCAATGACTACGTTTTTATCGAGGATGGCGCCTTCAATGTAACAGTTCGCGCCGATTCCGCCGCGGTCTTGCGCGTCCGCGCCCATGATGATGCTGTCTTTAATCGTCGTGCCGGCGCCCACTTTGCTGCTGATGCCGAGGATGGAATGGGTAATTTCGCAGCGTTCCAGGCGGCAGCCTTCCGCTATCAGCGCTTGGGTCAATTTGCTGTCTTCTACGATAGAGGAAGGCAGGAAGCGCGTTTCGGTGTAAATGGGAGCGTCCGTCGCGCTGAAATCGAAGGGGGCGTTGGGCGCGGTCAGGGCGAGGTTGGTTTCGTAGAACGAGCGAATCGTCCCAATGTCTTGCCAGTAGCCTTCAAAGTCGAAACCGTACACTGCGCAGCGTTGAATGGCGTGCGGGATGATGTCGCTGCCGAAGTCGTCGTAATCGGGGTTGTTCATCACCAAATCCAGCAGCAGGTCGGCGTTGAACATGTAAATGCCCATCGAGCCGAGATACGGGCGCTGCGGGTCGTCGCGGCTGACGAACTTCTTTTGGGTTTCGGGATCTTTCGGTTTTTCGACGAAGGAGGAGATGCGTCCGTCGGCTTCGCGTTTGAGGACGCCGAAACGCGAGACTTCCTCTTGTGTGACGGGCTGAACGGCGACGGTGATGTCGGCTTTTTTGCTCCAATGGTATTCCGCCATTGCTTTGTAATTCATGCGGTAGAGATGGTCGCCCGCGAGAATCAGCACGTATTTGGCGCCGGTGGCGGAAATTTCCAGCGTTTGCTTTCGCACCGCGTCCGCTGTGCCTTGATACCAATCCGCGCTTTCTAACGTTTGCTCCGCCGCCCAAATTTGCACCCAGCCGGTGTGAAAGGCGTCGAAGTTGTAAGCGCGGGTGATGTGGCGATGCAGCGAAACGGAATTGAACTGCGTGAGAATGGCGATGCGGTAGATTTCTGAATTGATGCAATTGCTGATGGGAATGTCAATCAGGCGGTATTTGCCTGCGATGGGGACGGCCGGCTTGGAACGCAGCTGCGTCAGCGGGTACAGGCGCGCGCCCCGGCCTCCTCCGAGAATGACCGCGAGAACGTCGTTTAAAGAAGGCATGGCAAATCTCCTTGTCTTATTTTACTATTAAAATCAAACGTCCTCCCGTTTTGGGAGGACGTTCAAGGTATAATCCCTGTGCCGAAGGAGGGAATCGAACCCTCATTCCCGGAGGGAACACGATTTTGAGTCGTGCGCGTCTGCCTATTCCGCCACTTCGGCATTGGGTTGTTTCAAGCTCCCCAAGTATATCAAAATTTGCTACAAGGTCAAGATGAAACTAGGTATCATAGGACTTCCCCAATCGGGCAAAACCACCCTGTTCAACGCGCTGACGCGCAGCCACGCGCCGACTTCGGTCTCCGCCGGGCGCATTGAAACGCACACCGCCGTGGTGGACGTGCCGGACCCGCGCGTGACCAAACTTTCCGCCATGTTTAACCCGCGCAAGACCGTGTACGCCAAAGTCGCTTACACCGACGTCGCCGGGCTGGAATCTGGCTCCGCCAAAAGCGGAATTTCCGGACAGCTATTAAATCATCTCTCGCAGATGGACGGCTTTATTCTGGTCGTCCGCTGCTTTGAAGACGAGAACGTGATGCACCCCAACGGCGACGTCAATCCCTTGCGCGACGTCGAAAGCATGTTAGGCGAGCTGCTGCTGAACGATTTAATTTCCGTCGAAAGAAAATTGGAGAAGCTGACCGAAGAGCGCCGAAAGGGCGGAACGGATAAAACGATAAACGCTCGCCAGACCGAGCTGTTTGAAAGGATGCACAAAACCCTTTCAGATAATAAACCGCTGCGGACGATGGAGTTTTCGGCGGAAGAGCAGAAAGAACTTTCCAGCTATGGGCTGCTCACGCGCAAGCCGATTCTCACCGTGTTCAACCTTGGCGAAGGGCAGCAAGCTCCGCAAGCCGCGCTTGACCATCCTTCCGTGGCGCTGATGTGCAAATTGGAAATGGAGCTTGCGCAGCTCAGCCCGGAAGACGCCGCGTTGTTTATGGAAGAATACGGCATTAAAGAGCTCAGCCTCAACCGTATGATTAACCTTTCTTACGACTTGCTGCAAATTCAAACGTTCTTCACCGTGGGGGAAGACGAGGTGCGCGCGTGGACGACCAAACGCGGCGCGACGGCGCAGGAATCGGCGGGCGAAATTCACACCGACCTGGCGCGCGGCTTCGTGCGGGCGGAAGTTATCTCTTACGACGACCTGATCGCGCTGGGCGGCATGAACGAAGCCAAGACGAAGGGCAAGCTGCGGCTGGAAGGCAAGGACTACATCGTGAAAGACGGCGATATTGTTCACATCCGTTCCAGCCTATAAAAAGACAGAAACGCTCTCCATTGCAAAAAGCGGACTCTTGCGCGAGCGTCCTCTTTTTTTCGCTTCTCCATATATAATAATAGCGAATAACGTCACTTGCCGTCGCGTTTGCGGAAGCGACTTGAAGGGGGAGGGCAGCGGTCTCTTTCGCCTCACAAAAAGGAGGTCGCTATGTCTTCGCGCGTGAGAAAAACGTTCGCCGTTTTGATTCTTGTCTCGCTTGTTCTGGCGTGCAATATGTACGTTTTATCCGCGCCCGTTCCGCCCAACCCAACCAGCCCGCCCGCGTTTGACCCGACCAAAGCCGCGCTGGAATTTCAAGCGACGGCGATGGCGCAGCAACTGACTCAAAACGCGCAGCAGCCCGCTCCTCAACAAGAGCCGCCCGCCCAGCCCACCGCTGCGCCGCCGCCGACCGCCGTCCCGCCCACGCCGACCCAAGACGTGGAGGCGATGATTCGCTCCGCCAACGTGTTGCTTTACGAAAACACCGACGCGCGCGGCTTCGGCATGTGGATTCAAAAGGCGCTCGACAATATGGGGATGAAATACGTTCAGACCGGCTCGTATAGCGGGCGGTTTATGGAGCAGCTCAATTCCGGCAAAAATTTCGATTTGATTATCGTCGGCGCGGAGGATAAGAACGTCATTCGCGGCGAATTTTGGGACGTGATTAACGCCCGTCTTGACCGCGATAAAGCCGCGCTTATCATGGAAGTCTGGTATCTGGATATGTATTCCGCGGGACCCCTGAGCGCGGTGTTGGGAAAATGCGGGGTGAAATTTCACGCCGATTACAGCCAGGCCGATTCTATCTACTGGTGGAATTCTACGCACCCGATCTTCAACGAGCCGAATACCGTCTTGCCGCTGCTGCATTACAGCCGCTATTGGGCGAATCAAACGGGCGATAAGATTCGCCTTTCGGGCAGTGGCGACGCCGAATTAATCGCCGGGCTTTCCGCCAAACCTTCCGCCAACGAAGGCGTCCTCGCCGTGTGCATGGAAGGGCGGATGATCGTTCAAACCTTCTCCGACCACGATTACCACGAAGACCAGATTGTCCCGCTGTGGGAGAATTACATCCACTACACGTTGAAGAATCATTTTCTGGCGATAGAGTAAAATATGCCCCATCTTTTTTTGGAGGAATTGCCGTGACCTACAAGCAAACCAAATGGAGTCTCGCCGCGCTGTATCCCGGCTATCAAAGCGCGGAGTTGCAAGGCGCGTTCGACAAGGCGGAAGAGCGTCTCGCCTCTTTTGAAGGCGCGCGCGCCCGGCTTTCGCCGAATATTTCCAGCGAGCAGTTTATGGAGATAGTGAAAGCGCGCGAAGAGATTTCGCGCGAGCTGAGCAAGATTTACGCCTTCGCCGGGCTTTCCTTCGCCGCCGACACGCGCGACCAGCAGGCGCAGACTTTACACGCGCGCGCTCAGCAATTTTGGGCGGACGCGGACAACCGCATGTTGTTCTTCTCCCTATGGTGGAAGGATCTGGACGACGAAAACGCAAAGCGCCTGACGGCCGATTCCGGCGATTACCGCTACTATTTGGAAACGCTGCGCCTCTTTAAGCCGCATACGTTAAGCGAGCCGGAAGAGAAGGTCGTCAATTTAAAAAACGTCACCGGCGTCGGCGCGCTCGTCACGCTATATGATTCGATGACCAGCCGCTACGTTTTCAAACTGCGCGCGGACGGAGAAACGAAGGAACTGACGCGTGGACAGTTGATGCGTTACGCGCAGGGCGCGGACGCGAAGTTGCGCGCCAAAGCCTATCAGGAGTTGTATCGCGTCTATGGCGAGGCGGGTCCGACGCTGGGGCAGATGTATCAAACCGTCGTTCGCGATTGGTATAACGAAAACGTCTCGCTGCGTAAGTTTAAAAGCCCGATTGCGGCGCGCAACCTCGATAACGACGTGCCGGACGAGGCGGTGGACGCGCTGCTGGACGTGGCGCGGGAAAACGCCGCTTTATTCCAGCGTTATTTCAAAATCAAAGCGCGCGCGATGGGCGTGAAGAAGCTGCGCCGTTACGATATTTACGCCCCCGTCGCCGGCGCGGATAAGAAATATCCCTTCGGCAAAGCCGCCGATATGGTGTTGGATTCGTTCAGCGCGTTCGAGCCGAAAGTGGGCGAGCTCGCCCGCCGCGTGTTCGAGGAGAAGACGATAGACGCGGAAGTCCGCAAAGGCAAGCGCGACGGGGCGTTCTGCTGGTCGGTCTTGCCGGAAATGACGCCGTATGTGCTGCTGAACTATCAAGGCGGCGCGCGCGATATGGCGACGATGGCGCACGAGCTCGGTCACGCCATTCATGCGATGCTGGCTTCGAGCCACAGCGCGTTCACCTTCCATTCCTCGCTGCCGTTGGCGGAAACAGCCTCCACCTTCGGCGAGATGATGTTCACCGATAAGCTGCTCGCCGTTGAAAAAAACCGCGACGTGCGCCGCGATATTCTCTTCAAGCAGGCGGACGACGCTTACGCGACCATCATGCGTCAGGCGTACTTCGCCTTGTTTGAAAAGCGCGCGCACGAGATGATTCAAAAGAACGCTTCGGCGGACGATCTGTGCGCGGCGTATATGCAAAACCTGCGCGAGCAATTCGGCGACGCGGTGGAACTGAGCGACGAGTTCCGCTGGGAGTGGGTCTCCATCCCGCATATTTATCACACGCCTTTTTATGTGTACGCTTACGCCTTCGGGCAGCTGCTGGTCTTTTCGCTCTATCAGCAATATAAAGCGGAAGGGGAATCGTTTAAGCCGAAGTATCTTAAGATTCTTTCGGCGGGCGGTTCGGAATCTCCCGCGAAGATTTTGGCGGAAGCGGGCGTGAATATCCGCGAGCGGCAATTCTGGCAGGGCGGCTTTAACGCGCTCGGCAGGCTGATTGACGAATTGGAAAGCTTGTAGAAGAAAACGCAAGCCTCCGAAGTTTTTGCGGCTTCGGAGGCTTTTTTATTTCGCAAAATTTTTCAGCGGTGAATATCGCAATATAGCAAGCCGCTTCCGCAGGTCTGGCATTCCAGTTGCAGCGTGGCGTGGCGGACGTCGTAATTTTGCGCGAGCATGACGTTGACGGCGCGTTGAATCGCCGCGCAAGCGCTGACGGGCGCGTCGTCAATGACGATGTGCGCCGAAAGCGCCGTCAGGTTTTCTTTAATGCTCCACACGTGCAGGTCGTGAACGTCGCGCACGCCTTCCACCGCGCGGATGTCCGCCGCCATTTGTTCCAGATTCATGTGGCGCGGGGCGTGTTCCAACAAAATGTGGACGGTCTGGCGCAAAATTCCCCAGGCGTTGTAAAAGATGAAGACGCCGACCAGCGCGCTGACGAGGGGGTCGAGCCAATTCCAACCGGTGAATAAAATCACCGCGCCGGCCGCCGCCGCGCCCAGCGTGGAGAAGACGTCTCCCATCAGGTGTAAAAACGCGCTGCGCATGTTCAGGTCGCGCTCGCTGCCTTCTTTCACCAGCCAGGCGGTGCAGAGATTGACCGCAAACGCCAGCGCGCCGACCCCAAGCAGGATGCGCGAATTCACTTCGGGCGGGGCGCCGAAACGGCGATAGGCTTCGTAAAAAATTCCGAGCGCAATGAAAATCAACGAGACTGAATTTACCAGCGCGGCCAGAATTTCCACGCGGAGATAGCCGTAAGTCCTGCCGGCGCGCGCCGGGCGGGCGGCTATTTTCAAGGCGAACCAGCTCAGCCCCAGCGCGATAACGTCGGTGAAGTTATGCGCCGCGTCGGTCAGCAGCGCGAGGCTGTCGCTGAAAATCCCCGCGCCGATTTCCACCGCCACAAAAATAGCCGTGAGCGAAAGGGAAAGCGCCAGCCGATGCGTGTTTTGGGCGGCGTTCGGATGAGGATGGGAATGAGACATGAGAAAAATTATACCTTCTAAGAGAGCGTTTTATAAATCGAGATTTACCGCAGATAAACGCGGATGAACGCTGATTCTGATAAAAAACGCGGTGAATTTACCTATA
>DAOUBR010000091.1:0-12154 GCA_034432535.1 Anaerolineales bacterium | reverse complement strand
CTGAGTTGTACATGTTGTTTTTTCATCCTGCCATTTTCACCAAGCAGGCTGTTTTTGTCAAAACCTTCAAGTATTTACTTTACGGCGTATTGAGTATAATCCTCCCATGACTTATGAAAAATTCATGCGTTATGTCCTGATTTTTGAAGCCTTTGTCTTGAACGGGGGCGTAGGGCTGATGTGCCTGTTCGCGCCGCAAGCCTTCGGCGCGCAATTCGGCGCGGACGCCCTGCCCGCGCTGTCTTTGGAGCTCATCCGCTGGTACGGCGTGTTGCTCTGGGTGTTGACCTTCCTCGTCTTGCGTATTCTCCCCGCGGACGACGAGCGCCTGCTCGCCCCCGCCGTGGAAGCGCTGCTCTTCGGCGACCTGGTTCACCTGTATGCGATTTACATGTTCTACCGCGCCTTCCCTGTTTGGTCGTTTTCTTTCAGCCTCATGCTCTTCTTTACGGCGACTCTGGCAACGCTCCGCTCGGCGTGGGTGTACCGCTATTATCGGGCGGGTTAGAGGGGTTTAGGAATACAAAACCCCGCGCGATTTGCGATAGTTTTCCCAGTCAGGTCCGCCATAATTGAACTCCAATATCAAAAAATGGTCATTATGCCCGATTGCTGTCGTGGGGATTTTCCCGCAAGAAAGAGGCGCGAATTATACTCTCGTCATGCGCGAACAGGCTTTTCTTTACGGCTATAGCTGATGAAAATGCGACCCATCTCTGCGCCTTGTGTTTGGGATTTTTTATTATACCCCGCCTAAAACAGACCTCCGAGATTTTGAAAATCTCGGAGGTCTATAAACCTACTTATCTTGTAACGCCGCCACGCCGGGCAATTCTTTTCCTTCAAGGAATTCGAGAGACGCGCCGCCGCCGGTGGAGACGTGCGTCATCTGTTTGGCGACGCCCGCCTTTTTGACCGCGCTGGCGGAATCTCCGCCGCCGATGACGGTGATTGCGCCAGATTCAGCCAACATCTTCGCCAGCGCAAACGTGCCTGCGGCAAATTTGGGAAATTCAAACACGCCGACGGGACCGTTCCAGACGACCAACTTCGCGCCGTTCAACGCGGATTGATACAACTCGAGCGTTTTTGGTCCCACATCCAACATTCTCCACCCCGCGGGGATTTTATCCACATCCACCGTTTGTGAATTTGCTTCCGCGTCGAACTTATCCGCGACGACTGCGTCCACAGGAAGAATTAATTTATCGCCGAGTTTGGCAAGCAAAGACTTTGCAGTTTCCAGCGCTTCCGCCTCAACCAAACTATCCTGCATGTTGAGACCCTTCGCGGCGAGGAACGTATTCGCCATGCCGCCGCCGATAATCAACTTGTCGCATTTCGCGGCGAGCGTTTCCACTACTAAAATTTTATCGGAAATTTTCGCGCCGCCGAGAATGGCAATGTACGGGTGTTCGGGGTTAGAGACCGCGCGCCCAAGATATTCCAGTTCCTGTTCCATCAAGAAGCCGGAAACCGCGGGAAGGAAACGCGCGATTCCTTCGGTCGAGGAGTGCGCGCGATGGGCAGAACCAAACGCGTCATTGACATACACATCACCCAACGCCGCCATTTGTTTGGCGAGGTCAAGGTCGTTCTTCTCTTCGCCTTTGTGGAAGCGCGTATTCTCCAGCATCAAGACTTCGCCGGGTTTCAAAGCCTTCGCCATCTTTTCCACTTCCGCGCCGATGCAATCAGGCGCCATTTGAACGGGCTTGCCCAACAGCGCAGATAACGACTCGGCGGCGGCTTTCAAACTAAACTCGGGGTCTGGTCCGCCTTTGGGTCTGCCCAGATGACTCATCAAAATCAGCGCCGCGCCCTGCTCCAACACATATTGAATGGTGGGCAACGCGGCTTTGATGCGCTTGTCATCGGTTACTTTGCCGTCCGCCATTGGGACGTTGAAATCCACGCGCATTAATACGCGCTTGCCTTTGAGGTCAATATCTTTTACGGTTTTCTTGTTCATAGGAATTAGGGAATTAGGGAATTAGGGAATTAGGGACTAGGTCTTCCTAATCCCTAATTCCGAATACCTGATTTACTTAAAGGCTTTTCGCCATCAACGCGGCTAGATCCGCCGTGCGGCAGGAATAGCCCCATTCGTTGTCGTACCACGTCACGACCTTGACGAAGTTGCTCTTTTCCTTGCCAAGAACCATCGTAAACTGCAAATCAACGGAGGAGGAGTGCGGGTCGCCCTTGTAATCAACGCTGACGAGCGGCTCGTCCACCGCCTGCAAGATTCCCTTGAAGCGCGGCTCGCGCGCGGCTTTGCGGAAGACTTCGCGCAGTTCTTCGGTGGTGGTCTCCTTTTCCAGTTCGGCGGTGAAATCCACAATGGAAACGGTGGAAGTCGGCACGCGCAGGGCGTACCCATCGAACTTGCCTTTTAAGTCGGGGATGACGAGCGCCACTGCCTTCGCCGCGCCGGTGGTGGTGGGGATGATGCTCATGGCGGCGGCGCGGGCGCGGCGCAAATCGCTATGCGGCAGGTCTAAAATCTTCTGGTCGTTGGTGTAAGCGTGGACGGTGGTCATGAAGCCGCGCTTAATGACGAAAGCGTCATGCACGACCTTCGCGGCAGGCGCCAGACAGTTGGTGGTGCAGGAAGCGTTGGAAACGACGTGATGCGCCTGCGGGTCGTATTTATCTTCGTTCACGCCCATCACCACCGTCAGATCTTCGCCTTCGGCGGGCGCGGTGATGATGACCTTCTTCGCGCCGCCGGCGGTGATGTGATTCTCGGCGCCTTTCACCTGCTTGCCTTTTTTGTTCACGCCGTCTTTCTTGATGGTGAACAAGCCCGTGCCTTCGATGACAATCTCCACGCCGAAGTCGCCCCACTTAATCGCTGCGGGGTCGGTCTCTTTGAACGCGCGGATTTTCTTGCCGTCAATGATTAATCCGTCGTCCGCCACTTCCACCGTCCCGTTAAAACGCCCATAGTTCGAGTCGTACTTCAACAGGTGCGCCATCGTCTTCATATCGCCAATGTCGTTAAAGGCGACGACTTCCAACTGGTCGGGGTACATATCGCGGATGGCTTTCAAAACCTGACGACCGATTCGTCCAAAACCGTTGATTCCTACTTTGACTGTCATGTGAGTAAATCTCCTTATAAAAAAAAGATAGCCATACTTGTGAAATATTACACAAACTTGATTATAACACAAAATTACAGATCGGCGAACGCTCCCCTGTCAGGATAATGGACATTATACATTTTTTGCGCTTCCAACAAGCCTTTTAACGTCATGGCTTGCTTTTCTTCTCCGTGAACGAGAAAAATATCTTTAACAAATCCTTTTACGTTTCGGGCGTATTCCAGCAGCAAATCCTGCCCGGCGTGACCGGAAAGCCCGCCGATGGCGGCGACTTCGCATTTCAGTTCGTACGTCTCGTCGAAGATTTTCACGCGCGGCTCGCGCTCCGCTAGTCTGCGTCCCAGCGTATCGGGCGCCTGCCAGGAGACGATGCAAATCGTGTTCTTCTTGTCTTCGATGTTGTTGCGAATGTGATGCACAATCCGCCCGTTTTCCGCCATGCCCGAAGCGGAGATAATCGCCATCGGCTCTTTGCGCCCGTTCAATTCTTTGGATTCCTCGACGGTTTGCACGTACTTCAACATCTTGAAATCAAGCGCGGGATGGCGCGCCTCTTGCACAAAACGGCGCGTTTCTTCGTCGTAACATTCGGGATGGTCGCGAAAGACGCGCGAGGCGTTCACCGCCAGGGGGCTATCCACGAACACGGGTGCGGCGGGGATTTCGTTCGCGCTCATCAATTGATTGAGGTACAGCACGATTTCTTGCGCGCGCCCCACCGCGAAGGCGGGGATAATCAGTTTGCCGCCGCGTTCAAAAGTTCGCTTGGCGACGGCGCGAAACTCGACGAACGCTTTCTCCGGGTCGGCGTGAGATTTATCGCCGTAGGTGGATTCCATAATCAGATAATCGGCGCGCTCCGGCAGAACGGGGTCGCGCAGCAGCGGCAGTTTGTATCTGCCGACATCGCCCGAAAACCACAGGCGGAACTTGCGGCCCTTCTCTTCAATATCGAGACATACGCCCGCCGAGCCGAGAATGTGTCCCGCTTCATAAAAGCGCGCCGTCACGCCAGGGATTGGCTCAAAGGTCTCCTCGTATTGTTTGGGCGCGAACAGGCGCTTGACCTTCTCCGCGTCCTGCTCGGTATATAAGGGCGCGACGGGCGGTTGTCCGCGCTCGGCGCGCCGCCGGCTGACGTAAGCCGCGTCGGATTCTTGAATGCGGGCGGAGTCAGCCACCATCAGGCTCGCCAAATCGGCGGTGGCAGGCGTGACGTAAATTGGTTTGTTAAACCCCTGCTTGACGAGGTTGGGCAGGTTGCCAGAATGGTCAATGTGCGCGTGGGAAAGAATCGCCGCGTCCACTTCGCGCGGGTTGAAGGGAAAGTTCACGTTACGGTCGAAGGTTTCGGCGCGCTTGCCTTGATATAAGCCGCAATCCAGCAGCAATTTCACGCCGTTAATTTCCAGCAGATGCTGGCTGCCGGTGACGGTATGCGCCGCGCCGTAAAAATTAATTCGCATTTCTTCCTCCAAGCAGGGCTAAGATTTGCTCCCCGTAACGTTCAAAGCGCGTGGGCGTGTCCTTCATTATCTCGCGCAGTTCTTCCAGCGATTTCGGCGGGTTTTCGCACAACGGGGCGAGGTACGGCTTGGGCAGAATCACATCCGATTCCACCTTCATTTCCTCGCCGCGCTTTTTGCGCCACGCCTTGAGTTTTTCCATGCGGCGGAGAAAGGCGTCGGAGCGGGTTTCGGTCTGCTTGCGAGAAACCAGCGGAGCGCTCGCGCCGCGCCGCACGGCGCTCAGCATGGCTTCGCCCCACAAGCGAATCTGCCGTTCGCTTAAGCCGATGGCGGCCAGGTCCACTTTTTTTTCGGGCAGGCTTTTGGCGGCGGCAATCAGCAAATCGTCCATCACCACTTTGTAAGGCGGGCGGTTCAGGCGCTCGGCTTCTGCGTCGCGCCATTGGCACAAGCCCGCCAGAATGGTGAGTTCGCGCGCGGTTAAATCTTTACGGGCTGCAAAGCGCATCCACGATTCGCCGTTGCTTCTCGGCTTAATGTCTTCCACCGCGCAGGCGCGGGCGAAATCTTCGCGCGCCAGTTGCAGCTGTCCGCGCTCTTGCAGCTCGCGCTCCAGCGCGTCGCGCAGGCGGAAGAGGTAATGCGTATCCAGCCGCGCATAATGAATTTGTTCGGGGGTCAGCGGGCGCGCCGCCCAGTTCGCCTTTTGGTGCCGCTTGTCCGTTTTAATGCCGAACCTGGCGCTCAACAGGCTGTCCAGCCCGACGGAGGAATAGCCCAGCGCGCGCGCGGCTTGCATCGTGTCGAAGAGATTCGCAAATTCAAAGCCGAAGTCGCGCCGCAGGCAGATTAAATCATATTCGGCGGCGTGGAAAATTTTCTCGGCGCGCGGGTCGGCGAACAATGGCGCGAGCGCCGAAAGATCGCGCAGGGCGAGCGGGTCCACCAGATAATCGGCGGCGGGCGAGGAAAATTGAATCAGGCAGACCTGTTCGCGGAAGGCGTGCAAACTGTTCGATTCGGTGTCCACCGCCACGCGAGGCTGCGCGGCGAGGTCTTTCAACATAGATTCAAGCGCCGCGTTTGAGCTCACCCAAACGGGCGGGGGCAAAATTTCAGACATAGCGTTCGATTATAAACCCGATATTTATTTCAAAATCTTCTCCATCACCATTCCATCCTCGCCGTCTTCGTAATAGGCTTTCCAAATATCGGCGACGGCGTATCCCTCTTGTTGGTAGAGGGCAATGGCGGCGTGGTTGGAGACGCGCACGGTCAGGCGGGAAAGCCGCACGCCAAGATTCCGCTCGCAGGCGCGCAGCAGCGCGCGCCCGACTCCGCGGCGGCGGTATTGCGGGTCCACGGCGATCGTGGCGACCCAGCCCCAATTTTCGCTGCGGCGCGGGTCGCCGCCCACAAAGCCAATCATGCGCTCGCCCTCCACCGCTTTCAGGCGCACCACGTCGGGGAAAGTCAGCACGGCTATCAAATCAAACAGCGACCAGGCGTCCTTGCCGAAGCTTTCTTTTTCCAGCCGCGCCAGGGAAGCCAGATCGAGAATAGAGGCTTTGACGATTTCCATGTGAAAAATTGTATCAGCAAAACGGAATCAAGCGCAAAGCGGATTACAATTCCGCGCATGATACAAAACGAATCTGAATTTCTCGCTTTTCTGGAAAGCCGCGGCTTCATCTTTGAGCGTGTCGAACATCCGCCGGTTTTCACTTGCGAAGAGGCGGAAAAGCGTCGTCCTCCGCAGCCCGCCGTCAGCACGAAGAACCTGTTTTTATGCGACAAGAAAGCGCGGCGTTTCTTCCTTGCCGTCACCTCCTGCCAAAAGAGCGCCGACCTTGAGCGGCTGGCGGCGAAACTCGGCGTGAAGTATCTGCGCTTCGGCTCGGAAGAAAATTTAAAGCGGCTGCTCGGCGTAACGCGCGGCGCCGTGACGATGATGGGTTTGATAAACGACGAAGAACAAAAAGTGGAGCTGTGGATTGACCGCGAAATTTGGGAAGGCGAATTTTTCCTCTGCCACCCGCTGGTCAACACCGCCACGCTGGTCTTTTCCAAAGCGGAGCTGGAACGTTTCTTTGAATTGGCGAGACACGCGCCCCATTTTTTTTAAGCCCGCTTCCAGCGGGCTTAAAAAAAGTAGCGCGGAGATTCCATCTCCGCGCTACTCCGCGCTTATAAGATCAACCTTTTGCGCCCTTGCCGAGGAAGTTCTCCAACATGCCGGTAAACTCCATCGGGAAGATGTACTTCGTGGAGGGGCTTGCGCCGATGGACTTAAGCGTCTCGAAGTATTGCAGCGTCATCGTCTTCTGGTCCACCGTCTTAGCGGCGTTGTAGATAGCTTCCAGCGCCTGAGCGAAACCTTCCGCGCGCAGCAACTGCGCCTGCCGTTCGCCTTCGGCGGAGAGGATCGCAGCTTGCTTCTGCCCTTCCGCGCGCAAGATAGCGGCTTGTTTCTCGCCTTCCGCCACGTTCACCGCGGCTTCGCGCGTGCCGGTGGATTCGGTCACTACGGCGCGGCGGATGCGCTCGGCGGACATCTGGCGATTCATCGCCTCCTGCACGTCGCGCGGCGGAATAATTTCGCGGATTTCAACGTTGGTCACTTTCACGCCCCAGCGTTCGGTCACTTCATCTAAACGGGTGCGGAGCATGTTATTGATATGCTCGCGCTGCGAAAGCACGTCGTCCAGCGGAATGCCGCCGATGACCGCGCGGAGAGTCGTCGCCGCGATGCCAGCCGCCGCCGCCTCGAAATTCGTCACCTGCAAAACGGACTGGCTCGGCTCGATGACCTTGAAATACCACAGGAAGTCAATCGAAATGGGCGCGTTGTCTTTGGTGATGGAAGTCTGCTGCGGCACCTCGCGCACCTGTTCGCGCAAATCCACGCGGACGGGACGGTCCACGCCGGGGATGAGGAACACCAATCCCGGGCCTTTCGGCTTGTCCATCACGCGTCCCAGGCGGAAGACCACCAGGCGCTGATATTCTGGCACGATGCGAATCATATTGAAAACCGCAATCAAGCCCATTACAAAAAGCAAGCCGATAAAACAAAAGGCGTATTCCATAGGTTTTCTCCTTTTTGATAATTAGACGGCGGCGAAGCCGTTACTCGACCTTTTCCACCACCAGCGCGAAGCCTTCGCGCCGCAGCACCCGCACGCGGCTGCCCGCTGGAATCTTCTTCTCGCTGCGAGCGGACCACAACTCCCCGTTGACGTACACGCTGCCTTCGTTAGAAACGGCGGAGCGCGCCTCGCCCAACGCTCCGATCAGCGCTTCCAGGTCGTGCGTTGGGCGCGTCGTCAGCGTATCAAAAAACTTCACGCCAATTACCCACACAAACCCCGCCAGCATGGCGGAAGCCAGCAGCGCCACCAGCGGGTGAATTGAAATCCATTCGCCTTGGCGAGCGAACAAAAACGCCGAGCCCAGCGCCGCCAGCGCAATGGAAACGCCGAGAAAAACGCGCTTTCGCGTATAAACTCCGTAGGCGAAGGGAATGACGCTCAAAAACAAGACGACCAGCGCCCACCAGCGAATTTCCAAAACGTAAACGGCGTAGCCCGCCAACGCGAAACAAAATATTGCCCCCAGTTCTAAAACGCCGCTGCCCGGCGTAGCGACCGCCAACACGGAAAGCAAGATTCCGCTCAACAGGATGAGATAAGCCAGATTGGGGTCGAGAAGAAAATCCATGACAGCCTCCGTTTCATTATACAACAAAAGATTCTACGCGGCTCGCGCGCGTAAGTAGCGCCGCATGGCGCGCCTCAAATTCTAGGTTAGAATTATCCAGCGCAACGCTCGCCAGACCGTTTGGGACGGCGCGCTTTGCGCGCATCCTTCATCAAAAATTTTCGGAGCAAACGTGAACTATCAAAACATTTGCGTCATCGGGCTGGGATACATCGGGCTGCCGACAGCCTCTACCTTCGCCGCGCACGACGTGAACGTGCTGGGCGTGGACGTCAGCCCGCGCATCGTCGAAACCCTGAGCAAAGGCGAAATTCATATCCACGAACCGGGCTTGCTTGAAGCGGTGAAAAAAGCCGTCGCTTCGGGCAAATTTAAAGCGGCGCTTCAACCCGCCGAAGCCGAAGCCTTCATCATCGCCGTGCCGACCCCGTTCAAAGAGCATGAAACGGGCGAATATCAGGGCGCGCGCTACAAGCTGGCGGACATGAGCGCGGTGACTTCCGCCGCCGAATCGATCGTCCCCTATTTGCGAAAAGGCAACCTCGTCGTGCTGGAATCCACTTCGCCGCCGCTGACCACCAGAGACCTCGTCGCCCCCATTTTGGAAAAAAGCGGGCTGAAAGCCGGCGTGGATTTTCACCTCGCCTACTCGCCCGAAAGAGTCCTGCCCGGCCAGATTATGCGCGAGCTGATTGAAAACGCGCGGGTCATCGGCGGAATCACTCCCGCCTGCGCCCAAGCCGGACGCGACCTGTACGCCGCCTTCGTCAAAGGTCAAATCGTTCAAACCGACGCGACCACCGCGGAGATGGTCAAAATCATGGAAAACACCTACCGCGACGTGAACATCGCCGTCGCCAACGAGTTTTCGCGCCTCGCCGACAAATTCGGCGTGGACGTGTGGGAAGCGATTTCCATCGCCAATTTGCACCCGCGCGTGAAGATTCTCTCGCCCGGTCCCGGCGTGGGCGGGCATTGCATCAGCGTGGACCCGTGGTTCTTTGTGGAAGCCGCGCCCGAGCTCACCCCGCTGATTTATCATTCGCGGCAAGTGAACGATTCGCAGCCGCATTTCGTCCTCGAACTGGTCAGGCGCGCGGCAGGCGACCTGAAAGGTAAACGGATTGCCGCGCTCGGTCTCGCCTACAAGCCGGACGTGGACGACCTGCGCGAAAGCCCCGCCGTCGAAATTGTCCGCCTGCTGCAAGCCGAAGGCGCGCAGGTCAAAGCGTGGGAGCCGTTCAAGCCCGACGCAAATTTGCCCGGCGTAAACATGGCGGCTTCGCTGGAAGATTCCATCAAAGACGCGGACGTGATTGCGCTGCTCGTCAAACATACCGGGTTTAGCGAACTTGACCCCGCCTCCCTTTCGACCCGCGCGAAAATTTTGATTGACACGGTCAATGGAGTCAATCATCAAGCGTGGCAACAAGCGGGATTCCATGTTGTTCGCTTGGGGGTGGGAAAATAAACCTAAGCCATCTCCAATCTCCAACCTTTACGCCTCCCGCATGAAAATCCTCTCCGTTTTTGGCACCCGCCCCGAAGCCGTCAAAATGGCGCCCGTCGTCCGTCTGTTGAAGCAAACGGGCGGAGCGGAATCGCGCGTCTGCGTCACCGCCCAACATCGGCAAATGCTCGACCAGGTTTTGAATCTGTTCGAGATGCAGCCCGATTACGATTTGAACTTGATGCGCGAAAATCAATCGCTGGCGGAATTGAGCGCGGCGATCTTTACGCGCCTCGACCCGGTGATTTCGGACTTTCAGCCCGATTGGATTCTGGCGCAGGGCGATACCACCACCGTCGCCATCGCCGCGCTGCTGGCGTATTACCGCCGCGTCCGTTTCGGTCACGTTGAAGCGGGGCTGCGCACGCGCGACAAGTGGCAGCCCTACCCCGAAGAAATTAACCGCCGCGTTGCGGGCGTAGTCGCCGATTTGCACTTCGCGCCGACGGAGTGGGCGAAGCGCAATTTGCTGCAAGAAGGGATTGACGAGAGCCTCGTCAAAGTCACCGGCAACACAGTGATTGACGCGCTGCGCTATGTGGCGAAACAAAACGAGCCGGAAGAGGTTGCAAAATTGCTCCAAGCGCTCGGGCTGAACGCCGGGCGCAAAAAATTGATTTTAGTCACCGCGCATCGCCGCGAGAACTTCGGACAGCCGCTGGAAAACATCTGCCGCGCGCTGTTGCAGCTCGCGGCGCGCGGCGACGTGGAGATTGTCTATCCCGTGCATTTGAACCCGAACGTGCGCGAACCGGCGTATCGGCTGCTGCAAGGCGCGAACCACATCTCCCTGTTGCCGCCGCTGGATTACCTGCCGCTGATTCACCTGATGAAACGCGCCGCGCTCATCCTGACCGACTCCGGCGGGATACAAGAAGAAGCCCCCGCGTTTGGGATTCCCACCCTCGTGCTGCGCGACGTCACCGAACGCCCGGAAGGCGTGGCGGCGGGAACGCTCAAACTGGCGGGGACGCAAACCGACCGAATTGTGGAAGAAGCCGCGCGTCTGCTGGACGACGAAGCCGAATACGCCAAAATGGCGCAGGCGGCGAACCCTTACGGCGACGGGCATGCAGCGGAAAGAATTATCCGACACTTAATCGAAGGAGAGTAATTTGCGGCGGCGGGAGCTTGTCAAGTTTGCAATGTTACGCCGATAATTTCTGAGTATAATAGTATTGCTATGAACTCGGCTCGCCGCATCGTCGTCTTTTTGCTCGTTGTGTTCCTGCTCGGCGCGGGCGGGTCCCCCGTTCGCGCTCAAACGACCACGGTGGAAAGCAAATATTTCAGCGAGACCGGGCATAACGTCGTCGGCGAGTTCCTCAAATTTTACAACAGCAACCCCAACGCCTCCTTTTTGTACGGCTTCCCCATCACCGAAGAATTTTTCAGCAAAGACGGCAAAAAAGCGCAATACTTCCAGCGCGCGCGCTTTGAATACCGCCCCGACCTGCCGGAAGGGCAACGGATTCAAGTCACGCCGCTCGGCAGGCTCACCTACGTCCCGGCGGGCAAACTCGACGTTAACAACAACACCTTCGCCTGCCGTTCCTATCCCCAAACTGGTTTCGCAGTTTGCTTTTCCTTTCTGGAATTTTTCGACGCCTACGGCGGCGTGAATCAATTCGGCTACCCCATTTCCGGCTTTGAGTATCACGAAAACAAGCTGGTGCAATATTTTGAAAACGCGCGTCTGGAATGGCAGCCGTGGAAGCCCGAAGGGCAGCGCGTGGTCGTCTCCGATTTAGGACGGATGTACTTCGACCAATTAGGCGAAGACCCGGCGCTGCTCTCCCCCGCCGCGCCCATAAACGGCGCCGCGCAGCGGATGGTGCTGAGCCTGAACGTGCGCGCCTTTGTGTGGAAGGCGGTCACGCTGGCGAGCGATTCGCAATTGATTTTCATCATCGCCCAGGACCAAAACCTGCAACCGGTCTATAACGCCACTTGCGCCGCCGTCGTGCATTGGGGCGACGGGCGCGTTGAAACGCATACGCTGGCGACGAACTCCAACGGCGTCGGCATCGTCTCGTTTTCTTTCGCCAACCAGCCCTATGGCAGCCTGATTTACGCCGACGTCATCTGCTCCTACGGCAGCCTGAGTAAAGCCACCGCCACTTCTTTTAGAATCTGGTATTAAAAAAGAAATGCCGCCTCAGCCCGCAGGGCCGCTGCGGCATTTTTGTTTTAAGTTCGCGTTCGCCGACGTTCCAAGACTTGTCTTTCTCTTGCGTTATTGTCGCGCCTTAATTCTGGCAATCGCGTAGCGCGAGATTCTTGCCCTGCCTGCGCCAGCGCCGCAGGCACAGGTGAGCCTGTCGAAGGGGTTCTCGCCTTTGGCG
>DAOUBR010000090.1:0-2698 GCA_034432535.1 Anaerolineales bacterium | reverse complement strand
GATTCGGCGAAGTCCACCTCCCCTACGCCCTCGCCCGCAAATACCCCAACGCCTCCCGCGAACTCATCTGGCAATACCTCTTCCCCGCCCCTGCGCTCTCCGTAGACCCCGCCTCCAAAAAGACCATGCGCCAGGACCGTCAAAATACGTCGCCGCAAAAAGCGCCCCGCTCCTCCTGTTAAAAACCGCTCGCCTATGGCGCTGAAGAGGCGTAAGAGAGCGTTTTGAAATTCATGTTCTAACCACAGATGGACACAGATAAATTGGATTTATAAGGTAAATTCATCGCGTTTTTTATCAAAATCAGCGTTCATCTGCGGTAAATCCCGATTTATAAAACGCTCTCTAAGGTCTTTTTCAAAAAAGTGATTTTTGTCGTCTTTGAATGGGTTATACTTTTCCGCATGAAACAGCTCTTGCAAAACATCAAAGACGGGCGAACCGTCGTAACAGAAATTCCCATCCCCTCCCCGCGCGAAGGACAAGCGCTGATAAAGGTTGCCGCGTCGCTCGTCTCGGCTGGCACAGAGCGCATGGTAGTCGAGTTCGCCGAAAAAAGTTATCTGGGCAAGGCGCGCTCGCGTCCCGATCTGGTCAAGCAAACGTTGGAAAAGGCGAAACGCGAAGGGCTGCTGCCCACCGCGCAGGCGATTTTCAATCGGCTCGACCAACCGATGGCGCTGGGTTACTCTTCCGCCGGGGTGATTGTGGCTCTGGGCAAAAATATGAGCGGCTTCAAGGTTGGGCAGCGAGTGGCATGCGCAGGCGGAGGCTACGCCGTCCATGCGGAATATAACGTCGTCCCCCGCAATCTGCTCGCGCCGTTGCCCAAAAACGTGGATTTTGAATCCGCCGCCTTCGCCACGCTCGGCGCCATTGCGCTGCACGGCTTCCGTCTGGCGCAACCGCAACTGGGCGAAAGCGTCGCCGTCATCGGGCTGGGGCTGCTGGGCTTGTTGACGATTCAGATGGCTGCCGCCGCCGGCTGCCGCGTATTAGGAATTGACCTCGACGCGCGCCGCATTGCCCTCGCGCGCTCGCTTGGAAGTCCCGCTGTTTTGCGCGAGCAAGCCGAAGCGGCCGCTCAGGCTTTCACCGCCCATCGCGGCTTCGATTCCGTCGTCATCTGCGCCGACTCCTCGTCCAACGACCCGGTGGAGCTGGCTGGCGTCATCGCCCGCGACCGCGCGAAAATCGTCGCCACCGGCGCGGTGGGACTCAACTTCCCCCGCAAACTCTATTACGAAAAGGAACTGTCCTTCGTCAATTCGCGCTCTTATGGACCCGGACGCTACGACCCCAATTACGAAGAAAACGGCGCGGATTATCCCATCGGCTACGTCCGCTGGACCGAAGGGCGCAACCTGCAAGCCGTCGTGCAGCTGCTCGCGGACAGCAAACTCAACGTCGCGCCGCTTATCACGCATCGCTTCCCCATCGCGGAAGGCGCGAAAGCCTACGAAGTCATCACGGGCAAAAAGAAGGAATCGTTTCTGGGCGTGCTGCTGACTTACCCGCAAGAAAAGAGGAAAACGGAAGAAAGAATCCCGCTCCGTTCTTCGTCCGTCCTCCGTCCTTCGTCTTCCGTTCAATTGGGCGTTCTCGGCGCGGGGCTGTACGCCAACGCGACTCTGCTGCCCGTCCTGAAAAATAGCCGCCATTTCGATCTGGTTGGAATCGCCTCCGCCGGCGGGCTGCACGCCCAACATTCCGGCAAAAAATTCGGCTTTCAATACGCGGCTTCGTCCGAAGACGAAATCCTCAACGACCCGAACATTAACGCGGTCGCGATTCTCACCCGTCACGACTCGCACGCCGGGCTGGTCGCCAAAGCCTTGCAGGCGGGCAAACACGTCTTTGTGGAAAAGCCGCTGGCGATAAACGAGAAGCAGTTATCCGCCGTCGGCAAGAATCTGCAAAAGGCGGGAGGTTGTTTGCTCACGGTCGGCTTCAACCGCCGCTTCTCGCCTTTTGCGCAAACGCTCAAAACGGCGCTTTCCGCGCTGCGCGAGCCGAAATACATGCGCTATCGCGTGAACGCCGGACACTTGCCGTTGAATCACTGGACGCAAGACGAAAAAATCGGCGGCGGGAGAATCATCGGCGAGGCGTGCCATTTTATTGACCTGCTGACCTACCTCGCGGGCGAGCCGCCCGTCTCGGTTTCGGCGCGCGCGCTGCCCAACCTTGGAAAATACAAAGACGACAACGTCAGCATGACCTTCGTCTTCCCCGACGGCTCGATAGGCGCGGTGGATTATCTCGCCAACGGCGACAAGTCGCACCCGAAAGAACGGCTGGAAGTTTTTTGCGAAGGGACGATTGCGATTCTGGACGATTTCGTCTCGCTGACCGTCGTGCAAAACGGGAAGAAGAAAACGCAAAGCGCGTCGCAGGATAAAGGCTGGAAGGCGGAGATGGAAGCCTTCGCCGCGGCGGTGAAAAACGGCGGCGAGCCGCCCATTCCCTACGCGCATCTCTTCGGCGTGACGCGAGCCTCCTTCGCCGCGCTCGATTCGCTGCGGCTAAACGGAGAAACCGTCGCCGTCGGGTGAAAGACGGCTAAATGTCCGCCATTCAGTTCGCTTGAGCGCCTTAACAAATTAATCTGGCAATCGCGTAGCGCGAGATTCTTGCCCTGCCTGCGCCAGCGCCGCAGGCACAGGTGAGCCTGTCGAAGGGGTTCTCGCCTTTGGCG
>DAOUBR010000089.1:0-1696 GCA_034432535.1 Anaerolineales bacterium | reverse complement strand
CGCGCGAAGCGCGCCGGCGTTCCGCTTTGATTTTCAGCGCCGCCGGCGAAGCCGTCCCGCTGCCTTCTTCCGCCTTCGATTTGATTCTCAGTCACGAGGTGTTGGAACACGTCGCCGACGACCGCGCCGCCGTGCGCGAGATGATTCGCCTGCTGAAAGTCGGCGGGCGCGCCGTCGTCTTTTGCCCCAATCGCGGCTATCCCTTTGAAACGCACGGAATCTTCTGGAAGGGCAAGTATTACTTCGGCAACATCCCTTTCGTCAATTATTTGCCGCGCGCGTGGCGCAATCGGCTCGCCCCGCATGTGCGGGCTTATTCCGCGCGCGACTTGCAAGCCTTGTTCGAGGGGCTGCCCGTCCGCTTCGTCGAGCGGACGATCATCTTCGGCGCGTACGATAACCTCATCGCGCGGTTTGGCGCGTTGGGCAAAGCCTTGCGCGCGGTTTTGCAATTTTTGGAAGCCACGCCGCTGAAAGTTTTCGGTTTATCGCACTTTTGGGTGGTTGAGAAAAGCGCCGAGCTTCGATAGAATGAAAACCCTGTCAACCCGATTTAATTCTCCAAAGGAGAAAATCATGAAATCGCAGAAATTATTCCGCCCGCTGCTGGCGCTCGCCGCGCTGCTTGCCGCCGCGCTCGCCTGCCAGATTGGCGGTCCCCCCGCCATCGGCGAGGTGGTCGTCGCCCAGAGTCTCGATTCGGATTACAAGCCCGTCAATCCGACTTCCAGCTACACCACCGACGACCAGGTGATTAGCGTTTCAGTCGAGGTGCAAAATATCGAAGTCGGCAACGTGGTGGAAGTGAAGTTCAAGTTAAACGGTCAGGATTACGATACGATTAATACGACCGCCAACGAAGCCGGCTCCGGCTATTACGGCTTTACGCTGACTCATCCGGAAGGTCACTCGCCGGGCGATTATTCCGCCGAGGTGTATTTGAACGGGCAGCTGGCGAAGACGGTTACGTTCAAAATCGTCCCCAGCGGACCTCCTTCGGTGGCTTCGGCTGTCGCCGCCAAAGCGGTGGACGAAAACAACAAACCCGTCAGCCCGACTTCGGTTTTCCCCCCGTCCGATACGATTCACATTTCGGCGCGCGTGCGGAATCTCATTGCGGGCAGCGAGGTGACGGTCAAGTATTATTTTGAAGGCGAACACGTTGAAGCGCTGGATACCACGCTGACTTCCGAATCCGCCGGCTCCGGTTATTACGACTTCACCGTCGCTCCGCCGACTGACGGCTTCCCCGTCGGAAGTTACAAGGCGGAAGTATATCTGGATGGGACGCTGGTGAATACGGTGGAATTTTCCGTTCAATAACCTTTCGCGTTTTTTTGTCGAAATCGGCAGCCTCGCGGTTGCCGATTTTTTTTGAAAGCGCGCCGATTTTCGTATAGAATAGACGGGACGCGCGCGGCGCGGCTGCGGGATTTATTTATTACGGCAACAGGAGAAAAAAACAACGTGTCTACTAAAAAAGTTCGCGTGGCGATTATCGGCGTGGGCAACTGCGCTTCGTCGCTGGTGCAGGGCGTTGAGTTTTACAAAAACGCCAAAGAAGACGACGTGATTCCGGGCATTATGCACGCCCGCGTCGGCGGGTACCACATCCGCGACGTGGAGTTTACGCTGGGAATCGACGTCAACGTCACAAAAGTCGGCAAAGACCTGAGCGAAGCCATCTTCGCCGAGC
>DAOUBR010000088.1:0-1695 GCA_034432535.1 Anaerolineales bacterium | reverse complement strand
CGCGCGAAGCGCGCCGGCGTTCCGCTTTGATTTTCAGCGCCGCCGGCGAAGCCGTCCCGCTGCCTTCTTCCGCCTTCGATTTGATTCTCAGCCACGAGGTGTTGGAACACGTCGCCGACGACCGCGCCGCCGTGCGTGAGATGATTCGCCTGCTGAAAGTCGGCGGGCGCGCCGTGGTCTTTTGCCCCAATCGCGGCTATCCCTTTGAAACGCACGGAATCTTCTGGAAAGGGAAGTATTACTTTGGCAACATCCCTTTCGTCAATTATTTGCCGCGCGCATGGCGCGATCAGCTTGCCCCGCATGTGCGGGCTTATTCCGCGCGCGACCTGCAAAACCTGTTCGAGGGGCTGCCCGTTCGCTTCGTCGAGCGGACGATTATCTTCGGCGCGTACGATAACCTCATCGCGCGGTTTGGCGCGTTGGGCAAAGCCTTGCGCGCGGTTTTGCAATTTTTGGAAGCCACGCCGTTAAAAGTTTTCGGTTTATCGCACTTTTGGGTGGTTGAGAAAAGCGCCGAGACCCGATAAAATCAAAGCCTTGTCAACCTGCTTTAATTCGCCAAAGGAGAAAATCATGAGGTCGCAAAAATTATTTCGCCCGCTGCTGGCGCTTGCCGCGCTGCTTGCCGCCGCGCTCGCCTGCCAGATTGGAGGCCCCCCCGCCATCGGCGAGGTGGTCGTCGCCCAGAGTCTCGATTCGGACTACAAGCCCGTCAACCCCACTTCCAGCTACACCACCGACGACCAGGTAATTAGCATTTCGGTCGAGGTGCAAAACATCGAAGTCGGCAACGTGGTGGAAGTAAAATTCAAATTAAACGGCCAGGATTACGATACGATTAACAACACCGCCAACGAAGCCGGCTCTGGCTATTACGGCTTTACGCTGACTCACCCGGAAGGACACTCGCCGGGCGATTATTCCGCCGAGGTGTATCTAAACGGGCAGCTGGCGAAAACGGTTACGTTCAAAGTCGTCCCCAGCGGGCCCCCTTCGGTTGCTTCGGCTGTCGCCGCCAAAGCGGTGGACGAAAACAATAAGCCCGTCAGCCCGACTTCGGTTTTCTCCCCGTCCGATACGATTCACATTTCGACGCGCGTGCGTAATCTCATTGCGGGCAGCGAGGTGACGGTCAAATATTATTTTGAAGGCGAACATGTTGAAGCGCTGGATACCACGCTGACTTCCGAATCCGCCGGCTCCGGTTATTACGACTTCACCGTCGCTCCGCCGGCTGACGGCTTCCCCGTCGGAAGCTACAAGGCGGAAGTATATCTGGATGGGACGCTGGTGAATACAGTGGAGTTTTCCGTTCAATAACCTTTCGCGTTTTTTGTCGAAATCGGCAGCCTCGCGGTTGCCGATTTTTTTTTGAAAGCGCGCCGATTTTCGTATAGAATAGACGGGGCGCGCGCGGCGCGGCTGCGGGTTTTATTTTTTACGGCAAAAGGAGAAAAAACAACGTGTCTAATAAAAAAGTTCGCGTGGCGATTATCGGCGTGGGCAACTGCGCTTCATCGCTGGTGCAGGGCGTGGAATTCTATAAAAACGCCAAAGAAGACGACGTGATTCCGGGTATTATGCATGCCCGCGTCGGCGGATACCACATCCGCGACGTGGAGTTTACGCTGGGAATCGACGTCAACGTCACAAAAGTCGGCAAAGACCTGAGCGAAGCCATCTTCGCCGAGC
>DAOUBR010000087.1:0-72697 GCA_034432535.1 Anaerolineales bacterium | reverse complement strand
GCACCCATCAAATTGTCCGCCCGCTGAACGAACTCACCGTGCGCGAAAACGTGATGGCGGGCGCCTGCTTTGGGCATGAGAACCGTTCTCTGCACGAGGCAGCCGAAATCGCCGCCGAAGTGCTGGAATTTGTCGGGCTGGCCAACCGCGCCGAGCAACTGGCTGGCAGCCTCAATGTCGCCCAAAAGAAGCGCCTGGAAATGGCGCGCGCCCTGGCCTCTCATCCCTATTTGCTCCTTTTAGATGAAGTTTTGGCCGGTCTCAATCCTTCTGAAATAGGCACGATGGTCGAGACCGTGCTCAAGATTCGCGAACAAGGCGTGACTATTTTGATGATCGAACACGTGATGAAAGCCGTGATGAATGTCTCGGATCGTATCATCGTCCTGGATTACGGGCGGCAAATTGCCGATGGCACCCCGCAAGAGGTGGCGAACGACCCGAAAGTCATCGAAGCCTACCTGGGCGACCCGAAGCTGGCTGAAAATTTATTGAAGGAGGCTTGAGATGGCATTGCTGGAAATTCGCAACTTGAACTCCGGCTACGGCGAGGTGCAAATTTTATGGGATGCCACCCTGGGCCTGGAGGAAAAGAGACTCACCTGCCTGGTAGGCGGCAATGGCGTAGGGAAAACCACGCTGCTGCGCAGCGTTATGGGACTGGTGCGCCCTTGGAGCGGTTCCATCTGGTTCAACGGTCAGGATGTCACCCGCTTGCCCGCCTATACGAAAGCTGAAATGGGACTGACCCTCGTCCCGGAAGGACGGCAACTCTTCACCGATATGACCGTAGAAGAAAACCTGGAAATGGGCGCCACCAATCGCCGTGCCCGCCCGCACCTGCGGCAAAATCTGGAACGCGTCTATGTCATGTTTCCGCGGCTCAAAGAGCGACGCACGCAAAAAGCCGGTACACTGAGCGGCGGCGAACAACAAATGCTTGCCGTTGGGCGAGGCGTCATGGCTGAGCCGCTCATCTTAATGATTGACGAGCTCTCGCTGGGGTTGGCGCCGCTGCTGACTTTGCATCTCTTCGAAGCGCTGCGCTCCTTACGCAACACAGGGCTGACCATTTTGCTGGTAGAACAAAACGTGCAAATGGCGTTAGCCATCAGCGATTACGGCTACGTGCTGGCGGAAGGACGCTCGGAGATTGAAGGCCCCGCGCGCGAGCTTGTCAGGAATCAGCGCGTCCGCGCGGCGTATTTGGGTTTGTAAAATTCGCAATTCGTCTTTTATGTTAATCGGCGAGAAAATATCCCAACCGGCGCTTTCGGCGAGCAAGAATATGCCCGGTCACAACGCGCTGGCGCTATTCAAGCGCGAAAAGATCCGTCGCGCGTCGTTGATTGAAAGCGAAAAACGAATCGGCATTATTTCGGATAAAGACGCGCTGAACGCCGCCCCTTCGCAGGTCGCCAGCCTCAGCGTGTGGGGGATTCAATGCGCATTGAGCAAAGTCGCCGTGCGGGAGGCGCTTTCCAAAATCTCCGTCGAAATCGCGGATTTACGCGAATGCGAGACGGAATAACGCGGAATTAAGCCTTCCCTGCGAGCAAGGCGCAAAAAAGCGGGCGGTTTACTCCGCCCGCTTTCGCGCGATAACAATAACGCTTTCACCCCAGCGCATCGGGAGGAAGACGAAACCCGTCACGGCTTGCAGCCCGCCCAGCGAGCCGAAGAACAACTTTTGCATCAGCGGCGGAATCAACGGGACGTAGGGAATGTCCCAAAAGCCGTCGGAAAAAACGCGCGTCAATTCAAAGCCCGCCTCTTGAATCAAGCGCAGCCATTCTTGCGGCTCTTTGAGCGAGATGTGCGTCGGGTCCTGGTAGCCAATCCACTTTTCGCCTTTCCACGGTTTCAGCAGCGAGCCAAGATTGGGCGTGGCGAGGATGAGGACTCCGCCGGTTTCGGTCACGCGCCCAATTTCACGCAGCGCTTTCGCCGGGTCGGGCAAATGTTCAACAATGTGTTTGATAATCACCATGTTAAACGCGCCGTCCCGATAGGGAAGTTCCTGCGCCGAGGCGACTTGTAGCGCGGCGGATTCCGCAGCCGTTTTGGATTGTTTGACCGCCCAATGATTAATATCCATGCCGCAGGCGCGAAAATGCGCAGACAGCCGCCCGACCAGATGGCCCATGCCGCTGCCGACTTCCAGCAGCCGCGCTCCGCGTCTGCCGTAACGGCGGGCGAGGGCGGCGTAAAAACGATTCGACCACCAATACATGCTGTATTTGGCGAAGGTCACGTTGGCGTAGGTGTGGGTGGAGAAATAATGTTCGTCGAAGGGCATAGGAGGGGGGGATTGAGGATTGGAGATTGGAGATTGGTAATTACGTTTCGCGCTTTGCGGCGACATAAAACGTAAACGCGCCGTCGTCCGCAGGTTCGGGGGAAGCGTATTTTTCAACGTAACTCTCCGTCAGGGCGAGATTCCAGCGCGTTTTGGCGACGACCCATTCGCCGGTGAGCGCTTTGGCGAGCAGAGTCGGCGCGCCGCAGTAATGTCCCCATTCGAGGACGCGCATGGCGGCGGGCGGGAAGTAATGCCAATATCGTTCCAGCGAGAAACCCGCGCGGTTTAAGCGCGCTTCCCAAACGTCCGGTTCGTCGGCGTGATGCACGCGCGAAATTTTGCGAAACCAGGCTTCATAAGGTTTGCCGAAAATTTTGGTCAAAGAGAGCGAGGAAAAATAGCGCGGATTGGGGACGCAAAAATAAAACGGCGCGCCCGGTTTTAACACGCGGGCGGTTTCGCGGAGGACGTCTTCGACGTGCGGGATATGCTCCAAGACCGAATTGCTCAACCCGCTGGCGAAATGATTCGAGGGGAAGGGCGCGCGCGCGCCGTCCGCCTGAGCCAGCAGCCGATACGCCCCGTAGCGTTTCGCTTCGCGGATCGAGAAGCGCCACGGGTCGAGACCCACGTCCAATTTTTGCGCGAAGGTCAACGAGGCGAAGTGACCGTCTCCGCAGCCGACGTCGTACACCGGCGCAGGCAGCGGCAGCTCCTGGTAGTAGGAAGACTCAATCGCGCGCAGAAAAGCGCGAAAGTAAGGCAGGTCGCGGAGGTGCAAGAAAAGGAAGTCGTTTGACGAACGATTTTTCATAAGGCGGGGTTGGGCTTATCGCGCAAGCTCGTATGCGTAAAGGCGTATCCAATTTCTTTGCCGCAGATTGTCGCAGATGGGGTAAAAAAAATCCGCGCTCGCTGGTGAAATCTGCGACTGATGTTTTTCGAAAGTTAGCGGGCGTTTTGCCTCAATCTCTCAAACAATTTTTCGTATGCTTGCGCGACGGAATCGGGGTCGTAGGTTCGCTTAATCGCCTCCGCGTCGCCGCAATATTTTTGCGGATAGTCGAGGACTTCCAGCAGCGCTTCCGCCAGACTTTGCGCGTCGCCAATTTGAGAGACGACTCCCATGCCGTGCATTCGCACCGGCATACGTACGCCGGGCAGCGCGGAAGGAACGCACGCCACGCCGTTCATCATCGCCTCAATTTGCACCAGCCCGAAGGCTTCGGTTGAATTGAGCGAAGGCACGGTCAAGACGTCGAGGTTGGAGTAAAAAGCCGACATTTGAACGGGGTCGAGGTTGCCCAAAAACTTCCAATGTCCGCGCGTTTCAAACTCGCGGATGCGCGGCATGAGCCTGTCGTAATACGCCTGCTCGCCCATCACGTTTTGATACGTCCCGGCGAAGAGGACTTGCGCTTTGGGATATTTCTTTAAGATCAGCGGCAGCGCGTCCAGCAGGACTTCCACGCCTTTTTCGGCGGCGAGCCGCGCCGCCATGCCAATCACCGGCTTGCGCTCGTGGATTAAGTGATTGCGGGCGAAAGCTTCCACGTCCTCGCGCGGCGCGGGGGGCAATTCCACCGGCGGCAGAATCGGCGTGAGCTTGCGCTTGAAACGCGAGAGGTAGGGCGAATGGTCGGCGTAATCCTGCGTGTACGTCACAATGTGATTGGCGAGCAGTCCCGCCAGATTGTTTTGAAAATCCACCACGAGATTGACGAAACGATTGAACGGCGTGGGCGGCAGCTGTAAATCGCAGTGATAGGTCAGCACGGCGGGCTTGCCGAACAGCCGCGCTCGCAACGCCACGCCGGGCGCGTCGAATTGCGGCAGGTGAAGTTGCGTCACGTCGTGTTCCCACACCAGCTTTGTGGCGTAAAAGCCGAAAAGCGGAGCGATGACTCCCTTGCTGACCCGCGCCGCCACGGGAACGCGAATCACCTTCACGCCTTCCAGCGTTTCTTTGCGCGGCAGCGAAGGGTCGTATTGCGTGGTCATCACGGTCGCTTGATGACCGCGCGCCACGAAGGCTTTGGCGAGGCGTTCGGCGTAAATGGTCAGCCCGCTGGTGTGCGGACGATAATAGGTAAGGACGGTGAGAATCTTCATTTCATCAGCGCTTGAACGGCTTCAAAGGGAGATAAACTGCGGGCGGCGACTCGCTCGAAGATGGAATCGTATTCGCCCGGCGAAATCCGCGCGCGGAAGCGTTTCATCAATTCTTCGCGTAGGAGCGAATCGAGTTCGGCTTCCAGCCGCGCGCGCTCGCGCGTGCGCCAATCCCCGGTTTGATTGAGATATTCCACATGCCGGGCAATCGCGCCCGCCAGTTCTTTAATTCCCCGCCCGTCGAGCGAGACGGTTTTTTGAATGGGCGGAATCCACAACGGCGAAGCGGAGCTCTCGGCGGGCAGAGTCACGCGCATCGAAGTTCCGTGATGTTGAAAGACGCGCTGCGTGGGGTGCGCCAGTTCGAGCGTCGTTTTGAGCGCCTTTTCCGTGTTGTCCGCGCCGGGGCGGTCGGCTTTGTTAACCACCAGCACGTCGGCGATTTCGAGAATGCCCGCCTTGATGGCTTGAATATCATCGCCCATGCCGGGCGCTTCGACGACCAGCGTGGTGTGCGCCAGCCGCGCCACGTCCACTTCGCTTTGCCCCGCGCCGACGGTTTCAATAAAGACGACGTCGAAGCCCGCCGCGTCGAAGACTTGCGCCATGTTGGCGGTGAATTGCGCCAGCCCGCCCAGCGAACCGCGCGAAGCCATCGAGCGGATGAACACGCCGGGGTCGCCGGAAAGGTCTTTCATGCGGACGCGGTCGCCCAGCACCGCGCCGCCGGTGAAAGGGCTGGAAGGATCCACGGCGATAATCGCCACGCGTTTCCCTTCCGCCTTGCGATAGTGCAGCGCGAGTTGATTCACCAGCGAGGATTTACCCGTCCCGGGCGCGCCGGTCACGCCGATGAGATGCGCCTTGCCGGTATGCGGAAAGAGCTCAATCAGCGCCGCGCGGGCTTCGGGCGCGTTATTTTCCACCTGAGTCAACAGGCGCGCCAAAACCAGGCGGTCGCCTGAACGTATCGCTTCGGAATAGGTCATCGTTGTTTTAACTGCTTTCCACCGCCGCTTTCACGTCGCGGATGATGTCTTCGGTGGAGGCGCCGGGTCCGTAAACGCCGGCGACGCCCAAGGCTTTCAATTTGTCCACGTCTTCGTCGGGAATAATACCGCCGATAAAGACCTTGACTTTATCCTGGCCGTTGTTTCTGATCAGTTCCAGCACGCGCGGGGCGAGCGCCATGTGCGCGCCGGAAAGGATGGAAAGCCCCACCACGTCCACGTCTTCTTGCAGCGCGGCTTCAGCGATCATTTCGGGGGTCTGGCGCAAACCGGTGTAAATGACCTCCATACCCGCGTCGCGCAGCGCGCGCGCCACCACCTTTGCCCCGCGGTCATGCCCGTCCAAACCGGGCTTGGCGACCAATACGCGAATTTTCTTTTCTGCCATCGTTTCCTCCAGTAGGGAGAGCGAATTGATAATTGAACGCGAAGATTATATCGGATTCAAGCGCGAATTGGGATACAATGAGACGGGAAAAATTTTTAAGACGAAGGAAGCGCGCTCATGACTCCGACCATCCGCCTGACCGACTCGCAAGGCGCGCCCGCGGCTTTGTTCTTGCGCGAGTATCTTGTTCAAGCGCGGCTGAATCTTTTCATTGAAGCGGGGCGGCTGAAATACGCCGTCGCGCCGGTCGAACCGTATCGGCGCGAACTTCCCGCGCAAGACGCGAACTACGGCTTCGACGACAACGAGCCGGCGGTCTTCCTCGCCGAAGAAAAAGGCAAGCCCGCCGGGCGAATCCGCATGGTCGGCTGGTGGAACGGCTTCGCCTATGTAGACGATTTGGTCGTCAATCCGCCGTTTCGCGGCAGGGGAATCGGGCGCGCGCTGCTGCTGCGCGGCATAGACTGGGCGCGCGAAAAAGGCTATCCCGGCGCGATGCTTGAAACGCAGCAGGATAACGTCCCGGCTTGTTCGCTTTACGCCGCCTTCGGCTTTCAACTGGGCGGATTCGATTCTTTTGTGTATCGCGCCATGCAGCCGCAGAACCCGCAAACCGCGCTGTATTGGTATTTGATGTTTGAACGGAGGGCTGGATGAAAAAAGCGCTCGTTGTTTCCGCGTTTGTTTTGGGCGTTTCACTGGCTTGCTTTGTCACCGACGTCGTCACCCCGCCGCCGCCCGCGATTCCCACGTTTGATTCCAACGCCATCTCCACCTTTGTCGTGCAAACGGCGCAAGCGCTGGCGCTTTCGGCGACGGCGGCGCAAACCGCCCCGCCGGCCGAGATTCCGACGGAGACGCTGCCGGCTTTTACCGCGACGTTCACGCTGACCGCCGCGCCGCCGACCTTTACATTCTCCCCCAGCCCAACGAACTCCGCCGCGCCTTCTTTCACGCCGGCGGTCACCGTCATTTCCGTTCTCATCACGAACACGCCGCCGCCCGCCACAAAGACTTCCGCGCCGACGAAGGCTCCCCCGACGTCCACGAGCGTCCCCGTTCAACCTTCATCCACCAGCGTCCCCGTTCAGCCTTCGCCCACGAGCGTCCCCGTTCAACCTTCGCCCACGAACCCTCCTTCGCCGACGGCGACTCTGCCCGCGCCCACCGCAACCAGCCAGCCGCCTACCGCCGCGCCCACGCAAACGCCAAAGCCATCCTGCCCGCAAACCAACGCCGAATTTGAAGCGCGCGTCATCGCGCTCATCAACAACGAGCGCGCCAAAGCCGGGCTGCCGGCGCTCAATTCGCAATCGCAGTTGACCGCCGCGGCGGAGCTGCACAGCGCGGATATGGCTTGCAACAATTATTTCAGCCACACCGGGCGAGACGGCTCGAACTTCTCGGACCGCGCGCGGCGGCAAGGATATAACATGAGCTACGGCGGAGAGAACATCGCCGCAGGCTACGGCTCGCCCGAAGACGTCGTCAAAGGCTGGATGAACAGCCCCGGTCACCGCGCGAACATCCTCGGCGAAAATTACGTGGACGTCGGCGTCGGTTACGCTTACAGCGCAAGCAGCTCCTACGGTTCTTATTGGACGGCGGTGTTTGGAAGCCAATAAGCTGTTAAAATGGCTTCCCCATGAAACATTACCTTTCCCTTGAAGCAGTGTCCGTCCAAAACGCGCGGCTGACCATTGGTGTATTTGACGGCGTGCATCGCGGACACCGCGAAATCATCCGCCGCCTGACCGAAGAAGCGCGCGCGCAGCGCGCCCCCGCCGCGCTGCTGACCTTTGAGCCGCATCCCGCCGCCGTTCTGGCTGGACATGAAGTGAAATGCCTGACCTTGCGCGAAGAACGCGCCGCCCTGCTGGGCGAGCTGGGGGTGGAAATTGTCGTCACGCAAGCCTTCACCCGCGAGCTGGCGGCGGTTTCCGCTTTCGATTATATGTCGCGCATTAAGCGCCATTTGGGAATCGCCAAACTATTCGTCGGCTACGATTTCGCGCTCGGCAAAAACCGCGAAGGCAACGCCAGCCGTCTCGCCGAAATTGGGCGCGAGCTGGGCTACGAGGTGGAAGTGGTCGGCGCGGTGGGCGACGAAAGCGGGGTCATCTCTTCCACCGAGATTCGCAAGCTGGTCTCCGCCGGCGCCGTGAGCGAAGCCGCCAGCTTGTTGGGGAGACCCTACGCCATCAGCGGCAAAGTGATTCACGGCGACGGGCGCGGACGGCGCATTAACATCCCCACCGCGAACATTGATTACCCCAAAGGCAAAGTCATTCCCGCCAACGGCATTTACGCCTGTTGGGCGACGGTCGGCGGCGAACGCTTGAAAGCCGCGACCAACATCGGCTTCAACCCCACCTTCACGCCGGAAAAAAAGGTCCCCAGCATTGAGGCGCATTTGCTCGATTTTGAGGGCGATATTTACGGGCAGGAAGTGAAATTGGAGTTCGTCTCGCGCCTGCGCGACGAACTGCGCTTCAGCTCGGTGGAAGCGCTGCTCAGCCAGATTTGGAACGACGTGAAGCGGACGCGCGAGACGCTTTCTTCATAGCGCTTCCGCGTGCAGCGAGCGAAAGCTCCACGCCCCGACGGCGAGCGGAAACCAAAAGGTCACGGCGCGATAAGCGAGCGTAACGACCACCGCCTCGCTCCAGCCCACGTTTAACGAAGAGAGCGCGACGGGCATGATTCCTTCCACAATGCCGATTCCGTGCGGCGTAGGCGAAACGGTCAAAAACAAAAAGGTAATCGAAAAGCCCGCCACGATGACTTCCGGGTGAAAGGGAACGTCAAATGAAAGAAAAGCGCTCGTCAGAATCAGCATGAGCAGAATCTTATCGAAGATTCCCCAAACCACCGGGCGCGCCATGCCGGCGGGGTTGGCCCTGAGCCCGGCGAAGCCTTCCGCCACTTCGTGAGCGAACTCGTAGGCGCGGGCTTCGCGGACGTATTCCCCTTTATAGCCAAAGAAACGCGCCGCGCGGTTAACTCCGCGCGCGAGCTTCGCCAGCAAAGCGCCGAGCCGCGTTTCGGAACGATAGCCGGCGTATAGCACGAAAGCGTAAGCCAGAGTCACGACGAATAAAAACAAGGAAGCGAAGATCTCGCTCGCATCCAGGTCGTGGCGGCGGAAGAGAATCAGCAGTCCCGCCGCAAGAATCGTCAAAAAAGAAACCTGGTCGAACGAGAGGAACAAAGCCGCCGCGACGGTGGCTTTGCCAGGGGGATAGCCGCGCTTGCGCGCCTCGCTGGCGAACAGCGCCACGCCGCCCATGCCCGCGCTCGCGGTAACGATGTTAACGAAATTCGCCGCCGTCGAAATACGCGTCAGTTCCCAAAGCGAATCTTCCATCCCCAAAACGCGAAACACCGATTTATACATCCGCGCCGAAACGAAGAACCACGCCGTTTGCAGCGCCAGCGCCAGAATCAAATACGCCGGGTGCGCCTTACGCAGCGTGGCGACGATCGTCTCAAGCTCCCCGAAGCTGACGATAACGACGGCGACGCCCAAAAAAAGAATCAAAAGCGGGAAAAATTTTTTCATTCGCAATTTTATTTTCCCGTCAACTCCGCCACGGTAAACTCCATCTCCGCCAGCGCCGCCGCGGTCTGCCCGCTGGGCAAATTGACGCGATACATGTGCGCGAAACCGTCCTCCAACACGAGCTTCGCCTGATTCCACGAGGCAAGCGGCGGCTGATTGATTCCCAAAGGCAGCAGCTCGACAGTTTGCCGCCATTGCGGATGAGTCTTGCGATAATCTTCCAGCAACGCCATCGAAGACTCGCGCAACGGGAAGAGGTGAGTCGCCTGAACCATGCGCGCATCCTGCTTCGCCTCCAACATCCAGCGGATGAACAGCCATGCGGCGAGCTCCTTTTCCGCGCTGGATTTAAAGACGACGTAAGAAGAACCGAACGTGAGCAGCGCGTCCCGCTCGGCGCCGGGAAAGGCGAGGACTTCCCATGTATCGCGGCTGCGCGCTTCGGCGAGCTGCCGCGCGACTTCGGGCAAATCTCCCAGCCCGGCGGAGATAAACAAAGCCTCGCGCGCCGCGAAGGCTTGAGCGGGCGAAGACTCCGCTTGCGCCCACGAGCAGCCCTCCTCCGCCAGTTGCCGCAAAAACTTAAACGCCTCAATGTTGTTCGGCGTCAAAAAGCGATAAGCGTTTCCTTCCAGCGCGCCGCCGCCGAACGCGTTCAGCCAGGCGTAAGCGGTCATCCAATCCGTCGAGACCAGCCACCCGCCTTTGAAATCATTTTGCGGCGAATCGTCCTTCTTCATCGCCTCGTGCGCGCGGCAAGCCTGCTGCTTAAAATCCTGCGGCGCGGCGGGCGGAGAATCAAAGCCCAGCTCGCCCGCCCAGGTTTTATTCCATACCAGCAGCCGCGCGTCCCTTTGCGCGGGCAGCGCCGCGCGCCCGCTTTGCCGTTCGTCCAGCCGCAAAAACAAATCGGGGACGTCGCTCAAATCGGTTCCGTAAAGCGGGTCGCCCGCGTATAAATTCAAATCCGCCAGCGCGCCCTGCTCCGCCCAGCGCAGCGCCTGTTCGGGCAGCGCAATCGCCAAATCGGGCTTGTCCGGCGTGGGCAGCGCCGCGTTCACGTTTTCAAACAGATTGGAAAAATTTCCCTGCCCTTGCGCTTCCGCTTGAACGCCCCAAACGTTGGTCTTATTAAACTCGCGGATGAAAGATTCAAACGCGGCGGAATCTTCCCCGTACCACGGATGCCACAGGGTGATTTTCGTTCCCCGCAGCGCGGATTCTACAACGGGCAAAGCGCTGCGAACGAACGTAGCGGTAGCCATCCCCGGAGTTTGAGTCGCGCGCGCCGTCGGCGTTTCCGCGGCGGCTTGCGGGGCAGGCGTTTGCTCCGCGCAGGCGCTCGCCAACAAAGCGAGAGCGAAGAAGGCGAAAAGCGTTTTCTTCATGGGGCAAGCAGCGTAAAGGGAACGGGCATAAAGACCAGCAGGAAGACGATAATCATGGCGTAAGCCAGCGCGCGCCGCCGCGAGTCAAGCTCGGTAATTTGATCCAGCGGCTCGGCGTTCACCCTGCCCAGCCAGAAAAGAATCGCCGCCCACAGCCACCAACCGTTCCAAAAAAAGCCCAAAGCAAGCAGCAAGCCGACGAGATAAGGAAAGGCTTTTCTAATCTTTTCGCCGAACAGCGCGTACATGACGTGACCGCCGTCGAGCGTGCCCGCCGGGATGAGGTTCAACGCGGTGACGAGCAGCCCCGCCCAGCCCGCGAAGGCGACGTTGTGAATGAAGACGTCTTCCCCGCCGAAAGGCACAGGGCTGCCCGTGAAGAAATATTTGAGCCAGTAAAGAAAGCTTTGCGGTTCGGCGGGCGCGGGCAGCAACTTCCCAAAGACGACGTATTTGGCGAACAGGTACAAAAGCGAGTTGCCTTCCAAAAAGCCGTTGGGGTTGGGTTCAACGACGCCGGTCGTGGAAAGTTTAAGCCCCAAGAACAAAACGGGGACGGCGGCTATCAAACCGGCGATAGGTCCGGCGGCGCCAATATCGAACAGGACGCGCTTGTTCTTCACCGCCCCGCGCATAAAGATCGCCGCGCCCATCGTCCCCAGCGGGCTGAGAAAAGGCAGCGGGATGAAATACGGCAGCGAGGCGGGAGTCTTGCGCTTGCGGCTCATGAAGTAATGTCCCAGCTCGTGCGCAAGCAAAACGCCCAGCAGGCTGAGCGCAAAGGGCCAGCCGCTAAAAATATTTTTGAAGACGGCGAGAATCTGCCCCAGCGCGTCTTCGGGCAGGGGACCTTCCACCTGCGCGCCCATCAACATCACGCTGAAGACCGTCAAGGCGAAGAGCAGCAAATTGACGCCAATTTTTTCTTTGGGCGGCGGGGGCGGCTGCGGCGCAAGGTAAACGGTTTGCCGGCCGTCTTCCACGCGAAACAGCGGAATCAAACCGTAAGGCTGAACGGATTCCGCCAGTCGGTCGTATAGCGCTTCGCTATCGCCTTCCAGCAAACGTCCGCGATAGCGCGCCAAAAATCCTTTGTGCGGGTCGCCGAGCGTAATTTCTTCCAAGCGAAACACGCGAGCGACCAACGGAGTAAGCGTCTCTATTTCAGGGTACGACATGGCTCTCCTTGAAAAACCGCCGCCACAGAGCCGACAGGGCGGAACGCTCCGCAAGCCTGACGCTCTGTGGCGAAATTTCCATCATAGCGGGAGTGGATGGGAGTCGAACCCACCACGGCTCGCAACGCGACCTGTCGCAGGTTTTGAAGACCAGGAAGCCCACCGGGACTTAACCACTCCCGCGCGTAAGGATAACCGAGAGCGGCGCGTTTTGCAAGTTCTTAAAACTGATACAAATCCGGGCGCAGCGGCGTCGGCAGGCTTTCGGGCGCGAAGTAGAACAACGCCGCCAGCAAAAGAATCGCCGCCAGCACGCACGCAAAAACCGCGCCTCCAATCAAAACGCCCGTCCATGCCATCGGCGCGCCCGCCTGTCCGCGCGCGCGAATTTGATTTAGCCCGACCACGCCGAAAATGAGCGCCAGCAAACTAAAACAAAATCCCGCAGGGAAGCAGACGAATCCCGTCAACGGCAGCGGAACTATCCCGCCGCAGCAGGATAAAACCACCGCCAGCCCGAAAATCAGGCTGAGCAGCGCCGGAGAGTTGTAGGAAGATTCTTCGTTCATGTTTTACGAATAATCATCGCGCGCCGCGGGCAAAGCTCGCCGCGCATGACGAGCGGCTCGCGTCGCCGTCACGCCGTAACAAAAAACCGCCCTTGAAGGACGGTTTTGGCTGTCGGGGCGAGAGGATTTGAACCTCCGACCTCTTGCACCCCATGCAAGCGCGCTAGCCGGGCTGCGCCACGCCCCGAATTGAGCGAGCGGGATTATAGCCGCATTTTGTAATTCTTGCAAACCCAATTTGCGCGTTTTTTGAAGACCATCTGTCGGCTTGCCGCGTTTGCTCATGGAGCGGTTGTAGTCCGCTCGTTGACTTGTTTGCAAAGCGGACAGGCGAGAGCGTCCGCCCCGACAAGGGATTCCGCGCCTTGCGCGGATACGCCTTTTGGCTTTTTTCCGCCAATTCGTCCACCCATCGCCGACGCTTTCCGTTATACTTACCCGTTGGGCTGAAAATTCTTTGCGCGGTTTTGCCGCAGGTCGCCGACCTCCGCGCCTGACGGATAAAAAAATCTCGCCGCGCAAATTTGAAATAAAAGGAAACTATGATTACGAAAGAAACCCTCGTCAAAAAATTAAGAGACAAAACCGCCTCCGTCGCCGTGCTGGGACTCGGCTATGTGGGGCTGCCGCTCGCCGTCGTTTTCGGCGAAGCAGGCTTTAAAGTCACGGGCGTGGACCCCGACTCGCGCAAAGTGGAATCGCTCAACCGCGGCGTTTCCTACATCCCCGACGTAAAAACCGAGGCGGTGGAAAAGCTGGTCAAAAGCGGGAATCTGAAAGCCACGACGGATTTCTCGACGCTGAAAGACATGGACGCGGTGAGCATCTGCGTGCCGACTCCGCTACGCCAGACGGGCGACCCCGATATGTCGTTCATCATGTCCGCCACCGAGGAGTTGGCGAAGCACATGCACAAGGGGATGGTCGTCGTGCTGGAATCTACCACCTACCCCGGCACCACGCGCGAAGTGTTGCTGCCCAAGCTGGGCGAAGAACGCGGCTTGAAAATCGGCGAAGATTGGTTTCTGGCGTTTTCGCCGGAACGGGTGGACCCCGGACGCGAAGACTTCACCACGATTAATACGCCCAAAGTGATGGGCGGAATCACCGAAGCGTGCGGCGAAGTCGCCGCGGCGTGGTACGAAGGCGCGATTCAAACCGTGCATCGCGTTTCCAGCGCCGAAGCGGCAGAAATGTCCAAATTGCTGGAAAACACCTTCCGCATGATTAACATCGGACTGGTGAACGAGCTCGCCATCATGTGCGAGCGGCTGGGGGTGGACGTGTGGGAAGTGATTGACGCCGCCGCCACCAAGCCCTTCGGCTTTATGAAGTTCACGCCCGGTCCCGGCCTGGGCGGTCACTGCATCCCGATTGACCCGCTGTATCTTTCGTGGAAGATGAAGTCGTTCAATTACAACGCGCGCTTCATCGAGCTGGCTTCGGAAATTAATACCAACATGCCGCGTTACGTCGTCAACCGCGTACTGGAAGCGATGAACATACGCGGCAAGACGCTCAAAGGCGCGAAAGTTCTCGTGCTGGGCGCGGCTTATAAGCCCGATATTGACGACGTGCGCGAATCGCCCGCCTTCGACGTAATTGGGTTGCTGATGAAAAAAGGCGCGCAGGTCTCTTATCACGACCCGTACATTCCGCATATTCATCACGAATACGACGGCTGGCGGATGGATAGCGCGACCGACCTGATGAAAGCGGTGAAAGAATCGGACGCGGTGGTCATCGTCACCAATCACAAGGCGTACGATTACAAAGCCATCGTGGACGCCGCCAGCTTTGTCTTTGATTCGCGCAACGCGACGGGCAAACTCGGCAAGGCAAGCGACAAAGTAGAGCGGTTGTAGAGTTTTCGAGATGCCCCATTACTTAGTCACCGGCGCGGCTGGATTCATCGGCGCGCGCACTTCGGAAGAGCTCATCGCGCAGGGTCACACCGTCGTCGGGGTGGACAACCTGAACGACGCCTACGACCCGCGCGTGAAGGAATATCGCCTGCGAAAGCTGCGCGCGCTGCCCGGCTTTGAATTCATCCGCGACGACATTGCGGATAAAGGAATCCTCTCCCGCCCGTCCCCGATTACCGCGCGACGCTTCGACGGGGTGATTAACCTCGCCGCGCGCGCGGGCGTTCGTTTCAGCGTGGAAAACCCCTGGGCGTTTCTCGAATCCAACACGGTCGGAACGCTCAACATGCTGGAACTCTGCCGCCAGACCGGCTGCCCAAAGTTCGTCCTCGCCTCCACGTCCAGCATTTACGGCGCGAACCCGATTTACCCCACGCCCGAAACCGCTTCGAGCAGCGAACCGCTGCAGCCCTACGCGGCTAGCAAAAAAGGCGCGGAAGTCCTCGCGCACGCCTATCATCACTTGCACGGCGTCGACGTCACCGTCGTCCGCTACTTCACCGTGTACGGACCCGCCGGACGTCCCGACTTGGCGATGTTCCGCTTCGTGCAATGGATTCACGAAGGCAAGCCCATCCGCATTTACGGCGACGGCGAACAATCGCGCGGCTTCACCTACATTGACGATATTGCGCGCGGCACCATCGCCGCGCTTAAGCCGCTGGGTTACGAAATCATCAACCTCGGCGGGCATGAGGTCGTCAGCATTAACGGCCTGGTGGAGATGATTGAAGAGCTGACCGGCTTGAAAGCGAAGCGGCAATACGGTCCCCCCAACCTTGCGGATATGTTCATGAATCAAGCGGACGTGACCAAAGCCCGCGAGCTGCTGGCATGGAATCCGCAGGTCGGTTTGCGCGAAGGAATCAAAAACCTGATTGACTGGTACGTCCAAGAACGCGATTGGGCGAAAGACGTGCTGACCCCGTAAAAACGAACAGGATGGACAGGGCCATCCGAGCGACCCGGGGAACGGAGCGAAAACATCCTGTCCATCCTGTTAAACCCGGCGCAAATTTACGCGCATTTGGACATACGACCGAAAGCCGCGCAAAAAACGCGAAAAAAAATAAATTGACCAAATTCGAGGCGTTAGGGTATAATGGCGCGCCGCGAAATAGCAGTCAACTCCCTGTACGGGGATTGCAATTATCAAGAATAGAAGGAAGATACCGGAATGACCAAGAGAACTTACCAACCGAAAATCCGCCGCCGCGTGCGCGTGCACGGTTTCCGCGCCCGCATGGCGACCGCCGACGGACGCGCCGTCCTCAAACGCCGCCGCCTGCGCGGACGCTATCAACTGACCGTCAAATCCAACGGACACGTCAAGCGCGTTCGCTGGTAACCCTCGGCGCGCGTGGGCGCGAACGAAGAGGCGCGGGTGCAGAAAAAATTTCGTCTGACCCGGACAGAAGACTTCAAGCGGGTGCGGCAATCGGGCAAGTCGTACGCTCACCCGCTTGTTGTGTTATTAGCGCAAGAAAGCGAAACGCCGCATCCGATTCACGTCGGCGTCGCCGCCGGCAAAGCGGTCGGCTCGGCGGTGCAGCGCAATCGCGCAAAGCGCATCCTACGCGAAGCGATTCGCCCGCTGTTAAAATCTCTACCCGCCAATTGGGACGTCGCGCTGATTGCCCGCCCGGCGCTGGCTTCCGCCACGTTGGAAGAAACCCGCGCCGCGCTCATTCATCTATTGCGCCGCGCAAAAATCCTCCCCGCGGATGAGTGAACCGCACTTCCACCTGCACGATTATTCCGACGAGCCGCGTCTGCGCGACGTGCCGCGCACGCTCGCCAATCTGCCGCGCATTCTCGCGCTGGCGTTGATTCGTTTGTATCAGATGGTCGTTTCTCCCAACCTGCCGCCCAACACCTGCCGCTTCTATCCGTCGTGTTCGCATTACGGCTATCAAGCCGTGTATAAATACGGCGTGATCAAAGGCTCGTTGATGGCCGCCTGGCGCGTGCTGCGCTGCAATCCTTTCAACCCCGGCGGATACGACCCGGTGAAATAAACGACGACGGATTCGACAGGTTTTCAACTCAACCTGTCGGGTCTTTTTAACAGGAGTAGTTAAAAATTGAATACCAAACGCTTTCTCTTGATTGCGCTGGCGGCGATTCTCGCTTCGCTGCTGCTTGGCGCGTGTTCGGGCGCGCCCCTCGCTCATAGCTGGAGCGCCGCCGCAGCCGATTCCGAACGCGCGTACCTTTCCGGCGGGGCTTTTGTGTACGCCGTAGATTTAAAAGACGGCAAAGAAATCTGGCGCTTCCCCGCCGCGGCGGATAACAAAGCCGTCTTCTACGCCGCGCCCGTCTTAACCGCCGACGGTCAATTGCTGGTCGGCAGCGCGGGACCGAATCACCTGTTTTACAGCCTCGACGCCAAAAGCGGGAAAGAAAACTGGTCGGTCGCCGGCGCGAAAGGCGCCTGGCTGGCTTCTCCGCTCGTCCTCAACGAAACCATCTACGCCCCCAACTCCGACGGATTTTTATACCTCCTCGATTTAAACGGCAAGCCCGCCGCCGACCCGCTGGAATTGGGCGGCGCGCTGTGGTCCGCGCCCGTCGCCGACGAACAGACGCTATACGTCGCCTCGCTCGACCGCCATTTGTACCTCGTCAGCCTGAAAGATTTTTCCAATAAGAGCGTAACGCTGGGCGGCGCCGCGCCGGGCAGCCCCGCGCTGGGAGAAGGCGGCGTGTATGCCGCTTCCTTCGACTCCGTGATTCAATTCGTCTCCGCCGACGGGACGATGAAACCTTTCGCCAACACGCAAGACTGGGTGTGGGGCTCGCCTGCGCTGACCGCGGACGCGCTGTATTACGGCGACCTGAGCGGCAACATCGTCTCGGTGGAACGCGCCAGCGGAAAACAAAACTGGATAGTGAAACGCGCGAACGATTCCGTGACGGCGAGCCTGCTGCTAGCGGGAGAGCGTCTCTACGCCGCGGTGGAAGGCAAAAACGCGCAAGACGGCGTCTTGCTCGCCCTCGACCTCGACGGAAACATCCTGTGGGAAAAGACTCCCGGCGGAAAGCTCTACAGCCCGCCCGTCGCCGCCGGCGAGCTTGTCCTCGTCGCGCCTTATCAGGCTGACTACGCCCTCGTCGCTTACGACGCGGACGGCAAGCTGGTTTGGAATTTCGCCCCGCAAAAATAGAATAAGGAAAATAACCCATGTGGGAACTGCTTATCGTTCAACCGATGACCAACATCTTGTTGTGGATTTACGACGTTCTTGGTCACGGCCCGCACATTTTTGGTCTGGCGATTATTTTGTTCACCGTGCTGATTCGCGCCGTCACCTGGCCCCTCAACGCCGCGCAGGTGAAAGGCGCGCAAGCCATGCAGGAACTTCAAACCGACAAGGAATGGCTGGAGATTCAAAAGAAATACGCCAAAGACCGCGAAAAGCTGGCGCAGGAACAAATGCGAATTTACAAAGAACGCGGAATCAACCCCTTCGCCTCCTGCCTGCCGACGCTGATTCAACTGCCCATCTTGATTGGCTTGTATCAAAGCGTGACGCGCTCGCTCGCCGCCACGCCGTTCGATATGCTCAAACTGGCGCGCACGGTCTATTCTTTCCAAAACATTGAAAACATCATCCCGCTCAACAGCAAATTCCTGTGGATGAATCTCGGTCAGCCGGAGCCGTATTACGTCCTCGTGGTGGTTGTGGCGGCGACGACCTACCTGCAATCGAAACTGACCATGCCCGCCAACGCCGACCCCAACGACCAGAGCGCCATGATGTCGAAGCAAATGTCGCTGATGATGCCGCTGATGCTCGGCTGGTTCGCGCTGACTTTGCCTTCGGGCATTTCGGTGTATTTCATCACCAGCAACATTTTGGGTATCGTTCAATACGCAGCCACAGGGCGCGCCAACTGGTCTAGCCTGTTCGGCGGCAAGACGACGACGCCTGCCAGAAAAAAAATAGGAGGGAAGCCATGACCGAGCAAACCACGCTGGAAATCATTGCGCCGACGGTGGAAGAAGCCATCGCGCAAGGGTTGGCGCAACTGGGTCTGACCGCCGACGCGGTTTCGATAGAAGTCCTCGACTCGGGCAGCAAGGGATTGTTCGGGCTGGGGGGCAGACAGGTGCGCGTGCGCCTGACGGTGAATCCGCCGACGCCGCCGACTCCGCCGCCGCAGCAGGTTATCCCGCCGCCCGCGCGCAAGGAATCCGCCGCGCCGAAAAAAGAGCCGCGCCCGCAGAAGGAAAAGCCAGCCAGGTCCGCGCCGCCTCGCGCGGCAAAAAAAGAATCCAAGCCGGCGCTCTCCCAAGACCTCACCGCAGCCACCGACCCAATGCTGGAATCCGCCGAAGCCGTCGTTTCCAAATTGATTCATTATCTCGGCATGAAGGCGCAGGTCAGCGCGCAATACGACGAGAGCAGCTCGCCGGAGCGCCGGATTATCCATGTGGAAGTGCGCGGCGACGATTTGACCGCCCTTATCGGCAAGCGCGCCGAAACGCTCAACGCCTTTCAATATATCGCCTCGCTGATTGTCGGCAAGCAAACGGGGCAATGGGCGCAACTGAACGTGGACGTGGAAGGCTATCGCAGCCGCCGCGAAAAGCAGGTAAAGCAACTGGCGCTGCGCATGGCGGAGCAAGTCGTCAAGACCGGCAAACGCGCCGTGTTAGAGCCGATGCCCGCCAACGAACGCCGCGCGATTCACATTGAGTTACGCAATCATCCTGCCGTCACCACCGAAAGTTCCGGCGAAGAGCCGTATCGCAAAGTGGTGATTTTGCCGAAGAAGTAGCATCCCCTCCCAAAAAGCAAACGGCTCGTCCCAAACGCGGAACGAGCCGTTTTTTTTTTATTGCGTCAGGCCGGTTCGGCGCTGAAAGAGCTTTTCCAACTCTATGGCGGCGAACACCAGGAGGCCCGTCGCTGCGGCGACGGCGAAATGAGCGGCGCTCAACGGGACGACCTCAAAGAAACTCGCCAGCGGGGGAAGATAGACGACAGATATCTGCAGCGCGACGACCAACAGCGCCATGCCCGCCAACAGCGGCTTGCTCATGACGCCCGTTTTGAAGAGCGACTCTTTATTCGAGCGCGAAGCCAAAGCCTGAAAGACTTGCATGAAAGCCAGCGAGGTGAAAATCATCGTCCGCCATTCGGGGCGCCCGCCGAAGTAATACCACGAGCCGAGCGCCAGCGCCAGCACGCCTATCCACGCGCCGGCCCAGACGGTTTGCAGCCCCGCTCCGCGTGAGAAGACGCTTTCGCCGGGCTGGTAAGGCGGGCGAAGCATCACGTCAGGTTTGGGTTTTTCCACGCCCATGCCCAGCCCCAGCAGGCCGTCGGTGAGCAGGTTCAACCACAACAGTTGCAATGGCAGCAAAGGCAGAGGCTTCCCCAAGAACGGCGCAAGCAACATGACCAGCGCTTTGCCGATGTTGCCCGCCACGCTGAAGCGCACAAACTTGCGGATGTTATCATAAATGGCGCGCCCTTCCTTGACGGCAGCGACGATGGTCGCAAAGTTATCGTCGAGCAATACGAGGTCGGACGCTTCTTTGGAGACGTCCGTGCCGGTAATGCCCATCGCCACGCCGATATCCGCGCGGCGCAGGGCGGGCGCGTCGTTCACGCCGTCGCCGGTGATCGAAACAATATGTCCCCTTTCCTGCAAGGCTTGCACAATTTTGAGCTTGTGCTCGGGCGCCACGCGGGCAAACACGCTGACGTCATCCACGACGTTTTTCAATTCGTCAAAGGAGAGGTTTTCGAGCTCGACTCCCGTAAGCGCGCGCGCGCCGTTATCGGCAATGTCCAATTGCCGCGCGATTTCGATGGCGGTTAGCGGGTGGTCGCCGGTGATCATCACGGGGCGAATCCCGGCGGCGCGGCAGGCCGCAACCGCGTTTTTCACTTCGCTGCGCGGCGGGTCAATCATCCCGAAGAGTCCCACCAGCGTAATATTCTGTTCCAAATCGGTTTGAATAACTTCGGGGATGGAATCCAACAGGCGGAAGCCGACCGCCAATACGCGCATTCCCTTTTTTGCCAGCCGTTCATTGGAGGATTCGATCTTGGCGCGCCATTCGCCGCTCATCAACTGCGATTTTCCATCCGCCCATACATGACTGACCACGTCCAGCATCACGTCAACGCCGCCTTTGGTGAAGGCGATATAACGGTGGCTGCCCACGCTCAACCCCGAAAGCATGGCGGGGTCGTATTGTTCGAGGTGATGAACGGTGGTCATGCGCTTGCGTTCCGAATCGAAGGGCAGTTCCGCCGCGCGGGGGAAGGAAGAATCGAGCGAGGATTTCCAATAGCCCATCTTTGCCGCAGCCGCGACCAACGCGCCTTCGGCCGGGTCGCCGAGGGTGTGATATTTGTCGTCGCCGGTATCAATCAATTTGGCGTCGTTGCACAACGCGCCGCCGATTGCCGCGAGGGAAAGCGATGATTGCGCGGGCGCGCCGAGTCCGCGCGTGGCGCGCAAAACGCCTCCGCGCCCGATTTCTTCGGTCAGGTCAAGCGCGTGTTCGGCGACATCCAACACGACGACGGTCATGCGATTTTCGGTCAGCGTGCCGGTTTTGTCGGAGCAAATCACCGTGACCGAGCCAAGCGTTTCGACGGCGGGCAGTTTGCGAATCAGCGCCTGACGACTTAACATACGCTGCGCGCCAAGCGCGAGGGTAATGGTGACCACAGCAGGAAGACCTTCGGGGACAATAGCTACGGCGACGCTGACGGCGGTGAGCAGCATGTGACGAATTTCGTCGCCGCGCGCCAGCCCCAAAACGAATATCAGGGCGGCAATGCCCACCCCGATTGCTGCGAGGGTTTTGCCCAGCTGGTCGAGCCTCCTTTGCAACGGAGTCTCCTCCTGCTTGACCTGTTGAATCAAATCCGCAATTTTGCCAAGTTCGGTCTTCATGCCCGTCGCAACTACGACGGCGAGTCCGCGTCCTTGCGTGACCACCGTTCCCATGTAGCCCATGTTGCGGCGGTCGCCGAGCGGCAGGTCTTCGCCGGAAAGGGCGGCGGTGTGCTTTTCAATCGGCTCGGATTCGCCGGTGAGCGCAGCCTCCTGAACGCGGAGATTCACCGCCTCCAGCAGGCGCAGATCAGCGGGGACGACGTTTCCGGTTTCGAGTTGAATCACATCCCCGGGAACCAGTTCCCGCGCGGAGATTTCTTTCAGCCCCTCGTCGCGCAGCGCGCGCACATTCGGGACCGACATCTTCTTCAGCGCGGCAATCGCCTGCTCGGCACGATATTCCTGAAAGAACCCGAGCAAAGCGTACAAGACGACGATGGCAAGAATCGAAACGGAGTTCTTGTAATCGCCCAGCAGCCCGGCAAGCGCAGCCGCCGCAATAAGAATCAAAACCATCGTGGCGGTGAGCTGCTCCCAAAGAATTTGCAACGGAGTCCGCCCGCCGCGTTCAATCAGTTCGTTTGCGCCGTTTTCAGCCAGCCGTTTTTTTGCTTCTTCGCCGGTCAGACCTTTATAGCCGTCGGTATTCAAAGTCGCGACAGTTTCCTTAATATTCAGCGTATGCCAACTCATGATTCATTGTCCAGTTTGGGTTGAAATTTGCGCCTCGTCATCGCATGGATGCGTTCGCGGTAATGGTACGCGATGTACGCGCCAATTGCGAGCGCGCCCAATGATAACACCAGAGGCAGGTGAGTTTTGATATATTCGCTGATCAGCTTCCACTCATAGCCCAGCACATAGCCCGCGCCGATGAGCAGGGTGCGCCAAATATACGCGCCAACGAAGGCGGCTGTAAAAAATTTAAGAAAGGGGATCCGCGCGATACCCGCGGGGATATTGATTAACGTCCGCAGCCCGGGGATGACGCGCCCGCTCAACACGATTCCCGCGCCCCATTCCTGCATTTGATTTTCAGCCTCGTCCACCAGCGCGGGGGCGATGCGGAAAAATTTAAGAAAGCGGTCAATCACCGGGCGCCCGCCAATGCGCGCCACCCAATAGGTGATAGACGCGCCGATTGCGCTGCCAAACCCGGCGTACATTCCCGCAACAAAGATAAAACTCGGGGCGACGCCATGACGTTCAATCAACATCCAACCGGCAAAAGCGAGGATCATCTCGCTCGGCCTGATACCCGTGGCGTTCTCGAACGCCATCGAAGCAAACGCGCCCGCCCAGCCAAACTGGTCGAAAATCATTTGCAGGGAAGATAAGACTGTCGCTTCGATTTGGTCTAACATTATTTACCTCACATTTTTTGTGCGCCGCTGATTGGACGGGCGGCGCGCCGAAACCAACATACCGGGAAAGCGCTTTTCATTGACCGACGGTTTCGCGATGCATCCCTCGCGTTCCTTGCATGACCGTTCAACCGCCGACGCAAATAAACCAAAAGACCACCGCCAAAACAAATGGACGATGGTCTTGCCTTTGACAGAACAGCCGGGATAAAAATCCGTATTGGCGGCTGCCCCACCCGGGTTTCGGGCGGCTACTCCCCATCGGAACAAATGGGAAGCATCAGCAAAGATAAAAATTCGCGTTTAAGAGTTTTCCGACATTCGTCCGTCATGTTGAAATCATTGCCCGCGAAGTCTGCAACGCGGAGCGAATCATCAAATATTCGGCGATGTTTTCGGCGGTGACCATTCCCACCAGCCGACCGCCGTGCGTGACAGGCAGCGCCGGGAAGCCGGATTCCTGAATGCGGGTGAGCGCGTTTTCCACCATGTCGTAAGAATCCACCTCCGGCGGGTTGCGCCGCATAACGGCGGAGACGGCGATATTCTGCCCGTGCTGCGTGAGCGCGGAGAGGAAATCGTCGCGAGCGACGACTCCGACCACGCGCTCGTCTTCCATCACCGGGAAATCATGCTGCGAACCGGCGAGAATCAATTGCGCTATGCGGGAAAGCGGGTCGCGTGGCGAGAGGGTGTGATATTCGGTCAGCATGGCGCGCCCGACGGGAATTCCGCTGAGGGCGTTGCGCACTTGCGTCATGTTGGCTTCCTGCGAAGCGCCAATCCAGATAAAGAAGGCGATGAAAAGCAACATGGGGTTCCCAAACAAACCAATCAAACCAAACAACAACGCCAACCCCTGCCCGACGTTCGCGGCGATTTGGGTCGCTTTGACGTAATCCATGTTCATCGCCAGGATGGCGCGAAGGACTCTTCCGCCGTCCATCGGAAAAGCCGGAATAAGGTTGAACAGCGCGAGCGTGAGGTTCACCGTCATCAGCCGTTCGATAAAGCTGCCCGAAGCGACGGTCAATTCGTTCAGCGGCACAAGGCTGGAAGTCAGGTACAGGTACGCGAAGAGTCCCGCAGCGAGCGCCACATTCACCGCCGGCCCCATCAGCGCGACCCATAATTCCTCAATCGGCTTGTCGGGCATTCTCTCCAGCCGCGCCACGCCGCCAATGGGATAGAGCGTAATGTCGCGGGTTTTTACCCCGAACTTGCGGGCGGTCAGCGCATGACCGTATTCATGCAAGACCACGAAGAAAAACAGCGCCAGAATAAACAACACGCCGTTTAAGACCTGCGCCCAGCTTTTATGTTCCAGCCAGTGGCTGAACCCAACCCAGCCGAGCAACAGCAGAAAAGTGGCGTGAACGTACACGTCAACGCCGGCGTATCTTCCAAGTTTCCATTGCCACTTCATAGTCGTACCTCCTCTCTTATCGGCTTGATGATACGACAAATTTATAAGAAAAATATTATAAAAAATATTCAAAAACAATCAACCGGCGATACGGGCGCGCAATCTTTGATACAATCCCCCGCGACTTTCATTTTCTTCATTGCGAGGCGCTATGACTGCATTCGCTTTCAAATGGGACGACCCGCTGCTTTTCAACGAGCAGCTCGACGGCGAAGAACGCATGATCCGCGACGCGGCGCGACGGTATTGTCAGGAAAAGTTAATGCCGCGCGTTCTCGAAGCGAATCGCCGCGAAGTATTCGACCGCGAGATTATGAACGAAATGGGCGCGATGGGCTTCCTGGGACCGACCACCCCTGAAGAATACGGCGGCGCGGGGCTGAGCTATACGGCGTACGGACTCATCGCCCGCGAGGTGGAGCGGGTGGACAGCGGCTACCGCAGCGCGATGAGCGTGCAAAGCTCGCTGGTGATGCACCCGATTTTGACCTACGGCACGGAAGAGCAAAAGCGAACGTATCTGCCGCGCCTCGCCCGCGGCGAGATTATCGGCTGCTTCGGACTGACCGAGCCGAACCACGGCAGCGACCCCGGCGGCATGGAATCGCGCGCGCAGAAAGTCGCCGGCGGCTATGTGCTGCGCGGCAGCAAGACCTGGATTACCAATTCGCCCATCGCCGATATTTTCATCGTTTGGGCGAAGCTGGAAGGCGAAATTCGCGGCTTCATTTTAGAAAAAGGGATGAAGGGACTCTCCGCGCCGAAAATCGAAGGCAAGTTCAGCCTGCGCGCCAGCTCCACCGGCGAGATTGTGATGGACGAAGTCTTCGTCCCCGAAGAAAATATGTTTCCCGAAATCAAGGGCTTGAAAGGTCCCTTTGGCTGCCTGAACAAGGCGCGTTACGGCATTGCCTGGGGCGCGCTGGGCGCGGCGGAATTTTGCTGGCATGCCGCGCGGCAATACACGCTGGACCGCCCGCAGTTCGGGCGTCCGCTGGCGGCGACTCAGTTGATTCAGCTCAAACTGGCGGATATGATGACGGAAATTACCGTCGGTTTGCAAGCCGTCCTGCGCGTGGGCAGGCTGATGGACGAAGATAAGGCGACCCCGGAGATGATTTCGCTCGTCAAGCGGAATTCGTGCGGCAAGGCGCTGGCAATCGCCCGCCAAGCCCGCGATATGCACGGCGGCAACGGAATTTCGGACGAGTATCACGTTATCCGCCACGTGATGAATCTAGAAGCGGTGAACACGTACGAAGGCACGCACGATATTCACGCGCTGATTCTCGGCAGGGCGCAGACGGGCATTCAAGCTTTTAGCTAGCGAGACAAAAAAGCCGCCGCATCGTTTCCGGCGGCGGCTTTTTCTTTAAACTCGCGCGCTTACAATTCGCAGTAGCGCTCCACTTGTTTGCCAATGATGGCAAGGCTATCCGCCCAGAACTTCTTGGCGCGAATGTTAATTCCGAAACGCTCGGCAAGCTCCGCCGCGCGATTTTCGCCCGTCGAAGCGAGCAGGTTCTTGTAATCGGGGACGAAATCCGCGCCGCGCTTTTGATAGACGGCGTATAAGCCCGTGGCGAACAGCAAGCCGAAGGCGTAGGGGTAATTGTAAAACGCCAGCCCGCTGGAATAGTAATGCGGCTTCCATGTCCACATGAACTTTTGCAGGTAGCGCTCGTCCAGCCCGTCGCCGTAGGTCGCTTTTTGCGCGCGTTCCATAATGTCGTTGATTTCGTCGGCGGAAAGTTCCGCTTGCGCGCGGCGCTCGAAGACTTCCTTTTCAAACAGATAGCGCGAATAAATATCCACAATCACCTGCGAGGCGTTGTTGAGCTGCGCTTCGAGGATGGCAAGGACTTCGTCGCGGTCGGAAGCGGAAGCGAGCGCGGCTTCCGTGACGATGGTTTCGCACATGATGGAGGCGGTCTCCGCCAGCGTCATGGGCGTTTGCTGCTGCAAGATAGTCTTGTCCGCCTGAAAGGCGCATTCGTTGTGGAAGGCGTGACCGAGCTCGTGCGCCAGCGTGCCGACCTGGTCGAAAGAGCCGTCGAAGTTCGAGAGGATGCGGCTTTCCTTGACGGCGGGAAGTCCCATGCAGAACGCGCCGCCGCGCTTGCCGTCGCGCTGTTCGGCGTCAATCCAGCGGTTGTCGAAGGCGCGCTGGGCGAAGGCGCCCAATTCGGGGGAGAAAGTTGCGAACTGGGTCACGATGAAATCGCGCGCATCGTCGAAGGAATAGACTTTGCTGGTTTTGCCCATCGGAGCGAATAAATCCCACCAGGCGAGTTTTTCCTTGCCGAGCAGTTTCGCCTTGTGGCGGAAGTAGCGGCGGAACATGGGAAAGGAATCGCGCATCGCGCCGAGCATCGCTTCGAGGGTGGCGCGGTCCATGCGCGCCATGTCAATGGAAGCGTGCAAATTGTCTTCGCGCCCGCGCTTTTTATCCAGCGTGATGGTTTCGCCTTTCACGCCGTTCAAGCAGGCGGCAAGGACTTCCTTCACGCCTTCCCACGCGGCGCTTTCGGCTTCGTAGCCGCGGCGGCGGGTCGCCTCGTCGGGGTGCGAGCGGAGGTTAATCAGCGCCGGCATGGGCAGTTTTTTCTTTTCGCCGTCCAGCTCGAAATCCACCGACATTTGCGAAGTGACCGTGCCTTGCAGCTTGCCGAAAGCGTTGCCGCCGCTGAGCGTCATTTCCGCCGCGAGGATTTCTTCCGCCTCGCTCATCATATACTTCGACTGTTCCACCGCTTCGAGCAAAATAAACTCGTGCGCCTTCGCCGAGGCGTTGGTTTTGGCGGCTTTTTTGACGGCTGCCTTGCCGAGTTTGCCAACCCAAGCCTGAAAGCGGGTGTTGAGCGCGCTCGCCTGCACGGAGGTTTGCTCGAACTCGGAGAGCGCGCGCAGGGCTTCTTTATCCCGCGAATTGGTCGTGACGAAAGAGTAGATATAAGCGTTGACGGTCGCGGAAAGCTCGAACAGCGCGTTGAAGCGTTCCACCGCTTCGCCTAGCAGTTTGCCGAGCTTGTTCGGGTTGGTCTTTGCGTCGGCTTTTGCGGCTTTTTTCAAAAAGGCTTCCAATTCGTCCAGCATGGAAGCGTGTTTTTTGAGCGCGCTCTTAAATTGTTTGGAATCGAGAGCGGGGAAGACGTTCGTTAAATTCCAGCGGGGGGCGGATGCGGTCATATTTTTCTCCTGTGAATAGAAACTGCCGCAAGTATACCGCGAGCGAAAGCGAAAAAGCAAAAAAGCCAGTTTGCGTTTTGCGCCGAAACCCCATAGAATCGAAGTAAGGAGAGACGCTTATGAAACAGGATAAATTTCTTACCGGCATTCTTATCGGAATCGCCGCGCTGGTCGTCCTTTCGCTGACGTTGTTCTTTTTGCGGCGCGACGGCGCGCGCGAATACGTGGACGATTCCGCCCCTGCAGGCGTCGTTCACAATTACGTCCTCGCCGTCCTCAACCGCGATTATCAAAAAGCCTACGGCTATCTCGCCGACATGGAAAACAAGCCAACTTACGAGGAGTTCCGTCAGGCGTTCTTCAACGGCGCGGCGAATCCCGCCAACGTCGGCATAGAAGTAGGCGAAGCGCAGATTCAAGGAGACGAGGCGACGGTCTCGCTGACAGTGTATTATGAAAACGCCGACCCGTTCTCCGGGCGTTATTCCAGCCCCGACCGCGCGCTGCTGGTTCGGCAAAACGGCGCGTGGAAGCTCAGCGCCATGCCGTTCAGTTTTTGGGCTTATAACTGGTATCAAAAAACGCCCTGAAAGGATTCCCCATGAAAACTGTCCGCCGCCTTTATTTTTACGCCGTCTCGTTTATCAGCGCGCAGGTCGTATTGTGGGGCGTCGTCGGGCTGCTGCGCTCGATGACGGGGCGCGAAGTTGTGGATAGCGCCTCGGCGCTCGCGCAAGCGCTTTCGCTGATTCTCGTCGGCGCGCCCATCTTCCTTATCCACTGGCTGTGGGCGCAGCGCGTTTCCGCCAAAGAGGAAGAGGAAAAAAGCGCGACGCTGCGCGCCGTCTTCCTTTACGGAATCTTGCTGGCGACTCTCATTCCCGCCGCGCAGAACGTCCTTGCCATCATCAACCGCGCTCTTCTCGGCGCGGCGCGTCTTTCCGCCGCGCGCGCGGTCTTTGGCGGAACGCAAACATGGAGCGACAACCTGATTGCCCTCGCGGTGAACGCGCTCATCGCCGCCTATTTTTGGAACGTTTTACAAAGCGAGTGGAAAACGTTGACCGAAAAGGAAAACTTCGTCGAGGTTCGCCGTCTGGCGCGCTTTTTGTGGTCGCTTTACGGCTTGACCTTCGTCGTCTTTGGGATGCAGCAGGCGCTCCGCTACGCTTTGCAACTTTCCCCTGCCGCCACGCTGGGCGGGCTGGGCGGCGAAACCGCCGTGAACGCCGTCGCGCTGTTGCTCGTGGGCGCGCCCGTCTGGTTTTTCGCGTGGCAGCTGCTGCAAGACTCGCTCGTAGAATCTTGCGAAAGAGAATCCCTGCTGCGGCTCGGAATCCTTTACCTGCTGACGCTGGGGAGCGCGCTGACCGTCTTGACCTCAGGCGGCGAGCTGCTCTACGCGATTCTCATGCAGCTGTTGGGCAAGCCCCAAAAAGCCGCCGATTTTATTCAGGAGCTTGGCGTCCCGCTCTCCGTCGGCGTTCCTTTCGCCGTCCTCTGGGCGTATTACGGCAAGTGGTTGAATCGCCAGTTTGAATTTGAGGAAGAACCGGCGCGACGCGCCGGCAAACGCCGCCTGTATTTTTACGCCCTGGCGCTCGTCGGGCTGGCGGCGACGACCTTCGCCGCCGTCTCTTTGCTCTCGCTGGCGATAGACTTGCTGACCGCGCAAACTTACCTCGCCGCAGGCGGATTCGCCTCTCCGTTATCGAGCGCGCTCGCCTTTCTGGCGGCGGGGCTGCCGCTCTGGCTGCTGGCGTGGCGTCCGCTTCAAGCTCAGGCGCTGGAAGCGAGCGAAGCGGGCGCGGACGCAAGGCGTTCCGCCATTCGCAAGACGTATCTCTACCTCGTGTTGTTCGCGGCTGTGATCGGAGTGATGGTTTCGGCGGGCGGGCTGATATTCAACCTCATCAGCGTCGCGCTGGGCGGCGGAGAAGAAAATTCGCTTAATGCCGCGTTGAACGCGCTGCAATCGCTGGTCGTCTTCGCCGCGCTGCTGCTTTATCACCTTTCGGCGTTGCGAAAAGATAACGAGTTTCGCGCGGATGAAATGGAGGCGAAGCGCAAGAGATTCGTCGTGGCGGTTTTGAATCACAACGGGAAGTTTGGCGCGGAAGCGCAGGCTTTGTTTTCGCGGCTCGCCCCCGAAATTTCGCTCAACGTCATAGAAGCGGACTCGCCGCCCGATTCTTTACAAGCGGACGCGCTGGTCTTTTCCGCGGCGACGCTGACGGGCGGAGCGAATCGGCCCGGGGCGCCGATTGGCTCGTTTGGCGGAATCAAAATCCCCGTCGAAGAAAGCGCGGCGGGCTTCGTTTGGGCGCAGAGTCTCGCGCAGGCGGTCGAATATTCGCGGGCGGCGGCGGAAGGCAGGCGGCTCAGCCCGCCGTCTTCCAAAACCGCTTCGGCGTGGACGTGGATTGTCTATGTCTTCGCCGCGCTCTTCGCCCTTCAAGTTTTGTTCATGCTCGTCTTGTTCGCCGTCTCGCTGGCGACGGGAATGTAAAAGAAAAAAACCGCCGCGGCAGTTTCGCCCGGCGGTTTTTTTTAATTTCTAGCGGCTACTTCCCCAGCTTCTTTTTGAACGCCGCCGTCAGCGCGGGGACAATCTGGAACAGGTCGCCCGCCACGCCGTAATGCGCCTGCTTGAAGATGAGCGCCTCCGGGTCTTTGTTGATAGCGACAATCACTTTGGAATTTCTCATGCCGACCAGATGTTGAATGGCGCCGGAAATGCCGCAGGCGATGTATAAATCGGGCGAGACGACTCTGCCCGTCTGACCGACTTGATGAGCGTAGGGGATGTATCCGCCGTCCACCGCCGCGCGGGAAGCGCCGACCGCGCCGCCCAACACGGAGGCAAGTTCGCCAATCAGTTCGAAGCCTTTTTGCGCGGTGGCTTTTTCGTCCAATCCCAGGGCGGGATTATTGGAAACGCCGCGCCCGCCGGAAACGATGACGGAAGCGTCGCCCAGGTTGACCGCGCTTTCGGAAGCGGCGTAGCCTTTCACTTCAGTCAGCGCTTCGCCTTTCGCCTCGACTCTGGTTATCGTTCCGCTTTTGCCTTCTTCGCGCTTCGGCTTGGGGAAGGCGCGCGGGCGGATGGTCGCCAGAATCGGTTTGGCGGAACAAGCCGTCTTTTCGAGCAGTTTGCCTTCGTAAATCGGACGGGTAAAGACGAGGGAATCGCCGTTGGCTTCCAGCGCCGAAACGTCGGCGAGGACGCCGCCGTTCAAATCCACCGCCGCCATCGCCGCCATTTCGCGAGCGCGGGTGGTGGCGGGAAGCAGAATCAAATCGGGGGCGTGCGTTTGCGCGAGCGCCGAAAGAGTGGAAGCATATGGCTCGGCGCGGTACTCTTCCAAAGCGGAGTCGTCCGCCAGCAGAACTTCATCCGCGCCGTATTCCAAAGCCAGTTTGGCGACGGCTTCCGCGTCCTTGCCGAAGACCAGCGCCAACGCCCCGCCGAGAGTTTTCGCCAGCCCCAGCGCTTCCCACGAAGCGGGCTGAACTTCGCCTTTGAAGTGGTCAACGTAAACGAAGGTTTTCATAAGACTTTCTCCGCGAGGATTTTATCGGCAAGCGCTTCGGCGATTTCTTCCGGCGTTTCGCCGCTAATCATTTGCACTTCCTTTTCCACGCTGGGCGGGTTGAGCAATTCGAGCCGCTGGACGACAGGAGCGGAGACGGCGACGCCGAGGTCCGCCGCCGACCAGACGGGGATATTCGCTTTGGAAGCTTTGCGAATGCCCATGAAGGAAGGGTAGCGCGGCTCGCCGATGCTTTGCACCACGCTGACGACGACGGGCAGTTTGGCGCTGACGGTCTGTTTTCCTTCTTCGATGACGCGCTCGACGGTAGCGACTTCGCCTTCGACTTTGACGCTGCCCGCGAGGCTGAGCAGCGGCAGCCGCAGAACGCGCGCGGTTTGCGCCGCGGTTAGCCCCGCGCCGTTATCGAGCGTCTGCCGCCCGAAGACGACCATATCCGCGCCGCCGATTTTTTGAATCGCCGCCGCGAGGACGCGCGCCGCGCCGACCGTATCCAGATTTTCAAAGGCGGGATCCGAAACCAGCACGGCCTCGTCCGCGCCCATGGCAAGCGCGTGTTTGAGCGCTTCTTTGGCGGATTCCGGCCCCACGCACAGCGCGATGACCGTGCCGCCGAGCGCTTCCTTCTGTTGCAGCGCGCCTTCAACCGCGTATTCGTCGAACGGGTTGATGACCAGCGGCGCGTCCCCCCATGATACCCGCCCGTCTTCGGCTTTTACCTTCGCTTCCGAATCCGGGACTTGTTTGATGCAGGCGATGATTTTCAAGGCGACTCTCCTTTGCGAAATGCGATTGATACAAATTAAAAAAAACTTCTTTTCGCAAGCGCGCTATATATTTTCCATCTTGCGCGGGTTCATTATACCGCAAAAGCCTACCGAACGGTAGGTAGAATTTCTTAAAATCTTGCGGCTCTCTCGTGAACAAGCGTAGCGCGAGGTTTTGCCAATCCGAAAGATGCTTGCGCGCCATTCCCGCCCGGGCATTGAATGTCCGGGCTATTTCTTGCGAAGCCGTCTGAAGACGGCTCATTCAGTTTTACCTCCGGGCGGAACTGGCATGCAAAACCGTTCACGAATAGGGTCACGAACGCTCGAATACGGCGAGCGCTTTCGTGAATTCGTGGATGGCATTCGTGGACGGTCTCCGCCAATCGCGTAACGCGAGTCAACCAACCTGAAAGCGCCCTGCTCGCGCCGTTTTATACGAAAAATTAACAATCCCGCGCGTAACTTCCGCGCCCGGTTTGCATCTATATTCATAGACTATTTCGGAGGTACGAAAATGACAGAAAATAAAGCGCAGCCCAAAGTCGTGGTATTTAGCACGCCAACCTGCTCTTTTTGCAACATGGCAAAAGCCTATTTCCGCGAGAAGGGAATTAAATTCACCGACGTCGACGTCAGCCGCGACCCCGCCGCCGCGCGCGATATGGCGCGCCGTTCCGGTCAAATGGGCGTGCCGGTGATTGATATTGGCGGTAAAATCGTGATCGGGTTTGACCGCCCGAAGATTAACGCGCTGCTCGGAATCAAGTAAAATTCGCTTCTTCAAAAAAACTCGCATCAGGAGATACACGCATGGCTAAAATCAACATTCAACCGCTGGGGACTCGCGTCCTCATCAAACCGCTCGAACAGGAGACCAAGACCTCTTCCGGTTTATATCTGCCCGAAACGGCGAAAGAAAAGCCCCAAACCGGCGAAGTGGTCGCCGTCGGCGACGATGAGAGCATCAAACTGAAAGTGAAAGACAAGGTGTTGTTCGCCAAATACAGCGGCACGGAATTTAAATACGAAGGCGTGGATTACCTGTTGATGGAATCCAACGACGTGCTGGCGAAGTTGAACTAACGCCCTTTCCAAGCGAAAAGTCCCAAAGGCTTCTTGCGCCTTTGGGACTTTTTTTATTTTTCAGGAAAAGAAAAAAGCCCGCTTTCAGGATTCGGCGAAAAGTCGCGGACCTCGACGACGGCGGAGAGATTCAGCGCGCCGTACACATGCGGAAAGAAATCGCTTTCCGAAATTCCCGCGGCGGGAAGGCCGGCGGGCGGCTCCCATTTCAGTTCCGCCGTCAATTTCGTCTCGTCAATCGCCAACAGCGCCAGGCCGCTCCGCCCGCGATAAAAAGCGTTAGCGACGGGGACGACCTGTTCCGCCTTCGAGCAGTGAATGAAGCCTTCGCTTTGCAGGCTGGGCGCAAGATACGCTCCGCGCGCCTGCGCCGCAAGCCATTCCGTTTTGGGCGCAATGTGAAAAATCACAAGAGAAACTCCTTTCACGCGAACGAGATACGCAAGAGCGGGACGCTTCAACCTGAACGCCCGCTCTCTTGCGTCGTTTCGATTTTACGCCTTCTTGCCGCTGCGCGCCATGCGGCGGCGTTATAATCGGGGGACTTCATCTTCAAGGGTTTCTCCTCCCGCTATGATTGCTTTCCTCGTCTGGCACATCGTCGTCGCCCTGCTCGGCTGGATCGCCTTCCCGCTAACGTACCTCCTCTTCCCCGCTCTGGCGGATAGGGGATATGCGCTTGCGCGCGCGGCAGGCTTGCTTGTTTGGGCGTACCTCTTCTGGCTGCTTGCCTCGCTCGGCGCGGCGCAAAACGACCTGGGCGGACTGCTCTTCGCGCTGGCGCTGCTCGGCGGGGCGAGCGCGCTCGCCTTCGCCCGATTCCGCGCGCTGATAACGGACTTTATTAAAACCCGTCTGGCTTACGTTCTTTCCGTCGAAGTTTTATTCCTCGTCGCGTTCGGTTTTCTCGCCTTCGCCCGCGCCGCCAACCCGGAGCTATACAGCGCCGAAAAGCCGATGGAACTGGCTTTCATCAGCGGCATCCTGCGCTCGCCGACTTTCCCCCCGCAAGACCCATGGCTTTCGGGGTACGCCATCTCCTATTATTACTTCGGCTATGTGATGACCGCCATGCTGGCGCGGATTTCTGGCATTAACGCCAGCATGGCGCATAACTTAATGCTCGCGCTCACCTTCGGGCTGAGCGCAATCGGCTCTTTCGGCGTCCTGTACAACCTGCTTTCGCGTTCCGCCCCTTCCAGCCGAAACGCTCCGCTCACCGGCTCGTTCCTCGCCCCGCTGTTCTTGCTGCTCGTTTCGAATCTCGAAGCCGCGTTAGAAGTCCTGCACCGCAAAGGCTTTTTTTGGAAATTCGACCCCGCCGCGCAAACCTACGTCAGCGGCTTCTGGACATGGCTGGATATGAAAGAACTCAGCCTCCCGCCCGTTCAGCCGGGACAGTGGATTCCCGACCGCTACCTGTGGTGGTGGCGCGCCTCGCGCGTGATTCAAGATTACGACCTGACCGGCAGCCCGCGCGAAGTGATTGACGAATTCCCCTTCTTTTCTTTTCTGCTCGGCGATATTCACCCGCACGTGCTGGCGATTCCCTTCACGCTGCTGGCGGTCGCCTTTGCGTTAAATCTCTTTCTCTCCGCCAGGGATGAAAAGAATCGCCTCTTCGGAACGGAAATCCGACTCGGCTACCCCCAATTTTTCTTCGGCGCGCTGATTCTCGGCGGGCTGGCGTTTCTCAACACCTGGGATATTCTCGTCGCGGGCGGCTTGTTCGTCCTCGCTTATGCGCTTTCCCGCGCAAGGCAAGAAGGTTGGAACTGGCGGCGCATAGAAGAGATGATTGCGCTGGGCGCGCCGCTCGGTTTCGTTTCCTTTTTCCTCTACCTGCCTTTTTATTTCGGATTTTCCTCGCAGGCGGGCGGAATTTTACCCAACCTGATGTTCGTGACGCGCGGCGCGCACCTGTGGGTGATGTGGGGGACTCTGCTCGTCCCGCTCTTCGCCTTCCTCGCGTACGCCGCCGCGCGAACTTCCCCCCGCTGGCAGCCCGCCTTTGCGCTGGGCTTGGGCTTGACGCTGGGGCTGTGGGCTTTCTCCTGGCTGCTAGGCTGGCTTGGCTCCTTCGTCGAGCCGGAATACGTCCAGTGGTTTCTCGCCTCGCAAGGCATGACCGCGCCCGAATTTTTCGCCGCCGCCTCGCTGCGCCGTTTGCAAAACATCGGCGGGCTGCTTACCATGCTGGCGGTCCTCGTTCCCGCGCTGGCGCTGTTATTCGCCGCCCCGCAAGAAGACGAAGACGCCGCGCCTTTTGCGATTCTCCTCGCCGCGCTCGCCGCTTTGCTGGTTCTGGCTCCCGAATTCGTTTACCTGCGCGACCAGTTCGGCTACCGCATTAACACCGTCTTCAAATTTTATTATCAAGCGTGGATTTTGTGGAGCATGGCGGCGGCGTATGGGACGGCGCGCCTGCTCGACGCGCTGCAAGGCTGGCGCAGCCTGCTTTTTCGCGCCGCGCTCGCCTTGCTCGTCTTCGCCGGGCTGTTATATCCCGCCCTCGGGCTGACGACGCGCACCGGGGGGTTTTCTCCGCTCTACGGCTTCACGCTGGACGACTTTGACCGCGTCAGACGCGAAGCGCCCGACGAAGCCGCCGCGATTGACTTCTTGCGAAGCGTTCCCAACGGCGTGATTGTCGAAGCCGTCGGCGATAGTTACAGCGGATACGCGCGCGTTTCGGCGCACACCGGCTTGCAGACCGTTCTCGGCTGGCCCGGTCACGAGGCGCAATGGCGCGGAAGCTACGACCCGCAAGAAACACGCCGCGAGGACGTCTTCACGCTTTACGTCACGGCGCGCTGGGACGAGGCGCAAGAAATTATCAAGAAATACAACATCCGCTACATTTACGTCGGCGGGTTGGAACGCGCTTCCATGCGCGTCAATGAAGATAAATTCAAGGAGCGCTTGAAAATTATCTTTCAGCAAGGCGGAACGACGATTTACGAAACGCCGCGTTGAGCGCCGCGCTTCACGCTTTGATCTCCACGCGATTGCGCCCTTTGCGCTTCGCCTGATATAAGGCTTCGTCCGCCGATTTGACGAGCGTTTCCGCGTTTTCGCCGTGTTGGGGGTAAGCGGCCGCGCCCAAAGAAACGGCGACTTGACCTAACGGCTGATTGTTGAACGTTAATCTATGCTTTTCAAAGGCGGCGCGCATTTCTTCGGCGCGCTTGACGGCGGCTTCCAGCGAAGTCTCCGGCAAGACGACGAGGAATTCTTCCCCGCCGTAACGACAGGCGACGTCGCTTTCGCGGATAAGGGAAAGGATGAGTTTCGCGGCGCTCTTCAAAACGACGTCGCCCGCGTCGTGACCGTAGGAATCGTTAAACGCCTTAAAGTGGTCAATATCGAGCATGAGGACGCTAAGGGGATGACCGCCCCGCCCGGCGCGGTGAATTTCACGCGGCAGAATTTCATCCAGATAGCGGCGGTTATACAGCCCGGTCAGCGCGTCGCGCACAGACTGAGTTCGCAATTTCTCGCGCAGGCGCAAATTTGCCAGAGCCAGCGCGGCGCTGTTGGCGGCGGTCTCGGCCAGCCGCCGCTCTTCCTCGCTTAACTGATTTTCTTCGGAATCGGTGAAAAGATGCAGCGCGCCGACGCTTTCGCCTTGCGCCAGCAGCGGAAGGCACAGGGTGTGATTGGGCGCTTGCTGGCGGAAGTGCGCGCAGGAAGGGTTCAGCAATTCCACGCCAAAGCGATAGGGTCTGCCGCGCCGCAGCGCCCAGCAATCGTTGGGGGCGTAAGGCTGCGGCTCGGCAGCCGCAACGCCCCACGCGGCAGCCGGCTCGAACATCCCGCTTTCGCCCGGCAAATATAAAGCCCCGTCCAATTTGGGGAAGAGCAGCCGCACGCGGTTTTCAATCACGGCGGCGGCTTCGCGCGCATTGAGGCTGGCTTGCAGCATGTCGGTCATATCCGCCATGATTTCGCGCTGACCGGCGTAACGCTCTAACAGGGCTTTTTCGGCGCTTAAACTTTCGTTCGCTTCGCGCAGTTCCGCCGTGCGTTGAGCGACGCGCTCTTCCAGCCGGGCGTTGAGTTGCAAAACTTCCTGCTCGGCTTGTTTGCGTTCCGCCAGTTCCTTTTGCAGCGCCTGATACAGCCGCGCATTTTCGATGGCAATGGCGGCGTGCAGGGCGAAGCTTTCCAGCAGTTTGAGATGCTTAGGGCTATAAGCGTTGAACTTATAGCTGATGGCGGCGATGACGCCTATCACCCCGCCGCCGCGCCCAATCAACGGGGCGTAGATAAACGAACGATATTTAGAGGCGCGGTCGCCCACCAACGTGCGATTTTTATTCTCTTCGACCTTCTTAAATTCCTCTTCGGTCAGGTTCACCAGCAGCGGCTTGCCCGTTTTCAAAATTTCATAGGAGCGCATGTCCAGGCGCAGCTCGTGTTCCGCTTCCTTCCAGTTTTTGCCGTTGTCGTACACCAGCGGATAAGAGACGGTGTTGGTTTCGGGGTGATAGAGCAGCGTCATAAAAGCGTCCACCGGAAAGAGGCGCTGCGCCTGCTCGCGGATGAGGTTCAGCGCTTCTTCCAGGCTGCCCAGCGAGGCGACGACGCGGGCGACGTCGTTCAACATGGCGAGCTGTTCCGCCGTGCGTTGAAACTTTCTTTCGGTCTTTTTTCTTTCGGTGATGTTGAGATTCACCCCCGCCGAGCCAAGAAACTTGCCGTCTTTGATTACGGGCGCGAGGATGGTGAAAACGTCGCGCGAAACGCCGTCGGCAATCAGCGCGCCTTCGCGGTACACCGTTTCGCCGCGCCGCACGCGCTCCGCGTCCGACTTCCATTCGTTCCACAGCGAGGCGGGCAGATGCAGCTCGTCCGCCGTTTTGCCAATCATTTCGCCCATCAGGCGGCGGGATTCGCCGCTTTGCAAAAAGCAGCGTCCGTCCTGGTCGTTCATCCACACGTCGAGCGGCAGGCTTTCGATAAAGGCGCTAATCCGCGCGACCCATAAGCGATGCCGCGCCGCGACCAACAGCGAAACAAGCAGCAGCGCCAGCCCGGAGAGGAAGACAAACAGCCCTTCGCCGGCGTTCAGGTAACGGAACAATCCCAGCAGCGCCGCCGCCAACGCCGCGCCCGCCAGCGCCAGCGCTTGCAGCTCAAACGACGTCCCTTTGCGGCTTAAAAATTTCTTCATGGTCGGGTCTCCGCGGCGCGAAACGCGCGCCGCCTGTTCAAACAAGAAAATTATAACTTTGGCTTGGGGAAAAAGCGCCGCAAAAGCAGCCCCGCCCGCCAAAAAGCGACCGCCGCCATACCGTGCGCGAGAACCGCGAACAGCGGCGGCTTTTGCAGCGTGTAATAGGTCCAGCACTCGCGGGTCGTTCCCCACAGTTCGAGGAAATATCCCAGCCCCGCGCCGGCGGCGAAGGTCAGCAGCGCGAAACGGTAATCTACAGGCGTGAAAATCAACAGCAGGCAAAGCAAGCTCGCCAGCCAGGTGTAAGACTTATCGAAAGTCGGCGAGACGAAATGCAGCATGAGCGCCATAAACGAAACGAAGACCGTCCAATACAGCGGCGCCTCCACGGCGCGCAAGACGTTCGGCTTTTTTATCGCCGCTTCAAGCCGCGCGGCGGCGAAATGAAGCAAGCGCGCGAGGCGGTCAATGGACAAGCTGGCGATGGGCCAGGCGGGGATAATCCACAACGGCGGGCGCTCGGCGGTGTAATAATGCCAGAGATTGGTCTGCGTCCCCCAAGATTCAATCGCCAGCCCGCCGCACGCTCCGACGAAGACGATGAGCCAATCGGTTTTGAGGTTCGCGCGCGCCACGATCGTCGCGGACATCAACAAGAAAATCCCCACCAGCAGCCAATCGAAATACAGCCACCAGGGTCCGTTCCAATCCATGTAAGCAAGCGCTTCTTCCGCCAGCGGCCGCCAGATATAAACAATCAAAAAGATGACGAGAAAAAACCCGCCGAGCAGGACCGAAGAATCGCGCGTCCAGAACGTTTTCATGCGCCCATTATATTCGGTAGCGAGAAGCCGCGCATGGCTCGTCCGTTTTCATCGGCGCTTTCGCCGCGCGCCGCAATGGTTATAATTGCGCGCAGGAGATTGCGCCATGTCCGATTTATTCGCCCCTCGCTTTTCCTCTTTGGAAGAAGCCATCGCCGCGCTGCGCGGCATGAAGGACGACCCGCTCGCCAAAGCGGGAACGAACGTCGTCGTCAGCCGCGGCAACCCCAACGCGAAGTTGATGTTGATAGGCGAAGCGCCGGGACCTCAGGAAAACATTCAGGGCAAGCCTTTCGTCGGTCCCGCCGGGCAATTGCTGGATAAGATTCTACAAGCCGTAAACTTCAACCCTGAAGCCGACGTGTACATCATCAACTCCGTGTTTCGGATGCCGCCCGGCGAAGGCGGCGCGACCTTTCGCAAACCCAACGACGCGGAGATTGATTATTACCGCCCGTATGTGTTCGAGCTCATCCGTCTGGCGAACCCGCGCGTGATTCTCTTAAGCGGCAACGTCGCCTGTCAATCCGTCTTGCGAAAGACCGGAATCACCGCGCTGCGCGGCAAATGGGTGGAGATGGACGGACGCTGGCTGACGCCGATTTATCACCCTTCTTATCTGCTGAGAAATCAATCGCGCGCGCCCGGCTCGCCCAAAGCGCAAATGTGGGAAGATATCCGCAACGTAAGGAAAAAATTCGACGAAATCAACAAATTCACAAAAAATTTATGAGGATTGTCACTTTTACTGCAGGAAGACGTTTTGTAGAATAGCGCCATGAATTTAATAAAAGGAGGTGACGCGGTGTCCGATCTCTTCCGCCGTTCTTGAGCCACACGCACATGGATGCGCGTGACGCATCCGACTCTGACGCGCGGCGGGTTGACCGTGTCCCCCCCGGCTTGATTCACAGCCGATAAGGGTTCCACGAGTCTCCGCCTTTGCGCGCGGAGACTCATTTTATTTAAGCAAAAGGAACCCTTAACATGCGTTCAATTTCCAATTTTCTCATCTCCCGTTGGGGACCCATCCTGACCGGCGCGGTTGTCGGCGTCCTTGCGCCCATCCTCGTCAAATACGGCAATCCCGGCAACATGGGGATTTGCGTCGCCTGCTTCAACCGCGATATTGCCGGCGCGCTGGGCTTTCACCGCGCCGCCGTCGTGCAATACATTCGCCCGGAGATTATCGGCTTCGTGCTGGGCGCGCTGATTGCCGCGCTGCTCTTCCGCGAATTTAAGCCGCGCGGCGGCTCTTCGCCGTTGATTCGCTTCCTGCTCGGCCTGTTCGCCATGATTGGCGCGCTGGTCTTTCTTGGCTGCCCATGGCGCGCTTATCTGCGGCTGAGCGGCGGCGATTGGAACGCCATTCCCGGCATTCTCGGTCTCTTCACCGGAATCGGGATTGGCATTTTCTTCCTCAAACGCGGATTCAGCCTGGGGCGCAGCCGCCCCGCCTCCGCGCTGGTCGGCTGGGTAATGCCCGTCTTCGCGGTCGTCTTGCTGGTTTTGCTGGTCGCCGCGCCGCTCTTCGGGCGCGACGCGGAAGGCAATCCCGTCGGTCCCATTTTCTTCTCAAAAGAAGGTCCCGGCAGCCAACACGCCCCACTTTTGCTGGCGCTTGGCGCGGGCTTGCTGATTGGCTTCCTCGCTCAACGCAGCCGCTTTTGCACCGTCGGCGCGCTGCGCGACGTCGTCTTGCTGCGCGATATGCACCTGTTCAACGGCGTGATTGCGCTGGTCGTCGCGGCGCTGATTACCAATCTCGCGCTGGGACAATTCAAAGCGGGCTTTGAAGGTCAGCCCGTCGCGCATACCGATACGCTGTGGAACTTCGGCGGCATGGTTCTCGCCGGGTTAGCTTTCACCCTCGCGGGCGGATGCCCTGGGCGGCAAGTCTTCCTCAGCGGCGAAGGCGACGCCGACGCCGCCATCTTCGTCTTTGGGATGTTGGCGGGCGCGGGAATCGCCCACACATACAGTCTCGCCAGCTCGCCCAAGGGGACTGGGGCGTTCGGTCCCGCCGCCGTGATTATCGGGCTGATTCTCCTCTCCATCATCGGCTTGACCATGCGCGAACGTTCGGCGTAATTTGCAAAGGAGTTTGAAATGACGGAAAACAAAACCCTCGACGTGCGCGGGCTTTCCTGCCCGGAACCTGCCATGCTCACCCGCGAAGCGTTAAACGCGATCAGCAAGGGAACGCTCGTCGTCCTCAGCGATTCCTTCACCTCTCGAACCAACATCGAACGGACAGGCAAACTGGCGGGCTGGAACGTTGAAGTGAGCGAAGAAGCCGAAGGCGAATATCGCATCACCTTGACGAAATGATTTACCTCGACAACGCCGCCACGACCTACCCCAAACCTTCCGCAGTCTCGGCGGCGATGAGCGATTTTCTGGAACGCGCCGGGGGCAACCCCGGCCGTTCCGGTCACCGCCTTTCGGTCGCCGCCGGGCGAATCGTGTACGAAACCCGCGAAGCGCTGGCGGAATTTTTCGGCGCGAGCGACCCGCTGCGCGTTCTCTTCGCGCTGAACGCCACCTACGGGCTGAATCTTGCCATTCAGGGCTTGCTGCGTCCTGGCGATAAAGTCCTCGTCGGCGGCATGGAACACAACGCCGTCATGCGTCCGCTGCGCAAAATGGAAAAAGGCGGAATTCAAGTGGAAGTCGTTCCCGCCCACGCGGACGGAACTTTTTCCCTTGCCGACTGGTCCGCCGCCTTGAAAGACGGCGCGCGGCTGGTCGTGGTCAATCACGCCAGCAATGTATGCGGGACGATTGCGCCCATCGCAGAAATTGCCAACCTCGCCCACCAAGCCGGCGCGTTAATGTTGGCGGACGCGGCGCAAACGGCCGGCATCCTGCCAATTCACATGACCGAGATGGGCATTGACCTGCTTGCCTTCACCGGCCACAAAGGCTTGCAAGGTCCGCCCGGAACCGGCGGCTTGATTCTGGCGGATTCTTTCGACCCCGCGCAGCTCCGCCCGCTGGCGCGCGGCGGCACAGGCAGCCGTTCCGAGTTTGAAATTCAGCCCGACGATTTGCCCGACCGCTACGAAAGCGGCACGCCTAACGGAGTCGGAATCGCGGGTTTGGGCGCAGGCTTGAATTGGATAAAAGAACGCGGGCTGGAACAAATCCGCGCTCACGAAGTCGAGTTGACGCGATATTTGCGCGAAGGCTTGCGGAATATCAAAGGCGTGAGGCTCTACGGCGCGGAGGACCCCGAACTCTCCACTGCGGTTGTCTCGTTCACGCTAGAAGGCAGGCGCGTTTCAGAGGTTGGCTATCGGCTCGACAAGGAATTTGAAATCTTCTGCCGCGTCGGTTTGCACTGCGCCCCCGCCGCGCACCGCAGCATTGGCAGTTTTCCCGAAGGCACGATCAGGCTCGCGCCCGGGGCGACGACCACGCTCGCAGAAATCGAAGCGACCGTCCGCGCGGTAGCAAGGATTGCCGCGACATGAGTCAAGGCGTCGCCCTGTTTCACACGACCACGTCCGCCCTGCGCGCGGAAAAAATCCTCCAAAAAGAGGGGCTGACGGTCAAATTGATTCCCACCCCGCGCGAGCTTTCCAGCGATTGCGGAATCGCGCTGCGCTTCGAGTGGGACGACCGCGAGCAAGTATCCGCAACGCTCGCCGCCGCCGGCGTGGAATGCCAAATTTACCCGTTGAATCAAAAAGACAAGGATTGAAAAATGCTCAAAATGATGATTGACTTTTTAAAAAGCTTGTGGACGTATCGCAAGCAGGTAAAAAAACAGGACGCGTGGATTCGCAAGTTCGCCGCGAAGAAAAACTACGCCCTCAACCCAAACTGGATGATGCACGCCAACCTTGAAATCTGGTTGAGCGAGATGGAAGAAACGTTCGGCAAGCGCTACTGCCCCTGCTTTGAGCCTTCCGGCGACCCGCAATTGGACAATAAGACGCTTTGCCCTTGCAAGTTTTTAGACGATGAAATCGCCGAGTATGGAACCTGTCATTGCACGTTGTTTGGAAGCCCCGCGCTAACGAAAGCAGGCTGGAAAGCCTCGAACAAACGCCTGACCCAGGAGTATCGCGTTCCGCTTAACATCAAAGACGGCGCGCTGGATACGCGCGGACAGCCGCTGGACAAGCGCCGCAACCTGCCCGTGCCGGACGCGATGCACCAGCTCAAATCCGCGCTGAACCATTACGCCGGAAAGCAATTGACCGTGATTCTTGAGCGTGAACAAGAAGCGTTGAACCTGCAAAAAATCGCCGCGTACCGCGGCTTTGGCGAAACGCATTCGCGGAAGGGCGACCGCTACGAAGCGATAATCACGCTGGACGGCTCGCCCCCCAAAGGCTCAAATTCAAGCTGCGGAAGCTAGCGCATAAAACGCCAATCGCGGCGCAAAGCGATTGGATAACTCCGTCAAAGCGCGGCGGGAGTCCCGAAGTTGGGACTCCCGCTTTTGATTCGCGCGCGGCGAATTATTCTCCGCGCTGATCGCCCATGAAGAACAGCGCCACCGTGCCAGGTCCCGTGTGCGAACCAATCACCGCGCCAATGCTGTTGACGACCACCCTGCCTTTGAGCCGCGGGAATTTCTCTTCGACCAAATCCGCCACGCGGCGCGCGTCTTCGTAACAAGCCGAGTGAGAGATGAAACATTTGCCCGCGTAGTTCGCGCCGTCCTGCGCGTGTTCGACCATTTTCTGAACGATTTCCGCAATCACGCGCTTCTTGCCGCGAATCTTCTCGCGCGGGATGAGCTTGCCCTCGCGGTTCACGTTCATCAGCGGGCAGATATTCAGCAAGCCGCCGACGACGGCGGAAGTCGCCGAAATGCGCCCGCCGCGCTTGTAGTGCGTCAGGTCGGTGGAGAAAAACCAGTGATGAACATGGAGTTTATTCTCTTCGAGCCAGTCGCGCAGCGCTTCCATCGAAGCCCCGCGCTCCTTGCGCTCCGCCGCCATATCCACCAGCAGCCCGTAGCCCGAAGACGCAGCGAGCGAATCGACGATGAACAGCTTGCGTTCAGGATATTTTTGCAGCAGTTGTTCCCGCGCCAGCAGCGCCGAGTTATACGTTCCCGAAAGACCCGAAGAAAAAGAGACGTGCAGAATATCCCTGCCCTGCGCCAGATGCGGCTCGAAGAAATTGACGAACTCCGCCGCGTTCACTTGCGAAGTGGTCGGCAGCGCCCCGCCCGCGACGCGCTTGTAAAATTCGTCGAAAGGCATGGTCTGGCCGAGGTCGTCGGGGTAATCCCGCCCGTCCATGTTAAAGTGATACGCGACGAAGGGAATTTTCTTCTCTTGAAAATATTCCAGCGGCATATCCGCCGTAGAGCAGCAGCTCAGAACGTAATCGGACATGGCTATTTCCTTCTTCCGCCTTTCAACTCCTTTTGCAGCTTTTCAAATTTTTTCCAATCGCCCTTCGCGGCGGCTTGGGCTTGCTCAATCCAGCCGGCGGGGTTCATCATTTGCAACCCCGCGTCTTTCAAGATTCTTTCCACCTCCGCCGGTTTCGCATGGGCAAGGTCGTTGAAGCGGTGAACGCCGGCGGCGTTCAAGACCTTGACGACTTTGGGGCCAATTCCTTCGATGAGAGTCAGGTCGTCTTCGTTTTCTTTCTCTTGCGCAGGCGCGGGCGAACGCGCCGGCTCGCTTTGCGGCTGTTGGCGCAGACCGCTCAGCCAACCGACAATGATCGCCAGCAGCATAAACGCCGCCAACGCATAAAACAGCCAGACCAATTCCGTATGCGAGCCGCCGCCTTCGGATAACAGTTGCAATGCGAACATAGAAGTTCCTCCAAAAATAGGGTTGCGCCGTTTATACGTGAAAACGGGACGGGAGTCAATTATTTTTTCGCCTGCTCGTACACGCGGGCGAATTCCTCCAAAAACAACGCGGCAATCCGCTTATCGTAAAGGACGACCAGATTTTCGTCGTTGCGCGTTTCGGCGCTGTTGGTGAAGTTATACGAACCGGTCACGACGACGCTCTCGTCAATCACCATGACTTTATGGTGCATTTGCCCTTCGTTGCCGTCCGCGCGAACGTCCATCTTCGCCTGCCGAAAAAGGTCGAACTCCGTGCCGGCGTTAGATTTTATCTGCTCTTCTTCCATCACGCCCGCCGTTTTCACGCCGTGTTTCGTCAGCTCGCGCAGCGCCGCGCCGATTTCGTCCGCAGTGAACGAAAAAGCCAGAAAATAAACGCTTTGCTCCACGTTGTAGAGCAAATTCAACAAATTGGCTTGAACGCCGTCGTCGGGAGAAAAATAAACGTCCAGCGCCGCGTCCTCAATCGTTACGCGCGGATACGGCGTCTCGCTCAAAACGTTCTGCCCGAAGAGGTCCTGCGAGAACATCTCTTCAAATTCCTTCTCGTAATCCGCCGCCAGTTCCCGCGAGCGAACGCGAATCAGATGATTGTTATCTTTGTAAGCGCCGCTATCGGTAAAATTCATCGAGCCAAACCAGACTTCCGCGCCGTCAATCACCGCGAATTTGTTGTGCATCAGCCCTTCGCGGCGGTCGCCCAAAACAGGGATTCCCGCGTCTTTCAGACGCTGCGGGTCGGCGCGGTCGAGGTTGTCGCTTTCCATGACCACGCGCACGCGCACGCCGCGCCGATGGGCGTTAATCAGCGCGTCGCGGACGCTATTCAAGCTCAGGCTGTAAACCGCCACGTCCACGCTCAGCCGCGCGGAATCAATCGCGGCGGCGAGAGGCGCGTCAATCCCGCCGGTCAATTGCGCAGCGAGCGGACTCTGCGGGTTCGTAAAATAAACCTCGAACCAGGGTCCCCGCGCGCCGTAGCCCGCGCCGAGAGAAATTCGCTCAACTTCGACGGGCTGCGAAGATTCGGCGGACTCTTGCGCCGCCGGGGGACTCCCGCCATTGGGGGCGGGACGTTGCGCCGCAGGCTGGCAGGCTGCCAGTAAAACGGACGCGATAAAACACAGGGAAAGAATCTTTTTCACGTGATCTCCAAAATCGTCAAAACTTCCGCCGCGATTATAAGTGTATAATCGCGCTTCATGACCGAATCCAACAGACAAATTGCCCGCGCCGCCGGCGCGGTGATGTTCGCCATCCTGCTGGGGCAGCTCGCCGGTTTGCTGCGCGGCGTGATCGTCGCCAGAATTTTTCACGCCTCCGAGCTAGACGCCTTCTTCGCGGCGAATCGCGTCAGCGAAACGCTCTTTTTGCTGGTGGCGGGCGGCGCGCTTGGCTCGGCGTTTATTCCCACTTTTACCGGCTTGCTCGCCAAAGGCGAAGGAAACTCCGCGTGGCGGCTGGCGTCTTCCGTCGGCGCCGCAGTGTCTCTGACCTTGAGCCTGCTTGCCGCGCTCGTGGCTTTCTTCGCGCCGCAGGTCGTCCGCTATGCGCTGGCGCCCGGGCTTTCCGCCGACCCCAAGTTATTCGCCCTCACCGTCTCCCTGCTGCGCATCCAGCTCGTCTCGGCTGTGCTGTTTGGCGTCGGCGGACTCGTCGTCGGAATCCTCAACGCGCATCAAATCTTTCTCATCCCCGCGTTAACTCCCGCGCTCTATCAACTGGGAATCATTTTCGGGGCTGTGATTCTCTCCCCCTTCATGGGAATACACGGTCTAGCGTGGGGCGTGGTCATCGGCGCGGCGTTCTACCTGCTGGTGCAAATTCCATCGCTGGCGAAACAAATGGCAAAACGAGAGCCGCAAGGCGCCGCTTCGCGCTTGCCGGGCGTAAACTTCCGCGACCCAAATTTCGTTCAAGTCATCTTGCTGATGGGTCCGCGCCTGCTAGGAGTCGCCGTCGTGCAGCTCAATTTTTGGGTGAACACCTGGCTCGCCTCGCAAATGGCGAGCGGCAGCGTGACGGGCTTGTATTACGGCTTTTCGCTGATGATTATGGCGCAGGCGGCGCTGGCGCAATCGGTGGCAATCGCCGCCATGCCGACTTTTTCGGCGCAGCACGCGCTGGGCAAACGCGACGAAATGCGCGGCTCGCTGGCGGCTTCGCTGCGCGGGGTGATTCTGCTCGCCCTGCCCGCCTCGCTCGGCTTGATGATTCTGCGCGTTCCTATCGTCTCGCTGCTGTATCAGCGCGGCGAATTTGATTCGCGCATGGTGGAAATCGTCTCGTGGGCGCTGCTGTGGTACGCGGCGGGTTTGGCGGGACATTCCATCATGGAAGTGCTGACCCGCGCCTTTTACGCTCAGCACGACACCAAAACCCCCGTGCTGATTGGCGCCGCCGCCATGAGCTTGAACGTCCTGTTCAGCGTGGCGTTTTCCAAATGGTTCTCCGCGCTCGGCTGGGCGCCGCACGGCGGTCTGGCGCTGGCGAATTCGCTCGCCACCGCTTTGGAGGCGGCCGCGCTGTTTACGGCGATGCGTCGGCGGCTGAACGGAATTGAAGGCGGAACCATCCTGCGCGGCGCGATTCCCGCGCTGCTTTCCGCGCTGGCGATGAGCCTCGCCCTGCTGGCTTTGCTTCGCTGGGGAGAATCACTCCGCGCGTGGATTCTCGTCCCGCTCGGAATCTTGCTCGGCGGCGGAATCTACTTCGGCGGGCTGATTCTCTTCCGCGTCCCCGAAATTCAACAAACGCTGGCGAGCTTGAAGCGCAGAATGAAACCGGCGTAGTTAAGGCAGCCACCTCCACAGCGAAAGCGCCACGATGAAGCCCAAAATCACGCCGCCCGCCACTTCCAGCGGGGTGTGACCGATGACTTCTTTCAAATCCTTCTCGCTCCATGCGTGACCTTGAAGCAGCTGCTCAAACAGGAAGTTAATCCGCTCGGCGTGAAAGCCCGCCTGACGGCGGACTCCCGCCGCGTCGTGAACGACAATCATGGTAATCGCCAACGCTATCGCAAAATAGGGCTGGTCGAAGCCGTAATACAAGCCGGCGGAGAGCGTTCCCGCCACCATCAACGCGGAATGCGAAGAAGGCATGCCGCCGGGCGCGAAGAACATCGCCCACAACCAGCGGCGCGAGCGCAAATATTCGGTAGGAATCTTTAACGCCTGAGCAATCAGCCAGGCCGCCAACACCGCTTCTAAAACGCGATTGCGAAGCAATTCTTCCAAAATATTCATTCGTCTTCTTCCTCAAGCTCAGTCAGCGAATCGCCCGCCAATCGGCGCGCCTGCAAACGAGCGGATTCCAACAGCGCGGCGCAGCGCGCGCTTAAAGCCTGTCCGCGCTCGAAGAGCTTCATCGCCTCGTCGAGGGAATTTCGTCCGTCTTCCAACGCGAGCGCAATTTCTTCCAGCTCGGCGAACGCTTCTTCATACGTTAATTCTTCAACGGGCTTGGGGGAAGGTTTAGGTTTCGGCATGGGGTCTCCATCTTGCGGCAAGTCAGGGCTGGCTTTCGTCGCGGACGACGTAAAACTCGCCGTCGCTCACCCGCGCTTTGATTCTACCTTGCGCTTGTTCCGTTTTGAAAATCACCGCGTCGTCTGCCGCGCGGGTCAAAATGGCGTATCCGCGCGCCAGAATGGCGGCGGGATTGAGCGCCGCCAGCCGGCGGGCGATTCCGTCCGCGCGCTGCGCTTCGAGATTCAGCCGATGCAGCAGGGCGGATTGCATGCGGCGGGCAAGTTCGTCCGCGCGCTGCGCTTCCAATTCCACGCGCCGCTGCGGGGAAGCGCGCTTCATCCGCGCGGTCAGTTCCGCCAGCGCGGACTTTTCTTCGTCCAGACGATTGAACAGGGAGACGGCAAGCCGCGCTTGAATCTCCACGACGGAGTCGCGCAGGTCGGCCAGCGTGAAAGGCGTCGCCAGCTCCGCCGCGGCGGTGGGGGTGGGGGCGCGCACATCAGCGGCGAAATCGCACAGCGTGAAGTCGGTCTCATGTCCCACCCCGCAAATCACCGGAGTCTGGGAAGCAGCCACCGCGCGAACGACAGATTCATCGTTAAACGCCCACAGGTCTTCCATCGAGCCGCCGCCGCGCGCCAGCAGGATGACGTCGGGGTTTTGGCGATTCAAGGCTTGCAGCGCGGCGACCAGCGCGGGCGGGGCTTCCGCTCCCTGCACGGCGGAAGGAGCGAGGATGACCTGCGCCAAAGGCAGCCTGCGGCGCAGGGTGTTCAGCATATCGCGCAGCGCGGCGCCCGTCGCCGATGTGACGACGCCGATAACGCGCGGCAGTTCGGGAAGGGGACGCTTGCGCCGCGAGTCGAAGAGACCTTCCGCTTCCAGCCGCGCCTTCAACCGCAAAAACTCCTGAAACAGCGCGCCTTCGCCTTTGGGCTGCAAAACGGCGGCGAGCAGCTGATATTGTCCCTGCGGCTCATACACCACAATTTTGCCGCGCGCCTCCGCCGACATGCCGTCGCGTATTGGGAAGCTTAGCCGCGAAGCTTCGCTCTTCCACATCACGCAGCGCAACGCGGCGTTTTTATCTTTTAACGTAAAATACAAATGCCCCGAAGCGGGGCGGGAAAGGTTGGAGATTTCGCCTTCCACCCAAACGTCTTGCAGCTGCGGGTCGTTTTCCAGCGCCCGGCGGATATGCAGGGTGAGCTGCGAAACGGTGAAACAAGCGGATGAAAACAAGGTCGGCTGCATGGCGAAAAAATTCCGGTAAAACCGCAAAGCTGAATTATAAAACAAAAAAGAGCCGGGCGTTTCCGGCTCTTTTACCCTTTCGGTCAGGCTTACTTGCTCTTGACGGCGATGGTCTTGGGTTTGACCTCTTCGGCTTTCGGCAAAGTGATGGTCAGCACGCCGTTTTCAAATTCCGCCTTCGCCTTGTCGGCGACCACGTCGGTCGGCAGGCCAAGGCAGCGCTCAAACGCGCCCCAGCGCCGTTCGCGGATGTGATAGGTCTTTTCGGCGCGCTCTTCCTTCTGTTTGGTTTCGCCTTTGATGGTCAGCAGCTCGCCGGTGACGCTAATTTGCACGTCTTCGGCTTTCACGCCGGGCAGAGCGGCTTTCACCACCACCTCGGAATCGGTCTGATACATATCCACGGCGGGGACGGAGAAGGAATCGGGGGCGAAGCGAACCGGCGCGGTGAACGCTTCGTCGAAGAGGCGCTCCATCGCGTCGCGCAGAGAAGTAAACTCACGAGCGGGTTCCCAACGAATGATAGCGGACATATCTACCTCCAAAGTTTGCAGTCTTTTTTTTCAATCGTCGCCCTTAATTTAAAACGCCCGCGTTAAAAAAACGCAGGCGTTTCGTTTAAGTTTCGTTAAAAATTTCGGGGCTTATTCTTTGTTGCGTTTGAAATCCACAAAGCGGTAACCCACGCCGCGCTCGGTGAGAATATACTTGGGGTTGGCGGGGTCTTTTTCCAGCTTCTGGCGCAGGTAGTTGATATACAAGCGGACGTAGTGCGGCTCGTCGCGGTATTCGTAGCCCCACACCTTTTGCAGCAACTGATCGTGCGAGACCACCCAGCCGGCGTTTTGCACAAGGTGATACAGCAGGCGATATTCCGTCGGGCGCAGTTTCACCAGTTTGCCTTCCAGCCAAATTTCGCGGCGGTCAAAGTCAATTTTCAGGCGCTTGTCCACCTCAATCAAGCCGTGCATCGAACCGCTGGCGCCTTCGGTGCGGCGCAGCACGGATTTCATGCGGCTGACCAGTTCGCGGGTGCTGAACGGCTTGACGATGTAATCGTCCGCGCCCAATTCCAGCCCGCGCACGCGGTCGTCTTCCTCGCCTTTCGCCGTCAGCATAATCACCGGCACGTTGCTAATTTCGCGGATGGTTTCGAGGGTTTCAAACCCGTCGAGGTCGGGCATCATCACGTCGAGCAGAATCAAATCGGGCGTGAAGTCGCGCAGTCTTTGAATGGCTTCTTTTCCGCTGAACGCCTCGGCGACTTGAAAGCCGTCGTGTTCCAGATTCATGCGGATGAAGCGCGCCATGCGCTCTTCGTCGTCCACCACCAGAATTTTTCGTCGTTCCAGCGTTTCAGGCATGGGTTATTCTCTCACAAAGCCGATGACTTTCTCTTCTTCCGCGCTTTCCAGAATTTCGATGAAGCTGACGCGGGTCAGGGGCCAGATGACGCGGGTGACGTTGCTATCAATGTAATGCAAGTCTTTGCCGTCCTTCATGCGCGGGTTGGAAACGATGATGATGTTATCGGTGGGAGCGGGCAATTCTTCCACTTCGCCCGCAATCGCCGGTTCGCCGGCGACGTGCAAAATCACGGTGTAAGCCATAAGCGTCTCTCTTCTTTGGGGATTTTTACAACGTTACGAAGACTTTAATAAAATCTGAATTTTCATTTTGCCGAGCGCCACCACGTCGCCGTGACGTAAAGGGTGTTCCTCGTTGGGCGCGAGGCGCTTGCCGTTGAGAAAAGAGCCGTTGGCGGAGCCAAGGTCCATAAACGCCATGCCGTCGGCGCTGCGTTTGACGATGGCGTGCAAACGCGAAACGCCCGCGGCATAAGCCTGATAAGGCGAAAGGTCCACGTCGGGCATGATGGGCTGCCCTTCGCTCACCCGCCCCAACGTGAAATGTTCCTTGCCGCCAAGCGGAATGACGTGCCCGCTATCCAATAGATGCAGGCTGCCCCACGCTTCGCTGCCGTCGAAGCGCTGGTAGCGGTCTTCGAAACCGCTTGGCTCTTTTTCTCCGCGGCGCAAATCTTTGGTGGAAATATTCTGCGTGACCAGCGCCTCCCTGCCGGTCAATTGCGAGCCGCACTCGGCGCAGAACACCGCGCCATCCAGATTTTCATGCTTGCAATTTTTACAAACAATCATTTCCTACTCCTCTTTCGCTCCGCTAAGCAATAGCGCGCGGGTGCGGTATTTGATGTCTTTTTTGTGTTCGTCGTCGCCCCAGCTTTTGGATTGTTCAAGCGCTTCCGCTGCAAAGAGGACAGTCTTCGCCAGCGAGTTCTCGCCCTGCGAAAGCAGGTGAGTCGCCAGATTGTGAAGGTGATGCGAAGCCGCGTCAAAGTCGCCGCCGTCGGCCGCCGCGCGGGCGCGTTCTTGCAGGCGGTAAAGCGTCAGGCGCGAAAGCGCGCTTAAAATTTTCAACGGAGGGGTCTTGGCGGGGGCTTCGGCTTTCACTTCGCAATCCAGCCGCAGCCGCATAGGAGGAACCGGCGTCGGGCGGCTGGAGACGACGGGCTTGAGCGCGCCATCCAGCAAAACGACCTTCCCTTCTTCCGACAAGGCGGAAGGCTCGACGATAACTTCAAGCAGGACGCGTAGTTCCATGTCCCGCAGGATGGGTCCAAGGCGCATGGCGGGGGCGATTTCAATTTCGCCGCTTTCGGGCTGCAAGCGAAAGGCGTAATTTATCCGCGCTCCCGGGTTTTCTCTCAGTTGCAGAATCATGTTCTCGGCGTAGGCGCTGGAAAGCGACTTGAATTTATCCGCCAGCAGGACTTGAATATCCTTCGGCTTGGCGATATAAGCCGAAGAGCCGCCGGTTTTGGCTGCGAGGGCGTCGAGAAAAATATCATTCCATTCGCCGCCGACTCCCATGCCGCTGATTCCAATATGCAATGCGGCGGCTTCTTCCGCCAAAGCCAGGCACTGCTGCTCGTCGCCATAAGTATGACCGTCGGTCAGCAGGATGATGTGATTGACGCGCATGGGAGAAAAAGCGCGGCGCACTTCGTCCATGCCCGCTTTCAAGCCGTTGTAAATTTCCGTTCCGCCCTTCGTTTGCATCATTTGAACGGCGTTTTCTTGCTTTTTTCTATCGCCGCCCACGCCGGCAGGGATAATCACTTCCGCGCGGTCGCTAAACGCCACGACGCTGAGAATATCTTCGGGGCGCATTCCGCGCAAAATTTGAACGGCGGCGGCTTTCACCACGTCGAGCTTTTCCCCCTTCATGGAAGTGGAACGGTCCAACACCAGGCAGACGTTCAGCGGCGGGGTCGCCAGCCGTTCTTGCGTGCCGGCGCGCGGGCTGACTGCCAGCATGACGTAAATCATTTGCGGCTCGGCGGAACGCGGCAGGCTTTCGCGGCTAAGCAGCGTCTGGTATTTGATGAAGGCGGTTTCCGCCAGTTCCGGCGGCAGGGTCGCGTCGTACAGGTTGCGGCGTTTGGGGTTGGAGAGGATTTCGTAAGCCTGCTGAACTTCCAAAAACAGTTCGGTTTCGCCGTTGGCTACGTTTTTATCGGGATGAAGGCGCTGCGCCGCCTCGAAATAGGCGCGTTTAATTTCTTCCTGCGAAGCGTCTCGAAGGACTCCCAATAAAGCGTAGTAGTCCAGCTTGTTTTCTGGCATGGTCAACCAATCATTTGCGCCAGCACCACCGTGATATTGTCGGGTCCGCCCGCCGCGTTGGCGGCGTCCACCATCGTCTGGCAGGCGCGCTGCAAGCTGGGCGCTTCCATAACGGCGCGGTGAATTTCTTTTTCGCTAATCACGCCCCACAAACCGTCGCTGCACAACAAGAGGTAGCCGGTCTGCGGAAAGGGGATGGTAAAGACGTCGGCTTCTAACGCCTCGCCCTGACCGAGCGCGCGGATGAGAACGTTGCGGTGCGGGAAGTTGGCGGCTTCGTCCTTGCTGATGTGACCGAGCTCTTCGAGCCGCTTGACCAGCGAATGGTCGCGGGTGAGCGCGTCCACCCGCCCGTCGGGGAAGACCGCGTAAGCGCGGCTGTCGCCGACATGAGCAATCGTCACCTGCTGCCCCAGCACCAGCGCGGCGGTCACAGTCGTGCCGCTGCCGGGGGCTTCGCGCTGCACGTATTGATGCGCTTCGCTGATGGATAACTCCATCAGCTCTTGCAGCGGGTCTTGAATGTTTTGGGTCGGCAGGTTGAAGAGATAAGAGTGGAACTTTTTCATGATGTTGCCGCCCATAATGCGGACGGCGGCGTTGCTGGCCACCTCGCCAAATTGATGCCCGCCCATGCCGTCGGCGACGATATACAAGCCGAAGGGGATGCTTTCGGTCACGCCGCCGAGCGTGGCGGTGACGGCGAGCAGGCTGTCTTCGTTATGCTCGCGCTGCCTGCCCACCGATTGTCCGCAAGCGGCTACCAGCTGCTTCATCTCATATTTGGGAGTCTGATTATTGATAATGGCGTTCACTTGTACGTCTGAAAGCGGCGCAGTTTTCGCGCCGTCGGTCGCGGCAGGCAAGGAAACGATCTTTGCTCCGTCGCTCGGTTGTTTGTTTGTCCGTCCAAATAGTTTTTTGAAGAAATCAGCCACGGGAGCTCCTTTTTACGCTAACAAGGCGTAAACGTGATGGTCGGTCGAGCCGAAGTAAAGAACGTCGTCGAAAACCACAGGCGAGCCGATGACAGCCCCCTGAGTTTCAAACTTCCAGCGCAGGCGGCCCGTGCGGTATTCGAGGCAATACAGCGCTCCGTCCACCGAGCCGAAATAGACCGAATCTTTATAGACGACGGGCGAACCGTTAATTTGATTTTCAGCGTGGAAACGCCAGATTTCTTTCGCCGCGCGCGCTTCCACGCAATAGAGAAATCCGTCCGCCGAGCCGACGAAAATCATATCGTCCGCCAGCGCGGGCGAGGAGATGCTGCCCCGCCCCATGCGGAACTTCCAAATCACCCAGCCGTTGCTCGCGTCCAGCGCGTAAAGGTGGCTATCCAGCGAAGAAACGTATAAAACCGTACCTTTGGCGGCGGCGGTGGCGGTGATGTTGCGCTTGGCTTGGAAGCGCCATTTTAACTCGCCGCGAAACGTCACGCAGGAAAAAATGCCGTCTTCGTTGCCGACGTAAATCAGGTTGTTGTCAATCAACGGCGTGGCGCGAATGGCGGCGCTGGTGACGTGCTTCCAAATGGCGCGCCCGGTGTTGGCGGCGACGGCGTGCAGGTGATGATCGTCCGAGCCGAAGAATAAATATCCTTCCGCCATGCGCGGCGAGGAATAGACGCTGCCTTCGGTGTAATACGACCAAACGATTTTGCCCGTCCGTTCGCTGACGGCGTGCAAGCGCTTATCTTCCGAGCCGAAGAAAACAGTTTGCTCGAAAACAAGCGGGCGGGAAACGATTCCGCCGTCGGCGGCGTATTTCCATTGGAATTTGCCGTCCGCCGCGCTTAGCGAATACAGGTTGTTATCGTAACAGCCGACGTACAGCGAGCCTTGATTGACGAAGGGAGTCCCGCGAATTTCATCCTCGCATTTGAAGGACCACAACGGCTTGACTCCGCCGGCGATGATTGTCGGAATGGCAGCGGTGATTTTCGTCAGCGCGCCGGTCTTACGCGCCACCGAAAGCAGCGCTTCTTTCATCGCCGCGGCGCTGGGGAAGCGGTCGGCGGGGTTATATTGCAGGGCGGTGTTGATGACCGCTTCGGTCTCAACGGAGACGTTAGGGTTGATTTTGCGCACCGGACGCTCGGAGAACGAGAAGGGCGGTTCCAAGCGCGGGTCGCGCCGCGTCAGGGCGTGATGCAGCGTCGCCCCAAGCGAGTAAATATCCGCCAGTTGCGTGGCTTCGCCGCGATATTGCTCCGGGGGCGAATAGCCTTCCGTGCCAATCATCGTCCCTTTTTGCCCGCTTTGGAAGGTCTTGGCGATGCCGAAGTCCACCAATATCACGTCGCCGTTGTGATTAATCATCACGTTGGAGGGCTTCATATCGCGGAAGATAATCGGGTCGGGTTTGTGTCCGTGCAGATATTCCAGCACGTCGCACAATTGCACCGCCCAGCCAATCACCTGGTCTTCCGGCAGGAAGCCGTTGGCGTCGTTGATGACGGTTTCGAGGTCCTTGCCGTGAATGAATTCGAGGACGAGATAAGAACGATTGTCCTGCGTGAAGTAATCGTAAATGCGCGGGATGGCGGGATGATGCAGCGTGGCGAGGATGTTCGCCTCGCGCTCGAAGTTTTGGACAATCGTCTGCCGCACCAGCGGGTCGGGCGCGCTATTAATCATCTCCTTCACCGCCACCAGTTTGACCACGTTGGGGAAGTGCATGTCGCGGGCGCGATAAACCGAACCCATCCCGCCCACGCCAATCACGTCTTGAATCGTGTAGCGGTTGGCTAAGGTCGCGCCGGCTTGCATTTGATGGCGCGGAGACTTATCTTCCTCGGACGACGAGCCGATTGAGGAGGTGATTTTTCGGGTTTCCAGAGCGCTCTCCTACGACAATAAGAATACAATATTATAGTTTGCAGTGGATGGTTTTGCAAATACCTTGACATTGCAATTTAAGGGCGTTTTTGGGCGTCGCGCCCGTTTTTCGAGGCTGCGCGTCGTCGCGCGCATTCGCGCCGTTTTTACGCGGAAATGGAGATACATCCCTTTTTGAGCGCCGAAACGACGGATAGCGAAAAGCGGTAAAATGAACGCGGGCGTCCCGCATCTTTCACTTTTCAAAGGAACTTTCCATGAACGGCACACTGCACCCGCTGGCGGGCGTATACGCCGCCGCCGTCACCCCGCTGAATTCCGATTTGAAATTGGATTTTGAATCCGTCCCAGTTTTGCTGCGCTTCCTCGCCTCGCGCGGATGTCACGGCGCGCTGCTCTTCGGCACGACGGGCGAAGGGCCCTCGTTTTCGCCGAAGGAACGCGAAGCGCTGCTGCGCTCGGTGCGCGCCTATCGAAGTCAGATTCCGGGCTTCCGCCTGCTGGCAGGAACGGGGACGCCAAGCCTCGCCGAAAGCGCCGAGCTGACCAAACTCGCTTTCGATTTGGGTTACGACGGGGTCGTCGTCCTGCCGCCGTATTATTTTCGCAAGGCGGGCGAAGAGGGTCTCTTCCGCTGGTTTAGCGAGCTGATACGGCGGGCGGTCCCGACGGGCGGGTATCTGCTGGGCTATCACTTTCCGGGCGCGGCGGGAATTGGCTTTTCGCTGGACTTGCTGGCGCGCTTGAAAGACGCTTTTCCCAATCAATTCGCGGGGATAAAAGATTCATCGCACGACGAGGAATTCGCCCGCGCGTTGGGCGCGCGCTTCGGGAGCGATTTGCTCGTCCTCACCGGGACCGATTCGCTCTTCCATCACGCGTTGCAACACGGCGCGGGCGGCGCCATCACCGCGCCCGCCAACCTCATCTCGGCGGGGCTGCGCGAGGTGTGGGACGCCTTTCAAGCGGGGAAGGAACCCGGCGAGGCGCAGGCGCGCGTGACGCACGAGCGCCGCATCCTTGAAAAATATCCGCCTTTCGCTTCCATCCTCAAAGGGCTGCTGCATCGGCTCTACGGGCTGCCGCGCTGGTCGGTCATGCCGCCGCTGGAAGAAGCCGCCGAAGAAGCGATGACGCAGGCGGCGCGCGAACTGGGCGAATAACGCGACGCAAATTCAACGCGCCGGACGACAGAATTAAGGGCGCGCAATTTGCGCGAACGGCAAAATTAAAGCGTTTCGCGGCAAGCGACGTCCGCCGCAAAACGTCAAGGAGAAACCGTATGAAAGAAAAAACCCTGTTCTTGTTTTCGCTGGCGTTGCTAATTTTTGGCGCGTGCAGCCCGCAAGCTTTTCCCCCGCCCGACCCAACCGCCGCGCCGACTTTCACGCCGGACGAGGGCCCCGATTTTTCCGCCCGAACGCTCACGCTGGTTTCCGAGTCGTTCAGCGAAACCGGCGCGGGGCCCGCTTACTCCATCACGGCGCAAATTCCGCAGCTGCAAGGCTCGGACGACCCGCGCGTCGCCGGCTTTAACGCCCGCATGAAAGCGTTGGTCATGGGCGAAATTGACCGATTCCGCGCCGACGTTCTCGCCAATCAGCCCGTTGAAAAAATTGTCGCGGGCAGCTCGCTGGACGTCTCTTACTCGCTCGTCAGCCAACGCGGCGATATTTGGAGCCTGAAATTCAACTTGTATTCTTATTTCGACGGCGCGGCGCATCCCTTCTCTTATAGCATAACGAGCAATTACGACGTTTTGCGCGGCGGGGAATTGACGCTGGACGAGCTGTTTATTCCGTCCGAAAATTATTTGCAATTCATCGCGGAAATTTGCAAGGCGGAGCTCGCCAAACGCGATATTGGCTTTACCGACCCAGCCTTTCAAAGCGGCGCCGACCCGCTGCCCGAAAATTACCGCAATTGGAATCTCGCCGACGACGGCTTTTTGATTACCTTCGACCCGTATCAAGTCGCGCCTTACGCCGCGGGACCGCAGCAAGTGACCATCCCCTACGAAACGCTGCGCCCCGTCTCAAACCTCAACGGGGCGCTGCAACTATACGACCGCTAGGAGCTTTTCACTCGCGGAAGATTCTCACATGGCGGCGCGGCTCTTTGCCGTAGGAATGACTCGTCAATTCGGCGTTGCGCGCCAGCTCGTGTTGCAGACGGCGGACAATCGAAGGTCCCGGCGGCAGGTCCACCCAGCGCTCGCCGTTCAAGACGGCTTGAATGGCGCGCTGGGTTTGTTCGCGGACGTCTTCCATGTTGTCGCGCGCAGGCTGTTCGGCGAGGTTATACAGGTCGCCGAGAAATTGCTCAATTTGCGCGACGGTATTGGCGCGCAGGACGTAAATCGGCACGCCGCGATGTTCGGCTTCGACGACGGTATGCTCGCGGTTGCGATAGTAAGTTCGCAAAGTCACCAGCACATTGGCTTCGTTAACGTCGGCGACGACGACCGCCGGCACGCCAAGCCGTTTGGCGGCTTGCATCAGACGGTTGCGCGCCACGCCGTAGGGATAGACGCGCACGGTCTGCAACTTCGCCCCAAAGGCGGAAAGGGCGGGCTGCGATTCAGCCGCGGGAAGAGCGAGCGGCTCGCGGGTCGAATCTAATCCGCGCCGCGGCGTCGGGTGGGAATCGATTCTGCCGGGCGCGGGTTTCGGCTGGGCGGCTTTTTCAATCTTGATTTCGCCGCTTTCGTCAATGGTGCGAATCTCCGGGGGAATGGGCGCGTCGCGCAGCAGCGAATCCACCGCCGACATAACGTCGAGGTGAATGGCGAAACGCTGGCGATGTTGAATCTCAATCAGCACGTCGAAAGTGGGCGGGGCGCGTCTTTCGAGGACGGTCTTTTGCGTGCCGCGCCGCCGCGCTTCTTCGTCGGAGAGAGTCACCGCTTCAATTCCGCCCACGAGGTCGGAAAGCGTGGGGTTGAGCAGCAGGTTGTCGAGGGTTTGCCCGTGCGCCGTGCCAATCAGTTGCACGCCGCGCTCGGCGATGGTGCGGGCAGCCAGGGCTTCGAGTTCGCGCCCGATTTCATCAATGACGATGACTTCGGGGTTGTGATTCTCCACCGCTTCAATCATCACCTCGTGCTGCAACATCGGCTCGCGGACTTGCATTCTGCGGGCTCTGCCGACGGCGGGGTGCGGCACGTCGCCGTCGCCGCCGATTTCGTTGGACGTATCCACGATGACGACGCGCTTGCTTTCGGCGAGGATGCGCGCGGCTTCGCGCAGCAGGGTGGTCTTGCCCACGCCGGGGCGTCCGAGAATCAGAACGGATTTCCCGGATTCGATGATGTCTTGAATGATGTTCACCGTGCCGTAAACGGCGCGTCCAACGCGGCAGGTCAGCCCGACGATAGCGCCGCGCCGATTGCGGATGGCGGAGATGCGGTGCAGGGTGCGTTCCATGCCGGCGCGGTTGTCGGCGTCGAATTCGCCGATGCGCTCGACGATGTGGTCAATCTCCGCGCGGGTGATTTCTTTATCCGAGAGGACAATTTCGCCTTCGACGAATCGCGCGGTCGGCACTCGTCCAAGGTCCACGACGATTTCGATTAATTTATCGCTGTTATCCGCTTTTTCCACTGCGTGGCGGATGTTGGCGGGAAGGACGCTCAAAAGAACGTCGAGGTTGTCGGTAATTCTATGTTGACTCATAAGTACCTGGTTTCGGGGGCAAGTTGCGAGATGCAAGTTACGAGCATGTTACAACTTGTATCATGCGTTTCGTGCCGTATCCTGACGATAAACGGCAAAATGTAGGCGCGCAAGAATCCTTGCGGCTGATTTACGAGAAGCGGGGGGAAAGGTAAATCATTGACGGGGTACCTGCTTTTAGAAAAAAAATGACGCGCCGAGCATTGGTCACGTGCAAGGATATTATAGCAGGGTAGAGGCGGAGAAACGTATTAATTTTGTTGGGGCTGGATTCGGCGCTTTCGGGGAGGCTCTCCGAATCGGCTTGGTATAATCCTTTTATGCCGAATCGAAAATGGAGGGAAGCCGTTCTGCTCCTGGCGCTGGCTGCCGCGCTGCTGGCGCCGCTGGCGCCGGGGCTGGGATCTTACGCCACGCTGGACGAGCCGTACTGGCTGAGCATGGGCGCGAATTTTTATTACGCGCTCGGACAGCGAGAATTTCAAAACACCGTGTACGAATACCAGCCCGCCGTCACCACCATGTGGATTGTGACCGCCGCGCTGCTGGCGTACTTCCCCGCGTATCGCGGGCTGGGACAGGGCTATCTGGATTACAACAAAGGCTTGCTGGACGGATTTCTGCTCGAACACGGCAAACATCCGCTGGCTCTGCTGCAACTCTCGCGGGGGATTCAAGTCTTCGTCGTCGCCGCGCTCTTTCTGGTCTTATATTTCTATTTGCGAAAATTCAGCGGCAAATACGCCGCCGCGTTTGCGATTCTCTTCGCCGCCTACGACCCGTTTTTTCTCAGCCAATCGCGGATGCTCGACCACGAGGCGCTGCTTTCGCTGTTCGTGACGATTTCGCTGCTGGCGCTGCTGGCTCGCTTCTCCGAAGGGCGAAAGTTTTTCCCGCTGTTGGTCTCCGGCTTCGCCGCGGGGCTCGCCCAGCTGACCAAATCCTCCGCGCTGGCGATGCTCGCGCCCGTTGGAATCCTCTTCCTGCTGCAAATCATCCGCGAACGCGCAAGCGGCTGGGGCGCAGCCATCCTTTCTAATTTGAAAACCTTTGCAATATGGCTGGGCTTGCTCGCCGCCGCTTACGTTATCTTCTGGCCCGGCATGTGGGTCGCGCCGGGAAAGATGCTTTACGAAACGTACGGCAACGCGTTCAGTTACGCCTTTCAGGGCGGCAGGCTGGCGGTGACGGGCGAGCTCAACGCTTCCAAATTCAGCCTGAATTTCAACCTGAACGGCGCGTTGGGGCTGGCGCTCATGTTGCTGCGCCGCGTCACCCCGCTGACGTGGCTGGGAATTTTATTCGGCTTCGCGCTGCTCTCGCCTCGAAAACCAGAAGAGGAGGGGCGAACTCTCTTCGTCCTGTTCTGGTCTTCCGCCGCCGCGTTTATTCTCATGTTCGGAATCGCGCAGGGACGCGACTCGCCGCATTACATCCTGTGCAGCTATCTGTCTTTGAATTTGCTGGCAGGCTTGGGCTGGTTCGCCGTGACGGAACGATTCGTCCGCCGCGCGGCGCTGCAATCCGCGCTGGCGCTGCTCGTCCTCGCCGGGCAGCTCGGCAGCGCCCTGCCGCGCTATCCTTACTATTACACTTACGAAAACCCGCTGCTCCAACGCGAAAACGCCGAATATCCGCTCTTTCCCTACGGCGAAGGGTTGGAACACGCCGCGCGCTATCTGGCGCAACAGCCAAACGCGAAAGATTCCACCGCGCTGGTTTATCTGGCAAGGGGATGCTTCTCCTACTTTTACCCCGGCAAGACGCTGCGCTTCAAAAATTACTACGCCAACGGCCGGCACGCGGAAGAGCTTTTAAGCGCGCTGCGTTCTTCCGATTATCTGGTGATATATTCCGTCATGCAGGAGCGCTTCGACAAATATTCCGCCTTCATGGCGGCGCTCGCCGAAGCGCAGCCCTTGCGCGAAATTCGACTGGACGGGCGCAAATACGCCGTGATTTACCGCGTCAGCGACCTGCCCGCAAGCGTTTTTGAAAAATTGAAAAATCTGCCCGTTATCGAAGAGGCGCGATGAAAAAACGAACCGCCGCGCTGGCGTTTTTATTGCTGGCTTTCATTCTCCCCCCGCGCGTCGCGGAGATTGACCGTTTCGTCACCGTTGACGAGCCGTGGTGGGTCATTTCCGGCGCGAACTTTTATTACGCGCTCGCCCGCCGCGAATTTGAAAACACCAGTTACGACTATCACCCCGCCGTGACCACCATGTGGGTTGTGACGGCGGGCATGCTTTCCTACTTTCCCGAATATCGCGCCGTCAGCCCGCGCTATTTCGACGTCCGCAAGCCGACGTTTGAAAACTTTATGCGCGAACAAGGCAAGGAGGCGCGCGGGCTGCTGCGTAACAGCCGACTGGTTCAATCCGCCGTTCTCATTTTTTTCGCCCTGTTGAGTTTCTTTTTGCTGCGGGCGCTGATAGACGAGCGCGCCGCCTTCTTCGCCCTTGCGCTGGCGATGAACGCGCCGTTCTTCGCGGGTCATTCGCGGCTGTTGAATCACGAAGCCTTGCTAGCGCTCTTCTCGTTGACCTGCGTTCTGGCGCTGCAAGTTTATTTGGAAAAGGAACGCAAAGGGGCTTACTTGCTTCTTTCGGGCGCGACGTTTGGTTTGGCGCAGCTGACCAAATCTTCCTCCGTTGCGTTACTACCGCTAGTCGGCTTGATGTTCCTCGTTACGCTGCGGAGGAAGCGGCGGGAGCGCGCCGAACTCTTGCGCGCGGCGAAAGCGCTTTCGGCTTGGCTCGCCGCCGCCGTTTTCATTTACTTCTTGCTGTGGCCCCTGATGTGGGTCGCGCCGTTGAAAGCGTTAAGCGGCGTGTACGGCAACGCGTTTAGTTACGCTTTTCAAGGCGCGCGAGTCGAGGTCGCGGGGGCGCTGCCGATCAAGACTTTAAGCATGGCGGAACGCGCCGCGCAAGCCGTTTCTTATGTTCGGCAGTGGGTCGCCAATTCCACGCCGCTTTCCTGGGCGGGGCTGCTCGCCGCCGCCGCTTTATTTTTCTTCAAAGAGAAAGAAAAACTCAACCCGCCGCGCGCCGTGAGCGCCTATCTCGCCGCGATGGCGGCGCTGGTGATTTCGCTCTTTAGCGTTTCCAGCGGACGCGATTCGGCGCATTACATCCTCGCCAGTTACGTCGGGTTGGACGCGGCGGCGGGAATCGGGCTGGCGACCCTGCTGATTTGGCTGACGGAAAAACGATTGGAGAAGCGCCGCGCGCTTTTTCTTCCCTTGAGTTTCGCCGCCCTGTTGATTTTACACTCGGGCGAAGCGCTCGCCCGTCATCCGTATTATTACACCTATAAAAATCCGCTGACGCGTGCGGGCGGAATTCACGGCTACGGCGAAGGGCTGGACCTCGCCGCCGAGTATCTCGCCGCCAAGCCGGGCGCGCGCGATACCGACGTGATTGTCTACGCCGGGCGAGGATGCTTTTCCTATTTTTATCCCGGCAGAACCGAACACATGAAAGTCGGCGAAAAAGACGAGACGCCGTTCATCGAGGACTTGCAGAAAGCCGATTACTTCGTGGTTTACAACATCTATCAAAGAGCCAAACCGGAAGGGCGCGATTTAATCCGCTTTTTGCAGGATACGCCGCCGGAACATATTGTGACGCTGGACGGGCTGGAATACGCGCGGATTTACAAAGTCTCCGACTTGCCGGCGGAAATATACGCGGCGCTGACGCGCAAATAAAAACTCCCCGCCTTGGCAGGCGGGGAGTTTACTTTGCCAATTTCAGGTTAGAAGCTGGCGAGGCTGGAGTTGATGGTGCTGAAAACGTTGCCGATCAACGGTCCGAGAATCATCAGAGCGGCGATAACAACGATAGCGACCAACACGAGAATCAGGGCGTACTCCACGAGTCCCTGACCCTTTTCCTTAGGGGCAAATAACATAATTGATTTCTCCTTTCTCTAAAATATGTCGGGGGCGCCCCGACCTTTCTTAATTGTACGCAATTTATCTAAAATTTCAAGCGCCGTAGAATTAGAGTTTTGTAAGTTGCCCGCGCGGCAGGAAAAACGCGGCGCGGAATCCTTCTTCGGTTTCCTGCAGAGTTTCCATCGTTCCGCCGTGCAGTTTAATCAGCGAGCCGCAAACGAAGTCGAACATCGCGGAATCAAGCTCAAACTTATCGGGCGATTTTTCTCCCGCGCTTTGCGCGACGACATGCAAGCCTTTTTCGTCGTCGCGCGCGGAAAGCGAAAGCGAGCCTTGAATCACGCGCAAGGCGGCGTAATTCAGCAGCGAAGAAACCGCCGCGCGGAGATAGGGTCCGTCGGCCGCAAAAGTGGGTTGCGAGAGGGCAATTTCGCAGGTCAGGGGCTTCGCCGGGTTCGCCGTCCGCCATTTTTCGCAAGTCTCTTTCAACAGCGCGCTCACGTCCGTTTCGGCGGGCTTCAAAACAATCTGACCGAGATTGAGGCGCGCAATATCCACCAGATTGTTAATCAACAACAACATGCGCTGACCGTTGAGGAAAGCCGTCCCCAAATCGGCGCTTTGCGCTTCGTTGACGGGACCGTCAATGCCTTTGATGACCACGCGCGTAAAACCGATGATGGCGTTGAGCGGGCTTTTCAAATCGTGCGAAGCCCAGGAGAGGAATTCGTCCAGGTCGAGTTTGCCCGTCGCGTTTTGCCTCCATGCCAGCTCTTCAATCGCTTTGGAATCGCCCGCCAGGCGGCGCGCCTGTTCTTCGTTCAGGCGGCGCTGCTGATACAGGCGAATCGCCAGCTCGGTTTTGGCTTCTTCCGTCGTGAGTTTCGCCGCTTCCAATAATTCTGTGGGAATTTCCAAAATGGTTTTTTCCATGCCAGCCTCGCGCATTATGATTGAAAGCAGTATAGCATAAGAAAGAGCGCGCGGCGTTTTTATTCCAACACCAAATTATCAATCAGGCGCGTTTTGCCGAGCATGACCGCCATAGAAAGCAGCGTCTTGCCGGAGACGGTTTGCAGCTCCGCCAACGTGTCGTAATCGGCGCAGGAGACGTATTGCGGTTGGGCGCGCGGCTCGCCGGCGAGGACTTCCTTCATTTTGAGGCGCAGCGCTTCGGCGTCGCGCTCGCCCGCTGCGTAAAGTTCCTTCGCGGCGGAAAGGGCGCGGAAGAGAATCGCCGCCGCCTGCCTTTCCTGCGGGTCGAGATATTTGTTGCGGCTGGACATCGCCAGTCCGTCCGCTTCGCGCACCGTCGGGCAAACGATAATCTCAATGGGAAAGTTTAAGTCGCGCGTCATGCGACGGATGACGGCCGCCTGCTGCGCGTCCTTCTGCCCAAAGTAAGCGCGCGTCGGCTGAACGGCATTGAAAAGCTTGGTCACGACGGTGGTCACGCCTCGAAAGTGAGTCGGGCGCATCGCGCCTTCCAGCGGTCTGGTAATTTCGGTCACCTCCACCCAGGTTTGAAAGCCCGGCGGGTACATCATTTCATCGGAAGGAGCCCAGACTATATCTACGCCGAGCGGAGCCAGCAGACTCAAATCGCGCTCCAAATCGCGCGGATATTTCGCCAAATCTTCCGTCGGCGCGAATTGGGTCGGGTTGACGTAAATGCTGACAATCACGCCGCCGCATTCTTCTTTGGCGCGGCGGGCGAGCGAGAGATGTCCCTCGTGCAGATAGCCCATTGTGGGAACGAAGCCGACTTCGCCTTGCATCGCGCGGCGCAGCTCGCGCAATTCATCTACGCTGGTTATCGTTTTCATGCCTTCTCCTTACTTGACAGATTAGAAATTTTGTTCTACACTGGATTTGCGTCTGCCTGCCAGGCGGCGCGTCAACCAATCACAAGGAGAAAAAATGGCTTACGGACACACCAACTCAAAAGGCGTCACCTACTATTTGCACGCCAAAGGCAAGATGTTCTTCTTCTCGCGAGAAATCAAAGAAGGCGCGCTGGACGCCGTTCCCTCGGGCTATCACATCGTCGAGATGAAGACCGGTCTGCCGGCGCTAAAGAAGGATGCCGGAGCGGAAGCCGCCGCGCGCCCCGCCGAATCTACGGAAACAGGCGCGTAAAGTATAACGCCTTTGCGGTAAAATGCTCTTTTAGATTTCCCGAACCTTTGTTTACCCGAGTCGCTTGTATCTAAAAGAAAGAGAGGATTTCCATGCCCACCCTGAATCGCGTTTTGTTAATCGGTCATTTGGGGAAAGACCCCGAAACCAGATTCACCCCCACCGGCAAAAAGGTCGCTTCGTTCAGCGTCGCCGTCAGCGAACGCTGGAAGGACAAAAACGGCGAAGCGAAGGAACGCGCCGAATGGTTCAACATTGAAGCGTGGGGCAGGCTCGGCGAAGTGTGCCAGGAGTATTTGAAGAAAGGTAGTCTGGTCTTCATTGAAGGGCGGCTACGCACCGACAAGTACGAGGAGCAAGGCGAAACGAAGTATTTCACTAAAGTCGTCGCTCAAACTCTCCAATTCCTCGATAAGAAACCCGCCGAAGAGCCGGTAACGGCGCTCGCCGAAGAAGCCGGCGAGTATGGAGAATAATCGCTTCCGCTTAAATACGCTGCCGCCGATGAAAATCGGCGGCAGCTTTCGCCAAAGGAGGGGACAAGATTTTTTGCAATGTTCGCTGTTACGCTTCGTCTCCGCCGCACATAGTACCTGATAAGGGCGTTTTTTGCCATCGTCAAATGTCACCGACAATATGTGACGATATTCACAAAGCAAATTACAGCGCGTTCAAATAATTTTTCGCTATTTCAATCGCTTGCGCCTCATTCTCGTAGCTTTTCACCGTCAGGGCGGGATGCGGGTTGCCAGTGATCATCTTTGAGACGGCGCGCACGCGGTGATGCAGGCACAGAACGGGCTTGCCAAGCTGCAAGGCGAAGCCAATTTCATACCCCACCCCGTGCGAGGGGACGCTGACTTCCGCCACCAGCGCGTCGCACGCGGCAATCCACGCCGCGTCGCGGGCGTAGACTTCGGCGGGAGAAACGACGCGCTCCTCCTCCATCACTTCGGATTGGGCGAGATGGGAGGTGGGAATCTCGTGTCCCGCCGCCGACAAGGCGGCGACCAGATCTTGATAAACCGGCTCGAACTCGCGTCCGCCGGTGATAGAGCAGGCGAAGTAAACGTTCATTTTTTGGGCGGCAATTTGGAAAGGATGGAGGAGGAAGTTTCGCGCGGCTGCTTCGGATGGGCGGAGCGTTCCGGCTTCAGGGCGGCCGCCCCGCCGCTACGGACGCTATCCAGCTCGGCGCTGAAGCCCATCCAGTCTTCCACCAGAATCACCAGATGGGGAGTCTTGTCTTTGAAAAACAGCGGCGAAAGAAACATTCGCAGCGCGCGCTGCGAGATGGGCAAGCTGGAAAACTCAATGACGACGGCGGTCTTGCGCGCCACTTCGCGCACCACTTCCGCCAGCGCGCCGGAAACGCGGTTGGGCGGGAACATCACGCCCATTTCGGCGGGACCGGAGCGGCGAAAGCGTTTGTAGGAAATTTTGATTCGCAAAAACGGCGTAACCAGCCACATGTACGTCGGGAACAATTGCACATAAGCGCTTTTTCGCAGCAGAGCGAAGAGCGCGCTCGCCAGAATGTTGAGGACTCCGACGGCGGCGAAGACCATCCAGCGCCAGCGCTCCATGCCGCGATAGAAGAGGACGCCCGCCAGCGCCAACAGCAAAACGCCCAGCCAGAAAATCCAGGGTCGCCAGCGATCCATCATGTGGACGTAAATCAACAGCGGGTAACGGCGTCCGCCCTTTTCTTTCATGTTATTTCTTTTCCTCCGTCGCGCTTAATTGTTCGCCCAGTCGGCTCATCGCCTCGGTCAGGCGCGCGCCGCCAAGGCTAAAGGTCACGTCGCCGCGCGTTTTTTCAATGATTCCCCGCGCCAGGTCGGTTTGACGGCGCAGCCCGTTGGTGATGGCGTCGGGATAATCCATCGTCACCAGCGCGGCGTAAATTTCATCCATATATCCAAGCAGGCGTTCCGCTTCGGCGGAATAGCCGTGGCGGAGAATATCCATAATGCGGCGGCGCAATTCGCCGACCGCTTCCGCCAGCCCGTTAAGGTACGTCGCCGACTCGGCGGAAAGGTCGCCTGGCGCGGGCAGCGCCTCGCCGCGAATCAGGGCGCAGGTCACGCTCGCTTCGACAAATTCTTTCAGCGCGTCTTGTGTGTAGCCCGCGTAATACAAATCGGGATGCGGAGCAAGAGAAGCCCGCAGCGCTTCGGCGAGGCTTCGGGCTTCTTCTAAATGAGCGTTCATCGTTTCGGTTTCTTCGCGGTGAACGGCGCGGATGGCGAGCGAACAGGCGCGAGTGAGCTTACGCGCTTGCGCCAGCGCGGAATCGCGGGCAGCGGAGCGAATCTCGAACGATTTACGAATTTCTTCGGCGATGGCTTCGAGCTTTTGCATATTACTCTTTCGGCGGGTCGGGCGGCTGCTGGAAGGGACGGAAGAGCGTATCGGCGAGCGAGTTGTTGGTAGGCAAAACAATTTCGCCGAAGGCGGCTTCGTAGCGCGCGATGTTTTCCGTCAGCGCTCTGACGAGCAGCTTGGCGCTGAGCGGGGTCATCACCACCCGCGCGCGAATTTTGGCGCGCGGCTCGCCCGGAAGCAAGTGCGCGAAATCCAACACAATATCGGCGGGCGAGTGCGCGATGCGCGCGAGGTTGGCGTACACAATTTCCAAATCAGCGGGAAGTTCCAGCGTCGGTCCGCCGGGTTTGATGGCGCTCATGGTTTATCCTTGCGGTTAGAAGGGAATATCGTCTTCCGGGGGAATCTCCGCCATATCCATGTTGTTTCCGCCGGGCATGGGAGTTCCTTCGCCGGAATCGCCGCGCGCGGAAAGGAAGCGCACGGTGTTCGCGGTGACCTCAAACGAAGCGCCCGCCGTGCCGTCCTGCCGCGTCCAAATGCGCGGTCCGCCGGTGGCTTTATCCGGCGTTAGCCGTCCTTCCACCAACACTTTGGAGCCTTTCTTGATATATTGATTGCAAGTCTCGGCTAATTTGCCCCAAGTGGAAACGCGAAACCAGATGGTCTCTTTCACCTGCTCGCCGTTGGCGCCGGTGTATTGGCGGCTGGTGGCGACGGAAAACGAAGTGACCGCCTGCCCCGACGGGGTGTAGCGCATTTCAGGGTCTCTGCCAACGTTGCCGGCGATGATAACAGTGTGGTACATGGGATTTTCTCCTTAAGGGTAAGGTACCCGCCGAAATTCGACAGGGGAAATAACGACAAAGGTATTTTACACTAACTTGGCTTAAGTCGTTACAATAAGCGCTCATATTGAACTGATTTAACCTTTTCCAAAAGAGAGCGTTCGGCGCCTTAGTTTCGACCACAGATAAACGCAGATAACGCAGATTGGTTGGATAAACGCCGCAGCGTCTTTTATTTCGGCGGACGATGTTGACGAATAGAGAAACGTTCATCTCCTCGCCCATGTCCATCCGCGTTTATCTTAAGTTTATAAAAGGAGCGTGTCGAACAATGGAAAAATTCTCGAAAGCGTTTTTATTGAAAGTTTTCAAATGGCTCATTCCGCTGGCGGCGCTCTTCGCCTTCGGCGCGTGGATGTATATCGCTCCCGAAGGCGCGCTGGGCAAGCTGGACGCCGTCGGGTACGCCGTGTGTCACCGCATTGACGAGCGTTCGTTTCACATAGACGGGCGGCAGACTCCTTTATGCGCGCGCTGCACGGGAGAATTTTTCGCGGCGGCGGTTACGCTGGTCTTTCAAGCGGTTATCGGCGGGCGGCGCAACAAACTGCCCCCGCGCGGGATCCTCGCCGTGTTGGCGGTCTTCTTCCTCGCCTTTGGGATTGACGGGAGCAATTCTTATCTTTATTTGATGAAGCAAATTTCGCAAGGCGCGCTCGACGCGATACCCAATTTATACACGCCCAACAACGTATACCGCCTGCTCACCGGCAGCGGCATGGGAATCGTGATGGGCGCGATGTTGTATCCGATTGTCAATCAAACGTTGTGGAAGGAACAAGACGAGCGCCCGATTCTGGGGTGGAGCTCCTTCGGCGCGCTGGTCGCGCTTATGCTCGTCTTCGACTTGCTGATTCTGACGGAACATCCCGCCGTGCTTTACCCCGCGGCTTACCTCAGCGCGCTGGGGACTCTCTCGCTCTTGACCGTCATCTTCGCCATGTTGTGGGTGATGATTATGGGGCAGGACAATTCTTTTAAAAATCCGCGCGAGCTGTGGCTGCCGCTGCTGGCGGGCCTAACTCTCGCCCTGCTGCTGATTTTGAGCATAGACCTGCTGCGCCTGCAAGCGACAGGCTCGTGGAGCGGGCTGCCCGGGCTGGGAGGTCAACCTTAAGGAATTTTTGGGGCGAAAAAAAAGGCGGCCCTGCGGATGCAAGGCTGCCTTTACGTTCCGGCTGGAAAATTCCAATTCTACGAACGCGCGCCGCCGCGATTTTGATTTCCAAAAGAGCCGCGCGGACGCTCTTCTCGGGGCTTGGCGATGTTAACAGTGATCACGCGCCCCATGAAGTCTTTTCCATTGAACATGCTAATGGCGGTTTGCGCTTGCTCGGCGGTCGCCATTTCCACAAATCCAAAGCCTTTAGGGCGTCCTGTCGCGCGGTCTATAATCAAAGCGACCGACTTGACCGTTCCCGCCTGACTGAAATGCGTCTTCACTTGCTCTTCGGTGGCGGCGTAAGGCAAATTGCCTACATATAGCTTGTTGTCCATCTCTTCTCCAATGAGTCATCCAGCCCGAACGATACCGAAGTTTATCATAGATTATTTTTTCGTGGCGGATGAATTTTCGCTCGCGGCGGCGGATTCTTGTTTCTCGTGTAGAATCGGAAGGCAGGCAACCTATCAAGGAGATTCTTATGGCATACGAAACAATTCTCACCGAAGTACGCGGGCGCGTGGGCATAGCGCGCCTCAACCGCCCTCAGGCGATGAACGCTTTTAACCAGACGATGCTGCGCGAACTGTTCGACGCGCTGGAAGCCTTCGACGCGGACGACCAGATTGGGGCGATTGTCGTCACAGGCGACGAGAAAGCCTTCGCCGCCGGCGCGGACATTAAAGAAATGGCGAACTCTTCGCCTGTGGAGATGATTAAGCAAAGGCGGGTGGAGATGTGGGACCGCATTCGCGGCATTAAGAAAGTGGTGGTCGCGGCGGTTTCGGGTTGGGCGCTGGGCGGCGGGTGCGAGTTCGCCCTCTCGTGCGATATGATTATCGCCTCCGAATCCGCTAAATTTGGGCAGCCCGAAATCACCATCGGAATCATTCCCGGCGCGGGCGGAACGCAGCGTCTTGCCCGCCTGCTGGGAAAACATCTGGCGATGGAAATGGTGATTAACAACCGCACGTTAAGCGCCGCCGAAGCGCTGCAATTCGGGCTAGCGAATCGCGTTGTGCCGGTGGCAGGATACCTCGAAGCGGCGGTGGCTTTCGCCGAAGAGATTGCCTCCCGCGCGCCGCTCGCCGTCCGCATGGCGAAAGATTCGGTCAACGCCGCGTTTGAAACCACCCTGACCGAAGGGCTGAAAGCCGAAAAGCGCAACTTCTACCCGCTCTTTGCCACCGAAGACCAGAAGGAAGGCATGCGCGCCTTCATTGAAAAACGCAAAGCGGAGTGGAAAGGGAAGTGAGCGGAAAAACCGCAATCAGCCGCGACGAGCTGACCGGCGCTTTGCTGCAACTGGGCTTGAAGAAAAGCCCGGTCATCGCGCACGCTTCGCTAAAAGCGTTCGGCTGGATTAAAGGCGGCGCGGAGACGGCGCTCTCCGCGCTGCTCGCTTCCACGCGCGGCGTGGTCATGCCGGCTTTCACCTACAAGACCATGCTCACCCCGGAGGTCGGTCCCCCGCGCAACGGGCTGACCTACGGCAGCCAGAGCGATTTAAACAAAATGGCGGAGCCTTTCCGCCCCGATATGCCCGCCGATAAAATGATGGGCGTCCTGCCGGAGACGTTGCGCCGCCACCCCAAAGCGAAGCGCTCGGTTCACCCAATTCAATCCTTCGCCGCAATCAGCGCGGACGCCATCGTCGGCTCGCAGACCATCTTCGATTGGTACGCGCCCATCCGCGCGCTGGCGCAAGCGGGCGGATGGGTCTTGCTGCTCGGCGTGGACCACACCGCCAACACCGCCATTCATTACGGGGAAAAGATCGCCGGCAGAATGCAGTTCATCCGCTGGGCTCTGCTGCCGGATAGGGCGGTGGAATGCCCCGACTTTCCCGGCGATTCGCAGGGCTTTAACGCCATCGCCCCGCGCGTGGAAAAATACGTCCGCCGCGTCCGCATCGGCGGCGCGCTCGTTCAAGCCTTCCCGCTCGATAAGTTGCTGCGCGCCGTCGTGGAATTATTAAACGAGAATCCGCTGGCGCTGCTATGCGAGAAAAAAGATTGCGAGCGCTGCGAGGCTGTCCGCTGGGGATAGCGGGTCGTCCCGCGCGCTAACCGTTGAGCGTAAACGGATTGAAGTTCGTCTCGCGGTCGTAGTAATCTTCGCCTTCGGCTTGCTTTAACGCGCGGACGACGAGGTAGGTCAGCGGGGTCATCAACGCCTCGACGGACGTTTTGAAAAGATAGTTGGCGATAGAGAGCGAGAAAAACAAGCTCCAGGGGAAAACGCCAAACGCGCAAGCGACGGCGACGAAGGCGACGGTATCCGCCAGTTCGCCGATAATGGTGCTGCCGATAGTGCGCGCCCACAAGAAACGCCCGCGCGTCCAGATTTTCATTTTCGCCAGCGTGTATGAATTGCTAAACTCGCCCAGCCAGAATCCGGCAAGGCTGCCAAAGACGATTCCACCGGAACTCATGCCGCCCAAAACGGCTTGATAAACGGAATCGCCGGCGTAACTTTGCCAGGTGGCTTCGCCCGGCAGGACGCCAATCAGCCAGAAGACGAAGGAAGCCAACGCCAGCGAAGCGAAGCCCGTCCAGATGACGCGGCGCGAGCGCCGATAGCCGTACACTTCGGTTAAAACGTCGCCGAAGATGTAACTGACGGGGAAAAGCAGCGTCCCCGCGTCAAACGCCATGGGGATCTGAAACAGGCTAAAGCCGAGGTCTATGATTTTGGCGGAAGAAGCCACGTTGCTAATCAACAACACGGCGACGAACAATCCAAGAATCAGGTCAAAATATTGATAAGGTTTGCGGTTCATGCAGGCATTATACTTGGCAATATATTTCTTAATAAGAGAGCGTTTTATAAATCGAGATTTACCGCAGATAAACGCGGATGAACGCTGATTCTGATAAAAAACGCGGTGAATTTACCTATAAAT
>DAOUBR010000086.1:0-9949 GCA_034432535.1 Anaerolineales bacterium | reverse complement strand
TTCGTTTTTGCTCTCTGCTTCCGAAGAATGTACCGATCCTGACAAGACGAGACAAGCCAGATCACTTTTACAGAAAAATCCTTGCACTATCACAGGATAGACAGGATATTTCATTTATCCTGAGCATCCTGTCCATCCTGTTTTTTGACAGGATAGACAGGATATTTCATTTATCCTGAGCATCCTGTCCATCCTGTTTTTTCTAATCACCCTTGCGCGACGTGCGCCTTCAAATACCTGCCGGTGTAGCTTTCCTTCGCCTTCATCACGTCTTCCGGCGTTCCCTGCGCGATAATCTCGCCGCCGCGCTCGCCGCCTTCGGGACCCAGGTCAATCACCCAATCTGCCGCTTTGATAATATCGAGATTGTGTTCAATAATTAACACCGAGTTGCCCGCGTCCACCAGTCTTTGCAAAACTTCAATCAGTTTATGCACGTCCGCCGCATGCAAGCCGACGGACGGTTCGTCCAGCACGTAGAGCGTGCGTCCCGTTGCGCGGCGCGAAAGCTCTTTGGAAAGTTTCACGCGCTGCGCCTCGCCGCCGGAAAGAGTCGTGGCGGGCTGACCGATGCGGATGTATCCCAGCCCCACCTCTTGCAGCAGTTTGAGTTTGTTCGTCATTTGCGGAAAATCCTTAAACTCGCTCAGCGCGTGATCCACCGTCATCATTAAAACGTCGGCGATGGAGTATTTATCGCGGAAAAGAACTTGCAGCGTTTCATGGTTAAAGCGCCGCCCGTGACACACGTCGCAGGGGACGTACACGTCGGGGAGGAATTGCATTTCAATCCGCAGCTCGCCCTGCCCCTGACACGCTTCGCAGCGCCCGCCATGCACGTTAAAGGAAAAGCGTCCCGGCTTGTAGCCGCGCACTTTGCTTTCGGGCAGCTCGGCGAACAGTTTGCGAATCTCGTCGAACAAGCCGGTGTAAGTGCCGGGGTTCGAGCGCGGCGTGCGCCCGATGGGCGACTGGTCAATGTTGATAATCTTGTCGAGATGCTCCACGCCCTCGATGCGCTCGTGTTCGCCGGGGTAGGTTCGCGCGCCCATTAATTGCGCGGCGAGCGCGTTATAAAGGACGTCGCTCATCAGCGTGGATTTGCCCGACCCCGAAACGCCGGTGATGCACGTCAGCTTGCCGAGCGGAATCTCCACGTTGACGTTTTTCAAGTTGTTGGCGCGCGCGCCGATAATCTTCAACGTTTTGCCGTTGCCCGCGCGGCGCTTTTGGGGAACTTCCACCCGCTTGCGCCCGGAAAGATATTGCCCGGTGAGCGATTTGGGGTGCTTGAGAATCTCGCGCGGAGTCCCTTCCGCGACGACCTGCCCGCCGTGTTCGCCCGCTCCGGGTCCCAGGTCAATCACCCAATCGGCTTCGCGGATGGTTTCGTCGTCATGTTCCACCACCAGCACGGTGTTGCCTAAATCGCGCAGACCTTTTAAGGTTTCCAGCAGGCGGGAGTTGTCGCGCGGGTGCAGCCCGATGGAAGGCTCGTCCAAAACATATAAGACGCCCACCAGCCGCGAGCCGACCTGAGTCGCCAGCCGAATGCGCTGCGCCTCTCCGCCCGAAAGAGACGCGGCGGAGCGATTCAATGTCAGGTAATCCAACCCGACGTTGACGAGAAAACTTAAGCGCTCGCTGATTTCCTTAACGACGCGTTCGACAATCGCTTTTTGTTTGGCGCTGAGCGGCGAGTTTTTGCCGCCGATTTTCTTAATCCATTCCAGCGTTTTCAGCACGGGCCACGAGTTCGCTTCCACGATGTTCACCCCGTCCACCGTGACGGCGAGCGCGGCGGCGTTTAGCCGCTTGCCCTGACAGGCGGGACAAGGGCGGTCGGACATATATTCCGCGATTTTCTCGCGGATGTATTCGGAGTTGGTCTCTTTGTAGCGCCGTTCCAGATTGTTGATGACGCCTTCAAACGCGCGCGTGAATTTAAACTCGCTCCCGTTGGCGTTGTGGTAGGTCATCTGAATTTGCCTGCCCTCCGTGCCGTAAAGCACGACCTTTTTTTGTTCTTCGCTCAGATCTTTGAACGGCTTGTCCATGTCTATTTTGAGCGCTTTGCAGGCGTTGACCAGACTCTGCCAGTAATAGCCGCCTTCTTCGCGCGGACTCCATTCCAGGCTGACAATCGCCCCGTCGTTGAGCGACAGGCTGTCGTCGGGGATGACGCGCGAGGGGTCAATTTCCAGCTTCGAGCCGAGACCTTGACATTCGGGACAGGCGCCCTGCGGCGTGTTAAACGAAAAAGTGCGCGGCTCAATTTCCGGCACGGTGGGACCATGTTCGGGGCAAGCCAGATGCTCGGAAAAATGCAAGTCGTTCGTCTGGTCGTCGCTGGAAATTTGACGATGAGGCTGCCGACTCACCGTCACATACCCTTCGCCGAACTTCAACGCGGTTTCGATGGAATCGGTCAGGCGGGTTCGCGCGGCTTTTTTTTCTTCTTTGTCTGCGTGGCGCGAGATGACCAATCGATCCACCACCGCTTCGATGGTGTGCTGCTTGTAACGGTCGAGCTCGATTTCTTCGTCCAGCGAAAAGACCGTCCCGTCCACGCGGGCGCGGGCGAAACCCGCCTTGCGCATCTCTTCAAAGACGGCTTGATAGGTCCCCTTGCGTCCGCGCACCAGCGGGGCGAGGATGAGAACGCGCGTTCCTTCGGGCAGCTTTTCCACCGCGTCCACGATTTCCTGCGCCGATTGTTTCGTCACCTCGCGCCCGCAAACGGGACAGTGCGGAATTCCCGCGCGGGCGAAGAGCAGGCGCATGTAATCGTAAATCTCCGTCACCGTGCCGACGGTGGAGCGCGGATTGTGGCTGGTGGATTTCTGGTCAATGGAAACGGCGGGGGAAAGCCCGTCAATGTAATCCACGTCGGGCTTGTCCATCTGCCCGATGAACTGCCGCGCGTAAGCGGAAAGCGATTCGACGTAGCGTCGCTGCCCTTCGGCGAAGATGGCGTCGAAGGCGAGCGAAGATTTGCCGGAGCCGGAAAGCCCGGTGACGACGACGAACTGATCGCGGGGAATTTCCACCGTGATATTTTTCAGGTTGTGGACGCGCGCGCCCACCACGCGAATAACGTTAGCTCGCATATCTCTCCTGTTGGAAAACGTAATTATAGCACAAATGTTTTATTCGGCTGCGAAAAGCTTATGGTAAAATTCCCACCTCTCATAGGCGATGAAGCTCGCCGCAAACGTCTGCATAGACTGATGGCTTCTACCGATTTACCGCGGTGGAAGCCGTTTTTTACGCCAGCTCCATGAAAATTCCCCCCGCAGGACGGTTCGTTTAAAAAATGCAAACTTTTTTACTGATTTCCATCGGCGCGATTTTGGGCGCGAATTTAAGATATTGGGTCGGCGGGTGGGCGGCGAATCTCTTCGGGGCTTCCTTCCCTTACGGCACGCTCCTCATCAATCTGACGGGCAGCTTCCTGCTCGGCTTTTTCGTCACGCTGACTACAGACCGCGCGTTGGCGGACCCGCGCCTGCGCCTGCTGGTCGCCGTCGGCTTCTTCGGCTCTTACACCACCTTTTCGTCGTATACTCTGGAAAGCTTCAACCTCCTTGCCCAAAACCAGTGGCTGCCGGGTTTGCTCAATCTTTTTGGCGGCGCCTTGCTGGGCGGGCTGGCGGTCGTCTTGGGCGTGTTTCTTGCCAGAGCCATATAATCAAACTTTGGAGGGCGTTTTATGTCGCAGCGATTATTTAAAGAAAAGGCGGCGAAACGGCTGATGATTTACATCGGCGAAAGCGACCAGTGGCGCGGCAAACCGCTTTACGCCGCCCTGCTGGAAACGCTTAAAGCGCGCGGCATGGCCGGCGCCACCGTGCTACGCGGAGTCGCCGGATTCGGCGCGCACTCCGCTATTCATACTTCCGCCATCCTCAGGCTTTCGCTTGACCTGCCGTTAGTCGTTCACGTCATAGACGCGCCGGAGAAAATTCAAAGCGCGTTGGAAGTCGTCGCCCCGATGGTGCGCGAAGGGCTGATTACGTTGGAAGACGTGGAAATCGTCAAATACGCGCATCGCTACTTGCATCCGCTTCCTGCGGATAAGCGCGTGGCGGACGCGATGACCCGCGAGGTGATTGCCTTGCGGGAAGACATGTCCGTCTCTCAGGCGTGGGAAATCATGCTGGCGAACTTGCTCAAAGCGCTGCCTGTGTTGAACGCGCGCGGCGAAGTCGTCGGAATCCTCACCGACGAAGATTTGCTCGACCGCGCCGGTCTGGAGCAACGGCTTTCGGTGGCGGAACGTTTGGACGAAAACCTCTTGCAAAGCGAATTGACCGCGCTCAAATCTAGCCCGCTCAAAGTCGCCGACGTGATGACCTCGCCCGCCGTCACGGTTTTGGAAAACGATTCGCTGGGGGTCGCCGCGAGCATGATGGCGGCGCGGGGCATTAAACGCCTGCCCGTTTTGGATCATAACGGCAAATTGGTCGGCGCGCTTTCCCGCGTGGATATTCTCCGTCAAGTCGCGGGCGAGGAGGCGAAGCGCCGCGCGGCGCAAGCCCCCGCGGGCGCGGCGAAAACGCTCGGCGCGATTATGCAGCCCGAAGTTCCCGTCGCGCCGCAAGACGCCGAAGTGGGCGAGCTGATTGCCCGCTTTTTGGAATTTGGAACGCGCCGCTTAATCGTGGTGGACGACGAAGGACGTCCGCTGGGGTTGGTCAGCGACGCGGACGTGGTGACCCGCGTTCAGCCTGCGGCGCGGCGCGGAGCGCTGAACGCCTTGCGCGGAGTCAAAAACGTTTTGCATGAGAAAAATACCGCGCGCGAGCTCATGTCCGACGGCGCGCTGACCGCCCCGCCCGATACGACTCTCGCGGAGGCGGCTCAGCTCATGCTTTCGCAAAAGCGCAAATGGCTCGCGGTAACGGACTCGCAAGGCAAAGCCATTGGGCTGGTGGATCGTCAAATTTTGCTCAGAGCGCTGGCCGGTTAAAATTCTCCCCGCTTTTCCAAAGAAGAAACAACCCGAACGCCCAGCCTCGACGCCAGGCGGCGCAAAATTCCCGCATGATATACTTTGCTCGCAGAAACTTCTCAAATCCGGCGGTGTTGTTAATGCAAATTCCGCCGGTAAGGTTTTTTCGTGACGGAATTAGAATACGACGAAAACGAAATCTTAAAAAACGCTTCGCAGGGCGACAAAGAAGCCTTCGGGCTGCTTTACGAGCGCTACGCCGAGCGCATCTTTAATTACGTCTATTATCGCACCGGCAATATCCACGACGCGGAAGATCTAACGGCGCGCGTCTTTCAACGGGCGATGAATCACATCGTCAATTACGTGGATCGCGGCGTTCCCTTTTCCGCGTGGCTGTATCGCATCGCGCACAATCTGGTCGCTAATTGGCGGCGCGATTCCAGCCGCCGGCAGGAAATTTCGCTGGACGAGCTGCCCGTGCTGCCCGCCAGAAGCGAACACCCCGAAAGGAATCTCGTGCGCTCGCAGGAACGGGAAGAACTGCTGCGGATGATTCGCAGCCTGTCCGCCGAGCGTCAGACGTTGTTGATTTTGAAGTTCGTCGAGGATATGTCCAACGCGGAAATCGGCAAAATTATGGGAAAAAGCGAAGGCGCAATCAAGAGCCTGTATCACCGCACTTTGCTGTCTTTGCGCGACCAATTGCAAGAGCAAAACGTTAGTAAAGGAGAATAAACCATGTTACGAATCGTAACCGACGGCGCGGCGGATATTCCTGCGGGTTGGGGAGAAAAATACGACGTCAGCGTCGTCCCTATCAACATTCATTTTGGCGAGAAGACCTTTATCCAGTTTGAGGAGATGGATTTCGACGCCTTTTATAAAGAGGTCGCCGAAAACAAGACCTTCCCGAAGACCTCGCAGCCTTCGCCGCATCAGTTCGCCGAGTTTTATAAGAAGAACTTCGTCAAGGGCGACGCCATCCTCTCCATTCACGTCACCAGCAAGCTATCCGGCACTTACGCTTCGTGCGTCGCGGCGGCGGAAGAGCTGAAAGGCGAATACAACGTCATCCCCTTCGATTCCGCTTGCGGCTCGATGGGAATCGCTTTCATGTGCCGCGAAGCGCGCGACCTGCACAACGCGGGCAAGAGCATGGACGAGATTCTGAAACGGCTGGAAGAACGCCGCCCCAAGACGGACATTATCCTCACCCTCGATACGCTCGAATTCGCCCGCCGCAGCGGACGGGTGGGGACGCTTTCCGCCGCGCTGGCTTCCATGCTCAACGTCAAGCCGATTGCGCGGCTGAACGACGGCGTGGTTCACATGGTGGATAAAGTTCGCACGCGCAAGAACGCCATCGCCCGCGTCATCGAACTGGGCAAGGAAACCTTCGGCGACCGACCCGTTCACGTCGGCGTGGTTCATGCGCGGGACGAAGAGTCCGGCAGGGCGCTGCTGGAAGAAGTCAAGAGACATTTCAACGTCCGCGACGCGGAGTTTGGCGAGCTGACCATTTCGCTCGCCATCAATTTTGGCCCCGGCACGGTGGGCTTAAACATATATCCCGCCGAATAAACTTTGAATTTTGCGAGAACGTATGACCGAAAGAGACCCCACTCAATTTTCCGAAGACGAATTCAGCGCGCTGGAATCGCGGCTGGCTGGCGCTTTGCGTCCCATTCGCCCGCCGCAAGATTCTATTCGCAAGTTGCGAGCGCGGATTCAATTCCCCACCCGCGAAGAGCTTGCCCGCCGTCTGGGCGATTGGCGCAGGTTGTTTTTTGCCCTCGCCGCCGTTTTGACCGGCATGATGGCGCTCGTCACGCTGGCGCGCGCTTTGTATTACTTGACCGGACGCCGCCCGTAACGTTCAAAACATCCTGAAGGCTTCCGCCCTTCAGGATGTTTCTTTTAGCAGCCAATCGCACAGGGCTTTGGATTCGGCAATCAAATCCACGTCTACGGGCAACCGAAATTCCTCGTTCACCCGCAGCGTTAAATGACCGGCGATGACGCGCATGGGGTCGGGGAGATTCTCTTCTTGCAGCCGATTCAACAAGTCGTAAGCGCTGGCGGAAGCGGCGCGGATTCCGCGGCGGGCGAAATATTCGCGGATGGCGATTCCCGCCGCCCGTCGGGCGTAGACTCGCGCCTGCCCTTCGTTCCCTTTGGCGCGAGCTTGCTCGGCTCTTTCAAATTCCGCTTGCAAATTGTCTAATCCGTTCATGGCGGGCTGGATTATAATCAAAACTTAAATAAATTATGGAGGCGCAATAAATGAAACAAAAAGCATGGCAAACGTTGGCGTTGATTTTGCTGGCGGCGCTGTTGATGAGCGCGTGCGGCGGGGTCGCGCCCCTTAACAAGCCCGCCGCTTCGCCTAGCGAAGCGGCTTCCGAGCCCGCTCCCGAAGCGACGCTCGGCGGAGCGGAAACCGCCGGCGGTCCCGTGATTGTGACCGGCAAGGTGACTTACACCAACACGTTTTTCACCGAAGGCGTGGCGCAACCCATCGTCATCCTGGAAGACCAAGGGGGCTTTGTCAAGCGCGACCGCAATTTTATTATCCCCGTCGAGTCGCAAGTTCTCGCCGAAATTACTTCCGATTTTTATACTTCCCCGTTCACTTACAGCCTGGCGCTGCCCGCCAAGCCGCGCGGCACGCTCAACGACGTGGATCACGACGGCAAGCAAGAAACCGGCGTGATGATTTTCGCCGTGGCGTATTGGACCAACACCTGGGGCGACCCGTATCTTGAAAAGCGCGACCAGGGCGGCGGCGGATGGTCGAGCGCTTACGCTTCCACCAAAGTCAGCGACGACCGCGACTTCTATCTCGAAGTGTACGGCGGCAAATATCTGGTCTACGCTCCCGATGAAATGCAGTCCTTCCCTTCCGGCTTTGGCGCGGATAAGAAACTCTTCACCGACGACGACCCGATTATGGACTTGCCCGCCGGCTGGTCGGTGATTGACCTCGACCAGACCCCCTTCGCCATTGACCGTTCCGCCGAGCCGACGATTGACCTTTACGAGCCGGAAAGCGCCGCGCTGGTGGATTACTCCGACCTTTCTTATACCGCAGCCTACGATAAGATGGTCGAAAAATTTAAAAAGGAATACGCCTTCACCGAGATCAAAGGCATTGATTGGGACGCCAAAGCCAAAGAGTTCCGCCCAGCCTTTGAAGCCGCCGAAAAAGCCAAAGACCCGCACGCCTATTCGCTGGCGCTGCGCGACTTCTTGTGGTCCATCCCCGATACGCATATCGGCTTTGATTCTTCGCTGTTGAACGACGATTTCTTCGCCGACACCGAAGGCGGCATTGGAATCGCCATCCGCGAGACCGACGACGGAAAAGTGATTGCCAACTTTGTGCTGCCCGGGGGACCCGCCGACAAGGCGGGGATGAAATGGGGCGCGGAAATCATCTCCTTCGACGGCAAGCCCATCGCCGACGTGGTGAGCGCCGCGCAGCCCTGGTCCGCTCCGTTCAGCAACGAACAGGTCAAGCGCTTGCAGCAATTACGTTACGCCACGCGCTTCCGCATGGAAAAGAAGACGGTGGAAGTGGTCTTCAAGAATCCCGGCGAAGCGGAGCAAACCGCCGCGCTGGATGTAGTGAAGGAAAGAGAGAGTTTCAACTTTTCCTCTTTCCGCGCGGGCGAAGACCCCGCCGCGCTGCCCGTCGAATTTGACGTGCTGCCCAGCGGATACGGCTACATTAAAATCACCAGCTTCCTCGATAACGACGTGCTGTCCATTCAGGTTTGGGAGCGCGCCATTAAATACTTCAAAGATAACGAAATTCCCGGCGTGATTATAGACATGCGCAACAACGGCGGCGGCAGCGGTTGGCTCGCCGACCAGATGGCGGCGTATTTCTTCGATAAAGAAATCGTCGTCGGCAACACCGCGCATTACAACAAAGGCAGCGGCGATTTTTATATGGACCCCGGCGACGAGCAGGTGATGATTCCGCCGCGCAAGGAATTGCAATATGACGGACCCGTCGTGGTGATGGTGGGACCCAGCTGCGCCAGCGCTTGCGAGTTCTTCTCCTACGATATGACCGTGAACGACCGCGCGACCATCGTCGGGCAATATCCCAGCGAAGGGGCGGGCGGCAGCGTGGAGCAATTCCTCATGCCCGAAGATTTGATTGTGCAAATCACCACCGGGCGCGCGGTGGACGCGCAAGGCAATATTCACCTCGAAGGCAAGGGCGTCGTCCCCGACGTGCGCGTTCCCGTGACTTTTGAAACGCTCAAGCGCATGTACGACGGCGAAGACGTAGCGTTGGAAACCGCCGTGCAGGTTATCAGCTCGCCCGCCGGCGCGGGGATTGTCCCTTCCGCCCCGCCGAAGATTGCTTCGCCTTCCGAATCCGAATCCGTTTTGACTTCCGGCGCGGACTTTTTGGAAGACCTCGCGCGCGAGAAGCCCGAAGATTCCGCTTACATGCAGCCGGGCGTGATTTCCTTCACCGTGCCGCTCGCCAAAGATAAGAAGTTGATTTGGGCTTACGCCTGGTGCGCGGTGGACAAGGCGACCACCGAGGCGAACTTCAAAAACATCAAGTTGAAGTTTGAATTGGACGGCGCCGAGGTCCCGCTGGATTCCATGGCGACGTTTGAAACCGAAAGCGGCGGAAATTATTGCCGCCTGGTTTACGCCGCGCTCAGCGGATGGACGGCGGGCGAACATCATCTCGTCACCACCGCGATGTTTACCGCTAAAATCAACGACGGCATGAGCGAATACGCCCCGGGCGATTACGTGCTGGATTACAAGGTGTACGTCAAACCGTAACGTTCTTTTGTGGTACAATTGAACCCGTAAGCAGAAAGTCTCTCGTGATTTGGAAACGGCGACTCGCTCGCCGTTTCTTTTCATTAACTCACCTTACGCAGTACCGCGAGATTGATCTCGCATTTCCAAGCGACATAAATGTCGCGGTACGGGAAAACTGCGTAACATCAGTCA
>DAOUBR010000085.1:0-66179 GCA_034432535.1 Anaerolineales bacterium | reverse complement strand
CTATGGAAAAATCTCCGCGAACTCTGCGGCGTATTTCTGAATTTAACCCTTATTCCCATGGCTTTCTCATGATCGCTCGCGCCGCTTTGTTTAACCGGATCAACAGGACGTCTTCCCCCTGTTTTCTGCGCGGCTCATCCTAAAAATCCTGCCCATCCTGTTTGTTTTCTAACCTGAAATCGGACTTTGAGAAAGCCATGCCCTTATTCCGAACTCGCGTTTCTTAAGGCTGAAGAAAAAAAACGCGCCAACGGCGGCAGGCTCTTCTTACGCCTGAAAATAAAGTACAATTTCTTTATCAGACCGTTTTTTTCGCCGCGCCTGGCTTCGCCAAGACCCGCTCGCCGCAGCCTTGCGCCTTCAAAAACTTTCGTTTGCGAGTCTTCCATGAAACTGCTTTATAACGCCAATATTTACACGCTGGACGAGTCCGCTCCCCGCGCTTCCGCGCTGCTGATTGCCAACGGGAAAATTCTCGCCGTCGGCGAAAAATCGCAACTCGAATCCCTTGCGCACGGCAGGGTGGAAAAGTTCGACCTGCGCGGCATGACCGTCCTGCCCGGTCTCGCCGACGCGCATTTGCACATTCAGCATTACGCGCTGGGGCTGATCTATGTGGATTGCGAAACCGAAACCAAAGAGGAATGCTTGCGGCGCGTGGCGGAACGCGCTCAAAAAGCCAAGCCCGGCGAATGGATTCGCGGTCATGGCTGGAATCAAAACCAATGGGGCGGCGGTTTCCCCTCCGCGCGGGAGCTCGACTCCGTTGCGCCGAACAACCCCGTTTACCTCACCGCCAAGTCGCTTCATGCCGCGTGGGCGAATTCCGCCGCGCTGGCGCTGGCTGGCGTGACCGATTCCACGCCCGACCCAAAAGATGGAATCGTCATCCGTGACGGGGCGGGACGTCCTTCCGGCGCGCTGCTCGAAAGCGCGATGGAGCTCGTCGGCGCCGCCATCCCCGCGCCTACGCTGGAACAGATGGCGGAAGCCATTGAAAACGCTCAACCCATCTTGTGGCAAATGGGCTTAACCGCCGTTCACGACTTCGATCGCCGCGATTCTTTCATGGCATTGCAATACTTACGCGCGCAGGGCAAGTTAAAATTAAGAGTGAACAAAAACATCCCCGTCGAAAGCCTCGATTACGCCGCGGCGCTCGGTTTACGCAGCGGCTTTGGCGACGAAATGTTATGGATTGGCTCGGTGAAAGCCTTTATGGACGGCGCGCTTGGGCCGCAGACGGCGGCGATGTTCGCGCCCTACGAAGGAAACCCTGAAAATAAAGGCGTCCTCAACATGGACGGCGAAGAACTTTTTGAAATTTCGCGCAAGGCGGTCGAAGTCGGCTTGAGCATGACGGTTCACGCCATCGGAGACCGCGCCAATCACGAAGTCTTAAACGCCTACGAACAGCTGCGCCGCTACGAAGCGGAAAAAGGCTTGCCGCGTCTGCGTCACCGCGTCGAACATGTTCAGGTATTACACCCCGACGACGCGGCGCGGCTAGGACGTTTAAACGTTATCGCATCCATGCAACCGATACACGCGACTTCAGATATGTTCATGGCGGAGAAACATTGGGGCGAGCGCTGCGTTTTGGCGTACGCCTGGCGCGCGCAGCTGGAAAGCGGCGCGGTTCTCGCCTTTGGGTCGGACGCGCCGGTCGAATTGCCCAATCCCTTTTGGGGTCTCTATGCCGCCGTCGCGCGTCGCCGCGCGGATTCTTCCCCCGCAAGCCCCGGCTGGAGAACCGAACAATGTCTCTCCCTAGAAGAAGCGCTGCGGGCTTATACGTTTGGCGCGGCATACGCCGCCAACGCCGAACATCGGCTGGGCAAACTCGCCCCGAACTACTGCGCGGATTTAATTGTTTTGGAAGAGGATATTTTCAAAATTCAACCGCGCGAACTGCTTTCCATGACCGCCGCGCAAACGATGGTCAACGGCGAATGGGTCTTTCCTCCCTGATACCCTGCTCTTTCACCCTTTCACCCTCCTACCCTCAAATGGCTCAACTCTTACCCAAACTGACTCCCGAAATGCTCATCCCGCGGCTGGGCGAATACCTTGTGCAAAAAGGGTTCGTCAAAGAAGAAGACCTGCAGCGCGCGCTGGAATTGCAGCGGCAGGAAACCGCCAAAGGACGGCAGTATTTGCTGGGGCAGGCGTTGATGGACTTGAATCTGCTCGACCGCGACGCGCTCGACCAGGCGGTCACCGAGCAGTTGATTCAATTGCGCTCCGCGTTGCAAGCTTCTCACCGCAATTTGGAGCAGCGCGTTAAGGAACGCACCGCCGAACTGGACGCGGCGCTGCGCCGCCTTTCCGAGTTGAATCAGATGAAGGCGAACTTCGTCTCCAACGTCTCGCACGAGTTGCGCACCCCGCTGACGCACATTAAGGGCTACATCGAATTGCTGGTTTCCGAATCGCTGGGGAGCATTAACGAAGAGCAGCGCCGCGCGCTGGAAGTCGCCCAACGCGCCGCCGCCAAGTTAGAAAGCATCATCGAAGACCTGATTATGTTCTCGCTTGCCTCGCGCGGCGAAATGAGCATGAAAATGGAAAAAGTGGACCTGCGCCGTCTGGCGGCGCTGGCGGTGAAATCGGCGCAGACCAAAGCCGAAGAGCGCGGCGTGCAGCTCTCCGCCCATTTGCCAGAAGATCTGCCCTGCGTGCAAGCCGATTCCGAAAAAATTGCCTGGGTCATCCACGAGTTGCTCGATAACGCCGTCAAATTCACTCCGCAGGGCGGTAAAGTGGAACTTTCGCTCAAAGAAGAAAGTAAAAATCTGGTCGTTCTATCCGTCGCCGATACGGGAGTCGGCATTCCGCAAGACCGCTACGCCGAAGTCTTCGAGCCGTTTCATCAGCTGGACGGCTCTTCCACCCGTCGCTATGGCGGCACGGGGCTGGGGCTTTCGCTGGTGCGGCAGATTGTGGAAGCGCACGGCTCAATACTGGAACTGCAATCGGCGGAGGGCAAGGGGACTTTGTTCAAATTCCCTTTGCTGGCGATAAGAGATTGAAGCGATGGACGCGGAGACCCTTTCTCAATTAAACCGCGCTTTGGAAGAGTCGCAGCGGCAAAAGGATTGGAAGGCGGCGCTGGATAGCCTTTTTGTTTCGCTGCGCGGCTTGTTTGTTTTTGATAACGTCGCCATTTATTTGGAAGACCCGCAATCCAAAACGCTGGAAGCCGTTTATGCCCGCGCGGTGGGACGCGGCAAGACCGCCGAAGCCGACGCCGCCTGGGGCGCGGGCATGGCAAACGTCGTCTTTGAAAGAAACGAAATTGTGTTGCACGAACCTCCCGCCGAGCCTTCTTCCGCCGACCGCTTGCAGCGCGCTTACCTGTTGGGGCTGCCGCTGCGAATTGGCGGCCGGCTTGCCGGCGCGCTGCTCTTTATCCGCTTTGGCGGTCCCAGTCACTCCGATTTGCACATTCAGCTCGCCCAGCTGCACGCTTTTGGCGCGGCGGCGATTTTGACCAACCGCGATTTGGCGGAAGCCCGCGTGCAATTGGATTCCGTTCAACGCCAAATGCGCCTGCAAGACGATTTCGTCTCCACCATCACCCACGAGCTGCGCACCCCTTTGGGCTTCATCAAGGGGTATAGCACCAGCCTGCTGCGCGAAGACGCCGAATGGGACGAAGCCACGCAACGCGAGTTTTTGCAAATCATAGACGAAGAAGCCGATCGCCTTTCGCGTCTCATCGAGGACATGCTCGAATCCTCGCGTTTGCATAGCAAGACGTTGCAATTCAAATTCTCGCCTGTTAGAATTGATTCGCTGGTGCGAGACGTCGCGGCGCGCATGAGCGTCCGGCGCCCGGAGCTGCAAATTATTTTCGACTTGCAACCCGTCCCCGTCATTCCGGGCGACGGCAAGCGCCTTTCGCAGGTCTTTGAAAATTTATTCGGCAACGCGGTGAAGTACGCGCCCAATTCCGCCGTGACCGTCGTAATGTACGCCGCGGCTGGAGTCATTCGCGTTTCCGTCGCCGACAAAGGCGAAGGCATTCCGCGCGAATATCTGCCTTATATCTTCGAGCGTTTCTATCGCGTGCCGGGCGAACGCTCCATCCCCGGCACCGGGCTGGGCTTGTATATCTGCAAGCAGATTATCGAAGCGCACGGCGGAAAGATATGGGCGGAGTCGACGCTTGGATTGGGAACGACTTTCTTTATCGAACTGCCCGTCCGTGAAATTGCGTGAACGGCTTCGCTTCAAGGAGAAACGATTATGGCGAAACATATTTTGGTCGTAGACGACGAACCGCGCTACTTGCGCCTGTTAGAAGCGAACTTGAAAACCGAAGGGTACGAAGTTTCGCTGGCGCAGGACGGCGTGCAAGCGTTGGAGATATTCTCGGCGCAGCCCATTGATTTGGTATTGTTGGACATTATGATGCCGCGCCTCGACGGCTTCGGCGCCTGCCAGCGTTTGCGCGAATTTTCCAACGTGCCGATTGTCATGCTCACCGCGCGCGGCGAAGAGCAAGACCGCGTGCGCGGACTCGACCTTGGCGCCGACGACTACCTCGTCAAGCCTTTTTCCGCCACCGAACTGCTGGCGCGCGTCCGCGCCGTGTTGCGCCGCGCCCAGCCAGCCGCCGAAGGCGGGCAAGCGCGTTTCTTCACGCACGACAACTTGAAGATAGATTTTGCCCGCGCCGAAGTGTGGGTGAACGAGCAGCCCGTTTCTCTTTCCGCCACCGAATATCGCCTGCTGCTGCAATTCGCTCATCACGTCGGCAAAATTCTCACTTCGGAAGAATTGCTTTCCAGCGTGTGGGGCGTGGAATATAAAAACGATAAGGAAATTTTGTGGGTGAGCATCGCTCGCTTGCGCCAGAAATTGGAAGAGGACGCGCACAACCCGCGTCACATTGTCACCCGTTCCGGTTTGGGATATTTAATGCCGCCTATCGAATCCTGAACCGCGCGGGTATCGAGGATGTATGCCTGAAAAAAAGATACTGGTCATCGACGCCAACGCCGACAGCCGCGCCTTCATCTCCCGCGCGCTGGCGCAGCAAAAATACGAGACGATTCAAGCCGCTTCCGGCAAGGAGGGCTTGGTTTCCGCGTGGCGCGACCGCCCCGACCTGGTGATTATGGACCCGGTCCTCGCGGATATGCCCGGCGAGGAAATCGCCAGAAAAATCCGAAACGAACCGGCGACTTCCAACATGCCGCTGGTGGCGTTGAGCAGCGACCCCAACCCCGAAAGATTGAAAGCCTGTTTGGGAGCCGGCTTTAATGAATATATCGTTAAGTCGGCGCATGCCGTCGCCATGCTGCATAACACCATTAGCCGCCTGTTCGGAATCCGCCCGGCGACGCCCGCTTTCGCCCCTACGCCCACCACGCCCGTTTCGCCCGCCATCATTAAAGGCGGCGGGCTGCTGATCGCGGTGTTGAGCGCCAAAGGCGGAGTCGGCGCTTCCACCTTGTGCGCCAACCTTTCCAGGCACATCGCGCAGAACGAGCCGGATTCCAGAGTCGCGCTGGCGGATTTGGTGCTGCCCATCGGCTCGATTTCTTCGATTGTTGGATACAACGGCGAGCAAAATCTGGTCACTATCGCCGATATGCCGCCGGGCGAAGCGACGCCCGATTTTTTCCGCGAGCGGCTGCCGAAAATCAAGGATTGGATGGTTCACCTGCTCGCCGGCTCGCCCGACCCCGATAGCAGCAACAGACTGAACGTCACCCGCATCTGGAGCGTTGTTTCCGCGCTTAAATCCGCTTACGATTTTGTGACGCTGGACCTCGGACGTTCGCTCGCCAAGTTTTCGTTGCCGCTGATTCAGCAAGCCGATCTGGTCGTGTTGATTGTCAGTTCCGACCTTAGCACGGTAACTCTCACCAAGACGCTGCTGGAATACCTCAAAGGCAAGGCGGTGAAACCTGAAGCGATTTTCGTCATCCTGAATCGCGCGGTGGGCGTGGAAGGCTTGAACAAGCCCGACGTGGAAAAAATGCTCGGCGTGAGCGTCAAATACATCATGCCGTATCTCGGCGGCAATTTTACGGTGGCGAATAATAATCACCGCCCGTTTTCCGTGCAGTTCCCTACCGACGCCAGCTCTTTTTTGTTGCGCGACGTCGCGCGCGATATTGTCAAAGCCGCCCGCGAAGCGCGCGGGTAAATTTACAAAGGAGCGCTCAATGACCATCCAATACGACGAAAAAGGAAAGTTCTTCACCGACGTAGTCACCAAGTTCCCGACGGAAGCCGTGATACAAACCACGTCCCATCTGGTGCGCGGATTGGTGCATATCCGTCAGGGCGAGCGCTTGAAAGGCGAATTGGAGCGCGACGAGAAGTTCCTCGCCGTCACTCGCGCTTCCGTCTTTGGAGCGGACGGTCAGATCGTCTTCCGCGCCCCGTTCATGGCGATTCAGCGCGCGCAAATCGTGTGGGTTATGCCCGTCGAAAAGGAAGGGGAAGAGAATGCCGAGTCTTAGTTCTTTGACCGGGCAGCAAAATCAGCCCGTTCAGCAGCCGCAGCCCGCCGCGGCGCCCGCCCGCCTCACCGGGCAGGATTTAACCCGCCTCAAAAAGTATCTGGCGGATACCATGCTGCGCGTGATGGAATCCGAAGGAATCCCGCACGCCCAGCGCGAAGCCTTCATCCGTCAGAACATGCTGCAAGTGTATCAGCAGACTCAGGCCAAACTGCCGGAAGACTTGCGCAAGCAAATCTTCGAGCAGGTCTTTAACGACCTGTTGGGCTTCGGTCCCATTCAATCTTTGCTGGACGACCCGGACGTTTCCGAAATTATGGTGAACGGACCCAAGAAGGTCTTCGTCGAAAAGAAGGGGCAGTTGATTAAGACCAACGTCACCTTCGACGACGACGACCATGTGCTGCGAATCATTGATCGCATCATCCTGCCGCTGGGGCGCCGCGTGGACGTGGATTCGCCGACCGTGGACGCGCGTTTGCCGGACGGCTCGCGCGTGAACGCGGTGGTGCGCCCTTGCGCCATTGACGGGCCCTCCATCACCATCCGCAAATTCCGCAAGGATAAGCTCAAAGTCGAAGATTTGATTAACTTCGGCTCCATCACCAAACAAATGGCGGATTTTCTTTACGCCTGCGTTAAGGCGCGCTTTAACATTATCATTTCCGGCGGCACAGGCTCCGGCAAGACCACGCTGCTGAACGTGCTTTCGGGCTTTATTCCCGAAAACGAGCGTATCATCACCATCGAAGACGCGGCGGAACTGCAATTGCAGCAAGACCATGTGATGCGCCTGGAGACGAAAGCGCCCAACGCCGACGGACAGGGCGCGGTGACCATCCGCGACCTGGTGAAGAACTCGCTGCGCATGCGCCCCGATAGAATCGTGGTGGGCGAAGTGCGCGGCGGCGAAGCGCTGGATATGCTGCAAGCTATGAACACGGGACACGACGGCTCGCTCACCACCGTTCACGCCAACACCCCGCGCGACGCCATCTCGCGCATTGAAACGCTGGTGTTGATGGCAGGCATGGATTTGCCCCTCAAAGTGGTGCGCCAGCAAATTTCTTCCGCCGTGGATTTGATTGTGCAGCAAACGCGCTTGAAAGACGGGCAACGCAAGGTGACTTCCATCACCGAAGTGGCGGGCATGGAAGGCGACGTCATCGTGCTGAGCGAAATCTATAAGTTCGTGCAAACCGGCGTGACCCCCGATGGAAAGGTGCTGGGAGAAATGACCGCCACCGGCATTCGTCCCAACTTTACCCCGCGCCTCGAAGCCGCCGGCTTCAAACTCGGCGCGGAGGTCTTCCGCCCCTCGCCTTCTCAAAACGCGCGGCGCTGAGACCTTTGATAGTACGCCGAACGTTGCGTAAACTCGCCGCTTTTACGCAAAAATCGAGATACTATCAGACTTTTGCTATAATAGGCATTCGAGGAGATTCATGAACAACGCTCAATTCACCATCCGCGCAAAAAAACTTGGGGTGCTGATCCGCGACGCGCGCGAAGCGGAGCGCCGTTCCATTAAGGAATGCGCCGACGCCATTAGCGTTTCGCCCGCTCAATTCCGCGCTTACGAAGAGGGCCGCCGCGCCCCTTCTTTGCCGGAGCTCGAAACGCTGGTGTTTTATCTCAAAATGCCTATTCAACGTTTTTGGAGCGACGAAGTCATCTCCGACGACCCGGCGATTCCCGAAACGGTGGATACCGCGCAGCTCATCAACCTGCGCCAGCGGATGATTGGCGCGCTGCTGCGGCAGGAGCGCAACAAAATCAACATGTCGCTGCGTCACATCGCCAAAGAGACCGGCGTCTCTTCCGCGCGCCTGAACGCCTACGAGCTGGGCGAACGTCCCATCCCGCTTCCCGAACTCGAAGCCATCATCAACGTCATGGGAGTCCGCATGGACGTCTTCTTCGACCGCAACGGGCCCGTTGGCGAATGGATGACCAGCCAGCGCGCCATGCAAAAATTCCTCGAACTCCCCGAAGCCATGCAGAATTTTGTCTGCCAGCCGGTGAACCGACCCTACATTGAACTGGCGATGAAACTCAGCGAAATGTCCCGCGAAAAGCTGCGCGCCGTCGCCGAAGGCTTGCTGGATATTACATTGTAAGGAGAAGCCCCGCCATGCCCGCTCCTGCCGAGCTAAACGAAAAAGGAAAGCAATCTTTCTCCAACGGAGATTTTGAAGCAGCCGCCGCGCTCTTCCGGCAGGCGGCGGAAGGATACGCCCTCGCCCAACAATTGGCGGACGCGGCGGAAGCGAAGAACAACCTGAGCGTGGCGCTGCTGCAAGCGGGCAAGCCGCAAGAAGCCCTCGAAGCCGCGTTCGGCACGGACGCTTTCTTTGAAGGAATCGGCGACGTCAAACGGCAGGCGATGGCGCTGGGAAATCAAGCCGCCGCGCTAGAAGCGCTCGAACGCTTCGACGAAGCGCTGGCGGCTTACGAGCGTTCCGCCGCGCTGTTCGAGCAGGTCGGCGAAGGCGATATGCGCGCGCTGGTCGTCAAATCCGCCGCCGCGCTGAAACTCAAAAAGGGCAAACTGACCGAAGCCGCCTTCGACATGATGAACTCTCTGGAAGCGAAAGAGCGCCCCGGCTTGTTCGAACGCTTATTAAGGTTTTTCCTGCGCCTTTTGAAAAAAGGGAATTAAAAACGGCGCCGTTATGCTTACCCTCGCCCAGCCTCGCCGCGTCTCCGCGCAAGATTACCGCCAACTTTCTCATCTCTTGCTGCGCGAAGCCAACGTCCACCGTCACCTGGATTGGCGCTCGCCGTTGGAATGGATTGGCGCGGAGCAATATTGGGCGCTGGAAGAAGACGGACGGCTGGTCGCCGCGCTCGCCTGTCCCGAAGACCCGCCGCGCGTGGCGTGGATTCGCGTCTTCGCTTATCAGCCGCATCTTTCCGCCGCCGAAGCGTGGAACGCCGTCTGGCAAAAAGCGCGCGGCGAAATTCCCCCGCGCGCCTTTGTCGCTTCCATCGTTGCTAAATTCTGGTTCGAGCGCTTGCTGCTTTCCAGCGGATTCGAGCGTGCGCAAAACATCGTATTGATGGAGGCGCTGCCCGCCTTCCCGCCGCCTTATCGTCCCCCGCGCGATTTTGTCATCCGCCCCATGCGCCTTGAAGACGCGCCCGCCGTCGCCGCGCTGGATTACGAAGCCTTCGGCTGGTTCTGGCACAACACGGCGGATTCTCTGCGGCGCGCGCTTTCCTTCGCCGTTCACGCCACTGTCGCCGAAAACCAAGAGGGGCTGCTCGGCTACCAAATCAGCACGGGCGCTTCGTCCAGCGTGCATGTGGCGCGGATTGCCGTCAAGCCCCAGGCGCAGGGCAGGGGAATCGGCTTCACGCTGTTGAATGAAATGATGCGAAGCGCCGCGGCGCGGCGTTACACGCTGAACACGCAGGAAAACAACGCCGCTTCGCTCGCGCTTTACCGACGGGCGGGCTTTTCGCCGACGGGCGAGAAACTCCCCGTTCTGGCTTATTCCACCGAGTCGCGGACAATTTAATGAACGAGATTCTCTTCCCCCCGCGCGTCCTTTCCCGTTTCGCGGCGCTGCTCGCCGACGAGGTGGGCATGGACGCGCTAAAAACCATTCTGCTGAACGCCGGTCTTCCGCCGGAATGGGCGGACGCGGCGCGCTTTCAGCAGGTTTCGCCTTCCCTCGCCGCGCGAACCTACGCCCAATTGCAAGCCGCGATTCGCCTGTATTACGGGCGCGGCGCGCGCGGCATTCTCTTGCGCGTCGGCGCCAAATTGTGGCGCGCTCTGCTGCGCGACGCTTCGCTGGTTCATAAGGCGCGCGCCGCGTTTACGCGGGCGCTGCCCCTCTCTTTGCGCCGCAAAGCCGCGCTGGATTTGCTCGCCGTCATGACGAGCGGCTCCCCCGGCGACCTTTCCGCGCACACGCACGACCTCGACTTGTTGTTCGTGGACCACGCCTCTCCCGCGACCCTCGACCAGACTCACGCTTCGCCCGTTTGCTTCGTCACGGCGGGATTGCTCCGCGAGTGCCTCTTTTGGGCGGACGGGCAGGAACACGACGTGGAAGAAAGCGCTTGCCGCGCGGCGGGCGCGCGTCAATGCGAATTCAAAATTACTCTGGAGGATAAATCGTGAAGCACACCGAATCCCATTGGCAAGCCAAAGACGGATTGACCCTCTTCGCGCAGAGCTGGGAGCCGCAGGCGGTGCAAACCAAAGCCGTCGTTTGTCTGGTGCATGGCGTCGGCGAGCATAGCGGACGTTATCGTCACCTCGCCGAAGCGTTGGGCGCGGGCGGGTTCGCCTTCTTCGCTTTCGACCTGCGCGGACACGGGCGCTCGCAAGGCGCGCGCGGGCATATCTCTTCCATCGAAGACTTTCTCGGCGATATTGACTTGCTGCTTGAAAAAGCGCGCGCGCAATACCCCGGCTTGCCGTTGATCCTCTACGGTCACAGCCTCGGCGGCATTCTGGTCTTGCATTACAGCTTGAAGCGCAAGCCGGAAGTCAAGGGCGTCGTCGCCGCCAGTTCCGGGCTTCGCACCGCGCTGGAAAAGCAGCCCGCCAAAGTGATGTTGGCGCGCGCGCTCGGCTTTTTGTTCCCCACAGTCGCCATTCCCAGCGGGCTGGAAGCTGAAGCCATCTCCCGCGATTCCGCCGTCGTGCAAGCTTATCGAGCCGACCCGCTGGTGCACGACAAAATGACGCTCGGCTTCGGGCGGGAGATGCTCGGCGTGGTTTCGTGGACTCTCGAACACGCGGCGGAATTCCCGCTGCCGCTGCTATTGATGCACGGCAAAGCCGACCGCATCGCCTTCCCGGAAGGCAGCTCCGAATTCGCCGCCGCCGCGAAGGAAAAATCTACGCTGGTCTTATGGGACGACGCTTATCACGAGCTGCACAACGAGCCGGAAAAAGCGGAAGTCTTCAAAACCATGATGATTTGGATGGACGCGCGCGTTCACGAATAAAATAAGAGCCGCTTTAATCAATCCTAGACAAATTCGCCGCCGCATGGCAAAATACTTCAAACGACAGCAGTCCCGCAAACGGCTGTCGTTCTAATCTTATCAGAGATGCGACAGGAGCAAGCATGATCCAAGAAATGAGCAAACGTCAGGCGCGCCGCGAGCAAATGCGCCGCCGCCAACAACGCGCGCGCCTCATCGGAATCGGCCTGATTTCGCTGGGCGCGATTTTCATCGCCTTTTTGTTTATTTACCCGCAATTGAAACCGATCGGCGAGATTCTCTCCGCCCCGCCGCTGGAACGCCCGCAGGTCAATTTCAATTCGACGGGCGACCCCAACGCGCCGATTAAGATTGACGAATACTCCGACTTCCAATGCCCTTACTGCCGCCGCTTTTACGAGCAGACCGAAGCGCTGCTGATTGAAGCCTACGTCAAGAGCGGCACGGTTTTCTTTACTTATAACTCCTTCGGCTCGTTCATCGGCTCTGAATCGGGCAGGGCGGCCGAGGCGGCTTACTGCGCGGGCGACCAGCAAAAGTTCTGGGAAATGCACGATATAATTCTAACGAACCAGACCGGCGAAAACGTCGGCGCTTATTCCGACCGCCGCCTGACCGCTTTCGCCAACAAACTGGGGCTGAATATGAGCGAGTTTAATTCCTGCTTTAACGGCAACAAATACGCCGAATTGATACAGCAGGATTTCAAAGACGGGCGCGCGGCCGGCATTCAGGCTACGCCTTCCTTCGTGATGACCTACACGGTGAACGGCGAAACCAAAACAAAATTGATTGAAGGCGCGCAGACGTTCACCTACTTCCAGCAGGAAATCGAAGCCGCGCTGAACGAGATGGGGCGGTAACCCGAAGAAACGCGCCAGGAACGCGGATTCGCCCGCAGGGTCGAGTCCGCGTCTTCGTTTTTAATGTACAATCGCTTTCATGCTTTTCGCATGGGTCGCGCTTTCTTTCATCGCTGGAATTGCCGCCGCCAGCCTGAGCCTTCGCCCTGACGGGCTGCTTTGGCTCGGCGGCGGGCTGACGCTGATGCTTCTCTTTACGCTGGCGGCTTGGCTTGCGCGGCGTGAGCGCTTTTCCGCGCATCCCTTTTTACAGCTTTGCGCTCGCGCGCCGAAGGTCTATTTCGTCGCCGTTGTCGCTTTCTGCTTCGGCGGCGCAAACTATGCCTTTCGTCAGCCGAACCTGAACGACCCGTTCTTCGTCGCCTTTTACAACGACCGCGGCTACGAAGTCCTCGTCTCTGGAACGCTGGACGAGCCGCCCGACTTGCGCGACTCTTACGCCAATTTGCGTCTCAAAGTCGAGGCGATAGACACGGGCAGCGGAGATATGCCCGCGCGGGGAATCCTGTTGGCGCGGGTGAAAATCGGCGAATTTTATCGTCACGAAGAAGGCGAGCTGATCTACGGTCAGCGCGTGCGCGCGCGGGGCAAATTAAAGACTCCCCCTGAGAACGAAGAGTTCTCCTACCGCGATTATCTCGCCCGCAGCGGAGTCTATTCCTACATGACCGACGCGGAAATCACCGCGCTGCCCGGAAACGGCGGCGGGCTTTTCTCCCGCGCGATGTACCTGCTTAAAGCGCGGCTGCTCAAAACGATATACGCCTTGTTTCACGACCCCGAAGCCTCGCTGCTGGCGGGAATCCTGCTCGGCGTGGACCAAGGTCTCTCCCCCGCGTTGCAAGAGGCGTTCAAAAACACCGGCACGGCGCACATCATCGCCATTTCGGGATTTAATATCGCCATCATCGCGGGCGTTTTCTTCGCGGCGTTTCGCGCGCTCGCCGGAGAGCGGCTGGGCGCGTTTCTGGCGGTTCTCGCCATTGCGTTTTATACTCTGCTGGTCGGCGCGGACGCGGCGGTGGCGCGCGCCGCTATTATGGGAAGCCTATCGCTCTTCGCCCGTCAGGTCGGCAAGCGCAACTCCGGCTTGAACGCGCTTGCCCTTGCCGCGCTGTTGATGTTGATTTATAACCCGCTGCAATTGTGGGACGTCGGCTTTCAACTTTCCGCGCTTGCCACGCTGGGATTAATCCTCTACGCCGAACCGTTTTCCAACTTCACCGCCCGCTGGTTGGAGCGGCTGGCGCGGCGCGATATGAGCGCCTTTTCCCGCTTCGTTAACGAAAACGTCGTCCTCACGCTGGCGGCTCAATTGACCACCATTCCCATTATGGCGTATCACTTCCAACGAATCTCGCTTATCTCCTTTATCGCCAATCCGTTTATCCTGCCCTTTCAGCCGATGGTGATGATTCTCGGCGGGCTGGCGGCGCTGACCGGGCTAGCGTTTCTCCCTTTGGGGCGGCTGCTGGCTTGGGTCGCCGCGCCCTTTCCCTTTTACACCATCCGCGTCGTCGAATTTTTTAACCTGCCGCAGGGCGTCATTGTCCTCAATCGTTTTCCGCTCTGGCTGCTCTTCTTGACTTACGCCGCGCTGTTCGGAGTCGCCTTCTTTTGGGACGCGCTGACTGCCTGGCTTGCCGCCCGCAAAGAATCGTTGCGCGCGCTGGGTTTGACTGCGGCGGTCTTCGCCTTGTTTGTTTGCTCCGTCCTCGTCTGGCGCGCGGCGTCGGCCGCGGGCGACGGGCAATTGCATCTCACCTTCTTTTCAGTCGGCTCGGCGAACGCGATCCTCATCCAGACTCCCGGCGGACGCAACGTCCTGATTGACGGCGGCGCGAGCGCTTCCCGCCTTTCCGACCAGCTGGGCCGAAGGCTGCCTTTCTTTTCAAAGAATCTGGATTGGCTCGTCGTCGCCTCGACGGCGGAATCTGAAATTCAGGCTTTGCCGCGCGTGATGGAAATTTACCCCCCGAAACAAACGCTGTGGAGCGGCAACGTTCAGGCTTCCTATTCCGCGCAGCGGCTGATGAAATTTTTCGCCGCGCGCGGGATTCCCGTCCATCAGGCGGAAGCGGGACAAAAATTGAAGATTGGCGAAGAGATATTCATCCAAACGCTCGCTGCTGGAAGCAGGGGCAGCGTCTTGCTGGTGGAATATAAAAACTTTCGCGCGCTGCTGCCCATCGGCGTGGACGCCGAAACCTACGCCGCGCTGGAAAACGGAAAATCGTTGGGGAAGATAGACGCGTTGCTGCTGGCGGATTCGGGATACGCGCCTTCCAATCCGCCGGAGGCGCTGAAGAACTTCAATCCGCGCGTCTTCATCTTAAGCGTTGAAGCGGGCGACCCCGACGGCTTGCCCGACCGGGCGACGCTGGACGCGCTGGAAGGATACCCGCTGCTGCGCACCGATCTGCATGGCTGGGTTTCGATTGTCACCGACGGGAATGAAATGCGCGTGCAGGCGGAACGAGGTTACCATGAAGAACCGACTCCTGCTCCTTGAAGGCGGCGCGGAATTTGGCGGGCGCATGTCCGAGCCGGATTTGCGCGCGCTGGAACTGGCGGGCGGGCTGGACGCGCTCGTCTGCATTATTCCAACCGCCTCCGCGCCCGATAACAATCACAAACGCGCGGGCGAGCGCGGCGCGCGCTGGTTTCGCAAACTCGGCGCGCGGGACGTCTTCGTCGCCCCCGTGATTGATTCCGCTTCCGCCAACGACTCCTCCATCGCCGATGCGATTGGCGCCGCGCGGCTGATTTACATGCTGGGCGGCTTCCCCCGCTATCTGGGCGAAACGCTGGTGAACAGTCTGTGCTGGCGCGCCGCTTTGGAGGCGTGGCGGGGCGGCGCGGTGATTGGCGGCAGCAGCGCCGGGGCGATGACGCTCTGCGAATATTATTACGACCCTTACGAAGACACTTTGCTGCGCGGCTTGAATCTGCTGCGAAACGTTTGCGTCATCCCGCATCATGAAGACTTCGGCAAGACGTGGGCGGCGCGGCTGAAAAAACTGCTGCCCGACGCGATCCTGCTGGGCATTGACGAGCGCACTGGAATCCTCAACGACGCGGACGGCGCGTGGAACGTTTACGGCGCGGGCAAGGTCGCCCTCTATCAGGGCGCGCAGGCGCGCGTTTATCTTTCGGGGAGCCGTTTCTCTTTCTAATCTCGAAACAAAGCGAAAATCCTTCTTTGACCTCTTGAATCATGCCTTCGCTCTCGGATAAGCTCAAATCGCTCGGCGTAAAAGTCGGAACGGCGAACCTCGCCCCCAAACGGCAGGCTGACCCGCCGGTGGATTTGATTCTCGGCGGCAGTTACGTCTCCACTTCGCGCGGCGACGCTTTCGTAGCCGAACAAAGTTTCTCCCGCGAATATTCGCACGGCGAGAACGCCTCGCTCTTTTCTTTTCTCTTTTCGGAATCGGCTTCCCTTTCCCTGCTGGCGGAGTGGGCGGGCGACCCGCGCCTTGCCGCGCTGCCTCTTTCCAAATTCGCCTTTCTTGACGTCGAGACTTCCAGCCTGTCGGGCGGGAGCGGCTCGTTCGCTTTTCTCGTCGGCGTGGGGCGCTTCGCGAACGGACGCTTTTTGCTGCGGCAATTCTTTTTGCGCGACCCTTCCGAAGAGGCGGCAATGCTGGAGACGCTGATTGAGTTCCTCGCCCCGTGCGAAGCATTGGTCACGTTTAATGGCAAAGCCTTCGACGCGCCGCTGCTCAACGTCCGCTACAAACTGCATCGCATCCCGTCTCCGTTTCAGGGATACGCCCACCTTGATTTGCTTCCGCTGGCGCGCCGATTGTGGCGCGACAGGCTGCCCTCGCGCGCGCTGAAATATCTGGAAGAGCATATTTTGCAATTTACGCGCTCGTCCGAAGAAGTCCCCGGCTACGAAGTTCCTTATCTATATTTCGATTACCTGCGCACGCGCGATCCGCGTCCGCTGACGGGAGTCTTTTATCACAACGCGATGGACGTGGTCGCCATGGCGGCTTTGCTGAATCACATCGGCGAGCTGCTCGCCAATCCGTTTGACGGGCGCGAGCTGCACGGGCTGGATTGGATTGCGCTCGGCAAACTGTTCGAGGACTTGAAACGCCCGGACGAAGCCGCGCGGATGTACGAGCGCGGGTTGGAAACCGAACTTTCCAAAGCCGATTTTGAAACGGCGGCGCGGCGGCTTTCCGCCTTGCAAAGAAGACGCGGCAATTTGGAGCAAGCCCTGAAATGGTGGAGCGAATCCGCGCGGCGCGGGCACGTTTACGCTTGCGTGGAGTTGGCGAAATATTACGAGCATCGGCGGCGCGATTTTACCTCCGCGCTGAAATGGACGAACGCCGCGCGCAAGCGGGCGCAGGAAATGGACGCCCCCGTTTATATTCGTGAACATTGGCTGGCCGAAATCGAACACCGTCTCCAACGGCTGGAACGCAAAGTCGGTTTATAATCGGCGAAAAATTTATGTTGAGGAAGAACTATGTCTGGGAAAAAAAATAAACGTCAAAGCGGAAAACCCCGCTCTGCCGGCTCTCGTGGAATCGGCGCATGGCTGCGCCGCCCGGCGGGACAGGTCGCCGCGCTTGCCCTTGTCGCCTTGTTGGCGTTCTTAATCGCCTTTTTGGGCGGAAAGGGAGCGGGGAAAACTGCCAGCCTGCCGCCTACGGTCAGCGTGGAGCAGGCTTACGAACTCGCGCAACAACCCGACGCCCTTTTGTTGGACGTGCGCGAGCAATTTGAATGGGACGAGTATCACGCGCCCGACGCCCTGCTCATCCCCTTGGGGGAACTGCCAAACCGCTTGAACGAAGTCCCCAAAGATAAGCGGGTGGTGGTGGTTTGTCGTTCGGGCAACCGCAGCGACCAGGGGCGCGATATTCTGCTCTCGGCGGGCTACGACGCGACCAGCATGGACGGCGGGCTGAAAGAGTGGTACGCCCGCGGCTATCCCACCGTCGGGGCTCCGCAGCCATAGCGAGTCCGTTTCCTTGCACGCCGCCGCGTTCACGGCGGCTTTTTTTATAGGCGGTTTCAAATTCGCGCGTTTATCTGATGCTATAATTACCGCCGATTACGGCAAGATTTTTTTGGAAAGCAAGCGCAAATAAGGAGCTTCTCACATGACCGACGACGCCTTCTATCTCGGACGCATATTTGACGACAAGACCGCCAAAGCGACGGCGACCGCGCTGCAATACGACCCTGCCGATTTAACCACGCACGCCGTCGTAACCGGCATGACCGGCTCCGGCAAGACGGGCTTGTGCATTGGGCTGCTGGAAGAAGCCGCGCTGCAAGGCGTCCCCGCCATCATCATTGACCCGAAAGGCGACCTGACCAACCTGCTGCTGCATTTTCCCAATTTGCTGCCCGAAGATTTCCAACCGTGGATTGACCCCGAAGTCGCCCGCCGCGCCGACAAGCCGCTGGAAGAAATCGCCAAAGAAGCCGCTGCCTCTTGGCGCAAGGGCTTGCAGGAATGGGGAATCGGCCCGGATAGGATTCAACTGCTGAACGAGATGGTCAAATTCGCGGTCTATACTCCCGGCTCCGATTCGGGCATTCCCGTCAGCGTGCTTTCTTCGCTCGCCGCGCCCAAACTCGATTGGGAGGAAAACCGCGAAGTCCTGCGCGAGCGAATCGCCAGCACCGTCACCGCGCTGCTGGGCTTGGTCGGTATGAACGACCTCGACCCGATTCGCTCCCGCGAACACATCCTGCTTTCCAACATCTTTGAGCTGCATTGGAGCAAAGGGCAAGACCTGGATTTAACCGAGCTGATTTTGCAAACCCAATCTCCGCCTTTTGATAAGCTCGGCGCCTTCCCGGTGGATACCTTCTTCCCGCCCAAAGACCGCATGGAACTGGCGATGACGCTCAACAACATCCTCGCCGCGCCGGCGTTTGAAGCCTGGCGCGAAGGCGAATCTCTCGACGTTCAAGCCTTGCTCTTCACGCCCGAAGGTCAGCCGCGTCACAGCATTTTCTATCTGGCGCACCTCTCCGACGGCGAGCGGATGTTCTTCACCACGCTGCTGCTTTCCGCCGTCGAAACGTGGATGCGCACCCAAAAGGGAACGAGCTACCTGCGCGCCCTGCTTTATATGGACGAAATTTACGGCTATTTGCCGCCAACCGCCAACCCGCCTTCCAAACAGCCGCTGCTGCGAATGCTCAAACAGGCGCGCGCCTTCGGCTTGGGAATTTTGCTCGCCACCCAAAACCCGGTGGATTTGGACTACAAAGCCCTTTCTAACACAGGGACGTGGTTCATTGGCAAACTGCAAACCGAACGCGATAAGAACCGCCTGCTCGACGGGCTGGAAAGCCTCGCGGGCGGATTCTCGCGCGCCGAGATGGATAAACTCATCTCCTCGTTGGGCAAGCGCGTCTTTGTGGTGCACAACGTCCACGAGAAGAAACCCGCGCTGATGCAAACCCGCTGGACGATGAACTTCCTTGCGGGACCTCTGACCCGCGCGCAGATTCGTCCGTTGAACGAACTGGTTGGAGCGCGCAGGACGGCAGACGGGGGACGGGAGACGGAAGACGGAAGACGGAAGGCGGAGAATGGAGGACGGAGGATGGAAGCGCAGCCCCGCCCTGCGGTGGAAGCGATGCAGCCGGTGGCGGTTGCGGGTCAGCCAGTCGTCAGCGAGCCAGCCGCCGCGCCGCAATCTCCCATTTCCAGTTTTCAATCCGCGGTTGCCAATCGTCAATCCGCAGCCGCAAGTCAAAAACTCGAAGGCAGCCTCACCAAACCTTCTCTCCCAAGCGGAATCCGCGAATACTTTTTGCCGCAAAACTACTCGCTGCCCGAAGCCTTTCAAGCCGTCAAAAAGCCCATGCCTGCGGACGTGAAAATTGAGGCGATTTTCTATCGCCCGACTCTGCTCGCCGCCGCGCAAATTCGCATCCTTGACCGCAAATACGGCGTGGATAGCGAGCTGACCAAAGCCGCGCTGGCGGAGACGCTCGACCGCCGCGGCGTTGTGCGCTGGGAGGATTTCCCTTACGCCGGACCTCCGCTGGACAAAGTGGAAAACATGCCCGCGCCCGGCGCGCGCTTTGCGGCGATGGAATCTCCGCTGAACGACGCGAAGTTAATGTCCGCCCTGCAAAAAGATTTCGCCGATTGGCTGTTCCGCAGCGTGGAAGTGAAAGCCCGCGCGAACCTGGCGCTGAAAATCTTCGCCGGTCCCGACGTTTCGCAAGCTGAGTTTATGCGCGCCTGTTCCGACGCGGCGCGCGAAGCCCGCGACGCGGAACTCGCTAAGAAGACCGCCGCGATTGATAAGAAAATTAAGAGCGCGCAGGATAAACTGCTGCGCGAAGAGCGCGAACTGCGGCAGGACGAGGAAGAGCTCCGCAACCGCAACATTGAAACCGGTTTGAGCGGCGTGGAAACCGTCGCGGGCTTGTTCGGCATTGGACGCAAGAAGAGCCTTTCCACTTCCGTTTCTAAATTCCGCATGGCGCAAAACGCGAAGGAAGACGTGAAGGAATCGCTCGACGCCATCGCTCAATTTAAGAAAGAACTCGCCGAGCTGGAACGCGAGCGCGAAGAAATTGTCCGCGAAGTGAGCGACCGCTGGGGCGACGTGGTGAACGATATTGAGGAAGTCGCCGTCAAGCCGAAGAAGACCGATATTTTTGTGGATTTGTTCGGCGTGGCATGGAAGCCGTATTATCTGGTAAACGCCGGGGGCGAGACGCTGGAATTGCCCGCTTTTGGCGCGGAGTGAGGCAAGCCGCCCCGTCTCGCGGGCGCGCGCCGCAGAAAGAGCGAAGTAAACGGGCGGATTTTGCCTTCGCCCTGTTCCCGCCCCGACGTCAACGTCGGGGCTTATTTGCGCGTAATATGCCGAGAGGTTCGCGTCGTCAAAACAACGTTATTTGATTTTCAAAGAAATGAACTTATGAACGCCATGTCTATTCTGCTTGCCATGACCGTGTGGGGAATCTTTCACACCCTGACCGCCTCGCTCGCTTTCAAAGAAAAAGCCGCGCAAATCTTTGGGCGCGGATTCATGCGCTTGTACCGCCTGTTGTATAACGGCTTCGCGCTGCTGACCTTTCTGCCGGTGATGGCGCTGGCGGCTATGCCGCCGCACCGCGTCTTATACGCCGTTCCCGCGCCGTGGAGTTTCCTCATGGGGGCGGGGCAGGGCGCGGCGGCGTTTCTGGCGCTGCTGGCGGTTTTGCAAACCGACGCGCTGCATTTCGCCGGCTTGAAGCAATTATTCGCCGAGGAGACAAAGGGCAGGCTGGTTACGGGAGGTTTTTATAAAATCGTCCGTCACCCCATTTATTTTTTTAGCCTGTTGTTTTTATGGCTCGCGCCCGTGATGACCGATAAGACTCTCGTTTTTTATATCGGCGTCACGCTCTACTTTATCGTCGGCGCGTATTTTGAAGAAAGAAAGCTGCTGCGCGAGTTTGGCGAAGAATACGCCGCGTATCAAAAATCAACGTCCATGCTCATCCCGTGGCTGATATAACCCCGCCAGCGGAGAAAGCCATTTCCACAAGCCGAAGACGATTCGATACCAGCCGGGCGCGACGATTTCCCGCCGCCCGTTTTTGATTCCCGCGAGAATCAGCCGCGCGGCTTTCTCGACGGGCAAGTCGAGCCGCCGATACCAGCCCGGCTGCCCGCTTCGGGGATGCGCGATAGAGCGGACGAAATCGGTTCCCCGCAGCGGACCTAAAATCACCAGCAGGGTCTTCTGCCCTTCAAGACGAATCGCGCGGCTGAAAGCGTGCAGCGCGGTTTTGCTCGCCGCGTACAGGCTCATGGAAGGCAGGTTTATTTCCCCGGCGACCGAGCCGATATTGACGACCAGCTCCAGCGGGGCGAGGCCCGCCGTCAATTCCAGCGGCGCAAGCGCGTTCACTTGCATGACGCGCTCAATCTCGCCGACGCTCAATTGACTCAAAAGCGAATGGCTGCCGATTCCCGCGCAATTGACGAGAACTTGCGTTCCTTGCGCCGCTTCAATTAATCTCTTTCTCTCTTCCAATTGGCTCAAATCGCAAAGAAGCGCCCGCGCGTTTTGATAAGGGCGGACGTCCATCGCCTCGCGGTCGGCGAGAATCAAACGGCAGCCTGCTTTATCGAGCAGCCTCGCCATCTCCTTGCCCAGCCCCCGCGCCGCGCCGGTGACGAGAACGGTTTTACCTGTTATCTTCATGCCGCCTGCGCCGCGTCTCGGATGGATTCTTCCAACGAAAATTGCGGCTGCCAGCCCATTTCGTTTTTAATTTTTTCAGACGAACACGGCTTATCAACGTTCATTTGCGAAGGGCGGCGGATTCCCGGGTTGAGGCGCAGCATGTCCAGCAGGGCGACTGCGGCGTCCGCCAGAGTCAGCGCGAAACGCGGCGCGGCAACCACGCGCGTCTTTTTCCCCAAGCGACGGACCACCAACCGCGCAAACTCCGTCATGCGGACGTTGTGCGCCGAGACGATGTAACGCTCTCCGCTGCGCCCTTTGGAAAGCGAAAGAACGACGGCGCGGGCGACGTCTCGCACGTCCACAAAGGCGTTCACGTAATCGGGCAGCGGCAGGATGGGGAGCTTGCCAAGCGCGCCAAGCGCCGTTTCCACCCGCTCCGAGCCGGGACCGAGAATCACGCTGGGGTTGAGGATAACGACGCGCATCCTTTCTTTTAACTCCGCGAGCTCCATTTCGCTCACTCGTTTCGTGTATCCGTAAACGTCGTTTTTGCGTTTTTCTTCCAGGTCGGGCAAAAAGGTTTCGTCCGTCACGAGCGGCGGGCGAAACTGCAAAGCGGAAATGGAGCTGATGAAAATAAAGTTCTTTACTCCCGCGTTCAGCGCCGCTTGCGCGAGATTGCGCGTGCCGACCACATTGGCGTTGAAAATCTTTTCGCGCTCCGCCGGGCTGAAAGAGACCATCGCCGCGTTGTGAACGACGGTCTCGACTCCTTCCAGATGGGCGGCGAAACTTTCGGGCTGAGTCAATTCCCCGCGCATGAACGCCGCGCGCTCCAACGTTTCCAGCCGCAGAAAGGTCTTGCGCGGCGTGCGAACCAGAACGCGCAGCTCCGCGCGCGGGTCGTAATCGTGCAGCGTTTTAACGATGTGCTGACCGAGAAAGCCGTATCCGCCGGTGACGAAAATTTTTGTCATCTTCCGCTCCTTTTCTCGTATTGTACGCCAAATTCGCCTGTTATAATCTGCGGAATGGACGTCAAAACCCTCAACGTGCTGGAATATCCAAAAATATTGGAACGCCTCGCGGGACATTGCGATTTTTCCGCTTCGGCGGAGCTGGCGCGCGCGCTCGAACCGACCGCTTCGGCGGAGCTGGCGCGCGCGTGGCTGGCGGAAACGACCGAAGCCCGCAAACTGCTTTCTATTCAAGACGTCGGCGTCGGCGGCGCGCATGATATTCGTCCCTCCGTCGAACTGGCTGCGCGCGGCGGAGTCCTCGACCCGCGCGCTTTGCTCGACGTCAAATCCACGCTCATTTCCTGCCGCGATTTAAAGAAAACTTTTGAGCGCAAGCAAGCGGAGTATCCGCGCTTGTTTGAAGTCGCGCTGGGGCTGCCTGATACCTTCGGCTTGGTGGACGCGATTTCGCGCGTCCTCTCCGAGCGCGGAGAAATTCTCGATTCCGCTTCGCCCAAACTGGCGGATCTTCGCCGCAGTTTGAAGGTCGCGCAAGACCGCCTGATGAGCCGCTTGCAGCGCTACCTGACCGATTCTAAAACCGCCGCCATGCTGCAAGAGCCAATCATCACCCAGCGCGACGGGCGCTATGTGATTCCGCTGCGGGCGGAGTTTAAGGGCAAAATCAAGTCCGTCATTCACGACCAATCTTCCAGCGGGGCGACTCTGTTCATCGAGCCGCTGCCGGTGGTGGAAGCGAACAACGAAATCCGCGAGCTGCAATTGGCGGAACGGGACGAGGAGCGCCGCATTCTGGCGGAAGTTTCGGCGCTGGTCGGGGCGCGCGCGGCGGAGCTCAAACACGGAATTGAAAACCTCGCCTATTTGGATTTTATCTTCGCCAAAGCAAAATACGCGGAAGAACTGAAAGCCAGCGAGCCGATTCTGCACGAACAAGCGGAGAAGAACGGACGCCAGCCGAAGTTGAAAATTGAATTGCGGCGCGCTCGCCATCCGCTGCTGAACCCCGAAACCGTCGTGCCGATTGATGTGGACCCGCCGGAAGGGACTCGCGCCATCGTCATCACCGGACCGAACACCGGCGGCAAGACCGTCTCTTTGAAGACCGTCGGCTTGCTGGCGCTGATGGCGCAAAGCGGGCTGCACATCCCCGCGCAAAGCGGCTCGGCGTTGCCGTGTTTTCGCGCGGTGTACGCGGATATTGGCGACGAGCAATCCATCGAGCAATCGCTTTCCACATTTAGCGGACACATCGCCAACATCATCCGCATCTTAAAGGAAATTGACGCCCGCTCGCTGACGATTTTAGACGAGCTCGGCGCCGGCACCGACCCGCAGGAAGGCGCGGCGCTGGCGCGGGCGATTCTCGCCCATTTGCTGGAAGTCGGGGCGACGACGCTGGTCGCCACGCATTATCCCGAATTGAAAGCCTTCGCGCACAACGCCGAAGGCGTGGTGAACGCCTCTTTGGAATTTGACGTGCAAACGCTGCGCCCGACTTATAAGTTCGCCATCGGGCTGCCGGGACGTTCCAACGCGCTGCTCATCGCCCAAAAGTTGGGGCTGCCTCGTTCCATCATCGAAGCCGCCAAAGCGGAAATCAATCCGCTGGATCTGCGCGCGGACAAACTGCTGGACGACATTCGCAAGGAGCGCAACCGAACTTCGCGCGAGCGCGAGAAGCTGGAAAAATCTCGCGCCAAACTGGAAGAGCAATCGCGCGAGCTGCAAAAGCGGCTGGACCATATCGAAGACGAGCGCCGCGAAACGCTAGCGAAAGCCCGCGCCGAAGGCGAGCTGGAAGTGGCCGTCTTAAAGAAAAACATCGAATCGCTCAAAGCGCGCTTAAAGAAAGCCGCTCAGCCTTTGCAAGCCATTCAAGCCGTGGAAAAGAAAATGGAAGAGATGGCGGAGAAGGCGGAAGCGCCGGTGGAGAGACAAAATCCAAGCGCCGGCGGGCAGGAGGCGGCGGGCGGCGAATTTCGGCTGGGCGAGAAGGCGTTGGTGACGTCTCTCAACGCCGAGGGCGTGATTATCGCATTAAGCGAAGCCGAAGCGGAAGTGCAAATTGGGACGCTGCGCGCGCGGGCGAAGTTATCGGATTTAAGAAAACGTCAGACCGTCGAAGAAAAATCCGCAAAGCCGCAAGCCGCGCCCGCGTCTTCCGCTTCTTTTCGTCCCGTTTCCGCCTCGCCCGGCATGGAAGTGGATTTGCGCGGCTTAATGGCCGACGACGCGCTGGATAAATTGGAGCGCTATCTGGAACAAGCCTATCTGGCGGGGCTGCCTTTCGTGCGCATTATTCACGGCAAGGGAACGGGCAGGCTGCGCCAAGCCGTGCGCGAGGCGCTGCGCGGACACGAGTACGTCCGCTCGTTTGAAGAGGGCGGCGATAAGGAAGGCGGGGAAGGGGTGACGGTGGCAAAACTGAAAAGCGGATAGCCGACGCGAATCCGCAAGTTGGTATATAATCTTCACTCTCAAAGACAGGAGAGACGCCCATGTCCATTGACGATGCAATGAAAAAAATGACCGACGTCATCAAGAGCGTGTGCGCCGGCGCCGAAATTAAAGCGGTAAAAATGTCCGACGAGGAAGGGAGAATTTCGGTGTACGCTCCCGCCGGCGACATGCAAAAAATCAAGGACGCCACGTTTCAGCCCGCGATAGACATGCTCAACGCCGACGGGATGGACGTGCAGGTCTTTGTGTACGACGTATCTACCCCGCATTAGGCGCGAAGCATGACTCCCTATTTTCCGGCGCTGTTTTCCCTTGCTTTTCGCGCGCCGACGCTGCTCGTCTGGCTGACGGGCGCGGGCGTTGCGCTTGTTTTCTGGAAGCGTCACAAAGCGGTTTGGGCTCTGGCGCTCATCGCTTTTCTCGGCTTCCTGATTCTTGACGTTGTCGACGTCTATTTGACGTTCTGGCTGCCGCAGCGGGTTTTGGGCGGCGGCATGAGCATGGCGCGCTATTCGACGATTTTGGCGGCGAAGGGAGTCTTGCATTCGTTGACGGAATTTGTCCTGTGGATTCCGGTCGTCGTCGCCATTTTTGGCTGGCGTAAAACTTCCGATTCTGAATCGCCCGCGCCGCATTAAGGCAGCAACTTCAGAGCGTTTTGCGCCTGCCCCTCGAAAAAATTAGGATTGATTTCCAGCGCGCGCAGCCACGCCTTGCGCGCGCCTTCGTTATCTCCCTTGCGATACAAGCCGTAACCGTACCATAGCCACGCTTCTTCGGATTTTTCCGTCACTTTCAAGGCGTATTCCGCCAGCGCCAGCAAGTCTTCGTTGCGATTGGCGTGAAAGTAAGCGAGGAAAGGCGTGAACTGGTAGCGGAACATCCGCAGGGGCAGACCGAGCGCGCGGGCTTTGTCGAAAGCGAGGGCGGCTTCTTCGTAGCGCTCGAAGTAGGTCAGGTTGGCGCCGAGGTTGAACCACGCGAAGGAATCTTCGGGCTGGGATTCCGTTTCCCGCCGCGAGCTTTCCAGCGCGTTCAGGCGATTGGCGTCCGGGTCCCAATTCGCGCCGAGCAGCGTCTTCATCTCTTCTTCGTATTGCGGGAAATAGACGACCAGATACAAATTGTTAAAGGGACGCCATTCCGCTTGCAGTTGTTCGTAGGGGATTTTCAAATCCGCGCCGTGATAAGAATCCTGCACGGTGAACGTTCCCGCCGCGTCGTCGTAGGCGGTGAGCAGGAGGTAATGCGCCGCCCACAAATCGTCGTTGGGACCGAGCGCGTCGTTGGGGTCGAGCGCGGTGACGCTTTCCACCATCACGGGGTAATTCGCGGCGATGAGTCGTTTCAGGGTTTTCAGGTCGCCGCCCACGCGGTATTCCAGATTTAGCCAGCCGGCTTGCGTGCGGACGTAGTAACGCAGCTCTTCGGGGTTGACGTTGCGGTCGCCGACGACGGGCTTGATTAAATCGGAAATGTCTTTTTGGCTGCCTTGCCAGCCGTATAGACTCAGCATCATGGAAAGAGTCGCGGGCCCGCAGTTGTTGGGCGTTTGCTTTTCAAATTTCGGGGAGCGGATAGCAGCCTGCGGCGGGGGAGGGGGAAGGGTCGCCGTGGGCGTGACGCTCGGCTCGAACTGTGGAGCGGGCGTGAAGGTCGGCGTCGGCGGCGGGGCGGCGAAGGTCGGCGGCAGAGTGTAAGGCAGCGCCGTCGGCGCGGGACCGGGAGGGTTGACCGCGTTTTCAACGTAGAGGAAAAACTTCTCCGCGCGCCAATCCACCCTGGATTTGACGAACGGCGTCTGATATAGCAAAATCGCCAGCAGGGCGAATCCTCCCAGCGCGAAGAGGAGGTTGCGAATTCTCTTGAGCATGAAATTTAGTTTACCACGCAGTCGAACGGATGTTAAAAAATCCGCGCGCCTTGTTTTTGCCGAGCAAACCGCGGGGCGGATGAAAAAATTATCTTGACGCGCGCTTCCGCCGCAAGTATGATGAAATTACGTCCGAGCTAAATAGAAGAAATCAGGAGGCTGTCATGTCCGAGCCTTTGACCGAAGGGGAAAGGAAGTTCCTTTTGCGCCTGGCGAGGGAATCCATCGAGCGCGCCGCGCGCGGAGAAAAATTGCCGCCGTTGGATCGCGCCGCGCTGACTCCGCCGCTGCGGGAAAAAGGGGCGAGCTTCGTCACGCTCACCGAAGGCGGCGATCTGCGCGGCTGCATCGGCGCGCTGGAAGCGTATCAGCCGCTGGCGGACGACGTGCGCGAACATGCCGTCGCCGCCGCTTTTCAGGACCCGCGCTTCCCGCCCGTCCAAGAGTTTGAATTGCCGCGCATTCACATCGAAATTTCACGGCTGACCGCGCCCGTCCCGTTGGAATATTCCACGCCCGAAGATTTAATCGCCCGCTTGCGCCCGCGCGTGGACGGAGTCATCCTGCAAGAAGGATTCCGTCGCGCGACGTTTCTGCCGCAAGTCTGGGAGCAGCTGCCCGACCCTAAAGATTTCCTCAGCCATTTATGCGCCAAAATGGGCGCGTCGCGCAATTTGTGGCGCAATGCAAAATTGCAAGTTCATGTATATCAGGTCGAAGAATTTCATGAAATGAATTAAAATCGAACCATGACGGAAGAATTTCATCTGGAGCAGGAGCAAGCCGATAACACCATGTTCCGCGACGCGGCGGCGGCGCTGCGAGCGGGGGATAAAAAGCGCGCCAAAGAATTGCTGACGCTGCTGCTGAAAGCCGACCAGAACAACCCCGTATATTGGATTTGGCTGAGCGCCGCGGTGGATTCCACCAAAGAGCGGATTTACTGCCTGCAAGTCGCGCTTAAATTCGACCCCGAAAACAAAACCGCCAAACGGGGGTTGTTGCTGCTGGGCGCGCTGGTCCCCGATGAAAACGTTCCGCCCTTTCGCGTTGCTCGCCCCCGCGCGTGGGAAGAGAATCTGCTGCTGGCGAACGAAAAGCCGCGCGCGAAAGGAATAAAAGCGTTGACGAGCAACCCCATGCTGCGGCTCGCTGGAATCGGCGCGTTGATTCTGGCGCTGTTCGCCGCGGCGGTCTTTGGCTTGGCGCTGCCGCGCCGAGTCGCTTTCGTTCCCACTCCCACGTTTACGCCGGGCCCCTCTCCAACTTTCACCGCCACCCCGACTCTTTTGGGCGCGGCGCCGCCGGAGCCGACCAAAGCCGTCTTTGGCCCCACGCCGTTGTGGATGAAACTTTCCGCCACGTACACGCCCACGCCGATTTACGTCAACACCCCGCACGGCGGCGCTTCCGGCGCGTATTACCGTCAGGCGCAGAACGCTTATCAAAATGGAAATTGGGACGACTTTATTTTTAACATGCAAGCCATCGCCACCTTTGAGCCGAACGCCGCCGACGTCCCGTATTGGATTGCGGAGGCGTATCGCGCGAAAGGCGATAATAGAAAGGCGCTGCAATACTATAACGACGCGCTGAAACTTGACGATAAGTTTGGTCCCGCTTATTTGGGGCTGGCGCTCGTGCGGTTAAACCAGGACCCCGCCGCCGACGTGGAGTTCCTCTTTGAGGAAGCCGCGAAATACAGCCCCGATTACGGGATGATTTATCTTGAGTCGGCGCGTTATCGGCTGGGACATAAAGACCCGAAGGGCGCGCTCGCCGACCTCGCCGAAGCCGCCAAACTCATGCCCGACTCCGCGCACGTTTATTTGCTGTACGCCGACGTTTACGCTTCGCAAGGCGAGATGAAAAAGGCGCTCCAATCCGCCGAAAAAGCGTATAGCGTGGATTTGACCGCCGAGCAAACGTATAAAACGCTGGGCAAGTTGTGCGTGGAAAACGGGCTGTATGAACGCGCGATTGACGCGCTGGAAACCTATATCGTCTATTACCCGCGCGACGCGGAATCGCTGGCGCTGATGGGACGCGCTTATTACGAGCTGAGCAATTTTGAAGCCGCCGTCGAAAACCTCGATAAGGCGTTCGACCTCAGCCGCAGCGGATTCCGTCGTTATTACGTTTACCGCGGGCTGGCTTATCTGGAACTGGAAAACGCCGATAAAGCGGCGGACGACCTGGAAAGGGCGGCGGAAGTCGAGCCGCAATCCTACCCGATTACGCTCGGACTCGCCCGCGCGTATTACTTGCAGGAAAAATTCGGCAGCGCGTTTCAAAAGATTGTAGCGGCGAAAGCCTTCGCAAAAACGGATAAAGAAAAAGCGCTGGCGTTTTATTGGAGCGCGTTGATTCAAGAAAAGCGCGACCAGCGCCCCGAAGCCGTGAAAGATTGGAAGGAAATGCTCGCCCTCGGCGACGCCGCGACGGATGAGATGCGCCGAACAGCGGAGGAACATCTCAAGTCCATCGTTACGCCGACTTACACGCCTAAGGGCGGCAAGAAAACCGCCACGCCGACCCCCACGCCCAAGCCGCGCACGCCAACGCCCACGCCGAAGGGCGGCGCTTCCACCGCCACCCCCACGCCGACCTCCACGCCCAAGAAATAGCCGCCCCGCGCGGACGCATTGTAGAACGTTTGACAAACCGCCTCGTAAGGGGCGGTTTTCTTTTTGTAAAGCTCATGACATTTATCACTATTTTTCGCTTCCTAATCTATGTATAATGAATTTGTAATCGGAACTATAAAATTCCGAAACGGAACTAAAAATCAGCTCTCTGGAAAGGAAAAAATCCCATGACCCTCCGCCATTTCATTGACACGCAGGACTTCACCAAGCAAGAACTGCTCGACATGATTGAATTGACCCGTCTCATCAAAGCCGCCGACAAGCAAGGCTGCACGCCCAAACTGCTGCAAGACGCCTCGCTGGCGATGATTTTCGAGGAGCCTTCCACCCGCACCCGCGTCTCCTTTGAAGTCGCCATGACCGAACTGGGCGGTCACGCGCTGTACCTCAAGCCGGGCGAGATTCATCTCGGCGTGCGCGAATCGATGTACGACACCGCCAAAGTCCTCTCGCGCATGACCGACGCCATCTTCTGCCGCGCTCTCAAACACGAAACCGTCACCGAGCTCGCCAAACACGCCGAAGTCCCCGTGCTGAACGGGCTGACCGATTACAACCATCCCACGCAGGTCGTGTGCGACGCGCTGACGATGATAGAACACATGCCCGCCGGCAAAAAACTGGAAGACCTGAACGTCACCTTCATCGGCGACGCGACCAATGTGCTTTCTTCGCTGATGTTGATTTGCACCAAACTGGGCATGAACTTCACCCATGCCGCGCCGAAGAAATATCAAGCCCCCGCCGAATGGGTGAAAATGGCGAAGGACAATTGCGCGGTTTCCGGCGGAACGGTGACCGTCACCGACGACCCCGTCGCCGCCGTCAAGAACGCGGACTTCATTTACACCGATTTGTGGTGGTGGGTGGGGCAGGAAGACCAGATTCCCGAACGCCGCGCCGCCTTCATGCCGAAATATCAAGTCAATCTCGACCTGTTCAACAAAGCCCCCGCGCACTGCAAATTCATGCACTGCCTGCCCGCTTCGCGCGGCGTGGAAGCAACCGACGAGGTGATGGATCATCCCCGCTCGATCATCTTCGACCAGTCGGAAAACCGCCTGCACACCGAGAAGGGCTTGTTGGCATACTTCGTTTACCCGCGCTTGCAGAAACCCTCCGAAGAACTCAAGGCGTATCACAAGGGAAAGATTGAAGCGTTTTTGAATAGACCGTAGACGATAGGACAGTAGACCGTAGACGATAGACCGTAGACGGCGGACGATGGACATTAAACCTTCCGCCGTTTTTTCCAAAAAAGGAATTCTTATGACCGCTTCGAACCAAAAGGGTTTTAAGAAAGTCTTGAAAACCCTCGATATGACCCTCTTCACCGTGTGCGCTATCATCGTGATTGATACGCTCGCGGCTTCCGCCTCCATCGGCGCGTCCGCCATCTCGTGGTGGATTCTCACCCTCGTTTTGTTCTTCATCCCCTACGGCTTGGTCACCGCCGAACTCGGCGCGACCTACACCGAACAGGGCGGTTTGTACGTTTGGATTAAGCGCGCCTTCGGCGAAAAATGGGCGGCGCGTTCCACCTGGTATTACTGGATTAACGTCGCGCTGTGGACGCCTTCCGTTTACATCCTCTTCGCGGGCATGTTCGCGCAGATGTTCTTCCCCGAAATGTCGCTCTGGCTGCAAATCGCTATCGGCGTCGTCATGACGTGGATTACCGTCTGGATTGGAACCATTACCCTCGAAGCCGGTAAATGGGTCCCCAATATTGGCGCTTTCATCAAAGCAGCCATTATGCTTGTGCTTGGAGCGGGCGGCATAGTTTACGCCATGCGAAACGGCGTCGCCAATGACCTTTCATTTACCGCAATGCTCCCCAGTTGGGACGCGGGCTTGGCGTTTCTGCCCGTCATTGTGTACAACTTCATGGGCTTCGAGCTGATGTCCGGCGCGGCGGAGGAAATGGAAAACCCCGGCAAGGATATTCTTTCCGCAATTCTCATTGCGGGCGCGTTGATTGCCTTCTTCTATGTGTTCGCCACCGTCGGCATTTTGCTTGCCCTGCCGCTCGACCAATTGGGCTTGGTTTCCGGAATCATTGACACGCTGAAAGCCATCTTGGGCGATTCGGGAATCGGCGGATTCTTTGTGACTGTCCTGGGAATCGGCGCGCTTTACACCTTCCTCGCCAATATGACGACCTGGACGATGGGCGCGAACCGTACCGCCGCCGAAGCCGCCAGCGAGGGCGAGCTGCCCGCCGTCTTTGGCAAACTGCACCCGGTGAACAAAACCCCCGTCGGCGCGTATCTCATCACGGGCGTTATTTCCACGCTGGTTTTGATCGTTTATGGCTTTATGGCTGGCTCCAACGAGGAATTGTTCTGGACTCTGTTCGCCTTCTCGTCCATCATCTTCCTGCTGCCCTACCTTGCCTTGTTCCCTGCCTTCCTCAAACTGCGCCAAATTGACGCTGAAGTCAAACGCCCCTTCCAGATTCCCGGCGGGCTTCCCGTCGCCGCGCTTATCGCCCTCGTTTGCGAAGTCTTCATCGTTCAGGCGATTGTCTTCTTCATCTGGGTCCCCGGTCAGCCGGTGGATTGGGCGTACGCCATTCCCGTCTTGATTGGCGTGGCGGTTACGATGATTGCGGGCGAAATCTTGCTGTGGAGTCAAAAGAAATAAATCCCCAATCACGCCTTATTTCAAGGAGTCGCACATGTCCAATACTCTCGAATCAACTCCCCGCGCCGACGGCTTCTTTATGCCCGCCGAATTCGCTCCCCACGTTGGAACCTGGATGCTCTGGCCCCAACGTCCCGATAACTGGCGGCTAGGCGGCAAGCCTGCGCAAAAAGCGTTCGCGGCGGTTGCGGCTGCCATCGCGCAATTTGAGCCGGTCACGATGGGCGTCAATCACAATCAATATCAAAACGCACGTTCGCTCCTGCCCCCCGAAGTCCGCGTCGTCGAATTTTCTAACAACGATTCTTGGATGCGCGACTGCGGACCCACCTTTGTAATAAACGGCAAGGGCGAAACGCGCGGCATTGACTGGCAATTCAACGCCTGGGGCGGGCTTTACAACGGGCTGTACTTCCCCTGGGACCTGGACGACGCCGTCGCCGAAAAAGTCCTTGAAATGGAGCGCGTTGACCGTTACAAAGCGCCGCTCGTCCTCGAAGGCGGCTCGATTCACGTGGACGGCGAGGGGACGTGCATCACCACCGCCGAATGTCTGCTCAGCCCGGGACGCAACCCCAATTTGACTCAAGCCGAAATTGAAAACCACCTTAAAGAATATCTGAACGTGGAAAAAGTCCTGTGGATTCCGCGCGGAGTCTTTCACGACGAAACGACGGGACACGTGGACAACCTCGCCTGTTACTTGCGCCCCGGCGTGATTGCCCTGACGTGGACCGACGACAAATCCGACCCGCAATACGAGCGCTCGGCGGAGGCGTATGATTACCTCATGTCCCAAACCGACGCGAAGGGACGCCGACTCGAAGTCCACAAGATTCATCAGCCCGAACCGATTTTGATTCAGCCTGAAGAAGCCGAAGGCGTGGATTCCGTAAACGGCACGCTGCCGCGCGAAGCGGGCGACCGCATGGCGGCTTCTTACATCAACTTCTATTTCTGCAACGGCGGCGCGATTGTCCCCACCTTTGGCGACCCGCGCGACGCCGAAGCGCTGGCGACCTTGCAGCGTTTACTGCCAGACCGCAAGGTGGTCGGAGTCCCTGCCCGCGAAATTCTGCTCGGCGGCGGAAACATCCACTGCATTACGCAGCAGCAGCCAAAATAATAAATGATGACATTTGACACTTGAACCGACCGAAGAAATTTTGTATTCTAGGAAATAACGCAAACGGAATTTGTAAATTCCGATACGGAACGCCTCAACATAAGGAGTTTTAAGATGCACAAAACAGTTCTTAAATTTGCCAGCCTGTTTGTCTTGCTCATCTTGCTTGGGTCGGCGCTTTCTGGCTGCGGGGGAGGCGAGAAAATCAAGATTGGCGCGCCCATGCCCCTCACCGGACCCTACGCCAGCGACGGCGAACAGATGAAAATGGCGCTGGAGCTCGCCATTGCCGAACAGAACGCGAAGGGCGGCGTGTTGGGGCGCGAACTGGTTCTCATCCCCGGCGACGTGGGCGCGCTGGAAGCCGAAAAAATCAAAGCCGTTGGCGAGCGCCTCTCCGGCGAAGGCGTGGATGCGGTCATCACCGGCTACGCCGATTCCGGCGTGGATGCGCGCGTCTTCGGCGAATATGACATGCCCTACCTGCACGCCGACGCCATGACGCTGGACACCGAAATCGTGGCGAAAGACCCCGTGAAATATGGCAACGTCTTTCAATATTGCCCTAGCGAAGTCTCCTATGGTTACGACGCGGCGGAAGTTTTGTTCAAAGTCCCCGCCGCGATGGGCTGGAAAGAGCCGAACAAAAAGCTGGCCGTCATCCGCGCCGATTATAGCTACAACGTGCTGGCTTCCGATAAGTTCATCGAGCTGGCGAAAGAGAAAGGCTACGAAACCGTCGTGGACGAGGTGGTGCAGTTTGGCACGGTGGAATGGGGACCCATCCTTTCCAAGATTGCGGAAAAGCAGCCCGCCTACGTCACCTTCTGGATTCTCGACCCGACGGACGCTTCGCGCTTCATCATCCAATTCACCGAGAAGTTCGGCGAAAGCGGATATAACGGCTTGGTGTATATGCAATACACGCCCAACTTCCCCGAATTTTTGACCCTTTCTGGCGAAGCGGCGAACGGCGTGGTCTGGTCCACCAGCGTCGGCGTGGTGGGCAAGGACGCCCCCGCTTACGCCGAGCGTTGGAAGGCGAAGTTTGGCGAAGACCCCAAAGCCACCTACGCTTACAGCGTGCGCGACGCCTTCGAGATTTGGGTGAAGGCTGTCGAGAAAGCCGGCTGTGTGAACTGCTACGATAAAATCAACGCCAATATCAAAGCCATCGAATATCAGGGCATGAGCGGCTTTTACAAATTTAACCAGACCGACCAACAGGCGCTCTTTGGCGACGAATACATCCCCACCCTGTGGTATCAGGTGCAAAACGGCGCGCATGTGCTAACCGGGCCCGAAGCCTTCAAAGTCGGCTCTTACATGCTTCCCCCGTGGGTGAAGTAAACCTCTTGCGAGGGGGGATAAGGGTTGCAGCCCTTATCCCCTTTTCAAAACCGGCGCGAGACAGGCTTGGCTTGGAGAATGGATATGCTGGAAACGCAGGGCTTATCGAAAAGTTTTGGAAAGCTGGCGGCGCTTTCGGACGCAAGCTTCCGCGTGGAGCGCGGAGAGATTTTCGGCGTCGCCGGTCCGAACGGCGCGGGCAAATCCACGCTGTTTAACGTCATCGCCGGAAATTACGCCCCGACTTCTGGCAAGGTGATTTTTGAAGGGCGCGATATTACCGGGCTCAGCCCCGATAAAATCTGCCGTCTTGGAATCGGACGCACGTATCAAATCCCCGCCACCTTTCACAGCCTGAGCGTGCGCGATAACATCCGCGTCGGCTCGACTTTCGGCGGGACGCATACCCGCAAGCCGGAAGAAATTTTGGAATTTCTCGACTTAACTTCCGTCGCCGACCTGCCCGCGAAAAACCTCGATTTATATTCCACCAAGCTGACCATGCTGGGCGCGGTCTTGGCGACCCACTGCCGCTTGCTGATGCTCGACGAGCCGATGGCGGGATTCTCCGCGCCTGAAATCGCCAAATTTGTGGAAGTCCTGCGCCATATCAACCGTGAATGGAACGTCTCCATCGTCGTTATCGAACACCTGCTCGACGTGCTGATGGACCTGACCGGGCGGATTCTGATCCTCAGCAATGGCAGCCCGCTGTATCTGGGCGATTCGCGCGGCGTGACGTCCGACCCGCGCGTAGTGGAAGTCTATCTCGGCAGCGGCTACAAGGAAGGCGACCATGCTTGAAGTCCGCGAAGTTCACAACTATTACGCCGACTTGCATGTCTTGAAGGAAGTCTCGCTTGACGTTCGCCGGGGAGAAGTCGTCGCGCTGTTCGGTCCGAACGGTCACGGCAAAAGCACGCTGTTGAAAACAATTTGCGGGCTGCACCCCGCAGCCAGCGGCTCGATTCGCTTCAATGGGCGCGAAATTGCCGCAGCCCCCGCGCATGAAATTGTGGAAATGGGCATCGCCTATGTTCCTGAAGAACGTCACCTCTTCGGCGATATGACCGTTTTGGAAAATTTGAATTTGGGCGCGTATAACGCGCGGGCGCGCAAGTCCGTCAAACAGAATCTGGAATTCGTGTACGAAGTCTTCCCGCGCTTGGCGGAGCGCAAAAATCAAAAATGTTCCACCCTCAGCGGCGGAGAAAGCCGCATGGTGGCGGTCGCGCGCGGGCTGATGAGCGAACCCGACTTGCTGCTGGTGGACGAGCCTTCCATTGGGCTTTCGCCGAGCATGCGCGGCGCGGTCTTCGATTCGCTCAAAAAAATCAACGGCGAAAAAGGCGTCACCATTCTGATTGTGGAGCAGGAAATCCGCGACGCGTTGAAACTGGCCAGCCGCGTTTACATGATTAAAAAGGGCGAAATCCTGTTCGAGCGCCCCGCCGCCGGCTTGAACGTTTCTGAAATTGAAAAAGCGTATTTTTAAAAGGCGACCCTTATGGAAAGTTTTGTGAACGCGCTGGTTAGCGGGCTGATTTCCGGTTCGCTCTACGCCGCCATGGCGCTGGGCTTGACCATCATTTACGGCGTCAGCCGCGTCTTTAATTTTGGGCATGGCACGGTCGCCCTGATGGGCGCTTACATCGCCTGGCTCTTTGCGCGTCAGGCGGAAAGCGCCGGGTTGCCCTTGCTGGCAGGGATGCTCGTTTCCTGCGCCGCAATGTACGGCTTTGGGCTGCTGATCTATCAAGTCGCCATGAAGCCGTTGATGAAAAAACCCAATTGGGAAATCTCCACCGTGTTGTTCATGCTTGGCATGGGCATTCTGATGGAAAACGTCATCCTGCAATTGTTCGGACCCCGCGTCAAGTCCATTCCCGTTTTCGTCAAGGGATACGTCAAAATCGGGACGGCGCAAATCAACTGGCACGAGCTGGTCGTCATCGCCGTTGTGATTGCCGCCATTGTCTCGCTCAACCTGTTTTTCAAAAAAACCCGCACGGGACAAGCCATGCAGGCGGTGGCGCAATCGCTGCCCGGCGCGAAGGTCGTCGGCATTGACGTTGAGCGCATTTTCGGCTTAACCTTCGGGCTGGCTTTCGCCGTCACCGGTTTCAGTGGAATCTTGCTCGGCACGAAATATTTCATGAACCCGCACATCGGTTGGGAGTGGATGGTGAAAGGATTCGTCATCGTGTGCTTTGGCGGGCTGGGCAGCGCCAACGGCGCGATTTTCGCCGCGCTGATTCTCGGCGTGGTGGAAGCGCTCGCCACGCTCTACTTCGGCGCCATGTGGGTCTGGCCCATTTGGTTTGTTATCTTCCTTGTCGTGCTGCTGGTCAGACCGCAGGGCATTCTCGGCGGCAGGGCGTAACGGAGGCGGCATGGACGCGATAAGAAAATTCAAACCGACCGTCTGGCTCATTGGTGCGGGGCTGCTCTTTCTGGCGCTCTATCCGCTGCTGGGCGCAAGCAGCTACATGAAGCACCTCTTTGTTTTGTTTTTCATTTGGGCGGTGGTCGCCGCCTATTGGAATCTGCTGATGGGTTATATGGGAATCAACTCGCTCGGCAACATCGGCTTCCTTGCCATCGGCGGATACGCCTCCGGCATTCTGGCGAAGACCTTCGGGCTGCCTCCTCTTCTTACCATTCCCATCGGCGGACTCGCCGCCGGGCTGCTCGTCACCCTCTTTTTGGGATTCCCCGCGCTGCGCCTGAGCGGAATCTACATTGCCTTGCTCACTCTCATTTTTGCCGATACCTTGCCTTCCCTGTTGACCCAATCGCGCGAAATCACCGGCGGCGGTATGGGGCTGCACGAAATCCCCGGCTTTTACCCCGGCATGGATAAAACCGGCGCGTATTATATTTGTCTGGCGTTTTTCCTCTTCGCCATGTACGTCATCCGCCGCGTGATTCATTCCAATACCGGGCTGGCTTTCGTCGCGCTGCGCGATTCGGAAAATTTTGCTTCCACGCTCGGCGTCAGCCGCTTTCGCGAGCGTTTGAAAGTGTTCGCCATCTCTTCCGTGATGACCGGACTGGCGGGCGGATTCTACGTTCACAGTCTGGGCGATATTTCCCCGACCACGCTCGCCATCGAGCCTTTTCTGCTCACGCTGGCGATGATCGAGTTGGGCGGAGTCGGCACGTTCTTCGGCCCGATTCTCGGCGCGGCGGCGATTGTCTTTGGCAACGAATTTTTGCGTCTCGCCGGAACGCTGCGCCTGACTCTGCTGGGCGCGCTGATTTGCGTGGTCATCCTTTTCTACCCTGGCGGGCTGATGCAGCTCATCGCGCAAATGAGCCAATGGGGCGGAGACTTGTTCCGCAAGCGCAGCGCGTCTTAAAAAAATTCAAGTCGTTTACTTGCGCTTCCTTTTCGATTATAATTTGTCTGACAACTTCGCCAATCGCCGTTTAAAACTGCGCGCGTTCGAAGGCGCTTTCCGCCTTTAGGACGACGCATTCCATCATCTTTCAGGAGAACCTATGACCAAAAAACTCGCTGTGATCGCCATTGGAGGCAATTCGCTCATCAAGGACGATAAGAACGTCACCGTCGAAAGCCAGTACGAAGCCGCCAAAGAAACCTGCTTTCACATCGCCGATATGATTGAGCAAGGCTGGGATGTGGCTATCGGTCATGGCAACGGTCCGCAGGTCGGCTACATCCTGCGCCGTTCCGAAATCGCCGCCAAAACGGCGGGCATGCACGAAGTCCCGCTGGATGTGTGCGGCGCCGATTCGCAAGGAGCTATTGGCTACGCCTTGCAGCAGAATTTGCAAAACATCCTGCACCAACGCAAGATTGACAAAAAAGTCGCCACCGTCATCACGCAGGTCTTAGTGGACAAAAACGATCCCGCCTTCCAAAAGCCAACCAAGCCGATTGGCAGCTTTATGGACGAAGCCGAGGCGAAACGCCGTCAGGAGGAGCAAGGCTGGAACGTGGTGGAAGACGCCGGGCGCGGCTGGCGGCGGGTGGTCGCTTCTCCCATTCCCAAAGAAATTGTCGAACTCGATACGGTCAAAACGCTGCTGGGCAACGGCATTATCACCGTCACCGTCGGCGGTGGCGGCATTCCGGTCATTGACGACGGCAACGGCAATTACATTGGCACGGCGGCTGTCATAGACAAGGACTTCGCCTCTTCGCTGCTGGCGCGCGAAATCCAAGCCGATCTGTTCGTCATCTCCACTGCGGTCGAAAAAGTCGCCGTCAACTTTGGCAAACCCGACCAGAAATGGCTCGATAAGATGACCCTCGCCGAAGCCAAGCGCTACCTCGCCGAAGGAACGCACTTCGCCAAAGGCAGCATGGCGCCCAAGATTCAAGCTATTATCTGGTATCTGGAAGCCAGGCCCAACGGCAAAGCCCTTATCACCAACCCCGAAAACATCGGGCGCGCCCTCAAAGGCGAAACCGGCACCTGGATTACGCCATAGACTCGTCAGTCTGATCGCCGCTTGCGCAAGAGACGTTGGTCTGATACCATTTGTCTGATAGTCGAACGGCGAAATTCGTTCGGCTATCAGACTTCCCTATGAAACGCGCGTTGTATCCCTTCCTGCTCTTTTGCGTCGCCGTCGCCGCTTATGGGGTTCTGATTCCCCAGCTCGGCTTTTATTGGGACGACCTGCCCATGTCGTGGATTCGTTACCAATTGGGCGCGGAGGCGATGACGCGCTACTTCTCCACCAACCGCCCGGTGTGGGCGCTGCTTTATCAAATCACCACCCGCGTCTTTCCGCGCCAACCGATTTACTGGCAAGCCTTCGCGCTCTTCTGGCGCTGGCTGGGCGCGGCGGTTTTATTCTTCATCGGCGAGCGGCTCTTCCCCAAAAACGAAAAACTCGCCTTCGCCCTCTCCGTTTTGTTTTTGCTGTATCCGGGCTTCAATCAACAATGGGCGAGCTACCTGTATTCGCATTTCTTTATCGTCGTTTTTTTCTTTCTCTTTTCTTATTATCTGACTCTGCGCGGGAAGACGCTTCCCGCGCTGATTTTTTCCGCGCTCAATTTGTGGATGATGGAATATTTCTTCGTCCTCGAATTGGCGCGCCCCTTTGTGATTTTTGCGACTCGGCGGGAGGATTCCGCGCCCCTCAAAGCGCGGATTCTTAAAACGGTCAGGCTTTCGCTGCCCTATCTGGGCTTGTTCGCCCTTGCGGTTTTATCCCGCCTGTTCGTCTTCAACAATCAGGTCTATCAAATCGGCTTGAACGGCGAAGAATCCGCGCCCGCCCAATCGCTGTTGGGGCTGGCGCAAAACGCCCTTGCGAGCTTATGGACGACGACGGTCTCGGCGTGGGCGCGGATGTTCCAGCTCCCCAACCCGGCGGTGGACGGCGCTCGCACAATGGCTTTATACGTTTTCGTTTTTCTCGCCGCCGGAGCGTCGACTCTGCTTGCCGTGAAGAATCAGCAAGAGGAAGAGAAAAGCCGCGCCGACGCCTTGTGGGCGCTTGGCTTGGGCGCGCTCCTGCTTGTCCTCGCCGGCCCCCCCTTCTGGCTGACGGGCGTTCCCGTCTCGCTCGGTTTTCCGGCGAACCGCGCCACGCTCTCCTTCATGTTCGGGGCGAGTTTCCTTCTGGCGGGCTTGATTTCCCTGCTCCCCTCGAAGCTCAAATACCTCCTCGCGCTGGTCGTCGCGTTTTCCGCCGGGCGGCAATTTTTATGGGCGAACGATTTCCGCCGCGATTGGAACGAACATAAAAATTTATTCTGGCAGATGACCTGGCGCGCGCCGGGCTTGAAAGAAAACACCATCGTCCTGATTAACGAAGAACTGGATTACTACGCCGACAACTCGCTCGCCGCCGCGCTCAATTGGATTTACGCCCCTCAAAACCATAGCGACCAAATCAGCTACGTCCTGTTTTACCCCACCAATCGCAAACAGCTTTCCTTGCAGCCGAACGCCCCGCTGGATTACGATTTTTTGGCGGGGACGTTTCACGGCGATACCTCGCAAACCGTCGTCTTTTATTACGCCCCGCCCAAATGCTTGCGCCTGCTCGACCCAGAAATTGATTTCATCAACCGCATGATTCCCGACGATTCGCTGCTGCGCGAAGCGGCGCGGCTTTCTTCCGTCGCGCCCATCCTGCCTGAAGCGCGCGCCGTCATGCCGCCGCCTTATCAGCCCGAACCGCCGCACGGCTGGTGCTACTACTTCCAAAAAGCCGACCTCGCGCGTCAAATGGGGGATTGGGAAGAGACGGCGCGGCTGGGCGATACAGCCTTTCGTTTAGACGATTATCCCAACGACCCGCTAGAACGCTTCGTCTTCATCGAAGGATACGCTCATGTTGGAAATTGGGAAAAAGCGGTAGAATTATCGCGGACCTCTTACAAAGTATCCCGCCGTTACGTCGGACCTCTCCTTTGCAGACTGTGGGCGCGGATCGCGCGCGAGACTTCCGCGCCGAATGTCACGCTTAATCAAGTACAAAAAGAATTTGAGTGTCAGCCTTAACAGTATATAATTATTGCGAAAATTTTCGCAACCGTTTAATTGTGTGCAACTTGAAAGGAGGCGTATTTGCTCAAAGTGTCCTTGCAAGTTTATGCGTCAAACCTCAAATCCATTTTACCCAAGGAGAAGAAGAATGCGTAAGAATCTTTCACGTCTCGCCGTTTTTGCTCTGGCGCTGGCTCTGGTTCTTTCCGCGTGCGGCGGCGCAAAGCCGGCGGAACAGCCCGCGGCGGAACAACCTGCCGCCGAACAGCCCGCGGCGGAACAGCCCGCCGAAGGCGGCATGCAGATTCCCGACATCGTCGAAGGCAAGTTCAACGTCGCCATGGTGTTGATTGGGCCCCACGACGACGGCGGCTGGTCTCAGGCTCACTACGAGGGCTTGGAATACATCGCCAAGAACGTTGAAAACGTGCATGTCGCGTACATTGAAAACGTTCCCGAAGGCGCGGATTCCGAACAGGTCTTCCGCTCGCTTTCCCGCAAGGGCTTCAACCTCATCTTCGGCACTTCCTTCGGCTACATGGACCCGATGGAAGCCGTCGCTGGCGAATTCCCCGATATTACCTACATCCATCTCACCGGTTACAAAGCCAACGGCACGAACTTTGGCAACCTGATGGGCGCGATGGAAAACATGAAATACCTCGCCGGCATGTTGGCGGGCGCGCGCGCCAAACTGGACGGCAACCCCAAGATTGGCTACATGGCGACCTTCCCCATCCCCGAAGAAATCCGCCTGGGCAACGCCATTGCGCTGGGCATGAGAAAGACCTGCCCCGAATGCACGATGGACGTCCGCTGGATTAACACCTGGCACGACCCGGTGATTGAAAAAGAAGCCGCCGCTTCGTTGTTTGACGCCGGCTCGCAGGTAGTCTTCACCGGCGCCGATACCCCCGCCGTCGCCGACGTGGCGCAGGAAAAGGGCAAGTGGGGCGTCACCTACGACTGGTACGGCTCTTGCAAAGTGGAACGCTGCCTCACCGCCCCGTATTGGAACTGGGGTCCCGTTTACGCCAAGATTACCAAAGGCGTGATTGACGGAACCTACAAACCCGGCTGGGATTATTTCGACGCCGATACCGGCGGTTTGGGCTTATACGGCTTCATGGAGGGCCAGCAGCCCACGAAGGGCGTTTCCGAGCTCGACCCTGAAGTTATCAAGATGGTGCAGGATACCCTCGCCATGATGCTCGAAGGCAAGTTCACCCGCTTCGACGTCTTCAAGGGACCCATCAAGGACAACAAGGGCAACGAAGTCCTTCCCGATGGCGTTTCGCTTGAACAGCTCGACCTTGACCAGTTCAAGGAATGGAACCCCGATGTGAAAATCGGCATGTATTGGTGGGCTGAAGGCGTGACCGCCGAGCTGCCGTCGTTGAACCAGTAATTTCAATTTCGTAAAAAAAAGGGACTGAATATTTGCCGATATTCAGTCCCTTTTTTCAAACGGTAGGCGGCGTTTGCAACGCGACAACCGAATTTAGACAAAACGCAAGATTATCGCGCTGCCAGCGCAACCTACCATAACTCGCAGGAGAATTTCAGTGACCCAACCAACTTCCCCGCCTGAAGAAGATTATGTCGTTGAGATGCGCGGAATTGTCAAGCGCTTTCCGGGCGTGCTGGCGAACGACCACGTAAATTTTCATTTGCGGCGCGGCGAAATTCACGGCTTGCTGGGCGAAAACGGCGCCGGCAAAAGCACGCTGATGAACGTGCTGGCGGGTTTGTATAAGCCCGACAGCGGCTCGATTTTGGTCGCCGGACAGCCGCAGACCTTCGCTTCCCCGCGCGACGCCATCAAAGCCGGAATCGGCATGGTGCATCAGCACTTTATGCTCGTCCCGTCTCAGACCGTCACCGAGAACGTGCTGCTGGGCTTGGAAGAGCCGCGCTTTTTTATGCGCCTCTCCGAATACGACGCGAAAATCGCCGAGCTGGGCGAGCGCTTCGGCTTGAAGGTGGACCCGCGCGCCAAAATCTGGCAGCTTTCGGTGGGCGAACAGCAGCGCGTCGAGCTGCTGAAAATGCTGTACCGCGGCGCCAACGTCCTCATCATGGACGAACCGACGGCGGTGCTTGCCCCGCAGGAAATTGAAGGCTTGTTTGAAACGCTACGCGCGATGACGCGGCAGGGCAAATCGGTCATTTTCATCAGCCACAAGCTGCAAGAGGTCAGTCAAATCGCCGACCGCGTCACCGTGCTGCGGCGCGGCGTGGTCACCGCGGCGGACGTGCCTGCCAAAGGCGTCTCCCGCAAGGAGCTGGCGCGGCTGATGGTCGGGCGCGACGTGGTCTTCGCTTTGGAGAAAAAGCCCATCCCCGTCGGCGACGTCGTTTTGGAAGTCAAAGACGTGTACGCGGAAAACGACAAAGGGCTGCCCGCGCTGCGCGGTCTTTCGCTGCGCGTCCGCGCCGGCGAGATTGTCGGCGTGGCGGGCGTAGCGGGCAACGGACAGACCGAGCTCTCGCAAGTCATCACCGGACTGCGACCCTGCTTGAAAGGCGGCGTGTTCCTGGGCGGAGAAAAAATCAGCAACTGCGAAACGCTCTTCGGCATTCAGCGCGGCGTTTCCTACGTGCCGGAAGACCGCACGCACGTCGGCTCCGCGCCCAATTTGAGCGTCACCGACAACGTGATTATGAAAAACTACCGCAAGCCGCCCATCTCGAAAAACGGCTTGTTGGATATGTCCGCCGCGGACAAGTTCGCCAAAGAGTTAAAAGAAGCGTATGAGATTGTCGTCCCCAACGTGGATACTCCCGTGCGCTTGCTTTCCGGCGGAAATTTGCAGCGCGTGATTCTCGCCCGCGAAATTTCCAATCATCCGCACTTCATGGTGGCGGTGCAGCCCACGCGCGGGTTGGACGTCGGCGCGATTGAGGGCGTTCACCGCCTGTTGATGGCGCAGCGCGAGGCGGGCGCGGCAATTTTGCTGATTTCCGAAGAGCTGGAAGAGCTGCTTTCGCTCAGCGACCGCGTGTACGTCATTTATGAAGGAAAAATTATGGGCGAAGTGAAAATCCCCGCCGGCGCCGAACCCAACCCTAAAATTATCGAAGCCATCGGCTTGATGATGACCGGCGCGACGTTGGAACAGGCGCTGCATGAAGGAGCCGGAATATGAGCGAAACCGTGATGAAGAAAAAAGCGCGCTATCGTTTGCTGGTCGAGCCGCGCCTTGAAGTTCCCCCCGCCTGGGTCCCGCCCGCCATTTCGCTGGGCGCGATTATCGCCGCCCTTATTCTTGGCGGAATCCTGATTTACTTCGCGGGCGGACGCCCGATTGACTCTTATACCCATATCGCCAAAGCTTCGTTTGGCAATATGGGCGTGCTGTCCGATACCATTGTGAAAGCCACGCCCATCATTTTGACCGCGCTCGCCTGTTCAGCGGCGTTCCGCATGAAGTTGTGGAACATCGGCGCGGAAGGGCAGTTCATCATGGGCGCCTGGGGCGCAAGCGCGGTCGTGCTGGCGCCGCTGCTGGCGGAAGATTCCCCCCGCTGGCTGTTTCTGACCGTGATGGCGCTCGCCGGAATCTTGATGGGCGCGCTGTGGGGTTTCATCCCCGGCTATCTTAAGGCGAAGTTCAACGTGAACGAGATTATCAGCACGCTGATGATGAATTACATCGCCGTTTCGTGGGTGAATTATTGGGTCTTCGCTGTGTGGACGGAAGGCGGCTTTCAAATGAGCCGCAAATTCCCGACGAACGCCTGGCAGCCGCGCCTGTTGGAATACGCCGAGAGCGTTCCTGCCTTTCGCGGCTTAACCACGCACGCGGGACTTTTGCTGGGAATTCTCGCCGCGATTCTGGTCTGGCTGATTATCTATCGCAGCCGCTGGGGATACGAAATCCGTTTGATTGGCGATAACCCGCAAGCGGCGCGTTACGCGGGCGTGAACGTCACCCGTAACGCGGTGTTGGTGATGATGCTTTCCGGCGCGCTGGCGGGCTTGGGCGGCATGAGCGAAGTTTCAGGCGTGGTTCACCGTTTGCAAACCGCCCCCATCGCCGCGGGCTACGGTTTTACGGGCATTATTGTGGCATGGCTGGCGAAGCTCAACCCGTGGGCGATTCTCTTTGTCTCGGTGTTGTTCGGCGCGTTGCTTCTCGCCGGGCGCGAAATTCAGCCTTCGGGCGTGCCGAAAATGATTCAAGGCATTATTCTGGTGTGCCTGATTGCCAGCGACTTTCTGCTGCGCTATCGCGTCCGCCTGGCGCGCGTGGAGGATTGACATGGACCTTATCACTGTCTTGCAAGCGGGAGTCGCCAGCGGAACGGTGTTGCTCTTCGCCACGCTCGGCGAAGTCCTGGCGGAACGTTCCGGCGTGATGAACCTCGGCGTGGAAGGCATGATGCTGATTGGCGCAATGACCGGTTTTAGCGTCGCCATCAGAACCGGCAACCCGTGGCTGGGCGCGCTGGCGGCGATGCTCTTCGCCGGTATCATCAGCCAGATTCACGCAGTGATTGTGATTCACCTGCAAGCCGACCAGGTGGTGAGCGGGCTGGCTTTGACCTTTCTCGGCACGGGCGTCAGTCTGGTGTTGGGCGAGGGGTTGAGCAAAGCCGGCGCCGTTTCCCTGCTGCCCAATTTTTCCATTCCGCTGCTTTCCGCCATTCCCATTTTGGGACCGATTTTCTTTTCCAATCAAAGCGTGTTGGTGTATATCGGCTACCTGCTGACCCCGCTGGCGTGGTATTTCATCAATTACACGCGCCCTGGTCTGCACTTACGCGCTGTGGGCGAATATCCCTCCGCGGCGGACGCGCTGGGGATTAACGTCTTCGCCACGCGCTATCTCTACGTCTTCATCGGCGGAATGCTGGCGGGCTTGGGCGGCGCGACGATTAGTCTCGCCGTCGCGCCCGGCTGGTTTAGCGAGCTGACCACCGGCGGGCAGGGATGGATTGCCGTCGGTCTCGTCATCTTCGCGCAGTGGGACCCGGTTCGCGCGGCGATTGGCTCTTACGCCTTTGGCGCGCTGCGCCGTCTCATTCTCGATATTCAAGGCCCCACCGTGTTGTTCGGCATAGCGAACCCGTTTTACTACAATCCGTATTGGGGCTTCTTCTTGCAAATGCTTCCCTACGCCTTTACGGTGATTGTGTTGGTCATCGGCTCGCGCGAGGCGATTCGCAAACGCATTGGCGCGCCCGCCGCGCTCGGCGTTCCGTACGTGCGCGGGGAACGCGGGAAGTAAAAGAACGGGGGGGGGCGTCTCTCGCTTATGGCGTAAAGACGGCGCGAGATCGCAGTACGAATTTACGCAATTTTCGACATACGACCCAAAGAACGCAAACAAAAGAAAAACGCGGAGGCGCAAGCGCGCTCCGCGTTTTTTTTACGCCGCCGTTAAGGGAGGGCTTTGTAAATGGTCGTCCTGCCGTCGCGGTAAACCGCTTGCCACGCCGCGCCTTCGAATTGCGGGAATTTCGCCAAGCCGTCTATTCCCTCGACGGGCGGATAGACGTTGCGTTCCAACTGCCCGACGACGATGTATTCCACCTGATATTTCTTCAAAAATTCGCGCGCCCAGTCTATATCCGTCGTGGTATAGAAAACGCCGACTTCGTTCACGCGCTGTTCGACGTCGAAGGAGACATGCCCGCGCTGCTGGCGCTGATGCCAGTTCCAGCCGACCACGCCGGGTAGCCCGGTGTAGATGGTGAAGCGCGTGCACCAGCGGTATTCCGTGCATTTGGCTTCGACGATGACCGGCGAGCCTTTCACGTTCTCCTGCATCCAGCGGATGGCGCGGTAATCTTCGTCGAGGTTCATCATATCGCCGTCCCACAGTTGCGCGGTTTTCATAAAGTTCATGCTGTCTAACGTGCGCGGCGCTTCGGGATTCATGCGGTCGGCGATTTTATCGGCGGAGGCGGTGAGCGTAAAGAGGAACGCGCCGAAGAGCAGCAAGTATAAGCCGCCTTGATAAACGTTCCGCCATTTGGCGGTCCAAAACGGGACGACGTTGAGCAGCCAGCCGAAGGCGGCCGCCGCGCTGACGGCGAAGAGCATCCATGCTTGCAGATAGAGTTTGAAGACCGTGTTCATTCGCCCAATGTCGCCGACCAATACCACCAGTTCGACGGCGAGAGTCAGGATGAGCGCCGTGCCAATCATCAGCAAGACGAAGCGCTTGACGTCGGGCGTATCGGGGCGCAGCAAAAGCGCGCCCGCCCAAGCCGCCAGGGGCAGGGCAAGCAGCCCGACCGTCGCGCCTTTTGCGATGAAGTACGCCAGCGCCGCCAGCCCCGCCGCGAGCGTCATCTCGATGAGCGGGACGTATCCGCGCAGTTTGTTCAAACGCGAAACCGGCGTGACCGCCATCCATTCGCGCGTTTCCCAAATCAGCCACGCGGTAATAATGAAGAGGAACAATCCCCAATGCGCGAGGTAAGAAGAAAGCGGCGTGTGGGAGCCGAACCATTCTTGAATCTTGCCGTAGCCGAGCGAGTACCAGTAATCGAAGGGGAAATACAACAGCGAGGCGAATTGATAGAGCAGGTAAGCGGCAAGCAGCGAAAGCGCGGCGCGCGTCAGCCATTCGTACTCTTTGAGCGTTTCGCGCGCGGGAACGAGGCGCAAGAGCGCTTCCCAATCAAAGCGGCGGAAGAGCGTATAAACCAGCGCAATCGCCGCCAGCGGGTAGTAGGTGTATAAATCCCAGGTGTTGGTCGGGCGCAGCGTGCCAATCGCCAACGCCGCGAAGCCGAAGCTCGCCAGCCATTCGCCGCGAGTCATTCTGGCTTGCGATTTGATAAAGGAAACCGCCCACGCGACGATGAACAGCGTGACCGGCGTCGCCAGCAGATGCGCGTGCAAGTCGCTGTATAAAAACGTGAACAGCGGAAATTCGGTAATCGGCTCCACGTCGCCCGGCGCGGGGATGACGCGGCTGGGCAGCCAGTACCAATCGCCGCGCGCCAGAGGCAGCCCGCCGCCGCCAAAGGACATGAACATCCCTTGCAGAATCCAGCCCAGCCTTTCCAGCCAGCCCGCATCCGGCGGGACGATTCCGCCTGGCGCGGCGACTCGCTGAAAGGCGAGCAGAATCGTCCGCACCGTGCCGAGATTGCCCAGCAGGACGGTCAGCATGGAGGCGGCGATTCCGGCGACGGCGCGAAAATCGTATAGCAGCAGCTCTTTCTTTTCCGCTTTGGTCCTGTCGGTTAAATTCCACGCGACGGCAAAGGCGCCGACGGCGACCAGCGCGAACCATGTCGGCAGCAGGAAGTTGTAGGCGATGGAGGGGACGATTCCTAGCAGCTTCACCGGCGCGCCCGCCAGGACGAAGCCGTAATAGTAATAGTTGATGTATCCGCCGGCGTACCACGGGTCGTAAGGCGGGAAGCTTTCGCTCTTCAACACGGCGTTGAAGTAGGAAAAATCCATCGGCCTTTCGCCGCCCTTGGCGGGATGCCACATATCCGGGTTGCCGACGCGAATCAGCAAATCAATCAGGAAGAAGACGAGGAAGAGAATCTCCGTCAGCGCGAAGAAGCGGCGGTTCGAGTTCCATTCCTCGCGCAGCTGTTCGCGGCGCGCCCACCCGACGGTCAGACCGGTCAGCGCGATCAGCGTCGCCGCAGCCCCGATTGAACTCCGCGTGAACGGGACGCCGACCGAGCCGCCCATCCATGAAATCCACGCGAGCAGAAGCAGCCCCGCGGCGCGGCTTAAGGGGTAGCTATATTGTTTCAAGCCGTTCAGCGCCAGCCGCGTCAGCGGGTAAGCCGCCAGCCCCAGCGCAAAGAGGAAGAGATACCACAGCGCCAGCCCCAGCAAGGGGTATTTGTTTTGCAGCCAGTCGTAGCTGAACAGTTCGGACCACGTTCCTCCGGCGCGCTGCGCTTGGAGCCGCTGCGGCGGCAGCAGCAAATCTTTGGGCGGTTGATAGTTCGCCGCTTCTTTGGGCGTGAGGTGAACGACGCGAGTCAAATCCACCCTGCTGAGAATCATCTCCGCCCGCCCGACGCTGAAATTTTCGGTCTTCTTGAAAATCAGGACTTTGGGGTGATCGTAAAAGGTGAAGGCTTCTTCCGCGCTTTGGTCGTTGATGGAGATTCCGAACAGAGTCGGGTAGGATTGAAAGACCTGAACGAGATCGAAACCCAACCCTCCGCGATACATGCCGGGCTGCGCGACGCGATAGCAGCGGATAATATCTTCGCCGAGCGGGCAGCCGAGCAGCTGGCGGTAATATTCCGTCGTCAGCGGGTAACGCTCCGGCAGGCGGGTGATTTGGGCGTATTGGTGATTGGTGGGGATGACGATGTAATCGGCTTTGGAAAGAATCTCGACGAAGCGCGCCAGCTTATCGGGGTTGTCGTCCCAATAGACTTGCAGATTCAAATCGCCGCTATACATGCCGCCGAAGGGATCGTAGCCGTCCACGCGGAAGGGGAGGCTCCAATCGTAATCGGTCTCGTTGGCGATTCCCGCGCCGCTGAGGGAAAGCGCTCCGCCTTCGGGCGTTTCAATTTTCAGGGCGTATGCCTTCTCGGCGGAGAGCGGCAGGGGCTTTTCAAACACGAAGGAGACGGGAACCCCGCGCGGGTCTTTGGCGAGCGCCGAATCTACCGTCGCAACGGCGCGCGCGGTTTGCCCTTCCGAAGAGACGGTCAGGACGACGGGCGCGCCCGCAACCGATTCGTTGGCGGCGTAGCCGAAGCGGATTTCTTTGAGCAGCCCTTCGCGTTTGGGGATGAAGTTCGTCTCGTAGGGCAGCCCCGGCTGGATGATTCCGCCCGGCGGGAAGCTCAACGGCTGATTGTAGATGGTTCCGCTTTCGGTTTCGATTCGCAGATTGATGGGCGCGGGGACGTTTTGGAAAATCCAGCGCGAAGCGGCGATGCGCGGCTCGTCCCGCAGGTAAATGCTATGAAAGGCGAAAGCCCAAAACGCGGTGAGACCAAGAACAATCGCGCCGAAGACGCGCAATGCGTACCCCGCGACTTTTAACTTGTAATTGGAAACGTCGAACTTGAAACTCGCGACCGCCCAAGCCGCCGTCGTCGCCAGCAGAGGATAAATGGGCAGCTGGTAGCGCATGGTCGGGTTGAATTGGAGCGATTGCCATGCGAAGTAGAACGCCGTCCAGCCCCACAGCAGCAGGTGTTGTTTTTCGCCTTTGAGGATGCGCCAGCCCATGGCGAGGAAGCCGACCCACGCGAGAATGCCCAGAGGCAGCCCTAGCCCCCAGACGGTCAGGTTTGTGAACGAATAAAGGCGCGTCCGCCGCGCCCATTGCAAATTCCAGGGCAGGTCGGCTGCGCCGTTGGCTTGCGCGCGCTGTTCGGCGATATTCGCCAGCCATTGCGGGTTGAAGCCCAGCCCGTTGAAGGCGTAAGGCTGAAAGACGCGGAAGGAGAGCAGGGTTGCGATTCCGCCGGCGAAGAGGAAGAAGACGACGAGCGTCCAGTAATTCGCTTTTTGTCTCTTGTCCGTCGTCCCCCGTCCTCCGTCCATCGTCCAATATCGAATCGCAAAGGCGGCGGGGAGCATCAGGGCGAGGGCGGCGGCGTTGATTTTGGAAGCCATCGCCATACCGAGCGCGAAGCCGAAGGCGGCGCTGAACCAGAACAGGGGATGGCGCAGGAGGAACAGGGCGTACTTTGCGGCTTGTAATTTTCCGTTGGAGATTGGAGACGGCAAGTCGGCGGCGAGCGGCGGGGCGTTGACGATTAAGACGGCGAAGTAAATCGCCAGAAACATGAAGAAGTTGACGAACAGGTCGGCGGTGAAAAAGTGCGATTGTTGAATCTGCATGACCGCCAGCGCGGAGAAAGCGGAAGCGAGCAGCGCCGTCGGTTTGCCGTATGTCTTCGAGACGAGGAGGTATAAAACGAAAATCGTCAATAAATCCGCCAGGGCGGAGAGCTGGCGGGCGAAAAACTTGGATGGAACTTCGGTCCCCGCCCAATCGAGGGCGAAGCGCGCGAGGGTGAGCGGCAAATTGCCGTACACGAAGAAGTTGTACCCGCGATTGTAGGGGTTGAGGGGCGAGCGCGCCGTGTCGAAATATTCGCTTAAGGTCAGGAATCTCTTTTGGCCTTGCGGGCAAATATCCGCGTAGTAGGCTGGGTCTTCGCAGGTTTGGGCGCGCAGGCTGTCCAATACGCCGGTGAGGAAGAGCTCGTCGGGGTGTTGGTGTTGACCTTCGCCCCATTGCACGCCGGTCAGGCGCAAATATCCTGCCAGCAGCAGGACGAGCAGGAAGAAGAGGTCGTAAATCCAATGGCGTTTGTGAGTCATGAGGTTCGTTATTCTTCCACCGTGAAAATCATAAAGTCTTTGCCGGGGTAAGAGGAAACGTAGCGGCTGAGTTTTCCGTTGGGGTAGAGCCGCAAGAGTTCGTTTTGGGTTTCCAAATCGGCGTTCCAGAAGATGAAGGTTTTGGGCGCGGGGAGCGCCAGCGTTTCGGGCAGGTTTTCGCGCCACATGGCGAAATCGCGGTTGGGGATTCCCGCCCAAACGCCGGGCAGCCGCGTATCCACCCAGTGCGGGAAAGGCACGACCCAGATGGTTTCGGTCTGCCCGTATTTTTCTTTGAACTGGCGGATGACCTTGCCCATTTCGGAAGTGTTCCACGCGCTGTTTCTGAAATTTTGGTCGAATTGATTGAAGACGATGTGATAGTTATGCGCGGCGGAAAGGAGCAGCAGCAGGGCGGCGAGACCGGCGGCAAGCGTGGCGCGCTTTTTTTCCGCCGCCAGCGCCTCGTATAGTCCGTCGAGCGCCAGCGCGGCGACGAGGATGACCGTCACCGCCGCTCCGCTGGCGCGATTGAGGGCGGGATTTTCGCCGGGGTAGGCGAGCGAAAGGACCGAGGGGAGAATCAGAATCGGGATGGAGACGAGAATCAGCCCGTCGCGCCATTCGCGCGCGCGCGCGTAGCGCGCCGTCAATAAAACGATTCCGAGAACGAAGAGCGCGCCGGTAATCATATCCAGCGCGGGGCGATGCGGCATGGAATTGACCCAGATTTCGCCGTCGTTCCAGTTGAACATCAGCAAGCCTTTGTATAAGTTGGAAAGGAAGACCTGCCACGCGGGACCCGGCAGGGGCGTTTCTACCGAGCTGAGCCGCGAGAAGGCGCGATAGCCAAAAATGGCGGGATGGGAAATCCAGTAGCGCAGCAAAGGCAGGAAGACCAGCGCGGAAGCCGAGACGAGAACGACCAGATGTTGCAGCGCTTCTTGCCGGGCTTCGTTTTGTTTTTCATGCAGGGCGTAAAGCGCGAAGGCGGCAAGGACGAGCAGCGGGACGATGCGAAAGGGCGAATAGCCGTGTAAGCCGAGACCGAGAAACAGCCCGGCGAGGATGAAATCGTTGCGGCGGCGCAGGCGCAATCCGCGCGCGAGGTGAAAGAGGACGGGCGCGACGAACAGCGGGTAAAGCGGAAAACGCAAGCCGATGCGCGAGATGACGTTATTCCAGTAGGAGATTCCAAAGAGGAAGAAGGCGAAGAAGCCGACGCGCGCGCCGCCTAATTCTTTGCCGAGCAAATAGACGTAAGGCAGGGTAAGCAGCCCTAGCAGGGCGGTTCCCAGTTTGAGGCTGTAAAACGAAAGCCCCGTCCCGAACAGGTTGGCGACGAAGTAAGTCCAATACATTTGGATGGCTTCGCGCCCGGTGTTGCGCGGGAAGAATATGGAATATTTGCCTTGCGAAATGTCGTACACGTCGAGGATTTTTTCGGCATGGTCGCTGAACGGTTCGGCGGGCAGTTCGGCGGTGCGATAGAGGCGGAAGAAGAGGACGAGGACGGCGGCGGCGAGCAGCAGCCAGTTCCATGTTTTGGCGGGGGGCTGCGAGCGCGGAAGAGGGGAGCGGTTCCACAGGCTGTACGCGAAGCAAGCCGTAGCCGCGAGCCAGAGCGCGACGTTTCTCAGGGCGAAGGTTTCGCCGCTGAAATCGAGAAAGGCAGCCAGCCCCAGCAGGATGGCGGCGACGAAGGGAATCAGCCGGGCGGTCTGGTCTTCGGGGGCGCGCCGCTGGGAGGGCAGGGCGGGCAGCCGCCATTCGCCGGTGCGATACGCCCAGAGCGCCGCTCCGCCGGCGAGGAGGTAGAGGGCGGCGCCGCCCATCTCGATTTTGAGTTCAAGGAAGTATTGGGCGGCAAGGGCGGCGAATAGGGCGAGCAGGGCGCGCCGCGGGAAGAGCGCTTCGCGCGCGGGTTCTTCGACGGGCGGAGTCTCTTCGGTGCGGGCGAGCTCTTCGCTCAACGAGCGGTTGAGTTCCGCAAGGCGGCGCGCGTCCCAAAGCGAGCGCAAAAAGTTGTAGAACGAAGACCAATCTTTTGTGACCGATTTGTACAGGTCGAGGAGCGTCGGCTCCTTTTCGGGCGTTTGATGCGGGGTGTTTTCGGTCATATCCGCCCAAGTGTACTTCATCTTTTAAGTTTGGAAGGGGCTTTGTTTTGAAAATCTATGGCGGCGTGGGGCGAGATTTTTCACTTTAACAAATTAATCTGGCAATCGCGTAGCGCAAGATTCTTGCCCTGAGCCTGTCGAAGGGTATCTCGCGTTTGACGCAGGCGCCTCCAGATGTGGCGGGCGACATGAATCCCCATTCGGGGACGATGTGTCGCGGTATGGACGCCCATATCTGGATTATCGGAATAATTTAGAAAATTGCAAAAGACGGCCAGACGTCAGCCCCGTTCAGTCCGCTTGAGCGGGCTTTGCATGGATCGCCCGGCGGTTTATTTCTGGGCGGAGCGGACAGGCAAAACCGTTCACGAATAGGGTCGCGAATGCTCGAATACGACGAGCGCTTCGGCGCGCGGGACGCAATTCGCGGACGGTCTCCATTTCCATCAGATCAGGCAGGCGCTTTGTCGGCGTGATTGAGAAAGGCGCAAAATGCCGCTTCATGGAAAAACAGCGCGCCCTCAGTTAACCGAACGAGCGGGACGCGAGGGTCAGCGCGCGGCTTTTTCGCAGGCTTCTTGCTGCAAGCGTTTTTGGGGCCAGTCTTTTATAAAATCAACGATGTATCTCTTTTCGGCGAGGCGCGCGAACAGCTGAGAGGTGGCTTTGTCCAGCGGGGCGAGCATGACCAGTTGCAGCTCGCCGGCGGCGCTGGTGGCGGAAGCGGTGGCGCTGGCGGCTTTGATGGGCCCGTAGTTCGAGTGGTGAATGGTAAAGCTCAGGTTGTTGTCCACGTAGTTTTCGTGGATTTGCGAGATTTGGTTAAAGCGGCGAAATTCTTCCAGAGCGTTGAGCTGCGCGCGCAGGCATTTGTAATAGGGCGTGGCGCGGTAACGCAGGGTGGCGGAGCGAAAGAGCATGACCGCGTGGGGGAGAAACTTCGCCTGTTCTTTCCCCAGCATGGAAATTTGTCCGGAAAATTCGGGGGCGAACAAAGCGCGCATGAGGTTGAAACGTATCGCCGGGTGGGCTTGCGATTCTAAAAAGTCGGCGGGGGTGACTTTGTACAATTCCATAATCATCGAGTTCGCCGCGATTATGTCGAAATATTGGTCGAGCAGAAGCGCCGGCAGATGCAGGCTTTCGAGCGCGGCGAGCATTTGCTTGAGCGCGCTTTGCGGCGCATCGAGCGGGTAGAGACCTTCTTCTTCTATGCCCGAAGCGGCGAGAAAAAATTCGCGGCGTTCGCCGCTGACGAGCTGCAGCGCGTCCGCCAGCTGCGCCAGCAGGCTGGGGAACAGGATGGCTTTGCGCCCGTTCTCGATGTTGGCGAGAATGTCTTCTTCAATGCCGGAAATTTGAGCGAACTTTGCGCGAGACCAGGGCTTGCCGTCCTCCATGCGCTCGCGCCGCAGCGCCGCGACCAGCTTCCCAAAACGTTTCTTGTACATTGCAGAAATATCCTCGTAATACGCCATTTTTGACAATTTTTTCCGCATTTTACCATGTAATTTTTTACATATTCGGATGTAAAAAATGGGACTTCCCTTCTTTTGCTTGAAGTTTTAAACTACAAGCGAGCTTTTAAGCGGCTTCTTAATCGGTTTGGGCTTGTTCTTAACATTGCAGTCAAAGCATTCAACATGCTGCCGGGCTTGCGTTTTGGGGGAGGGGTGGGAACCAAGCGAGTAGCGCTCGTGCAAAGTTGCGAGGTGGGCATTTTGCATGGGCGCTATGTTTTTTTGCGGGAGTCTCGCTTTTGGTCTTATAATAGACCGTAAGAAAGGTTCAAACGCCGTGCCGCCAAAATTATCGCAGTTTAACGTCGCAGATTCTCAAAAGGCGATTTTGCGCGTGTGGATTGCCCGCTTGCTGATCGGCGCGGTCGCCGGTTTTAGTTTGCAAGCCGCGGTTTCTTTTTTGCTTTCCCCGCAGGATTTTGTTTACGCTTACGAGCTTTCCGGCGCGGCGGGCGAGGCGGCGGTGCGGAGCGCCGGCGTGCTTTTTGCGGTTTGGAACGTGCCGTACCTCTTTGCGGTCTTCGACCCGGCGCGCTACCGATTGGGGTTGTATTTTGCCGCGCTGATGCAATCCATTGCCCTGCTGGGGGGAATTTATATCTTCATCCATTTGCCGGCTGAAAACGAGGTTCTTTCCGCGACGATGACGCGCTTTATTGTTTTCGCCGCGGGCGGGTGGATTTTGCTGCTCGCGGCTTACCAATTGGTGAAGGGCGCGCTGCCGCATCTCTATTCCGGCTGGCATAACTCCACGCCCGGCGGACGCCGGTTGTTAAACGAAAACGCCTCGAAGGGCGAGTAGCTGCTGTGCTTGGGCGGAGGGAGACCGCCCGACTTCAAACGATTGCGCCAGCCGACTTTGCCCCCTCCGTCCTTTGACAGGCTCAGAGCGGCGACTGACGCCGTAGAGAGCGATTGCGTCATGGCAGGCTGTCCACAAAATTTTTTGAAACTCGCAAGCCTGCGCCCGTCAATTCGCAGACACGCTTGACGGCAGCGGGGTTGTTGCCGACCAAGAGAAGGAATTTCAAATCGGCTATGACCTCATCGGGCAGTTCGATTTTGCCCGTGTTTTTATTGATGGGGTACAGCGGCTTAACCTTCTCGCGCTTTTCTTCGTACAGGTCTTCTAATGCTTTCAAAATAGGAGGTTTGGACTTCTTGGGCGTCTTTTCTACTCATCTAAAACCTGGGTAATGGCGCGTATGACGCTGTCCAGGTCTTTCATCACGTCACTGTTCCAAAAGCGGATGACGCGGTAGCCGAGCGAGTTCAGGTATTTTGTTCTTTCCGCGTCGGACTCGGCTTGCGCCAAATGCTGCTTCCCGCCCAGTTCGATGATGAGTTTCTTTTTGATACAGCAAAAATCGGCGATGTAGGGACCGATGGCGTGCTGGCGGCGGAAACTGACGCCCAACTGGTCGCCGCGCAACACCGCCCACAGTTTACGCTCGGCGGGAGTGAGTTCTTGGCGGAGTTCTCTTGCTTTTTGGTATATCTGGTATTTGCTCGAAATGGTGGTCAAGGCTCCCGTTTTTGCAACTCCTTTATCGAACGGCTGTTGTAAAACGGTTATATCATACCGTCCCGATGGCTCTCAAACCTTCGGGACGGTGCGCCAACAGGAACTTTGATTTTGACCTTGCTGTGGTCGCGCAAATACCAGCCCGCGCGTTCCAGTTGCGGGTCAATCAGTTGCTTGCGGATTTGTTCTTCGGAGAGTTTGCGGGGCATGGTTCCACCTCGTCGCGCGAGATACGGCTTTTTTTCTTAATTTTACTGCATTCAACCTTTCATGCGCGCGGCGCGATCGCAGTTCCCGCATGGTTTTCCCGCCTGCCCAGACGTTCTTCGTCTTTCGCGTCCATCCTGATAAAACTGCCCGATTCCTCAGAAAACCGTTTGACCTTCCGCCCGTTCCCCCGTACAATAAAGCCATGCGCGACTGGTCTTTAAGTTTCGGCGACCCGCTGTATCTGGTTCTGGCGGCGGACGCCCGCTTTTGCAAACCCGATTACGTCAACGACCACATTTGGGAGGCGGAAATTGGCGCGCCCGATTCGGACCGCGCCGCGATTGGGCTTTCCACCACTTACGGCTTGCGCGCGCGCGCCATGCGCATCTTCCTGCGCTTTGGCGAGAACGAAAAGACCGTCAGCGCGCCGGGCGCGTTTCATTCCAAGCCGCTCCTCCGCCGCTACTATCCCAACTTCCTCTTCCTTGAATTTTCCCCGCTCGAAAACCTGAACGCCGTAGTCGAGTTTTGGATTCCCGAATCCCATGCGGCGGCGGGACGGGTGACTCTGACCAACAAAACCAACGCCGTCCGCGCCATTCGTTTAGAAGTGTGCGCCGCGCTTTCTCCGCTGGACGGGCAGCCGATGACCCTCACCCAGCGGCAATCGGTGAACATCCTCGCCGGGCAGACGGGCGGAATCGCCCCGGTGATTTTCTCCACCGGAGGGCCCAAACACGGGGAGGGGACTCCCGCTTCGCTGTTAGTGGAACTCGAACTTGGTCCCGGCGGGACGCGCCAAATCACCTTCGCCGAAGCCGCGCTGGAAACTATCGAGGCTTCATTTGAGCTCGCCCGCCGCGTCGCAGCCCGCCCGTGGGAAGCCGAGCGCGCGCGCATCGAACTGCTCGACCTTTCCCAAAACCTCGATATTCGCACCGGCGACCCCGACTGGGACGCGGCGCTCATGTTCAGCCAGCAAGCCGCGCGCGGGTTGTTCTTTCAAGGCAACGGCGGGTTGCCTTACCCGACCTTCGTCAGCGCCCGCAATGTGGATAACGGCTTCTCGCCCAAAGGCGACGGCGCGGATTATCCCCCCGCGTGGAGCGGTCAATTGCCGCTGGACGCTTACTACCTTTCCAGCGTCTTGTGCGCCGCTCCCGAAGTCGCCAAACAGCTGGTCTTGAATTTCCTTTCCACCCAAAGCGAGGACGGCGAAGCCGATAACAAACCCGGATTGGCGGGGCAGCGCAGCCGCCTGTTAGCCGCGCCGCTGCTGGCGACTCTCGCCTGGCGTTACGACCAACTGGCGCGGGACGATTCCTTCCTCGCCGAGGCGTATCCCAAACTGGTGAAATTCTTTTGGTCGTGGTTTTCTCCCGAACATGACCGCAACCGCGACGGAGTCCCCGAATGGGATCATCTGCTGCAAACCGGCTTTGAAGACAACCCCGTCTTCGACGTCTGGCACGATTGGTCGCAGGGGTTGAACGTTTCGTTTGTGCATCATCCTGCCCTGGAAGCCATGCTCTACCGCGAAGCGGAATCCATCGTCGCCATGGCGCGGCGGCTGGGCAAGCCCGAAGAAGAAACCGCGCTGATTCAGGCGCAAGCCGCGCGGCTGAAAGAATCCATGCTGGCGGGCTGGAACGCCGGCAAGAGCTTTTTCAGTTACCGCGATTATCAGACCGGCTTGGTCTCGGCGGGGAAGGTCGTCGCTTCCAAAAAGGGCGAAGGCGCGATGCGCCCCAAATTTGAATCGGAGACTCCCGTCCGATTGTTGGTTGAAATTCAAACCAAAAACCCCGCCGCCCGGCTGCCCGAAGCGGAAGTGAGCGAATACTTCTCCAAGAAAAAAGGCGAAATCGAAATCATTGAAGGGCGAAACTTTCAATGGCGCGCGGGCGGGCTGGTGGCTGCCACCCAAAAAGTCTATATCCGCGTGGGACGGGTGAGCGTGCGCGGGCTGGAAGAAAAAGACCGCGTTATCGTCAAAACGGCGGATACCCGCGGCGAAGACCTGACGCTGGCGCTGCCGCTATGGGCGGGAGTCCTCGATTCGCAAAAAGCGAGCGCGCTGATTGCCCGCAACCTGATGACCGCCGACCGGTTTGACCGCGCTTACGGCTTGCCCTCGCTGACCGAATCGCCCAATCCCGAAGCCGATTTGGTCGCCATGAGCGCGCGCTTCCCGTGGAATCAATTGATTGGCGAAGGGCTGCTGCGTTACGGCTTTCGTTCCGAAGCCACGCGCCTCGCCGTCCGCATGGTTTCGGCGGTTATTCAAAACCTCAAACAAAGCCGCTCGTTTTATCAACGCTATCACGCCGAAAAAGGCGCCGGCGCGGGCGAGCGCAACTCGCTGCAAGGACTCGCTCCCGTCGGCTTATTCATGCAGGCGCTGGGCGTGACGATATTTTCCGCCTCCAAAGTGCGCCTGGAGGGCAAGAACCTCTTCCCTTGGACGGTGACGATTAAATACAAAGGCTTGACCGTCGTGCGCGGCGCGGAACAAACCGTCGTGATGTTCCCCAACGGCGAGAGCGCGGTCGTCAAGGACGAGCGCCCCTGCGTCGTGGAGATGTGACCCCCGCTACGGAAGCTTTTTGATTTGAAAATGGTCGAAGTCGCGGGCGACGACTACGTTGGGAAAAACCGTCTGCGCCTCTTCGAGGACGTCTTTGGCGCGATAGCGCCGAGAAAGATGCGTGAGGATTAACTTCTTCACCCCGGCTTTCGCCGCCAGCTCCGCCGCCATCTTCGCGGTGAGATGGTTGAACTGCTTCGCCAGGTTGGCTTCCTCTTCGGTGTAAGTGGATTCAATGACCAGCCCGTCCGCGTCGCGGCAATATTCCACAAGGTTGTCAATTCTCCCCGCGTCGCCGACGACGACGAACTTGCAGCCGCGTTCCCAATCTCCCAGCACGTCGTCGGGCGTAATCAGCCGCCCGTCTTCCAACGTCACGCTCTTGCCCGCCGCCAGCTCCTTGCGCTGAGGTCCAAAAGGCAAGCCCAGCGCGTTCGCCTTATCCGGCAGGAAGGGGCGGCGTGGCTTTTCTTCAAAAAGATAGCCGAGACAATCGGGCCCGCGATGGACGACGGGGAATGCCGAGACGGTGAAATCTTCCGCCTCGAAGAAGACTCCGGGCTTAATTTCGGTCAGTTTGAGCGGCATGGGAGGTTTCTGCCCGCCCGCCAACACCACGTCATAGAGCAGGGTGTGAACGCGCTCCAACGCCATCTTCCCCCCGAAGATTTCCAGCTCCTCAATCGACTCCCATTTCATGAACGTCGAAAGCAGCCCCGCCAGCCCCAAAATATGGTCGAGATGATGATGCGTGAGCAACACGCGCGTCAGACGTTTGAAGCCGACGCCCGCCTGTAAAATTTGCCGCTGCGTGCCTTCGCCGCAATCCACCAAAAAGCGATATTCGTTATGCGAGACCACCTGCCCCGCCAATCCGCGTTGAATGGAAGGGGCGGAAGCCGAAGTGCCGAGAAAGAGTATTTCAAACAAAAGTTAAATCCTGTAAATTGAAGTGAAATCAAAGCCGAAGCCCTGCAATGCGCCCCATTGTACCTTAAAAGAGAAAGGCTCATCAGCGCTATAATTCCTCCGTCTACCGTCCTCCGTCTACCGTCCAACTTCCTGAATGCCTCTCGTCAAACTCCCCAACTTTTTGAATCGCGGCTCCAAGCCCGCCAAAACGCTTTCGCCCAAAAAAGGGGGAGGGAAAACCGCGCCCGCGAAAGGAAAACAGCCTTCCGCCGCGCCTCCGCCTGCCGCGCCGCCGCCTACGTGGTGGCAGCAACTTTCCCCCGAACGCAAACTCGACGTCATCGGGGTTGGCGTGGCGTTGAGCGGGCTATTGATTCTGCTGGGATTGATTTCGCCCGCGCGTTCCGTTTTGATTGAAGCGCTCATCCGCTTTTTGGGGCAAATCTTCGGGTGGGGCTTATACGTCCTGCCGCTGGGCTTGCTGCTTTTTGGCGGCTGGCTGATTTTTCGCAAAATCGAAAAGATTCCGCCCCTCTCGATAGAACGAGCGACGGGCGGCGCGATTCTTTTCTTTTGGCTGCTCGCCTTTTTACATTTTCTCATCGCCACCGGCGGCACGGCGGAAGCCGAAGCCGTGCAAGGCCGGGGAGGCGGCGCGCTTGGAGGAATCTTTCTGCGCGTCTTGTGGTATCTGTTTGGCGAGATGGGCGCGTTCATCTTCCTCGTCGCGTGGCTGATTATCGGGTTGGAGGTCTTTCTCGATAAGCCGGCGGCGGAACTCTTCGGCTGGATGGTCCCGCTGGCGGAATGGCTGCGAAAGCGGATTCCCCAGCCCCGCGCGGAATCTTCTCCCGACGCGTCCTTCCCAACGGTCGAATCGGAAGCCGCTCCCGAAGAGGATCTCAAGCCCGTGCATCCCACCGTGCCTGCCGTCGTTCGCACGACGACGGGACCGACCGTCGTGGAGTGGAAGCTGCCGCAAGTCGCCGAGATTCTCGACGCGGGCAGCGCGCCCGCCATCAACGAGGACTTCATTCAAGAGCGCGCGCGTTTAATCGAAGAGACGCTCGCTTCGTTTGGCGCGCCCGCGCAGGTGGTCGCCATCAGCCGCGGTCCCTCCGTCACCCAATTCGGAGTCGAGCCGCTCTTTATCGAGTCGCGCGGTGGAGTCCGAACCAAAGTGCGCGTCAGCAAGATTGCCTCGCTCAGCAACGACCTCGCGCTGGCGTTGTCTGCGCCGCGCATTCGCGTGCAAGCGCCCGTGCCGGGACACGGCTACGTCGGCATTGAAGTCCCTAACGACGAAATGGCGGTGGTCGCTTTGCGCGACATGCTGGAAACCGAAGCCTTCAAGCGCGCCAACAAGCCGCTGGCTTTCGCGCTGGGGCGCGACGTGGCGGATACGCCTATTATCGCCAGTCTGGAATCCATGCCGCATCTCTTAATCGCCGGCACAACCGGCTCCGGCAAATCGGTGTGCGTTAACGCCATCCTCACCTGCTTGCTGCTGCACAACACGCCGGACGATTTGCGGCTGGCGCTGGTGGACCCCAAGCGCGTGGAACTCACCGGCTATAACGGCGTGCCGCATTTGCTCGGTCCCGTGGTGGTGGAAATGGAGCGCGTCATCGGCGCGCTGCAATGGATGACGCGCGAGATGGACAGGCGTTATCACGCCTTCGCGCAGGCTGGCTCGCGCAACATCGCCGACTATAACGCCAAGATGAAGGCGAAAGGCGAAAAGAAACTGCCTTATCTGGTGGTGGTGGTGGACGAGCTCGCCGACTTGATGATGATTGCGCCCGAAGAAACCGAGCGGACGATTACGCGGCTGGCGCAGCTCGCCCGCGCGACGGGCATTCACCTCGTGCTGGCCACGCAGCGCCCTTCGGTGGACGTGGTGACCGGTTTGATTAAGGCGAACTTCCCCGCGCGCATCGCCTTCGCCGTCGCCTCTAACACGGACAGCCGCGTCATCCTCGACCAGCCCGGCGCGGAGAAGCTGCTGGGGCGCGGCGATATGCTCTATCAGGCGCCGGACGCGCCCTCGTCGGTGCGCTTGCAGGGCGTGTACGTCGCCGACCATGAAATTCATCGTCTGGTGGAATTTTGGCGCGAACAAGCCGGAACTTCAGCGCCGCCGCCCGCCGAAGACGTTCCCGCCAATTCGCTGCCGATAAGCGTCCCCTTGAAGCAGGCGCCGCTTTGGGAAGATATGCCTCAAACCGAAGGCGACCCGCTTTACAACAACGCGGTGGAAATCGTCCGCAAAGAAGGCAAGGCTTCCGTTTCCATGTTGCAGCGCAGGCTGCGCATCGGCTACACCCGCGCCTCGCGCATTGTGGATATGATGGAAGAAAAGGGGATTGTCGGTCCCCCCGAAGGCGGGACGCAAATGCGGCAGGTGTTGGATTACGGCGACGCGAAACCTCCGGAACAGACCGAGAACCCGTCTCAAAAATAGGACGTCCTCTGAGCGAGCGTCGTTTGCGACCGAAGAGTCTCGTCTGTTAGCGTTTAAAGCCGCTTTTCTAGCTCAATTTCATCCACGATGGGAATCAGGTTTTCGGCTATTTTCGGAATATTCGGCTTAAACGCGCGCGCCTGCTCCACCGCGCCGTGATGCACGCGTGCAATGCGGAACCCCCGCCGCTGATAAAAACCCAGCGCGCGCAAATTGTCGTTAGTGGCGACCAGCCACAAACGGCTGGCTCCCTGCTGCCGGGCGACGTTTTCTACCGCCTCTATCAGCGCCGTGCCGACGCCGATGTTTTCTTGCAAACTATCGAGGGTGACGATTTCGCAATCGTGCGCGTACAACGAATAAGTGACCAGCCCGATGATCTCGCCCTCTCGCTCGGCGGCGAAGCCCGGCAGCATGGACGGAATGAACATTTGATTGTGGACGACGACCATATCCGCTCCCCAGTGTTCGACCATGAAAGGCGAAACCCACGTATGATCTGAAGCCGCTAAAGGACGGATGACAAAATCTCTCATGCGCTTCTTGTATCAGAAAACGCGGCGCGCCAGCATTATCAAACGATGACAAAATCCGCGCGTATCTCAAGGGGCGCTTAAAAGCGGCGCGAGGCGAGAACCCCTTCGACTGGCTCAGGGCAAGAATCTCGCGCTGCGCGATTGGCGGAGACCCTCCACGAATGCCACCCACGAATTCACGAATGGTCGCGCTCGTCGTGTTCGAGTATTTGTGACCCTATTCGTGGACAGTTTTGCCTGTCCGCTTCGCCCGGAAATAAACCGCCGGCTTGCCAATACAAAGCCCGCTCAAGCGGACTGAACGGCTGGCGCTTAGCCGTCTTCAGACGGCTTTGCAAGAGTAGCCCGGACATTCAATGTCCGGGCGGGGCTACACCAAACGTCCTTTCCATCCCATCCAGACGGAGGGAAGGCGGCGCCGGGCGGTATAATTAACAGAAGTTACGCGGTCGCAGCCGAGATGCGAGACTATCCGTACAAAGTTCGCGCGGAATACCAAAATCTCGCGCCGCTGCGTAAGGCGAGTAATTAACTGAAATCAAAACGGCGCGCCGAACCGCGCGTTGTTTTTCACTTTTTATTCATAGGAGCGAATACCTAAACATGAACGTCAATTTTGCGATGTGGAAGAAAGCCTTGAACGTCATTCCCGACGTCTCCAAAGAAGAGTGGGACAAACTGGACGTGGTCTCAAAATGGCTGATAGCCGCCCGTGCCGCCGTGCTGGTGATGACCTTTCTCTCCGCCGCGCTGGCGGGAGTCTTTGCCTGGCGCGACGCTTCCTTCGCCTGGCTTCCGTGGCTCGCGCTGACTCTCGGTTTGATTCTGGCGCACGCTTCCAATAACATCTTCAACGATTTCACCGATTACGTCCGCGGGGTGGATAAGGACAACTACTTCCGCGCCATTTACGGCGCGCAGCCCATCGCCTCCGGCTTGATGACCCGCCGCCAACACCTGACTTATTTTGCCGTCACCGGCTTGCTGGCGCTGCTTTGCGGGCTTTACCTCGTTTTCGTCAACGCCGGCGACCCGCTGATTTGGCTGCTGCTGGGACTGGGCGCCTTCTTCGTCCTCTTTTACACCTGGCCCCTCAAATACATCGCGCTGGGCGAAGTCGCCGTGTTAATTGTCTGGGGGCCCCTGATGATTGGCGGCGGCTATTACGTCCTGACGGGCGCCTGGAATTGGAACGTGGTCGCCGCCAGCTTGCCTTACGTTTTGGGAGTCACCACCGTCATCTTCGGAAAGCACATTGACAAGCTGCCCATTGATAAAGAAAAGCGCATTCGCACCCTGCCGGTGGTGATTGGCGAAAAAGCCGCGCGTTACGCCGTCCTCGCCATGATGATTCTGCCTTACGCGATTACCGCTTATCTCATCGCGGTCAAGTTCTTTACGCCCGTGATGCTGGTCGTCCTCTTCGCGCTGCCCACGCTGCGGGAACTGCTTCCCGCCTTTCTCAAACCCAAACCCGCCGAACGCCCCGCCGATTTTCCCGACGGGCAGGGCGGCTGGCCCCTTTACTTCGCGCCGATGGCGTTTTTGAACAATCGTAAATTCGGTTCGCTCTTCATGCTCGGCTTGCTGGCGGATTCGGCGCTGCGCGTCTTTCTGCCCGCCTTCTGGCGTTGAGCGCGTTTTTCAGGAGACAAACATGAAAATTAATTTCGCAATGTGGCGCAAGGCTTCATGGCAGTTGATGAAAATTGACGAAAAAAGCGAATGGGATTCGCTCGACGTCGTTTCCAAATGGTTGATCGCCACGCGCTCCGCCGTCACGATGGTGACGGTCTATTCCGCCGTCATCGGCGGGCTGTTGGCTGCCCGCGACGGTTACTTCTCGTGGCTGCCTTTCCTCGTCGTCACGCTCGGTTTGTTCATCGCGCACGGGACGAACAACATCCTCAACGATTACACCGATTTCACGCGCGGGCTGGATAAGGATAACTACTTCCGCCTGCAATATGGCGCGCATCCGCTGGCGCAAGGTTTTTGGAGCAAATCCGATTCGCTGCGCTGGTTCGTCGTCAGCGGGACTCTCGCTTTCGCCGCGGGCGTGTACGCCCTGTTTTATACCCAATTTGCCGCGCCCATTATCGCGCTGTTCGCTTTCGGCGCGGTGGCGCTGCTCGCTTATACGTTTCCGTTCAAATATTGGGGAATCGGCGAGCTCACCATCTTCCTTATCTGGGGACCGATTCTCGTGGCGGGCGTTTACCTTGTGCTGGCCCTCGGTCGCGGCGGGAGTTTGGAAAACCTGCCCAACGTGATTCTCGCCGGCGTTCCCTTTGGGCTGGGAGTCGCCAGCATTAACGTCGCCAAGCACATTGACAAGCGCGAGGACGACGCAGCCAAGAGAGTCGGCACTTTCCCCGTCCGCGTAGGGGAAGCCGCCGCGCGCCGCGTCAATCAAGCCGTCATCGTCCTCATCTATCTGGTCGTGGCGTATCTGGTCTTTGCGCCGCGCTATTTCACCCCCGTCATGCTGATTGTCTTTCTCGCTTATAAAGACGCGCTGGCGGCGCTGAAATTGCTAAACAACCCCAAGCCCGCGCAAGCGCCGCAAGGTTGGAACTTCTGGCCCGTGTGGTTTTCCGGCTTCGCTTTTCAGCATAACCGTTCCTTCGGCGGCTATTTGATTCTCGGCCTGATTGCGGATACGCTGCTGCGCTTTCTGCCCGTCACGTCGGAATGGATTGCCCGCTACTGGTCCTAACGCTTTAAGCAGGATAGGCAGGATATTTCATTTATTACGCCGTAAATTAAGATTCTGTGAATTTCTTATTGTCGATTTGAACAGCCGCGTAATGAGAGTTGAGTTTGGTACGTGCTGATTGAATAGAGAATTGCCAATCAATTTTGATGTGTTTGGCGTCGCGTTCCTGTACCAAAGCCAGAATTTCTTGTTCCAGTCGTGTCATGGTCGGAATACGGCGGTGAAGACA
>DAOUBR010000084.1:0-58336 GCA_034432535.1 Anaerolineales bacterium | reverse complement strand
CCGAGCGCAAAGCCGACGGTGACAATCACGTCGTAGCCTTCTTCGGCGAACTGGCCGATGTTCTTGGCGTAGTCTTTGGCGTCGGTGGTCTCGATGTATTGCACCTTATCCGCCACGCCGTCGGCGAGCGCTTGCTGCACGCCTTCCCACGCGGACTGGTTGAAGGACTTGTCGTCCACCTTGCCGACGTCGGTGACGAGACCGACGCAGAAGAAATCGGGCGAGGCGCAATCTTCGGTGGCGGCCGGGGCTTCGGTGGCGGGGGCTTCCGTCGCCGGAGCTTCGGCGGCGGGCTGCTCAGCCGCAGGCTGTTGGGCGGCGGGGGTTCCGCCGCAAGCGGCGAGAATCATCGAGGCGATGATTATCAGCGCTGTGACAAAATACAACTTTTTCATCTTTTTTCTTCTCCTCAAAAGCGACAAACTTTTCAGTTTTGCCGTTAGGGCAAAACCGACGACGGGCTTAAGTATAAATCCTCTCAATTTATTGTGCAAGCCTGCACAAAATTACGGTCTCGTTGCGGGGACGCCGGAGCTGATTTGCCGATTCCACAGCGCGGCGAGGTAGGCTTGCAGTTCGGGAGTCAGGCTTTCGGGAAATTTGGGCGAGAGCGGGACGAATTTAATGGGGCTGCGGTCGGGTTGGTTGAGCGTTTCGCCTTTCAGCCCGCGCAGCGCGTTTTCAACGGCGAATTGCGCGTCGCCGTAAATGGAAGTGACCAGCCATTCGTTGGAAACTCCCAACGTGGCAGCCTGGTCGCGTTCCGCGCCGATGGCTTTGACCTGCGATTCAGCCGCCGCGCGCAGCGCGCCTTGCGCGGTGATTCCGCCTGCGGCAAAGAGAACGTCCGCGCCGCGCGCCGTTATCTTTTGGGCGGCTTCGCGTCCCCATGCTTCGTCCAGAAACAGTTTTTCGTCGTCGCCGTCGTCTCGATATAAAATCAGCGGCTTGACTTCGGGGTTGGCGAATTTTGCTCCGTTGCGAAAGCCTTCGCAATATTTCCACATCGCTTCGAGGGATGAGTCCTCGCAGGCCGCGCCCACAAAGCCCGTCCGCGTCAAACGCGCCGCGAGGACTCCCGCCAGAAACCCCATCTGGTCTTCGGGGAAGGTCGCGGGGATGAGGTTGAGGCGCAGCTCGTCTTTTTTAAACGGCTGATTCACGGCGATGAAGACGACGTTTTCATAGCGCGCGGCGGCGCGCAGCGTCTCGCGGCGCAAGCCGATTCCGACGGTAATCACCGCGTCGTAATGGCGGCTGGCAAAGTAGGCAATGTTCTTTTCGTAATCGCGCCGCTCCGCGGATTCGATAAAATCAGCGCGGTCGAGCAGCCTGTAGTTTTTCAGGTTTTGCAGGGCGTTCCATGTGTCGCGGTTCGCGCCGTAATCGTCCAGCCCGAGCGTATCCGTCGCCAGCCCGGCGCAAAACGTCCGCAGGTCGGCGCAATCGGGCTCTCCGCAGGCGGCGAGAAAAAAGAACGGCGCGGCAAGGAGGAGCGCGAGGCGGAGAAAGCGCGCTTTCATGGCTTGAATTGTTGCAGGAATTTTTTATCGGCTTCGCTCAGTTCGGCTTTTTCTAGCATGTCGGGGCGTTTCTTTAAGGTTCGCAGCAGCGCCTGTTCGCGCCGCCAACGGCGGATTTTGGCGTGGTCGCCGGAAAGCAGAACTTCGGGGACCTTCCAGCCGCGAAAGTCGGGCGGGCGGGTGTAATGCGGGTATTCGAGCAAGCCCAAGGCGTGAGAATCGTCCAGCGCGCCGGTGGGGTCGCCCAGCACGTTGGGCAGCAGGCGCGAAACCGCGTCAATGAGGATCAACGCGGGCAGTTCTCCGCCGGTCAGCACATAATCGCCGATGGAGATTTCATCGGTGGCGAGGCGCTCGCGGATGCGCTCGTCGAAACCTTCGTATCTGCCGCAAATCAGCGCGAGGCGCGGATGTTGGGCGAGCTCGAAGGCGATATTTTGATTGAAGGTTCGCCCTTGCGGGCTGAGCAGAATAATTGGGCAATCGCGCTCCGCTCCCAAGACGGATTCGACCGCTTCAAAAACGGGTTCGGGTTTCATCACCATACCGCCGCCGCCGCCGTAGGGCAGGTCGTCGGTGACATGGTGTTTATCATGCGTATAGTCGCGAATGTTGTGCAAGCGGACGTCAATCAGCCTGCGTTCCCGCGCGCGTTTGAGGATGCTGGTATCCAGATATGCCGAAAAGACTTCCGGCAGCAGCGTAAAGACTTCGAATTCCATAGCGGGATTGTAGCATAGAAGAGCGACGATCGCTCCGCTTACCCATCCTGTTAGCGAACCCTTTTGCCGCGCCTTGCGTCAATGTATCCTGAACATCCTGTCCATCCTGTTAGCGAACCCTTTTGCCGCGCCTTGCGTCAATGTATCCTGAACATCCTGTCCATCCTGTCAGCCAGCCCAATCACGTCTTTTGCCGCGCTGGATTATAATTCCCCTGTTCATGCAAACCGAAATCAGCGTGGAATCTCAACTGAAGAACGCCGCGCAAATCGCCGAAGCGGGGTGGGCGGCGCTGGCGGAGCGGGCGGGCGGCGCGTGGGCGCTGCTGGCTTCCTACCGTTTGAGCCGGGCGGCGCAAAACGAGCTGCTCTCGCTGACGGCGCGTTCCAGCGTGGATGCCTGGTTGTGCGGTGCGCTGAGCGGGGGGTATCCTCGTTTCGCTTCCATCGCCAAAGACGCGCAGCTGGGAGTCAAGCGCTTGTTCGTCTTTCCCATTCCGGGCGCTTCGCAGGCGCTGTTGGTCGGCGCGGATAAACAATCGGCGCGGGCGCGGCAGGTGTGGAAGCTGACCGCTTCGCTGCTTTCCAGCAAGTTCGCGCCGCAGCATCAACCGCTGCTGCCCGATTTGCAATCGGGGCTCGCCACCGACTTGCCTCTGGCGATTGAAAAAATTTTGCATACTTTTGTGCAAACCTCCAATTGTCTCGGCGCGTGGATGGCGATTCGCCGCGGCGAGACGCTCGATATTCAAGCGCAATGGAACGACCCCGCCGCTAAAAACGTTTCGCTGCAAATCGACGCCAATCCGATTCTGCGCCGCGTCCATCGTTCCTTAAAAGAAGCGGTGGTCTCGCGCGGGCAGCCCAATTGGGATCACCTGCCTCACGGCTCGCTCAACCCCAATCACGTTTGGGTGTGCTTGCCGCTGACGATGGGGCAGCGCCTGATTGGCGTGACGGCGCTCTGGCGGGCGAAGGAATTTTCCCGCGCCGAGCTGGGACAGTTACGCGAGCTGGCGGAGCGCGTTTCGCCTTCGGTCGAGGCGCTCATCACCTTTTCCGAAATGGGCGCGCATTTGCGGCGGCTGGGTTTGCTGAACGATTTTGTGCTGACCGTTTCTTCCGCCCAAAATTTGGAGCAGATCGCGCGACGCATGTTCGGCTTGCTGGCGCGCGCCTTTAACACCGAGCTCATCGCGCTTTTTTTGCTTTCCACCGACGGGCGCATGTTGCGCGATTACCGCATGTTCGGGAGCAAGATGAGCGTGGTTAACGCGCCGCTCGCGGGACATTCCATGCAATCCGTATTGGAGGGAGGGCGCGCCCGCCGCGTGGTGGACGCGACGCGCGAAGGGGTCGTCCCTATTCATAAGGGGGCGCGCTCGCTGCTGATTATTCCCTTGCGCTATCGCGGGCGTTCTACCGGCGCGCTGGTTATTGAAAGCCCGCGCCCCGAAGCGTTCAGCCAGTACGACGAACACTTGATGGGCGTCATTACCAGTCACCTCGCAGGCTTAATTGAATACGTCCGCTTGCGCGAAGAGGCGGAAGGACGCGCGCGCAGCCTGGCGCTGATGCACGAAGTGGTGCAGCAGGTGATTGGCTTGCAGGATAAAAAACAGGTCGCTTCCATCGCCGCCGATTTGGTGGCGCGCTACTTTAAGTACGAGCTGGCGCTGATTCTTTTGAAGGAAGGCGACGAGCGTTTTTCTGTGCAGGGGGTGGGAGGTTCGCGCGCTGAAACCCTGCGCGAAGCGCTGGCGGGCGTGGAATTCGTTCGCGGCGACGGCGTGGCTGGCGCGGTGTTGCAAAGCGGCAAAAGCCTATTGCTGGGCGACGTCCGCCGCAGCGAGATATATAAGCCTATTCAAGGTTGGGAAGCGCGCTCCGAGTTGTGCGTCGCTTTAAAGGACGGGGAAAACATCCTCGGCGTGATAGACATTGAAAGCGGCGAGGAAAACGCTTTCTCTCATAACGATTTGCTGGCGATGGAATCGCTGGCGGGCATTCTTGCCGCCGTTATCGCCAGCGCCAACCAATACGAGAAATTGCAAGAGACGATTACCCAGTTGCGCGCGGCGGAAATTGAAGTAAACCGCCGCATGGAAGCGCAGCGCGCCGCGGAAAACAAATTGCTGCAAGCGGCGAAGCTGGCGGCAGTGGGAGAAATGGCGGCGGGAGTCGCGCACGAGCTCAACAACCCGCTCACCACCGTCATCGGCTTCGTCGAATTGATTTTCAACGAGATGCAGCCCGGCTCGCCCAATTACCAGGAGATGAGTCTGGTGCTGGCGGAAGCTCGCCGCGCCAGCGGGGTGGTGCGCCGCCTGCTCGATTTCTCGCGGCAGGGCGAGCGCGCCCGCGCCCGCTCCGATTTAAACGAATTGGTGTACGACGTCGTCGCGCTCACGCAGCACCTCCTCCGCTCCAACGACGTCACCCTTTCGCTGGCGCTCGACGGCGACCTGCCCTGGTTGGTGATGGACGTTGACTTAATGAAGCAAGTCTTGTTAAATCTTGTGCATAACGCGCTTCAAGCCATGCCGTCGGGCGGATTCTTGCAAATTTCAACCTATCCCGTCGAACGGGACGGCGCGCGATGGGCGGCGCTGGAAGTGAAAGATACTGGCGTGGGCATTAAGAAGGAAGACCTTGGGCGCGTCTTTGAGCCGTTCTTTACCACCCGCGCGGAACGCGGCGGCACCGGGCTGGGGCTTTCCGTCACCTATGGGATTGTCAAAGACCATGGCGGAGACCTCGAAGTCGCTAGCGAGCCGGGCAAAGGCTCCGTCTTTACCGTCTCGCTGCCGATAGAATCATAGGCGTTTTTTATGGAAACTAAACACATCTTTGTCGTGGACGACGAGCCGGGCATTACGCTGCTATGCAGCCGCCTGCTGAGCAAGGCGGGCTATTGGGTAGAAACGCAAACCGATCCTCGCGCCGCCATCGAATACATGAGGGACAATAAGATTGACCTGTTGTTGGTGGACGTCCGTATGCCGGAGGTGGACGGCTTTGAGGTGATTCAGCACGCGCAGCGGCTTCAGCCGGACGCCTCCATTTTGATTATGACCGGACACGGCACGGTGGAGACCGCCATTCGCGCGCTGCGGCAAGGGGTGGACGGACTCATCCTCAAGCCATTCGGGCAGGGCAGCGAATTATTAGACGCGGTGGAGCTCGCCTTCGCCGACAGTCAACAGAAAAAAGACGCGGCGCGCACCAACGCCCTGCGCCCTTTGTTTTCCGTCACCGAGGCGCTGCTTTCCGAAACGCGCCGCGAACCGTTGTTGAATTTAATCGTCGAGGCGGTCTGCGCGCACTTAAAATGCTCGCGCGCGGCTTGCTATCAGCTGGACGAAAACGACCAGCCCGTCTTGTTGATTTCGCGCGGACAGCCGCTCAGCCCCGAAACGCTGGCTGCCGTGCGCGCGGAAGATTCGCTCGACGCGCCGCTGATTATCAACGCCAACGGGCCCGGCGCGCCTGCGCTTAAATCCCTGTTTGCCCGCCTCGGAATCGGCGCGGCGATGCTGATTCCCATGCCGCGCCCGAAGATGCGAATGCTGCTTTACGCCGGGCGCGAGCCGCAGGAGCAGCCTTTCCGCGAACCCGAATTTGAAATGTTTCAAATTCTCGCGCGGCAGGCGGCGGTGGCGCTGGAAAATTCGCGCCTGTACGCCGAGCAGCTGGCTTACGTCCGCAAGATAGAGGAATCGCAAAAGGCGCTGGTGCAAGCCGAAAAAATGGCGACCGCCGGCAGGTTGAGCGCTTCTATTGCGCATGAAATTAACAACCCGCTGCAATCGGTTCAAAATTGTTTGCATCTCGCCGGGCGCGAAGACCTGCCCGAAGAAAAACGCCGCGAATATTTCGATCTGGCGCAAAAGGAACTGGAACGGCTGGCGAACACCACCCGCCGCATGTTGGATTTTTACCGCCCCGGCGCCAACGCGGCTGAAGACGTAGACGTCGCCGACTTGCTGCAATACATCCTGAACTTGATGTCGAAACAGCTCAAAGAAGCCAACGTGACGGTGATTGTGGATTTTATCGGCGAGGTTCCGCCCGTGCGGGCGGTTTCCAGCCAGTTGCAGCAGGTGTTCATCAATTTGATTTTGAACGCGGTGGACGCTATGTCGGGCAAGGGCGGCGGCACGCTGCGCATCTCCGCTTCCGCCGCGCAAGACGGGGTGGAGATTCTCTTCCATGATAGCGGGGACGGCGTTCCGCCTGAAGCGCAGGCGAATATCTTTGAGCCGTTTTTCAGCTCCAAAGAGGGCGGCACCGGTTTGGGGCTGACTGTGAGTTACAATATTATTACTACGAACGGCGGCGTTCTGGAACTGCTGCCCGAACGCGTCCCCGGCGCTTGTTTCCGAATCTTTATGCCCATTGGAGGAAAATCATGAAGTCAAACTTGTTGATTGTGGACGACGAGCCGGTCGCCCGCCAGTCGCTTTCGGATATTCTCAAGCTCGAAGGATATAACGTGGCTGCCGTTCCCAACGGGCAGGCGGCGGTGGAATACGTCCGTATGCACGCCATAGACTTAATGATTGTGGACTTGCGTATGCCGGGCATGGACGGGTTGGAAGTGATTCAGGCGGTGAATCAAATTTCCCCTGAAACGGAAGTGATTTTGCTCACGGCGTATAGCTCCACCGAATCGGCTGTGCAGGCGCTGCGCCTGCGGATTCACGATTATCTCTCCAAGCCCGCTTCGACGGCGCAGATTCTCGCCAGCATTAAGAAAGGTCTCGCCCGCCGTTCGGCGAAAACGCGCGTGACCATCGGCGGGGCGGAGGACGTGGTGGACGAACAGGTGGAGACCTTTACGCTGAAAGACGGCACGCATGTGGACCTTTCGCGCCGCCAGATTAAATACAAATCGAAAATTGAGCATTTAACGCCCGCCGAGGGGCGCTTGCTGAAAATTTTGATGGAGAACGAGGGCAAGGTGTTTTCTCACCGCGAGCTGGTGCTGCTGGTGCAAGGTTACGACGCCACGCAGCGCGAAGCGCCGGAAATTCTCCGTCCGCTGGTGAGCCGCCTGCGCCACAAGCTGGAAAAATTTCCCGCTCTTTCCGAGCGGGTGGTGAGCGTGAGAGGCACGGGCTATTTATACGAGGCGGAAAAATAAGCCTTTATTCGTAAGGCCCGAAAATATCTTTCGGCAATCCCGGCGCGCGAATCCACGAAAGCCAGCCGGTTCTTCCGCTGTGCATAGCGGGGGCGGGCGCTTCCAGCATCACCAACGAGAGGCTGATTCCCAACCCCGCCGCGCCGACCCATTGCAACGGGGTCAGGCTTTCGCCCAGCCAGAGCGCGCTGAACAAAATGGTAATCAGCAGTTCCGCCAAGCCAAGCAGGGCGGTTTGCATCCCGCCGATTTTTTTCACTCCCACGAAAAGCGCCAGCCGTGAAAAGACCGTCACCAGCGTCAAGCCGCTGACGGGCAGCCAGGGGGCGGCCGCTTGGGGCCAGGTTCCATCGAATATCAGGTAAGCGGGAGCGACCACCATGCTCATGGCGAGCAGCGTATAAAGCGCCACCGTCGGCGGCGGCGCTTCAAACAACACGCGCTGATTGACGGGCAGGTGCATGGCGTAGAGCGTCGCCGCGCCGAGCATGAGCAGCACGCCGACCGGGTCCGCCGAGCGTTCAGGAACGCTGGTTAGCAGCAGCACGGCGACCGTCGCCAGTCCGATTCGTAAAAAGGTCAGGCGGCTGGGCGTTTGATGGTCTAGCATGAGCCACAGCGCGACGAAGAACGGATAAAGCGAATAGAGCAGTTGTCCGACGCCGGCGTTCAAGCGTTCCAGCGCGAGGTAATAGAGCAGCGAGCCGAGTCCGTTAATCGCTCCTGCCAACATGCAGCCCGCCAGCCCGACGGGGAAGATGTAAAGGTATTGCCGCGCGAACAGCAAAATGGCGACGAACAAGATGGAAGCGGCGAAGCTGGTGCGCAGAGCGACCACCGCAAAAGGCGAGAAGCCCTGCGTGATGGCTAGCTTGCCAAACACGGGAGCCAGCCCTAAAAAGAACGCCGAGCTGAAAGCCGCCAGAATTCCAGCCGTCTGCTTTTTTTGCAAAATAGACCGACCTTTTTACTTGATAAGCGACTTGACTTCCTCTAAAAATTCGTCGTTCAAAAAATCGCCTTTTTGCATCAGGGATTGAATTTGTCCTCCAAGGCGATTCTTTTCGTCGGGAGTGAGTTCCTTGGCGGTGGCGACGATGACCGGAATGGTGGCTGTTTCGGGCTTGGCGCGCAATTCTTGAATGACGGTGAACCCGTCCATTTCCGGCATCATTAAATCGAGGATGACCAAATCGGGCAGCTCGCGCTGAATCAGTTCCAGCCCTTCGCGTCCGTTGGCCGCTTCGACGATGGTGAAATTGCCTTGCGATTGCAAAATGCGGCGGATGAGACGGCGCGCTTCGGCGGTGTCTTCCACCAGAGCGATTTTGGGGAACTTTTCCGGCGCGACTTGAGTCAAAGCCGAAAGCAGACCCTCGCGCGGGGTGGAATCGGTTTTTTCTTTGCTGGGGAATTTAACGTCGCGCGACCAGTTTTCGCCTAAAATGCTCGCGTCGGCGGGCATGGTGTGACCGGTGCAATTCACCACCACCGTTTCATGCGGCTTGATGACGCCTGCGCGAATCATCTTGAACAAACCCGCAAAGGCGACTCCGGCGGCGGGTTCGACGGATATGCCTTCCATCTTCGCCAGTACGTGCATCGCGCGGAAGGCGTCTTCGTCCGAGACGCTTTCAAACGCGCCGCCCGTTTTATCCACGATTTCGCGCAACAATTGATAGGAGCGTCCCGGGTCGCCGGTGGCGAGCGTTTCAATCCGCGTTTTGGGCGTGGAGACCACTTCCGCTTTTTCCAGCCCTTTGCGCCAGCTGTCCACCATTGGGGCGCAGCCTTCCGCCTGAACGGGGGCGAAAGCCGGAAAGCGGTCAATCCATCCCATTTCCATCATCTCGCGGAAGCCTTTATACACGCCGATGGGGCCCATGCCGCCGCTGATGGCTTGCACATACCAATCGGGGACGCGCAGGGGGGGCTTTTCGCTGGGGCCTTGCAGCGCGGCGGTTTGCTCGGCGATTTCGTAGGCGATGGTTTTCATCGCCTCGATGGAGGTGATGGTGCGCGCCCCCATATCTTGATACAGGTTGCGCTGGCGGGCGAATTCCGCCGCCACTTGCTTGCATTGGTCGTAAGAGCCGGTGATTTTAATCACCTGGCTGCCGTATAGCGCGATCTCGCGCATTTTGACCGACGGCACCAAACTGGTGACGAACGCCCACAGCTTCACGCCTGCGCGCGCGGCGTACGCCGAATAAGAAATGGCGACGTTGCCGGTGGAAGCGGCGACCATTTCGGTGATGCCCGCTTCTTTTAGCGCGGCAATTGTCACCGCCGCCTGTCGGTCTTTGAAGGAAGCCGTCGGTCCTTGCCTTTCGTCTTTGATGTAGATGTTGGGGCAGCCGAGCATCATTCCCAAATTAAAGGCGTGCAGCAGCGGCGTGCCGCCCTCTCCCAGCGAAAGGCTGATATTAGGGTTGCGCACGGGCAACAGCTCGCGGTAACGCCAGAGGTTCATCGGGCGCGCCGCTAGCTTGGGCAGCAGCGTTTTCCCCAACGCTTCGTAATCGTACACCGCTTCGCGCCATTGGCTGTTGCACTTCGGGCAGGAGCTGGAAGTGGGGTAGTACGGCGCGTTGTGACCGCAATCTAAACATCGAATGAGAAAGGTCATTGGGCGCGCTCCTGCTTATCTTTATTTCGTTGCACTCGTTCCAAAGCGCGTTGAATGGTGGAGAGCAATTCTTTTTCGCTGAACGAGCCTTTGGCGAGCAGGCTTTGACCGAACTCGCTGAGTTGTTTGCGCTGCTCGGCGGTAAGTTCCACCCCGCTGATGACGACGGTGGGAATGTCGCGCAACTTTTCGTCCGCGCGCATTCTGCCCAAAATTTCAAAGCCGTTCAAATCGGGCATGAACAAATCCAGCGCCACCGCGTGCGGCGGTTTGCCGCTGGAAAGCAAAGACCAGCCCACCAAGCCGCCTTCGGCGAGGATGGCTTTGTAGCGCCCGTCGTCGTTGAGGATTTTGCCGAGCAGGCGCAGGTCGTTGGGGTCGTCGTCAATCACCAGCACGTCGCGGATGGAGCCGTCGGCGTTCAGCCGGTCGAGCGCGTTGAGCAGGTCGTCTTCGAGAATCGGCTTGGTCAGGTAATCCGCCGCGCCGAGGCTGAATCCTTTTTCCTGGTCTTCCAGGATGCTGCATACAATGATGGGAATGGCGCGCGTTTCCGGGTCGGCTTTGAGCATATCCAACACCTGCCAGCCGTCAATCGCGGGCATCATCACGTCGAGGGTAATGGCGAACGGTTTGAGGGCTTTGGCGCGTTCCACCGCGCGCGCCGGCTCCGTCAGCGCCACTACTTCGTAGCCCTGCGGTTGGAGGTAACGCTCGTACAGGCTGATGACCTGCCGGTCGTCGTCAATCGCCAGGATGATTTTTTGCGCGGGGGCGGGCGCGGTTTCGTCTTCCTTGTGGAAGAGCGGCAGGGTAAATCTGAACGTGCTGCCCTTGCCGACTTCGCTCTCCACCCAGATTGTCCCGCCGTGCATGCGCACCAATTCCTGACAAATTGCCAAGCCCAGCCCTGTGCCGCCCGTCTTGCGCGTGGGCGAATCGTCCACCTGCGAGAACGCCTGGAAGAGCTTTTCCTGGTCTTGTTTGGCGATGCCGGGACCCGAGTCGGTGACGCTGATTTGCATGTGGCGGCGCTTGTTGTCTCCGATTTTGGTTTCCACTTTCACCACAATATCGCCTTCGTCGGTGAACTTCGCCGCGTTGGAAAGCAGGTTCAACAACACCTGCCGCAGGCGGATGGTATCGGCGCGCACGGTGGGCAGATTCGGCTCGACGACGCTCTTCAAATTCACGGGCTTGTCTTTGACGTAGCCCGTCATGGTGGAAAGCACGCTGTTGACGACGTCCGCCATATTCACTTCGTCGAACGCCAGCTCCATCTTTCCGGCTTCAATCTTCGAGTAGTCCAAAATGTCGTTAATCAGGCTGAGCAAGTGCTGCCCGGAATTGTAAATGGCGGTTAGGTCTTGCTTTTGCAGGTCGGTCACGGGTCCGTCTATGCCTTTGAGGATGACGCGCGAGAAGCCGATGATGGAATTAAGCGGCGTGCGCAGCTCGTGGCTCATGTTCGCCAGGAACTGGCTTTTAACGCGGTCGGCTTCGCGCATTTCTCTCACCGCTTGCTGCGAGACCTGATAAGAGCGCGCGTTGTCAATCGAGACGGCTATCTGGTCGGCGAGGGTTTGCAGCACGGCGACGTCGTCTTCTTTGAAGGCGTCCACTTCGGTGGATTGAATGTCAATCGCGCCGATGATGCGGCTACCGACTTTGAGCGGAATGGCGGCTTCAGCCCGCGTTTCCGGCAGCAGCGGATTAGGTTTGTGGAAGGGGTTTTGGCGCACGTCGTTCACCACCACCGGCTTGCCTTCGCTGGTCACCTTGCCGACGATGGAGTTGGAATTGACCGGCAGCGAGTGGGCGTTCTTTTTCATCTCCGCGCCCGCCGCGCCGGTGGATTCGCGGATGACTGCGTTGAAGCCCGTCTCTTCCACAATGAAAATGCTCGCGTGGTAGAAGTCGAAGCGTTCGACGATCAGATTCACCGTGCGGGCGAATATCGTGTTCAGGTCGAGCGTGGAGGTGATGATTTTGCTGATTTCGGAAGACGCCGCGAGGTATTCGTTGCGGCGGCGGATGGCTTCTTCCGCTTGCTTGCTTGCGGTGACGTCGGAATGCGAGCCAGCCATGCGCAGCGGTTTTCCGCTTTCGTCGCGCAGCGCCTTGCCGCGGCTGCGAATCCAGCGCCAGGAGCCGTCTTTGTGGCGCATACGCAATTCCACGTCGTAGGTCTCGGCTTTTTGGTCAAGATAATCGCGCAGCGATTGCATCACGCGGTCGTGGTCTTCGGGGTGCATCAGGTTTTCCCAATCCTGCAAGCCGCCCGTCAATTCGTCGTCCGCGTAGCCCAGCATGGACTTCCAGCGCGAGGAGTAGTAAATCTTGCCTTGGACGAGGTCCCAATCCCACAAGCCGTCGTTCGCTCCTTCCGCCGCGAGCGCGTATTGTTCCTGACTCTTGCGCAGCTCGTCTTCAGCGCGCAAGCGGCTGATGGCGGTGGAAACAGGCGCGAGCGCGGATTCCAGCAGGGCAATCTGACGTTCCGTAAGCCGGTCGCCGGGCTGATCCATATCCACGCCGAGCGTGCCGACGACTTCGTCGTTTACCAGAATGGGGAAGAGCGCCATGTAAGTCAAGCCGAGAGCGCGGAACTCTTCGCGCAGACTCGGCGGGTTGGCTGGATCATCCGCGGGATTCTCAAGGATGTAGGGTTTGCGCGTTTCAAGAACCGCTTTCGTCGAGGCGCTGCCTTCGATGGGAATCTTTAACCCCAAGGGGCTGGGCTTTCCGCGCTTGGCGTGTCCGGTGACGAGAGTCAGGGCTTGGCGGTCGTCGTCTATCGTGGCGATTCCGGCGCGCGCCACCGGGTAAGTCGCCACGATTTCTTTGGTCACTTGGTCCAGCGCTTCCTGCATGTTTGTCGCGGCGGTCAGCGCGCTCACCACGCGGTTGATGAACGCCAGTTCGTTAGCGCGTTCCAGCGCTTCCTCTTCCGCGCGCAGGCGGCTGATGGCGGTGGAAATAGGCGAAAGGGCGGTTTCCACCAGTTTAATCTGACGTTCCGAAAGCCTGGCGCCGGGCTGATCCATATCCAACCCCAGCGTGCCGAACACCTGGTCGTTCACGATGATGGGGAAGACGATAGTGTAAGTCGCTTGCACCTGTCGAGAAGCTTCCCGCGCAATGGGCGGGTTTTCGGCGTTTGCCATCGGGTTTTCGATGACGCGCGGCTGGCGGGTTTGAATGACGCTTTGGGTGATGGGGTTGTTTTCCAGCGGAATGCGCAGCCCGACGACGCTCTCGCCGGGATGTTTGGAATGATCCACAATCACTTCAATAAAGCCGCGCTTGGCGTTCAATTCGGTGATGGCGCCGCGCGCCACGGGGAAGGCTTCCACAACTTCGCGCGCCACCAGTTGCAGCGCTTCTTGCACGCTTTGGGCGCCGGTCAGCGCGCCGACGATGCGGTTAATCAGGGCGAGCTCGTCCGCGCGTTCTTGCGCTTCTTGATACAGGCGCGCGTTTTCCAGCGAAGTAGAAATTTGCTGCGCGAGGCTGGAAAGGAAGGAAAATTCGCTTTCGATGAATTCCTGCCCGATTCCCACGCGCCACGCCGCCAGAAGTCCGCGCAATTTATCCTGCGTTAAGATCGGAACGACCAACAGGTGTTCGTGTTCCGTTTCTTTTGTTCCGTAAATGTGAACGGCGTCTGGATGCTGCGAGGCGTCGTTGACGATTTTGCCGATTCTTTCCTTCGCTACGCCTCCGATAATTCCCTCCCCGACGCGCAGCGTTTCTTTCTTGACCTGTTCGGCTTCTTCGCCGAAGGCGGCGGCGGCGCGCAGAGTTTCTTCGTTTTCGTCCGGCAAATAGACGGCGGCCGTGAGGCAGCGCAGCGTTTCCAGCGTATAACGCGCGGTTTTGTCCGCCAGCTCGTTCAGGCTGAGGACCGCTGAAAGATCGCGCCCAATTTGCGCCAGCGCCGCCATTTCGTTGGCGCGGCGCTGAGTCTCTTGAAGCAGGCGGGCGTTTTCAACAGCGGTGGCGACTTGCCCGGCGATGGAAAGCAGCAGGTCGCGTTCGCGCTCGCCGTACAGGCGCGGGGCGCTGGTGCTTTGCACGACAATCGCCCCCAACACGCGCGAACCGATGAGCAAGGGAACGCCCAGCCAGCACAGGGCGGGCTTGCTGTTTCCCAGCGTGATGAACTCAATATTCATCTTTTTCATCGTTCCCATCACGTCTTCGGGCATAAAGAGAGTTTCTTTGGAGCGAATGACGTAATCGGTCAATCCGCCGCTGCCCAGCCGACGGGATGGATTGGAAATACGTTGATTGTCGTTGATTACCCACGGAAAGATCAGCTCGCCGGTTTTTTCGTTATACAGCGTGATGAAGAAACTGGAGACGTTCATCAGCTTGCCGCTGTATTCGTAAGCGATTTGGCAGATGCGCTCCGTTTCGGTTTCCGCCGAAATTTTCAGCGCCAGTTCGTTCAATACGTCCAGGTCTTTGGCGCGGCGCTGCGCCTCGTCGAACAAGCGGGCGTTTTCCAGCGCTAGCGCCAGCTGGTCGGAAATTTGCTTAACGAGCAGTTCCTCGTCTGGCGTCCACTCGCGGCGGTTTTCGTCGTAGATGCGCAGCATGGACCATTCGCTGTAACCGGTTTGAATGTTGAGCGAATAGGTCAGCCCGCCGCCTGCGGTTTCCTGATAAGCCGGCGGCTCTTCCATCGCGAGGGTCGGCTCGGCGGCGCGCAGCGGCTCGGCGCGGGCGGCTGTTTGCGCTGCGGGTGCGGGAATAGATTCGACCGGCGCGGCGCTCGGCGCGGTCTGCGCTTTTTCTTCCGCTTCTTCCGATTTCGCCGCGGGCTGCGGTTTGTTCAAATCCGGCGGCAGCTCGCCCCCTTTGGTTTGAAAACTTTGGAAGAGTTTGTTAAGCCTGTTGTTTAGCTTCGGTTTCTTTGGCATACTCGATCAGTTCCTCGGCGAGGACGCGATATTGGGTCGTGCCGCGCGCGCTTGGCTTGTAACGGGAGATGGGCAAGCCCGCGATGGGGCTTTCGCGCAGTTTGGTGTCTATTTCAATGACCGTATCAAACACGCCTTCGCCGAAGGTGGCGCGCAACTGCTCGTGAATGTTGCGATGCGTGCGGTTTCTTTTATCCAGCATGGTGACTAAAATGCGGTAGGCGAGGGCGGGGTTGTCCGATTCGCGCACCTGACGGATGAGGGACATCATGTTTCGCAGCGCGTAAGCCGAGAAAAATTCCGCCTGCGTGGGAATAATCAACAAATCGGCGGCGACCAGCGCGTTTTGGGTGATGGCGCCGATGGCGGGCGGGCAATCAAGCAGAATGAAATCGTAAGACGCGCTTTGCAGCATGGCGGCGATGGCGCGCCGTAAAATGTTGGCGTAGTTCGTGCGCACCGGCAGGAATTGTTCGCAGCTTTCGATGCGCGAGCTGGATTGCACCAGGTCGAGGTTTTCCACGTCGGTCTTATAGCGCGCGTTCAGCAGCGGGGCGTTATCCAGCATCACTTCGCTGGACGTGCGTTCGTCTTCGCCCGGCTCGAAGCCGAGCGAAAGCGTCAGGTTGGCTTGCGCGTCTAAATCTATCAACAGGACGCGGTAGCCCATATCCACCAGGGCGGCGCCAAGCGAGAGGGTGGTGGTGGTCTTGGCGACTCCGCCTTTTTCGTTTGAGACGGCGATTGTTTTTATCATGGCAACCTCGCGGTTTTGTTAAGGCGTCCGCGCTTATTTGTCCTTCATGTCGCCCGCTTTTTGCGGGACGATTTCCACGCGGGTCGCGCCCAGCGCGCGTTTGATTTCTTCCATCGCGGTTCGAATCATTTCTTCGGGATTGTTCGTTCCGCGAATCTTGGTGGTAATTTCGGCGACGGTTCTTTCGCGGGCGGCGCGCGAGGAGGTCTCCTCGAACAGGCGGGCGTTTTCCAGCGCCAACCCCAGCCGTTCCGCAATGGCTTTGACGACGTTCAATTGGCTTTGCGGAATCTCGCCGCGCTCTTTGTCCAGCAGGATGTTCAGCGAGCCTATCGTCTGCCCGCGCAGGGTAATCGGCACGCTCAGAACTTTTTTGCCGCTTTCAAGAGCGCCGAGCTCTTCCAGCTTGCTTTTGGTAATGGCGCCGCCGCCCGTCATGCCCTGATAATACCCGATAATATTAGAAGCCAGCTTGCTTTGCCATGCTTCCGCAAGATATTCGCGGAAGACCGCCTGCGATTCCGCCAGCGCTTTGCGGCTCTCTTCCAGCAGGCGGGCGTTTTCAATGGCGATGGCGATTTGGTCCGCCAACACGCTCAAAATGATGACGTCCGACTCGGAGAAGGCGTCGCGCTCTTTGCTTTGCACGTCCAACACGCCGAGGACCTCGCCGCGCGTGGAAAGCGGCAGCGCCATTTCAGAGCGGGTTTCCGGCAGGTCGGGGTTGTTGAAATAGACCTTATCCGCGCCGGTATCCAGCGCGATGCGCGGCTTGCCGCTGGCGGCGACATAGCCGACGATGCCGGTCTGCCCGACTTCCAGCTTGTGCTGCCGCCGCAGCATCACCTGACCGCCTTCGCTGTTGGCGGCGCGCAGCACGGCGTATTTTTTGTTCTCGCTTAATAAGAAGACGCCGATGTGATAAAAGCCGAAGCGTTCGCTCACCTCGCGCGTAATCAGCGGGAGGAGCTTGTCCACGTCCTTTTCGGTGGAAATGCGGCGCGAAATTTCGGCGATGATTTGCAAATCGCGCGCGCGCTTTTCGCTTTGAGCGGTGGCGGAAGCCAGCTCCGCCGTGCGCTCTTCCACGCGCTTTTCCAGCGAGGCAATCAGCTCTTTGATTTCGGCGCTCATCTTGTTCATGGCGCCCGCTAGCGCGCCGATTTCGTCCCGCGTTCTGGTCTTTGCCGGCTGGGAAAAATCGCCCGACGAGAATCGTTCGGCGACTCGAGTCAATTCCAAAATCGGACTGGTTAAGACGTTGGAGACGAATAAGCCGATGAGCCCGGCGATGAAGATGATTGTCAGGCTGGCGGTGACGGTGGCGCGCGTCTGGTTTTCAGTTAATACGGCGATGGCGCTCAGAGGCTGGGCGGTGACGGCTATCCACGGCGTGTTCGGCACGCGCACTGCGGCGAATTCGGCGAGCGCGCCGTCGTTTTCCCACGAAGCCGCGCGGAAGGATTTTTGCGCGCCCATTTTCCGCAGCGCCTCGACAATTTCCGGCTGCGGTTGGCTCACTTCTTCGACTTTCCCCGTCCGAATGATGCCGCGTCCTTGCATATAAAGCAGCCCGGCGCCGCCCAATTCCAGATATGTCTTGTGCAGCAGCTCGGTGCGCGAGGAATGCCCCAAATTGACGAAGTAGACGTCGTCCACGATAAACGAATATTCCGTGCCGCTGACGCGGTGCCGGATCGCCTCGCTCAGAATAGTTTGCAGCGAGTCGGCTTTATGCACCGCCAGCAGCGCGCCGACGATGCGGTCGGTGGAGTTATATACCGGCGCGGAGAAGTAGATAACAGGGAAACTATACTCTTTGGCGAAGATGACGCTGGAAACGTAAATTGGCTGCCCGGAAAACGGCTTTTTAAAGAAATCTTCCGCCTGATAATTCTTTCCGACGTTGGCGGCGATGGCGTCCGCCAGCGCGACTCCGTTCTCGTCTATCACGACGCACGAGACGACGTGCGGGCTGGAGACGCAGGCTTCCAGCGCGTCTTTAATTCGCTTTTGCGCGTCGGGCGCTTGCCTTTTTTCCGGCGAGAGCGAGATGTAGTTCAACACGTTTGGGTGGTCGGCGGCTTTTTCGACGTATTGAATTTGCGCGTTGACGAAATCTTCCAGCTCGCCGCTGACCGTGTTCGCGCCTTCAACCAGGCTGGCGCGGATTTGTCCCAGCAAAATATCTTGCGAGGTGAAGTGAGTGAGCCAGCCCAGCGCAATGAGCGGGACGACGCTCAACGTCAGGAAGCCGACGACCAGCTTGGTGCGCAGGTTAAACTTGGGAAAGCGAAGCGCCACGACGACCAGATAACCCGCGCCGAGGATGAGCGAAACCGCCGTGACCGTAGTCTCGTCGCCGGCGAATTCCACGCTGGTTGTGAATTGGTCTATCAAAACGGAAAGCAGCGCCGTAAAGACGGCGGCGCTAATCGCCCGCCATGCCCATTTATAGGTGAGGGCGTAGGCGGAAAGGGCGGTGACGATGATGGAGCCAGCCAGACCGATGGGAATGGCAAGCCCTTTTTGCGTAAATACGCGCCCGATCATCGCCGCCAAAATCGCGGCGACGACGACTAAAATGCCCGCTTCGCTTTTTTGACGACGGCTGAGCCATGCGCCTATAAACGAAGCCAGCGCGATGAGCAGGGTGGGGAAGAGATGAAACTCCGTGCGCGCCGAGCGGCTCCACGCCGCGATAGCGGCGGAAAGGAGCGCAAAGAGGACGCCCGTCGCCACGCTGGCTTGAAAGGCTCTTGGCGCGAGTTTCGCTTGGATTGAACGTTCCGCTTGTTTCTCGACGTTTTCCGACATAGGCGCATTCCTGAACGCGGGGCGCGGCTTTCGCTTAATATAAAATCATTTGCGCGCGCCCGGCGAAATTTCAACCTTCTTATAATGAGTCCGGCTTGTTCACCGCTTCTTCCGTTTGCGGCGGCTGCAACTTAATCGCCACTTCCGAGCCTTCCAGCAGGCGGCTGAGCTCCTTCGCGGCGGTTTCCAAAATCGTTTCGGTGCGGAAGGAGTAGCTGATTTTGGCGGAAATTTCCGAAATGATTTTTTCTTGTTCGGCGCGGCGCGAGGCTTCGTCGAACAGGCGGGCGTTTTCCGCCGAAAGGGCGACGCGCTCCGCCGCCGCTTTTAGCACGTCCATCTGGTCGTTGGTCAAGCGCGCGCCGCGCGGCAGGCGCACTTCCAAAACGCCGATGTTTTCTCCGCGCAGCACGATGGGCGTTTGAGCCGTTCTGCGCCGGGTTTCGTTTTCGGCTTCTTCCGTTTCCTGCGCTTCTTCCGGCTTGATGAGCTCCGCGCCCAGCGCCGAATAGCGATAGCCGACGAACTTTTCTTCCTTCGGCAGGCTGCTCCACGCCTCGCGCAGATATTGGCGCTGAATCGCTTCCGCTTCCGCCAGCGTCTTGCGCGTCTGGTCGAACAGGCGGGCGTTCTCAATCGCCAGACTGACCTGATTGGCGAGGGCGGAGAGCGCTTCGACGTCTTCGTGCGAGAAGGCGTTGGATTCCACGCTTTGAATATCCAGCGCGCCCGCCACCTTTCCGCCGATGACGATGGGCAGCGCCATTTCGGAGTGCGTTTCCGGGAGGTCGGGGTTGTTGAAGTAAATCGCGTCCTGCCCTACGTCCAGCGCGATGCGCGGTTCGCCGGCGGCGGCGACGTAGCCGACGATGCCCTGCTCCCCCACCCGCAGTTGATGACCGCGTTTCAACATGCGTTTGCCGCCGGGGCTGTTCGCCGCGCTCAAAACGGCGTAGGAGTTGCTGTCGTCGTTCAAAAAGATGGCGACGTGATAAAAGCCGAATTGCTCGCTGACTAATTGAACGATGTAGGGCAGCAGCTCTTGTAAGCTGAGAGAGCTGCCGATGGATTGCGAAACTTTGGCGACGGCTTCAAATTGTTTCGCGCGTTTTTCAATGTCGCGTAGCGCCTGATTGAGCTCTTCGGTGCGCTCGGCGACGCGGCTTTCCAGGCTGAAAATCATCTCGCGCACCTGACGAGTCATTTCATTAAAGATTCTGGAAATGACGGAAATCTCGTCCGCGCCGGCGACGCGAATTTCATAGTTCATCTCGCCGCGCTGGAAGTTTTCCGCGCTTTTGCGCAGGTCGGCTAGCGGATAGGTGACGCTGATTGAGACGAGCATCGCCAATAACAAAGCCAGCGCCAGCCCTCCGGCGGCGAGCGCGAAGCCAAAGCGAATGCTCTGGCGCGCGTCCGCCAACACTTCTTCGTTGGCGGCGGCGACTCGCTGCGCGTCTTCGTTCACGATACCTTCCAGGCGGGCGCTGACGTCGTTGCCAAGCTGCTGCAAGCTGGTTTCCAACCGCGCGATTTCCGCCGAATCTCCGACGGTTTGCGCTTTTTGCAGGTTGTTAATTTGTTGGCGGTACACTTCCAAAGAACGGATGACGGCGTTAATGTTTTCTTTTTGCGCGGGGTCCGCGGCGAGGTCGCGGGCGCGTTTCAAATTTTGCAGCGCGTCGTTGGCGTCCGCCAGCGCGGCGAAGGGTCCCGGCAGCATATCTTGAATATAGCGGTTGAGCTCCAACTGCGAGCTGGAAATGCGCTGCGCCGCCACCAAAAGCAGGCGCTCGCTTTGCGTGTCCACATTGGTTACTTGTTCGAGCTGCTGCACCAGCGCGTTTAAGTTGAAAAGCGTCAGCGGGGAAATGGAGCCGGCGAGCAGCATGACCAGCAGAAAACTGAGCGCCATGCGCGCCCGCACCGACGTTCTTCTTAAAACCCGGTCAAAAAACCAGTTACGCATTTCTTGTTATCCTATTGCGCCTTTTCCCAAAATTGATTGGTGAAAATGGATTGCGCGTTTATCGGGCTTTTTAGCACGCCGTAACGATACAGGGCGTCAATCGTCCGCTGAATATCGGCTTGCCCGCCGTATCCGACGGGACGACCTTCAATTTGAACCAGCCGGGCGATTTCGCGCATCATCAAGACTTGATGTTGCTTCGTGAGCGTTCCGCTTTTATCGTATTTCAAGACGATTTCCACCGCCTCCGCTTGATTGGCGACGGCGTATTTCCAGCCCCGCAGGCTGGCTCTGACCATGCGGGCGCACAGGTCGGGGTTTTCGGCGGCGAATTTCTGCGTGGTGAAGAGCGTATCGCCCGGAAAATCCAGCCCGTAGCTGGCGTAGTCAATTATGTTCAGCGCTTCGGCGCGCACGCCGCTTTCCAAAACCGTGTAATATTCGTTATAAATCATCGCCGAGGCGACGTCTAGCTCGCCTTTGAGGAATCTATCCATACTGAAACCCTGCGATACAAGCGTAAAGTCGTTTGGGTTGATTCCTTCTTTGGCGATCAGCGCGTTGAATTGCGCTTCCCAGGCGCCCAGCCAGACGCCGACGCGCTTGCCGACGAAGTCCTGCGGCTGGCGAATCCCCGAATTTTTGAAGGCGAGCAATACCAATCCATTGCGCTGCTGAATCTGGGCGACGCTTAACAGCCCGCCCATTTCCTCGCTGCGGGCGACCACGTCCGCCAGCAGGCTGGTGCCGAACTGGGCGGAGCCGAGCGCCACCGAGTTAATGGGGGAGGTATCGGGTCCTCCGGGACGGATGGTCAGGTCAATGCCTTCTTCGGCGTACCATCCCTTGTCTAATGCGACGTAATAACCCGCGAATTGCGTCTGAGTCACCCATTGCAGGGCGAGCGTCACGGGGACGTTTTTGGGCGCGGTTTCGGTTGGGGCGGAAGCGCACGCGGCGAGGGCGGTAAGACCGACCGCGACGCTCAACAAGCGAGCAACGAGAACGCTCTTTTTCATGACGGCCTCTCCGTTTCTTTTGCGTCGTCTTGCGACGTCAGGCGCAGCACGACTTCCGAGCCGGGGATGACCCGCCCCAGCTCTTCCACTGCGGTTTGCAGCACGTTCTTCAAGTTGATGGACGCGCTGATTTTTTCCGTCATATCGCGGATGGTTTGTTGTTTGACCACCTGTCGCTGCGATGCGCGAATCAGGCGCGCGTTTTCCAGCGCGATGGAAAGGCGTTCCGAAACAGTTTCGACGAAGTTGATTTCGTCGCTGGTCCATTGACGGTTTTTATCCGGCGCTTTTACGTCCAGCGCGCCAATCACCTGCCCGCGAACTTTGATGGGAATGACGATGTACGATTCCCGCTCGCCGTCGGCGTTGTAATACAGCGGAGTTCCGCGGTTGACGGCTTCGCGGATTTCTTCGCTTTCGATGGGTTTTTGCAGCTTCTCGCCGCCTTTGAGCGTCTGGCGATAGCCGATGGCGCCCTCTTCCGCGCTGAAGAACGCCCAGCCTTCCCGCGCGCTTTGGCGGTAGAGCGTTTGCGCCTCGCTCAGGGCTTGCTGGGTGCGCTCGAACAGCCGCGCGTTTTCGACGGCGATGGCGATTTGGTCGGCGAGGATGCTCAAGTTAGCGGCGTCGTTTTCGGTGAACGCCCGCGCCGTTTCGCTTTGCGCGTCCAACACGCCGATGACCTGATTGCGAATCTTCAAAGGCAGCGCCATTTCGGAGCGGGTGGCTGGCAGGTCGGGGTTGTTGAAGAAGACCGAATCCGCGCCTACGTCCAGCGCGATGCGCGGCAAGCCCGACTTGGCGACGTAACCGACGACGCCCTTGCCCAGCTCCAAACGGTGACCGCGCGCTAACATGCGTTTTCCGCCTTCGCTGTTTGCGGCTTGCAGCACGGCGTACTGGCGCGTCTCGTCCAGCAGGAAGACGCCCGTGTGATAAAAGCCGAAGCGCTCGCTCACCAGCCGCGTAATCAGCGGCAGCAGGACGTCCATCCGCTGTTCGCTGGTGATAATTTTGGAAATTTCGCCGACGGACTGCAGCTCGTTGGCGCGTTTTTCGCTTTGCCGCTGCGTGGCTTCTAAAGCGGCGGTGCGCGCGGCAATTTGTTCTTCCATGCCGCTTAAGGTGGCTTGCATCTGTTCTGCCATGCGATTGAAGGTCTGCGATAGCAAGCCGATTTCATCCATAGATTTGACGCTGGCGCGCGCGTGTAAATCGCCCGCGGCGACGCGCTCCGAGACGCGAATCAACGCGAGGATGGGCGCAGCCAGAATTTGCGCTCCGCCCACGCCCAGCAAAATGGCCGCGAGAGCGAGCGCGAGGGAAATCAAGATGATGTTTTTGCGCTGTCTTTCCACCGCCTGTTGATTCTGCGCGGAGGATTCGCGGACGACGGCAGCCCAACGCTGCGTTTTGAGGTTTGCGCCGGCGTTGAGCGATTCTCCGCCTAGCGAGGGAGAGACGACTTGAAAGAAAGGTCGGGCTTCGATGCGGTTCACGTTCGCGGCGAGCTGCTCGTTCACGCCCGCCAAAACCTGCTCTTTGTTGCCGGGCGGCAGCTTGCCCTGCGCCTGAAACGCCGCCAGCTCCGCTTCGCTCATCGGGCGATAGGATTTGAATAACTCGGCGCGGTCGCCGGTGTAAGCCAGCCGCAGATGCGTTTCCAGGTCTGTCAATAGAATTTGCGTGTTGGGGTTCTTTTGCAGCAAGGCGCGGGCGATGTTTTGCAAAATGGTCGCGCGATACTCGACGCGCAGCACGCCAACGACGCGGTTGCTTGCGTCTCGAATTGGCGCGCTAAAATAAATGCTTGAATCGCCTTCTTCAATGAACAAAACATTTGAAGCGTAAGGCGCGCCGCTTTTAATGACCGCGAGATAATATTCTTGCGCGCTTTCGTCCCGCCCCAGATCTTCCAGCGAAGTATCCAGAATGTTTTTTCCGTTTACGTCCAGCACGCCGTAAGAATCAATAAACACGGCGTCTTTGCTTTGGAAAGAAGCCAGCGTGAGCTCGGCTTTGCGCTTTTCAACGCTGTTTTCGCGCGCGAAAGGCGGCAGCGCCAGAAAGTCGGCGAGGGCGATTTGCTTCGCCTCCATGTTGGTTTCATTCAGGCGCTGCGCGATGAAGTTATCGTAGGTTTCCGCCGTCGTTTGCGCCAGCGTTTGCAAACTCTCGCGGCTTTTCTGGTTGAGCGAGGCGGATGTGGCGGAAATGTTATAAGCGCCCAGCGCCGCCAGCGGAATGAGCGTGACGAGCGCGAAAGTGAACGCCATTTTGGTTCGCAGCGTCAGGCGGTTGAATTGTAGCGCGACGATTCCCAAAAAGACGGCGGAAAGAACGGCGGATATGACGTAGGTGTAAATTGGCTCGGTGTAAAACCCAAAGTCGGGCAGAATCTGGTCTAACGCGACCACCGCCGCGGCGACCGCCAGCGAAATAGCGCCGCCTGTCGTGATGTGTTTAGCGGGGAAGGCGGCGGCGGTGATTCCAAATCCCAATATGAGGGTCAGCAAACCGAGCGCGATGCCCTGCCCATGCCCGATGATGGGCGTCGTCAGCGCTACCAGCAGCGTAACGGCAAGCAGAGCCGCGCCGCCGGCGGTCGCTTGTCCGCGCCAAGCGAGCCACGCGCACCCGAAACCGGCGAGGGCAAGCAGAGCGCCAACGCCTATTCCCCAGATATTCACCGATAGCTTTTCCAAACCTTGCGCCAACAGCAGGACGACCAGAGCGATAAACGTCGTCGCGATGATGACGCCGGTCCAAATGGCGCGCATGCGCCGCGCGCTTTCTCGTTTTTTGATCTCTGCTGGGGAGACGTAAGGCTCGTTCATGGCGTTTCACCAATTTGGTTTTCAAGGGCCGTCAGAAATTCCGGGTTGAGGATGGCTTCCGCGTCTACCGGGGCGGAAAACATGCCGTTGACGAGGAAATAGTCCGCCGTTTTGCGGACGACGTCGTAAATGGTGTTTTCCTGCGTCGGGAGGATGGAATACATTTTCAAGTTGTCCTGATACGTATAAATTTTCAGCGTCGGGTCGGGTTTAATTTGGTTGACTTCCACGCCGATGTATTTGGCGGCGATTTGCGCGGTCTCCGCCGGGTTGCTTAACCGAAACTCGACGGCGCGAAACCACGCTAACAAAAAGCGCTCCACGTCTTGCGGGCGGCTTTCTACCAGTTCTTTGCGAAAGACGACGGCGTCGGGGAACAGGCGCAGCGTGCGGGTGGTGGGGTACAGGATTCGCGCGCCTTCTTTCAACGCCTGCGAGGTGAAAGGCTCCCAGACGAAAGCCGCTTGAATCTTGTCTTCCAACAGCTCGTTCACCGCTTCTTCCGGGTTGACGTTGCGCAGCGTCACGTCGGCTTTGTTCATTTGGGCGATGGAAAGCATTTGAGAGACGAGCATTTCGTAGTGCGTGCCGGTCAAGATTCCGATGGTCTTGCCGCGCAAGTCGCTGATGGAGGCGATTTCCGGGCGGGAGACAATCGGCATGTAGCCGCCGTCGTCCGAAAGGGCGATGATCTGCGTCGGCGCGCTCATGTTGACGCGAATTGCGTCTCCGCTCGAAATGAGCGCCGCGTCTACTTGTCCTGCCGCGAGGTCGGCGAAGGAATCGCTGAAAATGGGGTAATACACCGGCTCCACTTCCAGCCCATATTCGGCGAAAAAGCCTTTCTCCTGAGCGACCAGCAGGGTGTAATCGCCCCACCATTGGGTGTATTCCACGCGCAGCGGCGGGCGCGGGGCGGCGGGCGTGGAGGGCAGCCAACCGCAGGCGTTCAAGAGCGAAGCTCCTAGCGCAAACAAAAGGGAAAGGAGAGAAAGGCGTTTCTTCATGGCGTTATTCGTTCAAGCCCAGTTCCAGCGAAAGCGGCTCGATTTGCACGGTCACTTCCGAGCCGCCCAAGGCGCGGCTGATTTCGCGCGCGGCGGTTTGCAGGATGATTTCAAATTGCGCGGAAGAGCCGACGCGCGAAGCTGCGTCGGCGGTCGCGCGTTCCACATCGGCGCGATGTTGCGCGGCTTGCAGCAGGTTCGCCGTTTCCAGCGCTAGCGAAAGGCGTTCCGTCACCGCTTCGACAATATCCGCGTCGTCGCGGGTGAATTTTTGCGCGCCGCGCGCCGTCAGGCTCAGCACGCCGATGATTTTGCCGCGCAGCCGCAGCGGCGCGGCGATAGTTGAAGGGGCGCGCTTGGGCGCATGTAGAATGACTTTGTTTTGCGCGAGAGCGTCTTGAATGTGTTCGCCTTCCAGCGGCTTTTGCAGCGGCTCCACCGTCGCGTCTTTAAAACGCATTCCCAGCCCCAACGTGCGCGGGCGCATCACCTTCCAATATTCGCGCGCGCTTTCTTCCACCGTCCGCCGATATTTTTCCATTTGCTTGCGGCTCTCTTCCGCCGTCATCACGTTGTTGATGATGGCGGCTACCTGGTCGGCGAGGGTGGTCAGCGCTTGAATGTCGTCTTGCATAAAAGCGTTCGACTCGACGCTTTGCGCGTCCAGCACGCCAAGCAGCTTTCCGGCGTAGCGCAGCGGCAGGGCAATTTCGGAGCGGGTTTCAGGCATATCGGGATTGTCGAAGTAAACTGCGTCCGCGCCTACGTCCAGGGCGATGCGCGGCTGGCTGGTGGCGGCGACAAAGCCCACAATGCCGGTGCGCCCGACGGGCAATTTGTGACCGCGCGCCAGCATTCTTCTTCCGCCGTCGCTGTTCGCCGCGCGCAAGACGGCGTATTCGCCGGTGGCGTCCAGCATAAAGATTCCGACGTGATAAACGTTGAAATGTTCGCTGATGACTTGCGTAATGTAAGGCAGCAGCGTATCCAGGTCTTGAATGGCGGTGATGACGCGCGTCACCTGCGAAATTGCCACAAACTGGCGCGCCTGACGCTCGTAGGCGCGGTTGGCGGTTTCCAGCTCGGCGGTGCGGCGCTGGATGCGCTCTTCCAATGTGGAGCGTAAATCTTCCAACTCTTTGTTTTCAATTTGCAGCAGACGCTCGTTCTCGCGGGCTTTGCGGATGCTTTCATGCAGGCGGTTCACCAAAATCTGAATGATTGCCGCGCCGAAAGACAACATTACGGCAATCACCGCGGCGTTGGACCAGTTGGATTCTTCCACCGGCTGGGGCAGACGAATATCCTCAATGGCAATCAGCGCCAAAGCAGCCAGGGTCAGCGGGGCGGCGATCCACATGGCGCGCCTGCCCAGCAGCAGCGCCGAAATGATTAGAATCAACGGCAACCCGACGATGGAGGTATCGCGCAGCCCGTTATTGGATAGCGCGATGGCGGCGACGGCGACGACCAGCGAGAGCGGGACGACCGCTTTCGCCATGGCGGGCTTGCCTTGATAGACGAAATACAGCGCGATAGCGTCGAATACCAGCGATAGGGAGAGCGCCGCAAACGAAGCGGAGTCGCGCGTTTCCGCGCCAAAGACGCCCGAAACCAGAACGATCAGCGCGATGACGCCCAGCCCTACTAATATCAAGATGGTTTTCACCATCCGCAGGAAGGACGGGGAGGAATCGTCTTCGTCGGAAAAATATTTTCTAACGTCAAAGGACATCGAAGCGTTCTCCTGCTTTTACGGCTTGCCGGTTGAATCGGTAAACTGCACGTTTATTTCCGCGCCGGGCAATACCCCGCCGAGCTCGCGCAGGGCGACTTGCACAATGCTTTCCAGATCGGTCACGCCGCCGATTTTGGCGGAAATTTCGCCGATGGTGCGCTCTTTGGCGGCGCGCTTTTGCGATTCTTCCAGCAGGCGCGCGCTTTCCAGCGCCAGCGCCGCGCGGTCGGCGGTGGCTTGAATCAGCGCCAGCTCGTCTTCCGTCCATTGATGATTTGGATTCAGCGGGCTAAGGCGGATGGCGCCGATTTGCCTGCCGCGCAAGGTGAGCGGCACGGAAAGGCTGTATTGACGCTTTCTATGCTCCGGCGCAAGCGGCCTTTTGCTGACGCCGTCGAAGTAATAGCCGCTGATTCTTTGCTGCTCCACGAAACGCCGCCATTGCCGACCGCTCAATTGCGCCGAGATGCGCTCGGCTTGCGCCAGCGCTTCGCGGCTTTGCTGATAAGAGCGCGCGTTTTGAATGGCGACGCTCACCTGGTCCGCCAACACCGAGAGGATGTTCACGTCGTCCGCCGTAAAGGCGTTGACTTCCACGCTTTGCACGTCGAGCGCGCCGAAGGTATCCGCGCCAATGCGCAGCGGCAGGGCGATTTCAGAGTGCGTATCGGGCAGGTCGGGGTTGTTGAAGTAAGTCGCATCCGCGCCTACGTCCAGAGCGACGCGCGGCTGCCCAACGCTGGTGACGTAACCGACGATGCCCGTTTCGCCCACCAGCAGGCGGTGATTGCGCGCCAGCATTTTTTTGCCGCCTTCGCTGTTGGTTGCGACGAGGATGGCGTATTCGCGGCGGCTATCCACAAGGAAAATGCCGACGTGATAAAAGCCGAATTGTTTGGAAATGGTCTCGACGATTTGCGGCAGCAGTTCGTCTATATCTTGCGTGGCGCTGATGACGCGGGCGATGCGCGCGACGATTTCAAATTGGTCGGCGCGGCGGGCGACGGCCGCGTTGCTCTTTTCCAGTTCGCTCGTGCGTTCCGCCACGCGCTTTTCGAGGGTGGACAGCTCCTTCTGCAGAAAAGTTTTCATCTGATTGACGGCGGCGGCCAGCTTGCCCGTCTCGTCTCGCGATTCCACTGCGGCTTGCGCGTTCAGATCTCCCGCGGCGATGCGTTCCACGGTTTTGGTCAGGCGCTTCACCGGGCTGGAGATGGACTGCCCGACGAACAGGCTGACCGCGACGGCGACGAAGAAAAAGACGAACAGCAGAGCGTAGATGACAAGCGGCAGCGCGGCTTTTTCGGCTGCGAAGCGCGCGCGGCTTTCCGCCGCGGCGGAGGTCAATTCGGTTTTGGAAGCGACGACAATCAAACGGTGTTCAACGGCGGTCAGCGGCGCAAAGGCGACGTAACGCGGCGCGCCGCCAAACTCGATTTCAACCAGCCCGCTTTTGCCTGCCGCGGCGCGTCCCAACGCTTCGCGCATGTCCGGCGAAGCGAGGTCGAAGACGGTCTGTTTCGGGCTTTCGTTGGGCGGCGCGACTTCCGGCGTCAGCCCTAGCAGCTCGTAGCCTTGCGGCGGCATGGAGAGAATGCGTCCGTCTTTATCTATCAATATGCCAAAGCCGCTTTCTCCAAGACGAATGCCGGAGACGGCTTCGGTAATTTGCTTAATTTGCACATCGGCGTCAAGAACGCCTTTGAAGGCGTTGCGGGCGTAAATGGGGATGGACAGCGTCATTACCAATCCCCTGCCTTGCGGGTCCTGGTAGGGCGGCGTCCAAAGCGGAAGGTGCTGCGGGTTGTTTTGCGGCGTGGCAATTAAGAAGAACGGCTGCTGACGCGGGTCGTAATTCGGCGGCAGCCGCCCCGCCAGATTGACGTTGGGATAGTAGGTGGTCGCGCCGCTTTTGCCGATGAAATAAACCGCCGAGACGTTTGGGTTGGAAGAGAGAAAGCCCGGCGCCGCCATGTCCAGATAGGCGGTGACGTTCAAATCCGCCAGAATTTCTTCGTTGGGCGGGTAGAGGTTGGGGATGAAAATGGAGGCTGGGTCCGCCAGCGAGTTGCCATATTGCCCCGCCGACATGCGGACGATTTTTTGCGCGGCGTCCCAATATTCACCCTGGCTGAAAACTTCGCTGCGGCTGTGCAGGTTTTCCAGATATTTGGCGAGCAGCTTTAAGTTCGCCGTCGTTTCAGCGAACAGCCTGTCGGCGTTTTGCGCTTCCGTTTGGGCGAGGCTGAGAATCTGCTCTTCGGCTTTGGCGTAAATGCCGCGCTCGATTTCATCCGTCATTTTGGAAGTCGTCGTTTCCAGTCCGCTCAAAGAGACGACGGTTATCGCGGAGACGGCGAGCGCGCCGGTAAAGAGAATCCCCATGGCGACCTTGACGCGCAGGCTGAAATGTTTGAATTGCAGCGCAGCCAGCAAAACCACCAAAACGCCGGCGACGCCCATGACGTAGGGCGCGTAGAATTGAATCTGCGGAAAGTTTAACCGTCCCTCGCCCAGCTGCAAATCCAGCAGGAACGTTAGCCCGGCGGCGAGGAATCCGCCGAGCGAGCCAGCCAGTTTGACGTCGCCGGACAGGGTCAGCGAGGAAATGGCTAACACGACGGCGACAACGATCGCGCCGAGGAGTAATCCGATTCCTTGAATGAAGAAAGGCGCCAGCAGCGCTTCCGTCAGGAAGAGCGAGACGGCGAAACTCATGGCGAAGGCGAGTTTGCCGCGACGAATCAACGTCGTCAGCCACAGGTTCGCAATTAAGTTCAAACCCATCACGCCGGCGAAGACGTACATTTGCGGCGAGTTTTGGGCGCGCGCGGCGAACAGGAAGAACAAGCCGAGAATCAGCGAAGCCGTTATCAACGTGCCCAAGATTAAATATCCATAGCGGGCGCGGGCTGCGGCGTTCATTTCTAAATCGGTCTGCGGGAGAGATTGAGACATGGGCGCACCTGCTTCTATTCTTCTTCCGCGTTTTCGTCCACGCCGAGCTCGATGCTGATTTGCGCGCTGCTAATGCGGCTGCCGAGCTCTTCAACGGCGGTTCTGAGAATCGCTTCAATTTCCATGCCGGAACTGATTTTGCTGGAAACTTCGCCGATGGTTTGTTCGCGGCGGGCGCGCCTTTGCGATTCCTCCAACAGCGAGGCGTTTTCCAGCGCCAGCGCCACGCGCTGCGCGGCAGCAAGGATGACTTCTTTTTCGTCCTCGCCCGCTTCCATTTCCAACGGGAAGTTGACGTTGAGGACGCCAATCACCGCGTCGCGCAGTTTGAGCGGGACGGCGACGGCGTTTTCTTTCGCGCGGCGGCTGCGCGGCGTGACGGCTATCGTTTCGTTATCCAGCGCCTCGCGGATTTCGGGCGTGTCCGCCTCTTTGTCCAGCGGAATGGGCTTGACCCCTGCGTAGCGGTAGCCGAGATTCGGCTTGACTTGTAAGGAGGTCTTCCACGTCTGCTTGACCACCGCGCCGTAGAGCATCTGGCTTTCCGCCAGCGCGGTTTGCGTTTCCGTGAACAGGCGCGCGTTCAAAATGGCGATGGTAATCTGGCTGGCGAGCGCGACCAGCGCCTCGATTTCCGCCTGGTCCAGCGGCTCTTCGCGGTTGGTTTGCACGTCCAGCGCGCCGATGGCTTCGCTGCCGGTGAGCAGGGGCAGGACGTATTCCCAGCGGGCGTTGGGCGTTTCCGCTCCGCTCTCGAATTGGCGCTCCCGGCTTTCGGCGCTGCTTTGCAGCTTGCCGCTTTTGATGGCGTAGCCTATCAGGCTGTTCACGTCAATGGGCAATTTGAAGCCGAGTTCCATCAGCCGTTTGCCTGTTTCGCCGCTGGCGGCGCTGATGATGGTATGCTCTTGCGCTTCGTCGTTCAAATAGATGGCGACGTGATGGTAGTTAAACTGCGAGATGATGATTTCCGTCGTCGCCGCAAGCAGCCGCTCCAGGTCGCGTTCTTGGGCGATTTTCTGGGCGAGCAGCGACATGGTTTGAAATTGAATTGAGCGTCGCCGCGTTTCAATGGTCGCTTTTTCCAGCGCTTCGGTTTTGGCGCGGACTTCTTTTTCCAACGCCGCTTCCGTCTCTTGCAGCCGTTCATTAATCTCGGCGGAGACGCGCGCCTGCTCTTGCGTTTTCGCCAGCGCCCTTTGCAGGCTGTTGGCGCTGAGATAAATCAGCACGACGCTTAAAATCAGCGGCACGCCGGCTTGTCCAAAGGCGAGGGTCGTCGGCTCGCTTTGCATCATCACCGCCCCGATAGATTGCAGGTAAGCGACGCCCGCCAGCGCGAGGAGCGAAACTAAGGCGGAACCAATTGCCGCGCGGTTGCCCATCGTTAACCCGGCGAGCGCGGCGATGACGATGTATCTCGCGGCTTGCGTGCTGAGCGAGCCGTTTCCGCTAATCGCCAGCAGCGTGGCGGAAGCCCACATAGCGAAGACCAGCAAATACCCCGAAAACTCAAAGTAGCCGTTTTTGCCCATCACGAAGCCGATGACCATGACGAGAAGGACGCCGAACATGATGGCATTAACGACGGAAAACGGCTCTTTGCTTATCCAAACGCGCGCGCCCCATAGCAGCCCGATAGCGAACATTCCCGCCAGCGTGACGACGTGCAAATAGTACGCCGCGCGCGTTTTGGCGTCGTCGTCGTGGTACACGGGAGGCTTGAAGAAGTTTAGCAGGGCATTCATCGTCTTTGTTCTACCTTGAATCGGGCGGTTTATTGGCTGTTGTCGCGCAATTGCAATATCACTTCCACGCCGGGCAGGCTGCGCCCAATTTCCGTTACCGCCGCTTGCAAGATGTTGTCGCGGTTGGTGAACGAGCTGACCCGCGCGGAAATTGCGCCGACGATGCGTTCCTTCTCGGCGCTCTTGCGGCTTTCCGAAATCAGGCGGGCGTTTTCAATGGAGAGCGCGGCGCGTTCCACAATGGCGGAGACGACGTCCAGCTCGTCTTCGCTCCATTTGCGGTCTTTGTCCGATTTGATGTGAAGCGCCCCGACGGTCTCGCCGCGCAGTTTGATGGGGATGGTGATTTGCCCGTCTTCGCTGACGTGCGGCGCGCCTTTCGTCAGGGCTTCGTCTTCGCCGGGGATTTCCAGCGGTTGAGCGTAGGTGTGCGATTGAATTCCCGCGCGGCGAATTCCGGTGATTTTTTGCGCGCGGGTGAACTTGCGCCAGCTGGAGAGCAGGTCGCGCCGGTAGAGCATTTCCGCTTCCAGCAGGTTCTTTTGCGTTTCGTCGTAAATTTGCGCGTTAGCAATCGCCACCGTCACCTGCTCCGCCAGCACGTTCAAAATTTCCACGTCTTCGACGTCGAAGGCGTCCGGCTCGACGCTTTGAATATCGAGAACGCCGATGAGCCGATTGCCTTGAACGAGAGGCAGCGCCATTTCGGAGCGGGTTTCAGGCAGGTCGGGGTTGTTGAAGTAAACCGCGTCCATGCCGGTATCCAGCGCGATGCGCGGTTTGCGGCTTTCAGCGACATAGCCTACAATGCCCACCTGGCCCACCCGCAGTTTGTGATTGCGCTCCAGCATTCTTTGACCGCCTTCGCTGTTGGCGGCGCTTAAGACGGCGTATTCGCCTTGCGGGTCGAGCAGGAAGATTCCGACATGATAGTAATCGAACTGCTCGCTAACGACTTGCGTAATTTGCGGCAGCGCGTCTTGCAGGTTTTGCGTGCGGTTGATGACGCGGCTGACCTGCGCGATGGCTTCAAATTGGCGGGCGCGGCGTCTGGTTTTTTCGTTCGCCAGCGTCAGTTCCGCCGTGCGTTCTTGCACGCGCTTTTCCAGCGTTTCCTTGCTTTGCTTTAATTCCGCCTCGCGCTGAGATAGCTCCTGATTGAGGTTGCCTAACAGGTCTTGTTTGTAACCGGCGTAGGAAGACAGCGTGCCAAGCACCAGCGGGGCGGTATCCACCACCCATAGCAGCGGCGTGTCGAGCTGGGTTTGCCACAAGCCCGGCAGGGTGATGCGGGCGCCTTCAAATATGATCTGCATAATCGTCCCAACCAGCGGGAAGGTAGCGCCAAACGCCGCCCCAAACAGGGCGTAACGCAGGGTTTCGGTATATTTGAAGTCTTTAAAAAATCGCGCGTTCATGGCTTATTTCTTCCTGGCGTTGGTGAACTGCATAATAATTTCGGAGCCGCGCGTAACGCGCGCGATTTCCTCGGCGGTCGCCTGCAAGATGTTTTCCACGTCTAACGCCGAGCCGATGCGGGCGGAAGCTTCAAAAATGGCGCGTTCTTTCAGAGCGCGGCGGCGGCTTTCTTCCAGCAGGCGCGCGTTTTCCAGCGCGATAGCCGCGCGGCTCGCCGTTTCGCGCGCCATTTCAATTTCTTCTTCCGACCAGTTCTTGTTCGGGTCTTCCTGTTCCAGCGCGATGACGCCGACGACCTGATTGAGAACTTGAATGGGAGTAAGCAGCGTTTTCTTAACGACGCGCTGCGTCTCCGTGTGGCGTTCCTTCAAGACGATTGGCTCGCCGCGTTCTAATTTTTGCATTAAGGCGGCGGGCAGGCGCGGGGGAACGGGGCGCGCTTGCAAGCCGTCGTATTCGTAAGTCGGGCGGTCGCGCCGCGCCGTTTCGCTCAACCAGGTCTGGCGGGTGGTTTCGCGGTAGGCGGCGTTCAGTTCGTCCAGCGCGCGCTTCACCTGACTCGATAACTCCGCGTTTTCGATGGCCGCGGCGAGCAAATCCGCCAGCATTTGCAAGATTTTCAACTCGCGCTCTTCAAACGCGTTCGGAAGTTCGCTTTGAATATCCAGCGCGCCGATGATGACGCTGTGACTGTGCAAGGGCAGCGCAATTTCGGAGCGCGTTCCCGGCAGCAGCGGGTTTTGAAAACGAACGGCGTCCTTATTCGTATCGAGCGCAATTTGCGCCCGGTTGGCGCGGATGGCGTTGCCCACCAAGCCCTGCCCGACTCTCAAGCGGTGATTTTGCTCCAACAGACGCTGCGCCGACATGCCGCTGGCGGCGCGCAGGACGGCGTATTCGCCGCGCGCGTCCAGCAAGAAGACGCCGACGTAATAGTAGTTGAAGCGCTCGCGGATTAAGTTCGCCGCGACGTTGAGCAGCGTGTCCAAATCGCGGATGATGGTGACGTCGCGGGCGGTTTCGGCGATGGTGGAAAATTCCACCGAGCTGCGCTCCACGCGCTGGGCGCGCTCTCGCGCTTTTTCTTCCAACGCTTGAAACGCGGCGGAAAGGCTGCTTGCCATTTCGTTCAGCGCTTCCGAGACGTCTTCCACCTCGTCCATCGTGCGGACGCGAAGCGGCTCGATTTCCAGTTTGCTTTCGACGTTTTGCGCTTTTTGCGAAATCTCGCGCGCGAAGCCAGCCAATTGTTTCAAGGACCGCGTGACGGGCAGCGTAAAGACGTACATCACGACGCTGAAAATGGCGGCAATCAGCCCGCCGTACAGCAGCTGTCCGCTTTGAGATTGCGAGACGCGCGCGAACAGCTCCTCTTCGGGGTAAGCCAGGCCCAGCGACCAGCCGGTGTTCATGCCGACTTGCGTGTAAGCGACGAACATCGGGCGGCCTTGAATATCCGCCGCGTGAGCGAAGCCGCTTTTATCCGCCAGCATGGCGTTGACCACGTCTTCCCAATCGGGGCTGGAGGAGTTGCGCGCCAGCGCCAGCATCGAAATTTCCATCGGTTCGTAATACCCGCCCGCGGAGCCTATGCCCAAAATGACGCCGCGCGAATCGAGCAGGAAGGCGTAGCCGCTTTCGCCGACTTTGGCGGAACTGACCAGTGAACTGATTTCGACAAAGGACATATCCGTCGCGGCGACGCCTTTGACCTTGCCGGTTTTTTTGTTAAAAAACGGCGCGCTCCATGTCATAATCCATGTATTGCCGCTTTCGTCCAGATACGGCGCGGAAAGCGCGTCGCTTTGCTGCTCTTTGGCGGTTTTATACCAGTCTTTCGCGAAGTAATTGTAGCTGGGCGTGCCGCGCTGCGTGAACGTGACGCTGCCGTCGAGCTGGCGCTGAAAGTAGGGCGCCCAATAGTAGTATCCGAGCTGATATTCGGCAGGTTCGTATGCGAGGACGGCGCCGAAGAGACGCTCGTTGCGGCGGAGGGTGTTTTCCAAAACGGCGAGGATGGTCTTTTCGTCGTAGCGCGTCGCTTCCGCCGAGGCGGCGAGGTCTGTGGCGGTCTGTTTGGCGGAGGTCAACTTCAGCCGAATCAAGTCGGCTTTACTTTCGGCTTGGGCGCTTAAATCTTGCCGCAGGCTTTCAATCAACGCGGTTTGAGTTGATTTGACGTTTGAGAAGGACGCGGCGAAGAACGCCAGCGCCAGCAGCGCCAGCGCCAGGATGGGCAGCTTCAGCCCCAAGCCGATTCGCCTGCGGCGGGGTTCGGCGTTGGATTGCGTAGGGGACGGGGAAAATGCGCTCATTCGAGTCCTCGCTCCGCCGTCGTTTCGTCTATGTCGGGCAGGACGGCTTCCATTTGAATATAGGCGCGCCGGGCGTTCAAGACCTGACCCAGCTCGCGGACGGCGGTTTGCAGGATGTTATCGAAGCGGTTCGATTCGGCGATGCGGGCTGCGACCCGCGCCATGATTTGTTCCTGTTCGGCGCGCCGTTCGGTTTGTTCAAACAGGCGCGCGTTTTCCAGCGCCAGCGCCGCGCGTTCCGCCACGGCTTGCGCCAGCGAGATTTCGTCTTCCGTCCACTTGCGCCCGATTTCCGCCGATTCGATGTGAATGTAGCCGATGACCGTATCGCGCACTTTGACGGGCGCGGTCAGCGCGGGGAAGGGCGAATCGGCGCTGGCGGACGAGGCGACCGGCTCGCCCAGCTGTAGCGCTCTTTGCAGGGTCGGCGATTGCTTCGCTTTGGCGGCGGTAATCGTCCCGTCCGAAAGATAGACGTAGCCTCGCTGTCCGCTTTCTTCGACGCTTAGATTAAAAGCGGATTGCGGCTTTTGGGAGGCGAATTGCCCGGCGTTGATTGAGCCGCCGATGGCAAACGCCAGCTGGCTGGCGAGCGCGCTAAACGCGGCAAGGTCTTCGTCGTTAAACGCCGCCGGACTCTCGCTTTGCACGTCCAACACGCCGACCACTTCATTGCCCAGAATAATCGGCGTCGCCATTTCGGATTGGGTGTTGGGCAGGTCGGGATTGTTAAAGAAGACCGCGTCCGCTCCGGTGGAAAGGGCGATGCGCGGAAAGCCGCTTTGCGCCACATAGCCGACGATGCCCGTGCCGCCCACTTTGAGCTGGTGGCGGCGCTCTAACAAGCGTCTGCCGCCTTCGCTGTTGGAGGCGAACAGCTCGGCGTATCCGCGGTTTTTATCCACCAGGAAGATTCCTACATGGTAGAAGCCGAGCCTGTCGCTGATGATTTCCGTCGCGTTAGTCAGCAGGTCTTTTAGCGGTAAGTTGACGTTTGCGGCGACCTTTTGAGAAATTTCAGCCGCTGTTTGCAATCGGCTGGTTTGTTTTTCAATTTGCACGCGGGCGGCTTCTATTTCTTGCGCGTAAGTTTGGGCGCGGCGTTCCATTTCTGCTCTGGCTTCGCGCAGCTGACGGCTGGTTTCGCGGATTTCTTCCAGGCGGCTTTCTTCCATGCGCACGCGGAGGTAATTCACCCCGTATAGTACCAAGCCAATGGAGAAGATAATGCCGCTAATACGCAGCGCCTCGGAGCTCGGAACCACGCCGACAAAATACAGCTGCCCCAAGAAGGCGGCGGCGACCGCGTAGGCAATCAGCCATGAAAATCCTCTCTGGCTGAGCAGGGCGCTGGCGGCGATGAGCGTCAGCGGCACGATGGAAAGAATCAGCGTGAAGTAGTCGCCCATGCCGCGCAAAGCGAGGAAGGCGATGGTGACAAAGCCGAAGGAGAACAGGTAAGCGCCAAGCCGCGCGTATTTTGTCTTTCCCAACAGGAACGCGCCGAAGGCGATCGCCAACATTAAGGCGAAGGGACGCGCGTCTCTGGGGGTGGCAGTCATGCCCGCCAGCAGAGAAATCATCAACAGCAGGGCAATCGCATTGAGCAGCTCAGCCTGGCGGCGCTCGCGCCCTTCGGTTTGGGAAGGATGCGCGGCAATACTCGCGCGGAGCGCTTGCCAGAGGCGTTCAAGGAAGCTTTTGTCGTTGGCGGAGGGACCGCTTTCGCTCATGCCGCGCCTCCAGCCTGCCCGCGTGGGGCGGAAATCAATTCAATTTCTTCCAGATTCGCCTGCTTGCTTGTCGCGAAGTTTTCCAGCAGTTGGAAGGTGACGGACGCGCCGGCGAAGGTCTGCCCGAGCTCTTGCACGGTTTCGCGCAGAATCGCGTCGGTGTGCGAGGCGGCGCTGATGCGCGCCGAAATTTCCGAAAGCAGGGTTTCGCGCGCGGCGCGCTGCTGCGATTCGCGGTACAGGCGGGCGCTTTCCAGCGCGCCGCTCAGCTGGTCCGCCAGCGAAGCCGCCAGATTGATTTCTTCCTGCGACCACGCTTCCGCGATTTCGGCTTTTTTCAAGCGAATGGCGCCAATGGCTTGACCGCGAATCTTGATGGGGACGCTGATGGTGAGATGGTCGCCGCCGATGACCACGCCGCCGGTTTCAAAGGCTTTCGCCAGATTCGGCTCAAGGGTTTCGGAGCGGGTTTGCACCGTGCCGGGCGGGGTGGCAAGGAAGCCGATGCGCGGCTGCTCGCGCAGCAGTTTGCTCCACGCTTCACGGCTGAGCTCGCCGTACACCGCGCGCGAAGCTTCCAGCGCTTTTTCCATTTCGTTCAACAGATTGGCGTTTTGAATCGCCACCGCCAGCTGTTCGGCGAGAATTTGCAGGGTGGAAATATCTTCTTCGGTAAAAGCTTGCGGCTCCACGCTTTGCACGTCCAACGCGCCGAGAATCTGTCCGCCGACGACCAGCGGCAGCGCCATTTCGGAGCGCGTTTTGGGCAGGTCGGGATTATCGAAGTACACGGCGTCGGCGCCCACGTCCAGCGCGATGCGCGCTTTGGCGTTTTGGGTCACATAACCGACGATGCCGGTTTCGCCCACTTTCAGGCGGTGGTTGCGCGCGAGCATTTTCTTGCCGCCTTCGCTGTTGGCGGCGACCAGCACGGCGTATTCTTTGTTGTCGTCCAGCAGGAAGATGCCCGCGTGATAGTAGCCGAAGTGTTCATTAATCAAGTGCGTGGTTTGTTCCAGCAGTTCCGAAATTTCGCGGAAGGAGGTAATGGCTTTGCCGACGTCGGCGACGGCTTTGAGCAGCACGCTGCGGCGCTCAAATTCGCGGGTGCGGGCGCGCAGCTCCGTTTCCATTTCTTCGGCGGAGCGTTTCATGCGGTCGCCAATGATTTGTAGCGAAGCGCCCAGGTCTTCCAGCTCGCTGCGCGGGGCGGTTGTTTCTAATTGCGCGTTGAAATTGCCGCGACTCAATTCGGCGGCGTAGCGCATCAACCGGGAAAGCGGGTTGGTCGTCCAGGCTGCGGCAGCCCACATGCCGGCGACGGTTAGCAGCAGCGCGGCGGCCGCCTGCGCCCAAAGTCTGGCTTGCAGCGATTGAATTTGCAGCCCGGCGCTTTGAACTTTGATGACCGAAACCGCCAGCGGGTCAATTAACGTTTGACGATACGAGCCGATTGCCAGCCCGTTGGCTTCGTCGTATATCGTGGCGGACGTTCCGTTCAGCAGGGTTTGCAGCGTTTCAAAATCAAAGTCGGCGGCGGCGGAGCGTCCCAGCCTGGCGGGGTCGGGGTGGGCGAGATAGGTGCCGTTAGCCGCAATCAGGTAGAACGTATCGCCGGTCGCCTGACTCATGCGCTTGCCGATTTCAACTTTCTGATCCGGCTCCGCCAGTACGCGGTCGGCGTACAGGCGCGCCTGACTTTGCGCCGTGGCCAGCTCGTTTTGCACGGCGTTTTGAAGAATTTGCCGCCGCAAGGAAGATAAAGCCAGAAACAGCGGCAGCGCAGCCAGAATCAAAAACCAGAGCGCCATGCGCCAGGCGATGGGTATTTTTCTATTGAGCAGGGAGGACGGTTGGACGTTCATATCTGCCTTAATCCGATTTCAACCCGCTTGCGCCGCTCTTGCCGGCGTGCAGGAAGCCGACGGCGACTTCCGCTTCTTTGACGTCGAACACTTTTCGCAGCTCCGCCGCGGCGGTGCGGATGACGGATTCAATATCCAACGTTTCGCGCACGCGCGCCGAAGTGGCGGCAATCAATTGGTCGCGCAAGGCGTTGCGCTGCGCTTCTTCCACCAGACGGCTGTTTTCCAAAGCGAGGGCGACTTGTTCGGCGATTTTCTCAACGAGCAGCTTTTCGCGCTCGCTCCACTTGGCGAAGACGCCTTTGCGCGTCAGCCGCAACCTGCCGATTTTTTGCCCGTGCAAGGCGAGCAGGACGTCGAGACTTTCGCTTTCTTTGGCGACGCTTTGACGCGGCGAAAAAACCGGACGTACGCCGGCGGGAGTGTATTGATAGGCGGGCGTTTTGCGGCTGGCGAACCTGGACCAGGTTTCATGGGTTTGGGCGGCGATGCTCGCTTCCAGCTGGCTGACGAGGTTTTTCGTCTCGTCCAGCAGTCTGGCGTTGTCAATCGAGACCGCCGCCAGGTCCGCCGTCGTTTGCAGAACTTCCGCTTCTTGCGGAGAGAAGGCGCCCGGCTGTTGGGAGTGAATATCCAGAATGCCTATCGTGTTTCCGCGCGTGGTCAGCGGCAGAAGCATGCGCGAGTGAGTTTGCGGGAAGTTAGAGTCGTGGAAGAATCTGTCCGTCTCGATGTCGTTGGCGATGAGGTGGAAATTCTTTTCCACAACGGCGAAGAATGGGTCGCGGCGGCTCGGTTCGATGTGAAAGCTCTGCCCGACGAGCTCTTTCCCCTTATCGGAGGAGGAGGCTTGCAAGAAAGCCGTTTTCTTCCCTTCGTCCAGCAGATATAACCCGACGTGATAATAATTGAATTGCTCGGCGGTCAGGCTGACAATTTCGTTTATCAATTCTTCAATTTCGCGGATTTCCGCCACGCCGCGCGCGACAACGGTGGAAGCGCGCAGTTGGGCGTTCCGCGCTTCCAGCTCTTCAGTGCGCTCTTGCACGCGCGCTTCTAATTGGGCGCGCTCTTCCGCCACCTGACCGAAGGCTGCTTGCAGGCGCGCCACGACGGCGTCAAATTCGCTTTTAAAGCGCGAAACGGCGACGACGATGATCGTTCCCGGAATCAGCAGGTCAATGGCGTAAGCCGCCCAGTCGAGCAGCGTGGTTTGCGCGACGATGGGATGATCCGATTGGAGCTGCAGCGCGCCGCTGATTTGCAAGGCGCCCAAAGTCAAAAACACGGCGGCGCTCAACGCCAGCGCGGCGACGTCGGCGCGATTATCAAACAATAGCGCCGCCAGCGTAATGAAGGCGAAGAAGAAGATGCTGCCGTCCAGCCAGGGACCCCAATGCAGCACGGAGTTCACGCCGATAATGAAGACTACCGCCAGAAACATATAGGCGCGCGCTTTGTAAGGCGCAGGCAGCGCCGTGACGCCGAAAACGACGGCGTATAGGGCGATATAGAGAATCCGCTCCAGGGGCGACGAGCCGCTAAACGAAAACGCGACGAGGAACACGCCCAAGATAACGGAGATGCGCAAGACGATGAGGATGAAATCCTCGCGCCATTTTTTGTAATCGTACGTCAGCGAAATTTGCTCGCGGGCTGACTTTTCGCGCGCGACGAAATCGTTACTCATCGCCCTTCTCCGTTGAAATTTGAATTTCCACTTCGGCGGCTTCTAGCGCCCGCCCCAGCTCGCGGACGGTGGTTTGCAGAATGCTTTCAATCGTCGTCGAAGACCACACTTTGGCGATAATTTCATTCGCCAGCCTTTCGCGCGCGGCGATGGATTGGCTTTCTTCTACGAGGCGGGCGTTTTCTAGCGCGAGCGCCGCCTGATTGGCGATGGATTCAATCAGGCTCTTTTGCTCGGCGGTCAGGTTTTCAGCGCCAGCCAGCTCAATTTGACCGATAATTTGTTCGCGCAGCGCCAGCGGAACGAGCTCCGCCGCGTCTTTCGCCGCCTCGCGCTCGCCCACTTCGTATTCGAGGTTGCGTTCCGAAGCCAGCGCCGACCACGAGCCTTGCAGATACTGGCGCTGCGTGGCGCGCAACTCCGCCAGGCTTTGTTGCGATTCAGCGAACAGGCGCGCGTTTTCATAGGCTGCGGCGAGCTGGTTCGCCAGATTTTGATAGGCTTCCACGTCTTGCGATTGGAAGGCGGCTTCTTGCGTCGAGTGCAATTCCAACGCGCCGATGACGCGCTCGCCCACCGCAAGCGGGACGGAAATTTGCGAGCGCGTGTAAGGCAGCGCCGGGTTATCGAATTGAATCGCGTCGGGACCCGTATCCAGCCCGATGCGCGTCTGCCTCATGCGGATTGCGGCGGCCGTCAGGCTCTTGCCGCGAACGTCGTAATGAAATTTGGCGTTGCGCAATTCCTTGCCGATTTCGCCCGTGCCTTCGCGCAGCTCCGCTTGCCGCCCGGCGACGTCCACCAAAAAGACGCCGGCGAAGTAGCAGTCGAATTCGTCGGCAATCAATTGCGTGGCGCGCGCCAGCAGCTCGTCGGGGTCGAGGATGGCGGCGATGGCGCGTCCGATTTCGTTCAGGCGGCGCAGTTTCAGCGTGCGCTCTTGCACTTTATCTTCCAGCTTTTCGCGTTCCTCTTCCAGCTCGCGCAGCGTTTCGTTCACGCGCTGTTCAGCGTCTATAAATTCTTTTTCCAGTTGTTGAAAGCCGAGAATGACGACGACGCCCAGCGCGGCAATCACCAGCGTTCCGCTTATCCAATCGGCGAGATTCGCCTCCGCGACTATCGGCGTCATCGCGGGCAGCCAGCCGTTTTGCAGGAAGAAGCCGCCTATCACGCAGGTTACCACGCTCATGCCCGCGGCGAGCGCGCCCGCCCGCGGCGAAAGCAGCATGGTGGCGAAGACAATCATCCCCAGAAAGAAGATGCTGGCGTCGCCCAAGATTCCGTAGCGCAGCAGCTCGCTTAAACTCATAACGTACACGCTGGCGAGGAAAATCCACGCGCGGGCGGCGTAAGAGAAGGGGATCACCGTCGCCGCCGCGATTAAAACGTAAGAAACGACGAAGACCGCCTTCAAAAACGGGGCGCCGGCGCTGGTCACTGCTGCCAGCAGGATGAACGCGCCCAATGCCAGGATGCTGCGCAGCAAAGAAATGATAAAGCGCTCGCGCCAGCTTTTATAAATGGCGCGCGCCCTGTCGGCGGGGGAAAAGACTTTGAAGAAATCTAATCGGCTTGCCATATCAGGAGCCTTTTTGCTCGTCTTGACGAAGGATGCTTATCCGCGCGTAACGCGCGCCGACGACGCGGGTGATTTCGCCGGCGGTGGCGGTCAAAATGGATTGAATGTCCGTCGAGCGCCGTATCTTGCCGCTGATTTCATACACCAGCCTTTCGCGTTCCGCCTGTAAGCGGATTTGTTCCAACAGCCGCGCGTTGGCGATGATGGCTGCCAGGCTGCCGCCCAGCGTGCCGAGCATTTCTTCATCGCCTTCAGCGTAAGCGTTGACCTGTTCGCTTTCCACGTTAAGCACGCCCAGCAACTCGTTACGATACATCAACGGCGCCGCCAGCTCGGAGCGTGTATTTGGGCTGAGCTCCAAATAACGCGGGTCGGACCTCACGTCTCCCACGCGCAGCGGGCGGCGGTGCGCCGCCACCCAGCCGATAATGCCGACTCCAATGTCCACCTTCACGCGCGAGACGTCCTCTGAATAGCCGACCGACGCTTTCACTTCCAGTTTTTTCTTTTCCTTGTCCGTCAGCAGGATGATGACGCGGTCGCCGCCTAGCGTCACTTGCAAGCCGCCCACCGCGTTTTCCAGCGCTTCTTCCAGCGTGACGCCCGAGGCGACGTTGGCGGTGATGTAATGCAGCAGGCGATGTTGCGCGAGATGTTCTTGCGTTTCGGCGAAGAGCTCGGTGTTTACCACCGCCACAGCGACCTGGTCCGCCAGAATTTGCAAAATTCGCAGGTTGTCTTCGGTGAAGGCGAAGAGCTTGTCGCTTTGCACGTCCAGCACGCCGAGAATTCTTTCCGCCGCTTTCAGGGGCAGCGCGGCTTCGGAGCGGGTGTTAGGCAGCGCCGCGTGCGGCTCGTAGGTCGCTTCTTTGCTGACGTCGTTCACCACCAGCGGTTCGCCGCGCGCGCTGACAAAGCCGACGATGGATTTCGAGCCGACGCTGATTTTGTGACCGGAGCGCTTCATTTGCAAGCCGGCTTCGCCCGTCGCTTCGCGGATGACGGCGAATTCGCCCGACAAGTCGAGCAGATAAATAGCGGCGTGATAGAAGTCGAAACGCTCGCGGATGAGGTTGACCGCTTTGCCCAGCAATTCCTCGATGTGCAGCGTGCCGCTGATGTCGCGGGCGATTTCCGAAGCGGTTTCCAATTGCAGCGCCTTGCGCTGACTTTCTTCCAATAATCTGACGTTGTGAATCACGCCCGCCACCTGGCTGGCGATAGCGTTGAATAAGCGCAGGTCGTTTTCATTAAACGCCTTTTCGCGCTCCGCGTCTTGCAGAATCAGCGCGCCGATCGGTTTGTTTTGCATCATCATCGGCGCGCCCATCCATGAGCGCGCGGCGCGCCCGACGATTTTCGCGCCCAGCGCCGCGGCTTTGCGCTCGGTATCTTCCACCAGCAGCAGCGATTGGCGCGTGCGAATCAAAATGGACGTCAGCCCTTCTCCCAGCGGGAAGGATTCAATCGAGCTGATTTGTCCGTCTTCGTAACTGAACGGCACGTTGATGGTGTTGGAGGTTTCGTCGTACAACGCCACAATCAGGCTGTAGTCGCCGATGATTTGTTGTATCTTTTTGTGCAGCGTCTCGAAAAATTCTTTCAGGTTGGAGGATTTGGAGATGGCTTCGTTGATGGAGGCGAGCGATTCTACTTCGCGCAAATGCTTTTCGGTTTCTTGCAGAGCCTCCGCTTTTTCCAGCGTCGCGGCGAGCAGGTCGGTCAGGTTGACGTAAGGCTGCAACGGCGCGCCCGCCACAATCCCTTCGCGAGAGCCCATCATCAAAATTGCCGCCAGGCTGCCGCGCTTGCGCACCGGCAGAAACGCCGCGCTTTCCAACTTCGCTTGTTGGATGAGCGTTCGCAGATTGGCGGGAACTTCGCTTGAACGTTCGGCGACAATCACCGGTCCGCGCGAAAGGAATTGTTCGCATTCTTCCAGCGTTACAGAAGCAAAACGCGGGAATTCGGCGACTGGCTTTCCTTCTTTCGTCTCGTCCGAAGAGGAGAAGATTTCCAATCTGTCGGGCAGCGCGCGCAGTAGCCCTACCACATAAGGCGTTTCTTTCAGCACGCGGTAAGCGTTTTGCAGCGCTTCGCTTTCCGTCCGCGCTTCGGCAATCAGCCGCGTGGAACGGTAGAGGCGCGAGATTTCTTCAAAATTGACCTGATTGATTTCCGTCAAGCCGCTGCTTTGAATCGCCGTCGCGAGCTGGCTGGCGACCGTTTGCAGCATGGCGACGGTTTCGGAGTTGAAGGCGCCGGGTTGCGCGCTTTGCACGTCCAGCACGCCCAGAATCAAAGTTCCGATGGAGATGGGCAGAGTCGCTTCCGAGCGGGTTTCGGGCAGCAAATCGTTTTTCAGGTGCAGCTCGTCTTCTTCCACGTCCGAGGCGACGCGCATCTGATTATTGGCGCTCACCCAGCCCATGATCGAGTTCGAGCCGACTTGGAGGCGGTATTTTTTCTCTTTCATTCCCTGCGTGCCGGCGCCGAAGCCGGTTTTAAATTCCAAATATTGCCCGCCGCGATCCAGCAGGAAAATGCTGGCTTGATAAAAATCGAATTGGCGCACGAGCAGCTCGACGGTTTTTTCGAGCATTTCGTCCAGGTCGGTGGAATTGGCGAAGGTTTGAGCGGTTTGCGCGGCGGCGTGAATCTGGCGCGTGCGCTCTTCCACTTGCTGTTTCAGCGTGTGATACGCCTTGCTCAGCTCGTCCGCCATTTTATTAAACGAAGCCGTCAGCAGCCCGACTTCGTCGTCGCTATGGACTTCCAACCGCCGGCTCCAATCGCCTTCGGCGAATTGCTGCGTGACTTCCGAAAGGACGCGCAACGGCTTGATGACGCGATTGACTCCCAGATGCAAAACGAGCGCCATCCCCGCCAGAGTCGTCGCCAGCAGCAGCGCCGTGAAGAGCAGCAAGCTGGTGTTGATATTCCCGTAAACGTCGCGCGCATTGACTTCCAGCATCCAGCCGGCTTGCATGGCGGGCAGCCATTGAATCTGCGCCAGCGCCGCTTCGCCGTTGGCGAGCCGTATCTCCATGGCGGCGGGCGCGTTTTTTTCATTGGCTTGCAGCGCCGCGAGAGCCGCCGCAATTTTTTTTTGTTGCTCGGGCGAGAGCGTCTCCGCTTGCGGGAAAGCCTCGCCTTCGGGGGCGTTGAAAACGAACTGCCCCCCCGCGGGAATCAGGTAAGTCCTGGCGAGCGGCGTCATCCCGTTGAACGGTCGCAGCAGCGCTTTCAGGTTCTTGCCGGAAGTGATTGCCGCCAGGACGCCGATGCTGGAACCGCGCGCCGTCTTGTATTCGTAGGCGGTGACCAGAACGAACTCGTTTTCGATGACGGGGGAGAGACCGTAAGACGCGAAAGAGGGCGAGCGCGCCGCGCTGCGCTTGAGCGTCGTCGCGTTTATCTCGCTCCCTTCCCAGAGCGAGTTGCTGGCGAGCTTGATCCTGCCTTTGCCGTCCATCAGGATAAATTCGTCGAAATTGGGCGAATTTTCCTGCGCGTTCAATTGATAGAGCGTGAAGAGCAGGTCGCGGCGCAGCTGCTGATATTCCTGCAATTGCTGGCGATTGACATGCAGCCCCAATTCCACTTTGTCGCGGAATTCCTGGTCTTCCAGCAGGCTGGCGAGCGCTTCGTTTTTGTTGGCAATCTCGTTGGCGACGATTTTCCCCTGCGAAACCATCAGGCTTTGAAATTGTCGGGTCGCTTGTTCGCGCAGCAAGAAACGCGCGCGCAAGTAAGCCGCGCCCGCCATGACGGCGAAGGGGATGAGGGCGAAGATTAAGAGCGTTCTTACAAGCGTTCCTGCCAGACGGCCCTTAAATCTTTGTTTCGAGTTAACAGTGGGCGTCGCTTCGGAGGTGGTCATGCTGCGCTTAACTATATTCCCAGACTGGCTCCCCGTTTAAAATGCGGCGTATCTGGTCGGGAAAGCGGTCGGGGTCGAGGGGTTTTCCCAGAAAGCCGTTAAAACCCGCCGCGCGCGCCTTTTCCATTTGTTCCTGACTGGCTTCGGCGGTGACGGCGATAATCGGCACAGCCTTGAAGCGTTCCGACGCGCGGATTTTTCGCAGCGCGCCGTAACCGTCTTCATAGGGCAGGCGAATGTCCATCAAAATCAGGTCGAGGCGCGGAAGCGTGTCGGCGTACTCGACCACTTCGTAGCCGGAGGTTTTCCATTCGCAGTGGATTCCCAAATAGCCCAACATGCGCGCAATCAAAACAAAGTTTGAAACGTTGTCTTCCACCACCAAAACCGCCGCGTCCTTTGGGATGTTCGGCTTGCGGATGGGTTGGGTGTCGGATACGGGAATTTGCTCGGACATTGCTATTTGCTCCTTGTGGTGAAACGCTCAATTTGCGCGGCAAGCGTGTCAATATCAATCGGCTTTTGAATGTAGCCGTCGCAACCCGCTTCCAGCGATTTTTCGCGGTCGCCGCGCATCACGTTGGCGGTGACGGCGATGATGGGTATCTTTTTGAACTTTTCCACCGATTTAATCTTAGCGGTCAGGGTGTAACCGTCTATATCGGGCATGTTAATATCCATCAGGATAATGTCAATGCCGCCGGCTTCGAGCTTTTGAAAGGCGGCCTCCGCGTTGGGCGCTTCCACCACGTTGTAGCCTTCCGCGCTCAACACGCGGCGGATGAGGTTGCGGTTATCGGGATTATCTTCCACGTACAAGATGGTGCCTTTATTTTCGTCTAACATCATGTCTGCAAGTCTCCGGCATGAATTTTACTTGCAAGGTTAAAAGAAGCGCATGACAGCAACCTTGCAAATGAAAATATTTCCGTTTCTAGAACCCGTTTTTGTAATGACGTCGCAATTATACCCGTTCTTTCGAGTCGGCGGACGGCGCAACTTTCGGCGAGCGGATAAAAAAACGCCCCGCCGGAACGGTCGGGGACGTTTTCGCCGCAGAGCGGGTGATGGGAATCGAACCCACGATATCTTGCTTGGGAAGCAAGCGTTCTACCGCTGAACTACACCCGCGAGAGCAGGGGCATTATACGCCAGACGGAAAAGAAACGTCAAGGCGGTTTACTGTTTGCGCCCCAGCAGGGCGTTCGCCAGTTCCAGCAAAGCCGCGCCCGCCGCCCCTTGCGGGTTCGCCGTTTGTAGATGTTTCAGCGCGGTTTGGGTCTGTTCTTCCGCAATCGCTTCGGCGTAGCGCCGCGCGCCTTCTTCTTCCAGCAGTTTCGCCAGCGCGGGCGCTTCGTCCGCGCGAATTGCGCCGCGTTTCCAGCGTTCCGCAAACGCGCCGCCCTTGCCGATTCCATAAAGGATGGGCAGCGAATTTTTGCCTTCTTCCAAATCGCTGGCGGCGGATTTGCCCGTCAGCGCTTCGTCGCCCCACACGCCGAGAATATCGTCCTGCACTTGAAACGCCAGCCCCAGGTGATGACCGAAAGCGCGGTATTCTTCCTGCCGCGTTTCGTTTGCGTCGCCTAGCAGCGCGCCGATTTCCGCGCAAGCCGCCAGCAGCGCGGAGGTCTTGCCCGCAATCATCGGGTAGTAATCTTCGTTGGTCAGGTCGCCGCGCCCTTCGTAGGACATATCGAGGAACTGACCGCAAGTGAGCGAAAGACAGGCTTCGTGCAAAATGGCGGAAGCGCGCAGCGTCGTTTCGGCGGGGAAGTTTTTTCGCAAGTCGAGCATGGCTTGACCGGCGAGGATGAACAGCGCGTCGCCGACGTTGATGGCCATCGGCGCGCCCCAAATTTTCCAGACGGCGAGCCGCCCGCGCCGTTTTTCGGAGTTATCTTGCACGTCGTCGTGCGCGAGGCTGAAATTGTGAATCAGCTCGACGGCGGCGGCGGCGGGCAGGGCGGCGCGAAAATCCGCCCCGCAGGCTTCGGCGGTCAGCAGCGTAATCAACGGGCGGATGCGCTTGCCGGCGGCTTCTTTTCCGGCGCCGGCGCCTGTCCACCCCATGTGATAGGTCAGCATTTCGTGAAACGCCGTCGTGCGGGGAAAATTCAGCCGCGCGACCTGACTCTGCAATTCCCGTTCAATTTCCGGCAGCATGATTTCGGCGCGTTCTCTCAGGCTCATGTTTGATTCCTTCCTATAAGACGCCGCGCGCTTGCAGCCCGGCTTGCAGCGCCGCGGGCGAGACGAATTGCAGCGCGTCGAAGCCCATCGCGCGCGCGGTTTCAATGTTCGCCGGCGAATCGTCAATGAGCAGGCAGTCCTGCGCCGGTCTGCCTACGCTTCGCAGGCATAGCTCAAAAATTGGGCGTTCCGGTTTGATAAGCCCGACTTCGCCGGAGACGACTATCTTCTCGAACCAATTTAAGAATGGGAAGCGCGCCCGCGCAACGGGAAACTTTTCGGCGGACCAGTTGCTCAACCCGTAGAGCGAATAGCCTTTCTCTTTCAGCGTTCGCAGAATTTCCACCGAGCCGCCAATTTCGCCGACTATCGTTTCTTCCCAGCGCTCGTCGAAGGCGCGGATGAGCGGCGCGTATTGCGGGAATTGCGCCGAAAGAAGCGCCACGCCCTCGGCGAAGGGTCTGCCCTTGTCTTGTTGCGCGTTCCATTCGGCGAAACGGATTTCGCGCAAAAAGTCTTCCAGCGCTTGCGGCTGATTGGGAAAGAAGCGGCGGAACAGCCTGCGCGGGTCCCAGTCAATCAGCACGCCGCCCAAATCGAAGATGACGATGGGCAGGCGGCTCACGGGGAGCTCCTTAATCGCCAGAATTCAAATCCGCCGAAGCCCGTCGCCCCTTCGACGGCTTTGCGCTTCGCCGTCCATTGCATGAAGATACCGGCGTTTTTATCGTTTGGGTCGTAGAGCATGACTTCATTGATGATGAAACCTGTGCCGGCGTTGTAGTTGGTGACGGAATACGCGCGTCCGAGCGCGTCCACGCGGGTGACGACCAGCATGTGGTCGAAGTTGCCGCCGGAGCCGTGACGGATGTAGAGGAAATCGCCGGGGTAAAGCGGGTAGGTGGAGAAGGTGACTTCGCGCAGGGAGATGGGAATATCGTGGCGCTCGTATTTCTGCGGCGGAAAGGCGTTGCGTAGAATCGCGCGGTCTTTGGAGGCGTATGGATTTAGCAGCCAGAAATCCAGCGGCTTTAAATCCGAATTTTCCATCAGCCCGGCGCTTTGTAAGATGTAAAAGGAAAGAGGTCCGCAAATCAACGTGGGCGAGCCGTAGCCTGCGCCCGCAATTTGCTCGCCGATTCTTTCGCTTTCGCCGGGGCTGGGAGCAATGAGTTGGATGGCGGCTTCGTACAGCCGAATCTGCTGTTCGGGAGCGAGGGGACCCGCGAAAGCCATCTCGCCGTTGGCGAGCATTTGTTCCACGCGCCCCGGCGTGGGCGAGGGAAGAAGCGTCGCTTCGACGGGGTGATTCGCGGCGATGTAAGTCGGCGTGGGGGTGAAGGTGAAAGTCGGCGCGGGAGGCTCTTCCAACGCCGGGGCTTCCGCCGCGAGGGGCGGCGGCGTATTCGTTGGGGGGGGGGCGGCTTCCGCCGTGACGGGCGTTTCGGCGGCGAGCAGCGTTTGCGTGATTTCGCTTCCGCCCAGCGCGGCGACGGCGACGATTCCCAGCGCGCCGATTCCCGCGCCGACCAGCAAGCCGTAGCCCAGATACGCAGCGTTGGAGTTCCTCTTCATGGCTCGCCGATTGTAGCAGATTCCCCGCCGCTAAAAGATGAACGGAATCATAAACTTGCGCTCTTTGGGATATTGCGGGAAGCGCTCCAAATACCATTGGCGGGTTTTAACGCTGCGGGCGACGAGATAGCCGAACATGGCGACGAAGGTCAAAACCGTGAAGAGATGGCGCGACATGAGCGCGATTCCCAGCCAGCCCAGCAGCTCGAAGAAGTAGTGCGGGCAGGTCGCATACTCAAACCAGCCGCCGCGCGGCAGGTGATAGCCGCCTTCCTTTTCGCGCAGCTTCGCCAGCAGCTTGTGATGATAAAAATTGCCCGCTTCGCCTGAAAGGTATAGAATCAACCCGGCGTAAAACCAGAAATCCGCCGCGGGGATGGGCCGCGCGTTCAGCCAGCTAATCATCCCGCCCATCAGCGCGTAAGCGGAGACAATCACCCCGAAGGTGAAGGGTTGAATGGAACCGGAATATTTGTGAACGAACAATACTTCCAGCGTGCGCTTGACGAAGTGCAGCATGAGCGCGCCGTACACAATCCATTGAATCGTCGAGGCGTGGGACAGGTAGGGCAGGGCGCACACAGTCACAATGACGACGGGCAGAAAATATAAAATCGCCATGCCGGTTTTGGAAGGAACCCCTTTTTCCGTCCCAAACTTGCTGTAACGCATGGGCATCCAGCCGAAATAATCCAGCGGACCCAGCAGCGCGGCAAACGCGCCGTACACGAGGTAGAAGCCGACGAGGAAGGGAGTCCAGTTTTCGGGGAAAATCATGTTGTTCGCTCCTTTTTTTTTGTGTATTTTATCTTATCTTCTGCGAGTATAGGTCGCGTTTTAAACGCGACTTGCTTGCGCGGCGTGCTAAAATATATTCATGAACGCCGCGTTTCTTCGACCTTCTCCCATCGCCGGCGCATGGTACGAAGGCGACCCGCAGCGGCTTGCCGCCAGCGTGGATTCGTACATCGCCGAAGCGAAGCTCCCCGCGCTGCCGGGCGAGACGATTGCCGTCGTCGCTCCGCATGCGGGACATATTTATTCGGGGCGCGTCGCGGGCTACGCCTTTGCCGCGCTGCGCGGATTGGAACCCGACCTGGTCGTCGTGCTTTCGCCCTATCACGCCTTTGCGCCTCACCTGCTTTTGACCACCGCGCACGCGGCGTATTCCACCCCTTTGGGCGCGGTGGAGACGGACGCCGCCATGGTGAAGGAACTGCAAAACGCGCTCTCCGTCCCGATTGCGGCGATAGCCGCAGACCGCGAACATTCGCTGGAAATTGAGCTGCCTTTTTTGCAGCGCGTCTTCGCGCGCGGGTTCAAACTGCTGCCGCTAATGATTCGCTCGCAAGAGCCGCAAGTCGCCCTCGAACTGGGCGAGGCGCTGGGGCAGATTCTACAAGGCAGGCGGGCGGCGATTGTCGCTTCCACTGACCTTTCGCATTTTTACGATTCCACAACCGCCGAAGCGCTTGACCGCGAAATGCTCGCGCGCTTCGTCTCGCTCGACCCGCGTTCTATTTTCGAGGCGGAGCAAACGGGCAAGGGCTTTGCCTGCGGTCATGCGGCGGTCGCCGCCGCGATTCAAGCGGCGCAGCGGCTGGGCGCCAACCGCGCGCGGATTCTCAAATACGCTCATTCCGGCGAAGTCACCGGCGACCATTCTTCCGTCGTCGGCTACGGCGCGGTTGCGATTTGCCGTCAATAAACCCGTTTATAATTAGAAAGATGTTTGCGCGCGTCGCGGTTAATATCCCTTCCCTTTCCAGTTTATTCGATTATTCCCTGCCGCCGCAGCTGGCGCACGCCCGCGTGGGGGGGCTGGTCGTCGTCCCTTTTGGCAAGCAGACCGCCCAGGGCGTGATTATCGAACTGGCGGATTCTTCTCCTGTTGAAAACCCCAAGCCGATTCTTTCGCTGCTCGACTTTGAGCCGGTTTTGACTCAGCCGCAAATCGAGCTGGCGAAACGCCTTGCGGAATCCACGCTCAACCCGCTGGCGGCGATGATCAATTTGATGATTCCAACCGGTTTGAGTCAGCAAGCCGATACGCTGTACGCGCTGGCGCAACAAAGCGGAGGGAAGAACTTTGCCAATCTCGGCGAACGCTCGGCGATAGAGAAGCGGCTGCTGGCTTTGCTGGCGGAGCGGGGCCCCTTGCGCGGGCGGCAGATTGATTCGCATTTCGCCAAAGTGGATTGGCGCAAGACGGCGCAAGCGCTGGTTCGACGAGGCGTTCTGGCGGCGACTCATGTGTTGCCGCCGCCGCGCGCGCGGGCGAAGTATATCCGCGTGGCGCAGCTCGCCATCCCGCCCGAAGAGGTTGAGGCGGAGATGGAATCTTTGGGGACGAAGCAAACGCTCGCCCGACGTCAAGCCGCGCTGCGCTTCCTCGTTCAACAACCCGAAGCCGTCAACGTTTCGTGGGTGTACGCTTCTTCCGGTTGCAGTCTCGCCGATTTGCAGGCGCTGGAGGAGCGCGGGTTGATTCGTTTGTTTGAAAACGAAATCTTCCGCGACCCGCTGGCAGGAACGCCCGCGCGTGAATCGCCAGCCCGCGAAATTGAGCTCACGCCCGAACAATCCGCTGCGCTTGATTCTTTGTTTTCCGCGCTTGACCGCCGTCAGCCTGCCGATTTTCTTTTATATGGCGTGACCGGCTCCGGCAAGACCGAAATTTATTTGCGCGCGGCGGAAGAGGTTGTGCGGCGCGGCAGGCAGGCGATCATCCTGGTCCCCGAAATTGCGCTCACGCCGCAAACGGTACGGCGCTTTACGGCGCGCTTTGCGGGGCAGGTGGGGCTGGCGCATTCCAAACTTTCCGAAGGCGAGCGTTACGATACGTGGCGGCGCGCCCGCAGCGGACGGCTTAAAGTAATCATCGGCGCGCGCTCGGCGCTTTTCGCTCCGCTGCCGGACGTCGGCTTGATTGTGGCGGACGAATGCCACGACGGTTCGTATTATCAATCCGAGCCGCCTTTTTATCACGCAGTGAAGGCGGCGCGGGAATACGCGCGCTTGTGCGGCGCGGTTTGCTTGCTTGGCTCGGCCACGCCGACGGTGGAACAGCGTTTCGCCGCCGAAACCGGCGAGTTGCGCATGTTGCATCTGCCCAACCGCGTTACCGAAGCCAGCCTGCCGCCGGTGGAGACGATTGACATGCGCGTCGAGCTCAAAAGCGGCGGACGGGGAATCTTTTCCCGCGCGTTGAGCGAAGCCCTCGCCGAGACTCTGGCGCGCGGCGAACAGGCGATTTTATTTTTGAATCGACGCGGCGCGGCGACTTACGTCTTTTGCCGCGAATGCGGGCATGCCCTTAAATGCCCCCGCTGCGAGACGCCGCTGACTTTGCATCTTGAGACGGCGGCGCAGGCTTCCCGTTTGCTTTGCCATCGCTGCGGATACGCCAGACAGCAGCCAAAGACCTGCCCGGCTTGCAGCGGCAGGCAAATCCGCGCCTATGGGCTGGGCGCGGAGAAAGTGGAAGCCGAAGTCCGCGCCATGTTTCCGCAGGCGCGCGTCTTGCGCTGGGACCGAGATTCGACCCGCGCCAAAGACGCGCATGAGATGATTTTGACGCACTTCGCCAATCATCAAGCCGACGTGTTGGTGGGAACGCAAATGCTCGCCAAAGGATTAGACCTGCCGCTGGTGACGCTCGTCGGCGTTGCGCTGGCGGACGTTGGGCTGAACCTGCCCGATCCGTTTGCCGGCGAGCGCGTCTTTCAAATTTTAACTCAGGTGGCTGGGCGGGCGGGACGTTCCGCGCGCGGCGGCAGAGTGATTTTGCAAACCTTCATGCCGCAACATTACGCCGTTCAATTCGCGGCGCGGCACGACGCAGAGGGCTTTTACCGCCGCGAACTGCAATACCGCCGCGAGCTGGGATACCCGCCTTTTGCGCGGCTGGCGCGGCTGGAATATCGTCACCCCGACGCGAAGAACGCCGAAGCAGAAGCCCGGCGAGTCGCCGAAGAATTGCGGGGCAAGATTCAATCGGATGGGCGCGTCCAAAGCGAGGCGCTGGGACCCGTCCCGTCTTTTCTGACGAAGGCGGACGGCTTGCATCGCTGGCAGATTATCCTTCGCGCTCCCGACCCCGCCGACCTGTTGCGCGATTTTAAGCCGACGGGCTGGCGCGTGGAAATTGACCCCATCAGTTTGTTGTAACGCCGCATGATTCTATTTATTCTCTCCACCGTTCTCTTCCTCTCCGCCCTTGTCATGATTTACTGGCTGCACAATCAATATCATCTCGACTTCGTGGTAACGCCCGCGCCGCCGCCTGCCGAAGCGCCGATGATTTCTATTTGCGTCCCCGCTCGCAACGAGGCGCGCAACATCCGCCGCTGCGTGGAATCCGCGTTGCGGCAGGATTATCCCAATTTTGAAGTTATTGTAGCGGATGACCGCTCCGCGGACGAGACTCCCGCCATCTTGCAGACTCTGGCGGCGGGCGATTCTCGTCTGCGCGTTTTGCGCGGCGCGGAACTCCCGCCGGGTTGGGCGGGCAAACCGCACGCCTTGTTCCAGGCTGCGAATCTGGCGCGCGGCGACTGGCTGTGCTTTGTGGACGCGGATACGACTCTCGCGCCCAACGCGCTTTCTTCCTGTTACGCCAAAGCGCGGGAAACCCAAGCTGATTTATTGACCACAATGAACGAGCAGATTCTCGGCTCGTTTTGGGAAAAGGTCGTCATGCCGCTGGTGATGACCGCCCTTTCGGTGGGCTTCTCCCCGCGCAGAGTGAACGACCCCAAAACCAAAGACGCCGTGGCGAACGGTCAATTCATCCTGATTCGCCGCGCCGCTTATCAAGCCGTCGGAGGGCATGAAAGCGTTAAGGATTGCATTGTGGAAGACAAAGCCCTCGCGGAGCGCGTCAAATGGAGCGACATGCGCCTGATAATCGCCGACGGGCGGCGCTTCGTTTCGACGCGCATGTACGCTTCGCTGTCTGAAATGTGGGAAGGCTGGACGAAGAACATTTATCTCGGCTTGCGCGATCGTCCTTCCTTGCTGTTGTTGGGCGCGTTTGGGGCGGCTCTGGCTTTGCTGGCGGCGTTCTTTTTGCCCCTCTGGCTTCCGCTGGGGCTTTGGTGGTATTGGCGCGGCGGCGGGTGGATGGCGCTGGGCGTCGCGTTGGAAGCGCTGGCGGTTTGGGCGGCGCTGCTCTTCGCCCGCGCGCAAGCCGCTCGCGCGATAAATATCTCCGCGTGGTACGCCTGGACCACGCCGCTCGGCGCGGCGGTCTTCGCCGCCATGATGTTCGCTTCGGCGTGGAAGTCGCTTTCCGGGCGGGGCGTTTCGTGGAAAGGCAGGTTGTATCTTTCGCGGCGGAAAGGCGTCTAAAATTCAAAACCTGACAAGGAGCGATGAATGAAAAAGACCTTTGGCTTGATTTCTTTGCTTGCCGTATTTCTGGCTTCGTGCGGCGCGCCCAGCGGGGAGCTGCAAACCCGCGGAGCCTGGGCGCGCGCGGCGCTGAAAGGCGAGAACAGCGCGGCGTACATGGTTCTCCGCAACGGGACGGGCGCGCCGCTGGAATTGATCGGCGCTTCGTCCGAAGTCGCCTCCGCGACGGAATTGCATTTGAGCAAGATGGTCAACGACGTGATGCAGATGATTCCGCAAGAATCCGTCCCGCTGCCGACGGGGCAGGACGTGGAATTTAAGCCCGGCGGCTTGCATGTGATGCTCGTCGGCTTGACGCGCGATTTGAAAGTCGGCGAAGAGATTAAACTCACGCTCAAATTCAATCGTCACCCCGACGTCGTCGTCGCTGTCCCGGTGAAGGAGGCGGGCGCGATGGGCGGCGCCGGCATGGACGGTCATCAAATGCCGTAAGTCAAGACCTCCGAAGCCTTGAACGCTTCGGAGGTCTTTTTTTCGCCCCGTCGAAGTCTTGTTCGAAGCCGCAAAGCGCGGCTTTCTTATTTATGGTATATTTTGTTTACGGCGCGCCGCTTTTGAAATAGATATTCGCCGCAGGAGACTTTTTCATGAACGAGAGAATCCTTATCATTGAAGACGACCAGGCTATCCTGAAACTGTTGCAGCGCGGGCTGGCTTATGAAGGCTACACGGTGAATACCGCGACCGACGGGCGCATGGGGCTGATTGCCGCGCGCGACCATACTCCCGATTTGGTGATTCTCGATTGGATGTTGCCCGGCATGGACGGCTTGGAAGTATGTCACCGTTTGCGCTCCGGCGGTTCGATTCCGGTTTTGATGCTCACCGCCAAAGACGCGGTGCAAGACCGCATTCAGGGACTCGACGCCGGCGCGGACGATTACATGGTCAAGCCGTTTAATCTGGAAGAGCTGCTTGCGCGCGTGCGCGCTTTGTTGCGCCGAACGCAAGCCGAGCGAATCCCGATCCTGAAATTCGCCGACCTCACGCTCGACGCCGGTTCGCGGCAGGCTTCGCGGGGCGAGCGTGTGGTGACTCTGACCGCGAAGGAATATGAATTGCTGGAGCTCTTTCTCCGCCATCCCAAGCAAGTGCTGACCCGCGAGGTCATCTTTGACCGCGTGTGGGGCTACGATTTCGGCGGCGAAAGCAACGTGCTGGAAGTTTATATCCGCTATTTGCGCCAGAAATTGGAAAGCGGCGGAGAGCCGCGCCTGATTCACACCGTGCGTGGCGTGGGCTACGTGCTGCGCGATAATCCCTAACCTTTGCGCCTTCGCCGAATGTCCGCGCGTTATCGGCTCACGCTTTTATATTCGCTGTTCGTCGGGGGAATTTTGCTCATCTTTGGAGCGGCGGTTTATCTTCTCTTTACGCTTAGCTCTCTCAGCCGAACCGACGCGGCGTTGGCAAACGCCGCCGAGCGGATGATTGCCGCCGTTCGCATTAAATCGGACGGCAGCCTTGTTTTGCTCAACCTGCCCGCGCTGCGCCTGTCCGGCGGAGTCGCCGCCCAAATTTGGGACGAGCGCGGCGGGTTGTATTACGTCTCCCCCGATTATGCGGCGCTCAATCAACCTCTCGATTCAAAAAGCCTGAGCGAAGGCGCGTTTACTTTTCGGAACGTCGTCATCGGCGAGACGCGCTGGCGCGTTCTTACCATTCCCTTGTCGGTGGGCGGGCGGCGGGCGGGTTTTTTGCAAGCCGGCATGCAACACACGCTGCAAGACAAGGAGCTTGGAGACCTCATCTTGATTCTTTTAGGGACGGCGCTGGCTGCTTCGTTGACGGCTGCGCTGGGTTCGTGGGTTCTGCTGGGGCGGGCGCTCGCTTCGCTGCGGGAGATTGCCGAAACGGTGGATCAAATTAACCGCGCGGACGACCTTTCGCGCCGCATCCCTTACGCGGGCAACCGCGAGGATGAAATCGGCAATCTGGTCGAATCTTTCAATCAAACGTTGGAGCGCCTGGAAACTTTGTTCACTTCGCAGCAGCGCTTTCTGGCGGACGTCAGCCACGAGCTGCGCACGCCGCTGACGGTCATCAAGGGCAATGTGGATTTAATCCGCCGCTTGAAAACCGCCGACGAGGATTCGCTCGCCAGCATTGACCAGGAAGCGGGCAGGCTGACGCGACTGGTGGGCGGGCTGCTGATGCTGGCGCAAGCCGAAGCGGGCAAGCTGGCGTTGAACTTCGCACCCGTCGAGCTCGACCTGCTGCTGACCGAAGTTTTTACCGAAATGTCGGTGTTGGCGGGAACGAAGGTGAAGGTTCACTTGAACGAGATTGACCAGGCGCTGACGCTGGGCGACCGCGACCGCTTGAAGCAAGTCTTTTTGAATTTGATTTCCAACGCGATTCAATACACGCCGCCGGGCGGGGAGATATTCATCAGCCTGAAACGCTTCGGCGACCAAGCGCGGGTGATTGTCCGCGATACGGGCCCGGGAATCCCCGCCGAGGATTTGCCGCACATCTTCGAGCGTTTCTACCGCGCGGAGAAATCGCGCGCGCGCTCCGCTTCCGGCGGATTCGGCTTGGGCTTGTCCATCACCAAATGGATTGTCGAACGCCACAACGGACGCATTGAGGCGGAATCCAAAGAAGGCGAAGGGACGTCGTTCGTGGTCTGGCTGCCGGCGGGGGATACTTCCGCTTCGGTCAATGATTAAACATTTTCACTGGCGCAGTTCAAAAATCTGGTAATACCCCACTTGAATAACGTCGCCGCCGTTCAAAAGGACAGGTTGAGCTTCTGCCAATCAGCGTTTCGCCCGGGTAAAGCGGGATATTTTGACCGATAGTGCAAGGATTTTTCTGTAAAAGTGATCTGGCTTGTCTCGTCTTGTCAGGATCGGTACATTCTTCG
>DAOUBR010000083.1:0-65919 GCA_034432535.1 Anaerolineales bacterium | reverse complement strand
TTTTACGCCGAGTTGTACAACAGCCAGTTTGCGCAGGCTGAAGCAGTCTAAATAAAAAACGTCCCGAAGGTGGTCTTCCTTCGGGACGTTTTCTTTATTATTCTTTAATTCCGTCCATTGCCGCGCCAAGCCGCTTGACGATTTCGTCCGTCTCTTCTTCCGTAATGCACAGCGGGGGAGAGAAGGCAAGCGTGTTGCCGAGCGGGCGCGAGCGTAGCCCGCACTTTTCGGCGGCTTTGAAAATTTTCATTGTCAGCGCCGGGTCGGGCGTTTTGGATTCTTGGTTCGCGACAATCTCCACGCCGCAGACCAGCCCCAAGCCGCGCGCTTCGCCCACAAAGGGAAACTCCGCGAGGGTCTTCAACCCGCCGAGCAGACGTTTGCCAAGTTCCTTCGCCCGCGCGGGGTAATTTTCGCGCTCCATGATTTCAAGGTTTTTGATCCCTACTGCGCAAGCCATCGCGTGGCCCGAATAAGTATAGCCGTGCATCCAGGCTTCGGAGTCGGCGGCGGATTCCATCGTCTCGCGGATTTCGTCGGAAATTTGCATTCCGCCAAGTTGAGCGTAGCCGCTGGTGACGGCTTTGGCGAAGCACAAAATATCGGGCTTGACGTTCCAATGCTTTAACGCGAACCATTCGCCCGTGCGCCCAAAGCCGGTGATGACCTCGTCCGCGATGAAGAGGATTTCGTGTGTGTCGCAAATTTCGCGGATGCGCGGGAAGTAATCGGCGGGGGGGACAATCACGCCGCCGACTCCCATCACTGGCTCGGCGATGAACGCCGCGACCGTATCCGCGCCTTCGCGCAGAATCGCCTCTTCTAATTCGCGCGCGGCGGCTTCGCCTACCGTCTCGCCGTCTTTCAATTTCCCTTCGTAACGATACGGATTTGGCGCGGGGATGTGAACGAATCCTTCGGGCGCGGGACCAAACATCAGGTGATATTTTTCCAGCCCCGTCGCAAAGGTCGCCGCCAGCGTGATTCCGTGATACGCGCCTTTGCGCGCGATGATTTTATATTTGCCGGGCTTGCCTTTGCGCTTCCAGTAATAGCGCGCCGTTTTGAAGGCGGAGTCGTTCGCCTCCGAGCCGCCGGAAGTGAAGAAGGTCGTATTCAGCCCTTCATAAGCGAAGCCCGCGAGCTTTTCGGCGAGTTGAATGGAAGGCAGGTTGGTCATGCCGGCGAAGTTCGAGGTGAAAGCCATGACCTTCATCTGCTCGTAGGCGGCTTGCGCGATTTCTTCGCGCCCGTATCCGGCGTTGACGTTCCACAGTCCCGCCATGCCGTCGAGGATTTTTTTTCCGTCGGCGGTATAAAGCCAGACTCCCTCGCCGCGCTCAATCACCAGCGGGTCGGCGTGCGATTTGGGGTGATAAACGGGGTGCAGCTGCTTCTTGTCTTTTTCTATCCATTGTTTGGTTGAATCGGTCATAAAACTCTCCTTAGGCTGCGGTCTGATTTACGGGCGAAAGCGAAGTTCAGTCGGAATCGCCGTGCGCTTTAATGTCCTTCAAGTTTAGTTGATAAGTCACCCGCCCGTTGAATTCGTTTGGCTCGTAAGCGAACATCACGTCCACGCGCGGGGGGATGTTTTTCGCCCATTCGCCGAGTTTGAACCCGATGGCGTCATGCGCGTAGCCAGTTTCATCTTCTAGCGTCAACTTCAGGTGTTTGCCGTCCGCGCCGACCACTCTGGCGTATTTCACTTTGACGTTTCGCGCCACGAACACCGGGGCGGGGTTGCCGTATCCCGTCGGTTCCAGGTAGCGCAGCGCGTTCAGATACAATTCGCCGCGCATGTCTTTCAGCGAAACTTCCATGTCTGCCGTCAGCGTGGCGCGCAGGTCTTTTGATTCCAATTGTTCCTTGGCGATGGCTTTCAGACGTTTCACCAGCGCGGGCAGGTTTTCATTTTTCACCGTGAAGCCGGCCGCTGCGGCGTGACCTCCGTGACGGACGAGCAGGTCTTTGCATTGGTCAAGCGCGTCGGTGATGTGAAATTCCGGAATGGAGCGGCACGAGCCGCGCGTTTCTTTCTCGCCCTTCGCCGCAACCACCGCCGGGCGGTAATGGCTTTCGGTCAGACGCGAGGCAGCCAGACCAATCACGCCGGAGTTAAAATCTTCGTGCGCGGCGAACAGCAGATACGCCGAAGGGTCTTCGCGCATGGCGATTTCCTCCGCTTTGGTTTGCGTTTCGCGCGTCAGCGCTTGCCGCTCGCGGTTTTGGATGTTTAATTCTTGCGCCAGGCGTCCGGCGCGCTGCGGGTCTTTGGTGACGAGCAGCTCGTAAGCGGCGAGCGCTTCTCTTAATCTGCCGGCTGCGTTCAGGCGCGGACCCAGACTGAACCCGATGTGCGTCGCGTTGGCTTTGGCGAGCGGAACTTCCGCCGCCGCCGCGAGCGAGAATAATCCCTGCCGCGTCGTCTGGCGCATTTGCTTCAATCCGTTGTGAACCAGGAAGCGGTTTTCGCCTGTGAGCGGGGCAAGGTCGGCGACCGTTCCCAGCGCCACAAGGTCGAGCAGCCCGTTAAGGAAAGATACGCCTTGCGGCGAGCCGTCGTTCGCCAGCGCTTGCGCCAGTTTGTAGGCGACTCCCACGCCGGCAAGGTCTTTATCGGGATAGGGGTCGCCTTTTTTCTTGGGGTTGAGGACCGCCAGCGCGGGCGGCAGTTCGCCTTCGGCGGGATGATGATGGTCGGTGACGATGAGATCCAGCCCGATTTCGCGCGCGTGCCGCGCTTCGTCGGGCGAGCGAATCCCGCAGTCCACCGTAATCACCAATTGAACCCCGCTTGCTTTGAGCTCTTCCAGCGCCGCGTTGTTTAGCCCGTAGCCTTCTTCAAACCGATTGGGGATGTAGCCGCGCGCGTTTGCGCCGAGGCGCTGCAACGTTTCCGTCAGCAGGGCGGTGGCGGTCACGCCGTCCACGTCGTAATCGCCGTACACGGCGATTGGCTCGCCGTTTTGAATGGCGCGGCGAATCCGCTCGACGGCGGCGCTCATGCCGCTCATTTGGAACGGGTCGGGGTCGAAGGCGAGCTTGCGGTTGAGGTACGCCCGCGCCGCTTCTTCCGTAGCGTATCCGCGATTGAAGACGATTTGCCTTAAGATGGGCGGGAGCTTTTCGAGCGCTTTGTTCGCTTGCGGAGTGAGAGCTGGCAGCGTCAGCCAGCGGCGTTTTGTTTGGGATGCGTTTGTCGTAGCGGGCATAATTTTTAAGTATAAGCGGGGATGACGTCAATTGGAAGGGGCTATATAATTAAAGCATTCAGAACAGGAGATGAACGATGAAACCGCTTGCGCCCGATGAAAAACTTGTCCCCGTGATGATTTATACGCCCGGCACGCTGATTCATGGCGAGCTGCTCGCCAAAGAGAGCGTGCGCGTCAGCATTTTGCTGCGCACGCAAGGAGTGCCCAACTACTTATACCTGCGCAACGCTCATGTCATTGCCTTTGGCGGAACGCCGCCCAAGTCGCTTTCGTATCCGGAAATTTTCGTTCCCACCGCCAGTGTCATCGCTTTTCACATCGTGCCGCCCGCGCAAGACCCAATGGATTACGACCCCACCGAAGGTAACCGCGTGATGCAACCGGCGGATTTGCTGGTCGGCTCTTTTCAATTCCGCGGGCATATCCGCATGTCCGCCGCGACGGAAGTCGGCGTGAGTCTGGAAGTCATGCGCATTTCATGGTTGTCCATCTATGATTCGCGCATTACCAACCCGTATTTGCCGCAGTTTAATTTACAAGTTCCGCTGCTGGTCATAAAGCCGGAAGCGGTCAGCATCGCTGTGGCGAATTAAGTTTCGCCTTTAGCCTTGCCGTCGTCGGGTTCGCGCCCGGCGACGTTTTTTTGCGCCCAAATAATTTTTATTTTCGATTACAATCATGTTAAACGAGGAATAAAACTGTTTCATTGGCAAACCCGTTTTAATAAGGAGACTTTTGGGAAATGTTTTCGGGATTTGCAATATGGCGGCGATTTGCTGCCCCTCGCAGCGGGGACGAACTTCGCCTTTTCCGCGTTCAAATGGCGATGTTGTTTGTGTTCTGGTTCTTTAGCGCGGTCGCCGCTGCGGTTGATTTTGTTTGGGGCGATTTTAGCCTGTTTCGCTTGCTGGCTCTCGGTTGTTTGGCGCAATTGCCCGCCGTGTTTTTGACGTTTTACGGGAAGTTGCGCGCCAGCGTCTTTTGGATGACGGGGCTTTACGCGCTATTGGTTACCGCGCTGGCGACCACAGGCCAGGGGATTCATGATTATGCGGTCATGGCTTATCCGGCGGTGATTTTATTTTCCGGCGTGGCGCTGGGAAAGCGCGGGCTGGTTATGTCCGTCGCCATTTCCGCCGCGGCGGTCTTTTGGCTGGTCGCCGGAGAGATAAACGGCTGGTATGTTCCGCGCGGCGGTTTTTCCCCCAACTGGCTGGACGTGGTTTTTGCGGAAATGCTGCTGACTTTGGCGGCGGCGGCGGCGTTTTTTTTGATTTCCATTTTGGAGGCGAGCGTAAGCGAAGCGCGGCGCGAAATGAACGGACGCCGACTGGCGGAAGACACGCTGCGCCAGCGCGAACTGCACGTTCGCAGCCTGTTTGAAAACGCCGTCGTCGGCATATATCGCACCGCGCCCGACGGCGCGATTCTCTTCGCCAACCCGGCGGCGGTTCGCGCTCTGGGGTACGATTCGTTCAACGAACTGGCGCGGCTCAACCTGGAACGCGACGAATTGGTCTCCCAGCCTTCGCGCGCTCAATTCGTCGAAAGGATGCGCCGCGACGGCTCCGTCAGCGGCTTGCAAAGCGTGTGGCGGCGCAAAGACGGCAGCGCCATGTTCGTCCGCGAAAGCGCGACGGCGGTGAAGGATAAAAACGGGCGGATTGTATATTACGACGGCATTTTTGAAGACGTCACCGAATACCAGCGCGCCGAAAAATCCTTGCGCGAAGCGCAGGCGCAGTTGGACCTCTTTTTCAGCGTCAGCCTCGATTTGTTGTGCATTGCCGATACCGACGGACATTTTCGCCGCTTAAATCCTCAATGGCAGGAGACGCTCGGTTATCCTCTGGGACAGATGGAAGGTAAAAAATTTTTGGATTTCGTTCACCCCGAAGATTTGCCTGCCACGCGGGAAGCTCTCGCCCTTCTTGCGGCGGGCGCGGACGTCATCAGCTTTGAAAACCGCTATCGGCGCCAGGACGGCTCGTATCGCTGGCTGGAATGGCGCTCAACTCCTGTCGGCAAACTGATTTATGCCGCCGCGCGCGACGTTACCGAAAGAAAGCAAATTCACGAGCAGCTGCGTTTGCGCGTGGCGGAAGTGGAGGCGCTGCAAGCCGAGCTGCGCGAACAAGCTCTCCGCGACCCGCTCACTGGCTTATATAACCGCCGCTACATGCAGGACGCCTTGCAAAGGGAATTCGCCCGCGCCTCGCGTGAACGTCATTCCTTCAGCGTCCTTATGCTGGATATGGACGACCTCAAAGTTTTGAACGATAACTACGGTCACGCCGCCGGGGACGAGGCGCTGCGCGCTTTTGCCGCCTGCCTGAAAGATATGACCCGCGCGGAAGATATCGTTTGCCGCTACGGCGGCGACGAGTTTATCATCGCTATTAGCGGGGCTGCGGCGGAAGACGCCTTCCGCAGGACGGAGGAATGGCGAGCCTTTTTAGCGAATCGCCCGTTGAAGATAAACGAACAGGAAGCGACGATTCGCTTCACCGCCGGAATTGCCAGCTTTCCCGCGCAGGCGCTTTCGCTGGATGAACTCGTTCATTACGCCGACGCGGCGCTTTATCGCGCCAAGGCGCGCGGGCGGAATTGCTCTCAAATCTTTTCTTGAAATTTTTTTGTTATACTCGCGCCGATGAGCGAATGGAACGGCGGAGATTCTTTCTACGCAGGGCGCTGGGCGGCGCGACTGCGCGGTAAAATTATCGCGCAGGGCGAAACGCCCGAACAAGCCTTGCGCGCCGCCCAACAAAGCCGCCCCAAAGAAAAACCGGAGATTGTCTTCATGCTTCCGCTTCCCGCTGTGATCCAAAAAACGCTCGCCGCGCTGCCGCAGGAGAGCGAAATCCATCTCGTTGGCGGCGCGCTGCGCGATTTCTTCCTTTCGCGCCAATCATTCGACTTCGATTTCGCCGTCCCCGCCGGCGGAATCGCGTTGGCGCGCAAAGCCGCGCGCGCTCTGGACGCGGATTTTTTCCCGCTGGACGAAGAGCGCGATACCGGGCGAGTCGTCGTCCGCGCGGAAAGCGGCGCGCGCATCTTCCTTGACTTCGCCGTTTATCGCGGCGCTTCGCTGGAAGCAGACCTGCGCGCCCGCGATTTTTGCATGAACGCGCTGGCTTACGATCTACGCAACGAAAAATTGATTGACCCTCTCGGCGGCGGCAACGACCTCCGCGCGCGAATTATCCGCGCCTGCTCGCCCGATTCTTTTGCCGACGACCCGTTGAGAATCTTGCGGGCGGTGCGTCAAGCCGCCGCGTTCGACTTCCACATTGAAAAACAAACTCGCGCATGGATGAGGCAGGCGGTTCCGCAATTAACGCGCGTTTCTCCCGAACGCTTGCGCGACGAACTTTTCAAAATGCTGAGCGGACCTAAAGCCGACTCTTGCATCCTCGCCCTGGATATGCTTGGCGCGCTTCCTCATCTCTTGCCGGAGCTGCCCGCCCTCAAAGGCTTGAAGCAATCCCCCCCGCATGTCTTCGACGTCTGGCGGCATACCCTCGCCCTGTTGAATCATCTGGACGGGTTGATTCGCGCGCTGCGCGTCGGCTATGACGCCGAAAAGACCAGCGATATGTTTACGGGGTTGCTCGGTTTGCGGTTAGGACGTTACCGCGAACGCTTCGCCGCTCACTTCGCCGATTCTTTGAACGTAGACCGCCCGCATCGCGGCTTGCTCTTCTTCGCCGCGCTGTACCACGACGCCGGCAAGCCTTACGCGCGCACGGCGGAAGAATCGGGCAAAATTCGCTTTTTGCGTCACGAGATCAAAAGCGCCGAGCTGGCAGTTGATAGGCTGCGCGCCTTCAATCTCAGCGCGGAGGAAATCCGTCGCGTCGAGACGATTGTTCTTTGCCACATGCGCCTGCATGATTTGGCGAATTGCATGGAGCGCGAAGGACAGCCGCCTTCGCGCAAAGCCGTTTACAAATTTTTCCGCGAGACGGGTGAAGCGGGCGTGGATTTAATCCTGCTTGCCCTTGCTGACGCGCGCGCCGTTTTCGCTCAGGAACTGACTATCGAAACGTGGACGGCGTATCTGGACGTCGCGCGCTTGCTGTTGGAAAACTATTGGGAACGCCCTGAGGAAGCCGTCTCTCCGCCGCGCCTGCTGGACGGCGACGTGTTGATGCGCGAACTGAATCTTAAGCCGGGCAGGCGGGTCGGTCAATTGTTGGAAGCCATCCGCGAGAATCAAGCCGCCGGAGCGATTCAAACCCGCGAACAGGCGCTCGCCTTCGCCCGCGAGGAATTGCAAAAGCCGCAAGAAAAGGAAGACGAATGAATTACGTATTTTTCGATTTGGAAACTCAAAACGTCTTTGAAGACGTCGGCGGACGAGCGAACGTCGCTCAACTGAAAATGTCTTGCGGCGTCACCTGGTCCGAGCGGCGCGGCGATTTCGCCGTGTATTGGGAGCAAGACGCGCCCGCGTTGATTCGTGAATTGCAATCCGCCGATAAAGTCGTCGGTTTTAACTTAAAGGGATTTGATTACCTCGTCTTGCAGCCTTACGCGCCAAACGTCCGCTTCGCTTCCATCCCTACGCTGGATTTGTTTTTCGATTTGCGCCAGACACTGGGCTTTGCCGTCAGCCTGGAAGACGTCGCAAGCGCTACGCTGGGGACGGGTAAAAGCGCCGACGGATTGCAAGCCGTCGAATGGTTTCGCGCGGGCGAGCTGGATAAACTGGCGGAATATTGCAAAATGGACGTGGACGTCACCCGCCGCGTGTTCGAGTTCGGGCGCGATAACGGCTTTGTCTATTATCGTTCGCGGCTCGGCAGCAAACTCAAAGCGGCGGTCAAGTGGAGGTAAAAAAAGATGGGCAAAGTTTTTGTGAACGGTTCGACGATTTTTTACGAGCGCGTCGGCGAAGGGCGAAAGCCTCTCGTCTTAATTCACGGCTTTCCGCTTGACCATACCATCTGGGCGCCGACGGCAGAACTGCTGCTCGACGATTTCGATTTGATTTTGCCAGACCTGCGCGGGTTTGGCGGCTCGTTCTCTTCCGCCGCGTCGTACTCCGTCGCCGATATGGCGGACGACCTCGCCGCGCTGCTGCAAACAATCGGCGTGCAAAGCGCCGCGTTGGCGGGACATTCGATGGGCGGATATGTCGCGCTGGCTTTCGCCTCCAAACATCCCTATCTGGTCGAGAGCCTCGCGCTGGTCGCTTCGCAAATCGCGGGCGATTCGCCCGAAAAGCGAGAGAGCCGCTATCAAACTGCGCGCGAGATTCAAGAGAAAGGCGCAAGCGTCGCCGCCGATTCGATGACGGCGAAATTTTCCGCCAACCCGCAGACTCAAGCCGCGCTGCGCGAAATGATGCTGCGGCAAAACAAGGACGGCATGGCGAGCGCCCTCAGGGCGATGGCGGAACGCGCCGATTCTACCCCGCTTTTTTCCATGGCGGAGCATCCCTTCGTTTTGATTCACGGCGACGCGGACGAGCTGATTCCCGTCGAGCGTGCGCGCGAAGCGCGGACGCTGCGCCCTTCCGCGCCGTTGTTTGAACTGCCCGGCGTCGGTCACGCCCCCATGCTGGACGCGCCACAACAGACCGCCGCCGCGCTGCGCTCTTTGAAATAAAAAAACGCCCGCGCGCGCGGGCGTTGCCGACTGCTTTACGAGGCGAGCGGTTGCGTGTTTCGCGCCGTAGAAGCGTTTACGGCGGGCGGAAGGTCTTTGGGCGATAACGCGCCGGTTTGCGGGCGCAACAATTTGCGGATGTGCGCCGCCAGCACGCTGACTGACGCGGGCTTGGTCAAGAAAAGATCCGCTCCTGCGTCTACTGCGGCGGAAATCATCGCCGGGTCGCTCACGGCGGAAAGGACGATGACGGGAACGGCGCTGAATTTACGCACCTCCCGGCAGACCTCGCAGCCGTCCATGTCGGGCATCATCAGGTCGAGCAAAATCACTTGCGGCGCGGCTTCCTTAGCCAGTTTTACGCCTTCCGCCCCGTAGTTGGTCGCAACCACCTCGTAGCCCTGCGTTTCCAGCAGCATTTTCATCAAATCGGTGACGGCTTTGTCGTCGTCAATGACCAGCGCTTTGATTCTCATAGTGTTTAAATTATGATGGATTTACGTCGCTTTGCGCTTTGCAAACAGTTAACAAATTAATCTATCAATCGCATACCGTGAGATTTTGCGCTTTAACAAAATAATCCGTCAATCGCGTAGCGCAAGATTCTTGCCCTGAGCAAAACCGTCCGTGAATAGGGTCGTGAATACTTGAACACGACGAGCGCATCAAGAACGAAAGCGCTCTGGCAGCGGAGCGCTTTCGTGAATTCGTGGATGGCGTTCGTGGACGGTCTCCGCCAATCGCGTAGCGCGAGATTAATATCGCGCCGCTTTTACGTGAAAATCGAGACGCTATCATGTAAAATAGCCCCGTCGCTCTCTCCGCGCCGCGGGTCGGCGCGGGAAACGAGGTAAAGGATAAAAAATGAAACTTGCAATCACAGGAAAAGGCGGAGTCGGCAAGACCACTCTCACGGCGCTGATGGCGCAGGCTTATGCGGATATGGGACGGCAAACGCTGGCGGTGGACGCGGACCCCAGTCCGTGCCTGGCGGGCGCGTTGGGGTTTCCCCCTGAGCTGCGCGCCCGCTTGCATCCAATCGCCGAAATGGGTGATCTCATCGAAGAACGCACCGGCGCCAAGCCCGGCACGGTGGGCGGCTTCTTCACTCTCAACCCGCGCGTGGACGATATTCCCGAACGCTTCAGCGTGACGCATCGCGGCGTGAGGCTGCTGGAAATGGGCAGCGTAGATTTGGGCGGCTCCGGCTGCATCTGCCCTGAATCCGCGATGTTGAAAACGCTTTTCACTCATCTACTCTTCCGCAAAGATGATGTGCTGCTGCTCGATATGTACGCCGGCGTGGAGCATCTCGGTCGGGCGACGGCTGATTTTGTGGACGCGATGATTGTCGTCGTCGAGCCGACTCGCCGCAGCCTTGGCACGGCGGCTCAAATTAAAAAACTCGCCAACGATATTAAACTTAACCGGCTGTATCTGGTCGGCAACAAAGTGAGAAACGCAGACGAAGCAAAGTTTCTCGAATCTGAAACGCCCGGTCTGCCCGTGCTTGGTTGCCTCCCGGCGGATTTGAAAGTGCAGGAAGCGGATAGACTCAACATTCCCGTGTACGACCATGCGCCAGAGTTGAAAGAATCCGCGCAGAAGATTATGGAAAAATTAGAGACTGGATGACTGGCGACCAGAAAACTGGGAGACTAACAAACGATGACGACTACAATAGCGCTCGCTGGCAAAGGCGGCGTGGGCAAGACCACCTTCGCTGGCATGGTCATTAAATACCTTGCCCAAAACCAGACGGGCAGCATCCTCGCCATTGACGCCGATCCCTCCTCGAACCTGAACATGGTTTTGGGGCTGGAACTTGAATGGACGGTGGGCGATATTCGAGAGGATATGCTTTCGCAGGTCAAGTCTTCTCTGCTGGAAGGCGGCGCGGCGATGGGAACGATGCCGGGCGGGGCGAGCAAGCGCGACTACCTGGAATATCATGTTCGCTCTTCGCTGGCGGAAGGCTCGCGCTTTGACCTGATCGCGATGGGACGCGGCGAAGGTCCCGGCTGTTACTGCGCCGTCAATCACAACTTGCGCGAAGTGGTGGACGGCCTCAGCCGTCATTACGCTTACGTGGTGATTGACAACGAAGCGGGCATGGAGCATCTCTCCCGCCGCACCACGCGCGACGTGCAGCATCTGCTCATCGTTAGCGACCCCACCCAGCGCGGGCTGGTCGCCGCGCAACGCATCGCCGATATGAGCCGCGCGCTCGATATTCGCGTGGAAAATCTGTATCTGATTGTGAATCGCGTTTCCGGCGGAACCATCCCTCCGACGCTGCAAGCCGAAATTGCAAAAATCAACGCCGACTTTCTTGGCGCAATTCCCGCCGACGAGGAACTCGCTACATTTGAATTTTCCGGCAAACCGCTGGTGGATTTGGGCGACGATTCTCCCGTTTATCGCGCGGTGGAAAGCATGATGAAGCGGATTTTGAAATGAAGCCGCTTACAGCGCCGCGCTGCTGCGCGGGGCGGGATAAAAAACGTGCCTGACGCGGTTTTCTTTTAACTTATCCATCAACGGCAGGGCGGCGCGCTCTTCGCCATGTACAATGAAAATGGATTCCGCGCTGCCTTTCACCCGCAGGGCGTATTCCAACAGCAGGTCTTGCCCGGCGTGCGCCGAAAGCCCGCCGACGGTGGCAATTTCCGCTTTGCATTGATAAACGTCGCCGAAAATTTTCACCGTCTTTTCGCGGTCGGCTAATCTGCGCCCCAGCGTATCGGGCGCCTGCCATGAGACGATCATAATTGTGTTTTTTTTGTTTTCAATCGCCCAGCGAATGTGATACACCACCCGCCCGGCTTCCGCCATGCCCGAAGCGGAGATGATAATCATCGGGTCGTCGCGCGCGTTTAGCGCCTTCGATTCCTCCAGGCTGTGAATATACGTCAGCTTCTTGAATTCCAGCGCGGGATGCCCCGTCTCAATTTGCCGCCACATCTCTTCGTCGAAGCATTCGGGATGGCGGCGAAAAATATCCGAAGCGTTCACCGCCAGCGGGCTATCCACATAGACGGGGACTTTGGGCAGCTCGTTCCTTTCATACATCAGGCTGAGGTTGTAAACCAACTCCTGCGTGCGCCCGACGGCAAAAGCGGGGATAATCACCTTTCCGCCGCGCTCTAACGTGCGCTTGATGACGGCGCGCATTTCGTTGTAAGCTTCTTCCGCCCCGCGATGGGGCTTATCGCCGTAGGTCGATTCCATAATCAGCGCGTCCACGTCTTCGTCTGGCAAAACCGGGTCGCGCAAAATGGGCATGCCGCGCCTGCCAATATCGCCCGAAAACCACAAATGCCGTTTGCGTCCGTGTTCTTCCAGCCGCAACGAGATTCCCGCTGAGCCGAGAATGTGTCCTGCGTCGTGAAATTCAACCAGCGCGCCTTTCACGCCGTCCGGCTCAAAAGGCTCGTTGTACCGGTAAGGCTGCAACAACGGCTCGACTTCTTTCGCGTCTTCTTCCGTATAAAGCGGGTCCACTTCGGGTTCGCCGCGTTTACGGTTGTGCCAGCTGGCGCTTTGCGCTTGCTTTTCTTGCACGTGACCGCTATCGCGGACGACAATGTCGGTCAAGTCGGCGGTGGCGGCGGTGCAATAAATCAGCCCGGAGAAACCCTGCTTGACGAGATTGGGCAAATTGCCCGAATGGTCCACGTGCGCGTGGGAAAGAATTACCGCGTCTATCGTTTTTGGGTCGAAGGGAAAGTTGCGGTTGCGTTCTATGGATTCTTTGCGCTTCCCCTGATACAATCCGCAATCTAGCAGCAGCCGCGAGCCGTTGACTTCCAGCAGATGCATCGAGCCGGTCACCGTTTGCGCGGCGCCGTAGAAAGTGAGTTTCATGGTTTGCCTCCGCGAACTTGCGTTAATTCTGCCCGAATATGACGAGACGGAGCTGTCCCGCGCTCTCCGTCCTCTTCCTGCTTGATTTTAATGGATAGTTTGTTTTTCTGATATGCGAACTTCAGACTTCGATTACGACTTGCCCGCTTCCAGCATTGCGCAGACTCCGGCTGAGCCGCGCGATTCGTCGCGTTTGCTGGTGTTGCGTCGCGCTTCGGGCGCGGTGGAACATCGCGCCTTTTCGCAGGTGGGGGAGTATCTTCGCCCCGGCGATTTGCTCATCCTCAACCGCACGCGCGTCATCCCTGCGCGAATTTACGCCCAAAAAGAGACAGGCGGCAAGGTTGAAATTTTGTTGCTGCGCCGCCGCGACGAAACAACTTGGGAAGCGCTGGCGGGCGGAAAAGGGCTGCGCGCGGGCAAGAAGGTGAAGTTGGGCGAAAACCTCTTCGGCGAAATTCTTCAGGTTTTAGAAGGTTCGCAGCGCCTGATCCGCTTCTCCGAGCCTATCGAGCCGCATCTGGCGAAAATCGGCAACGTCCCCTTGCCGCCGTATATTCACGAACCCTTGCGCGACCCGGAACGCTATCAAACCGTCTTCGCGCGCGACGTCGGCTCCGCCGCCGCGCCGACTGCCGGGCTGCATTTCACCCCGCGCTTGTTGGACGAACTGCGAGCGGCGGGAATCCAAACCGCCGAAGTCACCTTGCATGTCGGGCTGGATACCTTCGCCCCTGTGACTGAAGAAAACCCCGCCGAGCATAAGATTCACACCGAATGGTGTCAGCTGCCGCAAGAGACGGCGGACGCAATCAACGAAACCAGAAGGCGCGGCGGGCGCGTGATTGCCGTCGGCACGACGAGCGTGCGGACGCTGGAATCGGCGGGCGCTCAACTCGCCGACCGGCGCGCGCCCATTTCTCCGTTCGTCGGCTCCACTTCCATTTACATTTTGCCCGGCTTTGATTTTAAAGCGACGGACGCAATGATTACCAACTTTCACCTGCCCAAGTCCACGTTGATTATGCTGGTCAGCGCTTTTGCCGGGCGCGAGCTGATTCTCCAAACCTATGAAACCGCCATTAAGGAAGGCTACCGCTTTTACTCCTTCGGCGACGCGATGCTGATTTTGTAAATTTCAATTTTTTGTTTGAGGAAGCCATGCCGAAGACTTCGCCATTGCAATCTCTTAACGAAAAAATCGTCGCCTGTCGTAAATGTCCGCGTCTGGTTAAGTGGCGCGAGGAGATTGCGCGCGCGAAGCGCAAGGCGTATCGGGAGTGGGAATATTGGGGCAAGCCGGTTCCCGGCTTTGGCGACCCAAACGCCCGCCTGCTGATCGTGGGGCTGGCTCCCGGCGCGCACGGCTCGAATCGCACCGGCAGGCAGTTCACGGGCGACGCTTCGGGCGGGTTTTTATACCCTGCCTTACATCGCGCGGGCTTCGCCAGTCAGCCGCATTCCGTTTCTCGCGCCGACGGTTTAACCTTGCGCGACGCCTATATCACCGCCGCGGGGCGTTGCGCTCCGCCCGGCAACAAACCCGCTCCTGCGGAATTAAACGCCTGCCAGCCGTATTTGGAGCGCGAAATTCAAATTCTCCAACCGAAAGTCATGGTCTGTCTTGGTAAAGTCGCGTTTGACCGCGTTCTAAAAATTTTAGCCGCGCGAAGCCCGACGCGGAAGTTTGCTCATGGCGCGCTTTATGCGCTGCCCGCCTCCGCTCTTATCCCTCATGGCGCGTTTTTGATTTGCTCTTATCACCCCAGCCAGCAAAATACGCTCACCGGAAAATTAACCGTTGAGATGTTCGACCAAATTTGGAAGAAAGCGAGAAACCTACTTGATGAAATGGATTAAACGCGCGTCGCTGATTGCGCTTGCCCTCGTGGTCGTTTCGGCGTCGGGCTTTGTCGTTTGGGCGGAAACGCCGCTGGTTCCTGCGCCGGAAGCGCTGGCTGCGCTGCAATCCGACTCGGAAGTCGTCGTAACAAACGAAGGCGATTTTATCGCCTTTCAATCGGCGAAGGCGCAGCCTTCGGTCGGGTTTATCTTTTATCCGGGCGGGCGGGTGGATTATCGTTCCTACGCCGTTCCTCTGCGCCAGATTGCCGCGCGCGGCTACCTGACGGCGCTGCTGCGGGTTCGTTTGAATCTGGCGTTCTTCGACGTGAACGCCGCCGACGCTGTGTTTGCAAAATACCCGCAGATTCAACATTGGGCGGCGGGCGGACATTCGCTCGGCGGAGTGGCTTCAGCGTTATACGCAAAAAATCATCCCGAAAGAATCGAGGGGCTTATTTTTTGGGCTTCCTACCCTCCCGACGATTCTTTAAAAAACAGCGGCTTGAAGTTTCTGACCATTTACGGCACGCGCGATATGGCGGGCACGGAGATATTCGCGGAAAAACGCGCCGCGCTGCCGACGGACGCGCAGTATACGGTCATTGAAGGCGGCAATCACGCGCAGTTTGGCGATTACGGCGAGCAACCCGGCGATATGACCGCTTCTATCTCCCGCGCCGAACAGCAGGCGCAAACCGTCGCGGCAGTCGCGGAGTTTTTAAGTCAATGGAGCAGGTGATTAGCGCGGCAGCGAAAAGCAAATGCGCGCGCCGCTGCCGACGTTGGCGTCAGCCCAAATTTGCCCCCCGTGCGCCTCGATGATAGCTCGCGCAAGGTAAAGCCCCAGCCCGGCGCCTTTGGTGCGCTTGACGGCGGAGGTGGAACGATAAAAGCGGTTAAAGATGTAGGGCAGGTCTTTTGCTTCAATGCCCTTGCCTTCGTCGCTGACGCAAACCACAATTTGATCGGGACGTAAACTGCCGCTGATTTCTATCTTGCCTTCGGGCGCGTATTTCAGCGAATTGGAGACGAGGTTGGATAACACCTGTTCCAGCCGCGTTTCATCGCCGATGATAATCGGAAAATTCAACGGAAAATTCGCGCTCAACGTATGCTTGGGCGATTGCGGCGCGAAACGCTCAACGACTCGCGCGGCAAGGGCGGGCAGCGAAACGTCGGATTGATTTAATTTCAACCCGCCCGCTTGCAGGCGCGAAGCGTCCAGCAAATCATCCACCATTTTGGATAGGCGGTCGGCTTCTTCTTCGATCACCGCCAGCGATTCGTTCATGGTGCGCTTATCCCATTTGGCGTCGTCGCGTCGCAGCGTGGATGCGTAGCCTTTGATGAGCGCGACGGGCGTGCGCAGCTCATGGCTGACGATGGAGATGAAGGTCGCTTTGACTTCATCCGCCGTGCGAAAGTGAGTGATGTCGCGCGCGCTGACGATGACGTTGCGCAACTTGCCCTCTTCTGAAAGCAGCGGCGCGTAAGTCGCTCCGACGGGCAGCGGAGTCGGCGCTTCGCGTTCCAAATCGCCTTCCACATAAAGGGTGGCGTTGGGGGTGAGGGGCCAGTTTTGGCTTTCAATCGCCTCTTCCAGGGTTGTGCCGTGCGGCTCTTTCTTCCAGCGGATGATTTCGCGGTGAGCTCGTCCGACAATTTGCTCGCGCGGCAGCCCGTACATCTTCTCAAACGCGATGTTGCAGCGCTCGACGACCAGATTTGCGTCGAGGATGAGAACGCCGTCCGCGCCCGCGTCTAGCAGCGCGTCTAGCCTTTGCTTTTCGTAGGAAATTTGCCCGTAGAGCTGCGCGTTTAAGACCGCGATGGCGGCTTGATCGGCGAAGGCTTGCAGCAACGCACGGTCGTTGGGGGTGAATAAATCGGCGTAGTTGCGGAAGATAAAGATGACCCCAATCACTTCGCCTTGCGCGGCAAGCGGCAGCCCCACGCCGTTTAATAGACCCATGCTGGCGGTGTAAGTCAATTCCTTCAACATGCGGTTGATCTCCGCCGCGTCCAGCTCGCCTGCCACGTCCTCTTCCAGTAGCGGTTCGAGGTAACTCAGAAACGCGGGAGCGATTCCATGCGCCGCCGCGACCCGCCAACCTTCAGGTCCCTTCAACGCAATCAGCCCCGCCTGCCCGGCGAGCATTTCAATTGAAATGCGCAAAATGCGCGCAAGCAACTTTTCGAGATTCAGTTCCTGCGTTAAAAGCCGCGAAATTTCCAGCAGGTAATCGCGTTGGCGGATGCGAAAATCGGGGAGAAGGTGAGAGGGCAGCATTTTCGTTGAAAGCAATTGCATTTTATCACGTCTGCCGTCTTCTGCCGTCTTCCCTATTGGGCGCTTTTTCTTCAAGATGGACGAAAGAGAAAAGAAATTTTAGTCTTCACCCCGCTTTCCGCGCGAAACTCTGTTTTTTTAACCTGAAACCGACTTTGAAAAAGCCATGAATAGGGGGCGTAAATTATGTGACAAACGTCTTATTCTGTTGTAAAATACATGAAAAACATTGCATTACCATTACATTTTTGCCTTCCGACAAGCGTAATTTTTTTTGCGCCAGGGAAGTTGAAAGTCTTGTCGCAAACGTTTTTTTTGGGTTTGCTATTTTTTTGTCAGGAGGCTGTTCATGCTATCATTTAGAATATCTGGCTCAACGCGCCCGCTACAAATTGTATTTCAAACTCTTTTTGTTTTTTTATTAGTTTTTGCGGCGTTGGGCGGCGCGGTTTCGTCTTCGCAGGCGCTTCGCGCGGGCGAGCCGCAATTGATTTTAACCAAATCCATTGACGACGACCTGACGAGCGCCAAAGTCGGGCAGATTATCTTTTTTCGCATCCGCTTTGCGTGCAGCAGCCTGACGGTTGATTGCGGCGATGTGGAAATTGTAGACGCGCTACCCACCAACCCCAACCCGCCCGGCGGACCGCTTTTTACATACATTGAATCGCTCTCGTCTGTGCCGGGCGGTTTTCACATTACGGAATCGCCCATCGGCACGCTGACCATTACCAAAGACGACCACTTGCTGTTGGATGGCTCGCAATATGACGCGGTGATCGCGGCGCGGGTGAATTATGAAACCCGTCCGCTGCCTGCCATGGTGAGCAACAGCGCCAGCGGCAGAATCAAACCGCCGGGGGAAACGAACTGGAGCGCGCCGGTTGTTTCTACCTCGCCGAATATCTCCATTCAAGCCCCAGTGGCGGATTGGTCTTTGAGCAAGTCCTTATACAGCCCTTCCATCGAACCAACGGTAGATACCAACGTCACTTATCGCGTTGACCTTTGCCCCGGCTCTACGGAAGGCAACGTGGCGCTGACGAACGTCACTATAACGGATACGTTGCCGACGGGCGCGCAATTTATCTCTGCCAGCGACGGGGGAACGGAATCTGGCGGCGTGGTGACCTGGAACATTGCCGGCCCGGTCACGCCGCCTGCCTGCGCCACGCGCTATGTGACCATGCGCTTCAACACGGCGGATGGCTGGGCGGTGGGCGATACCGTCACCAACACCGCCGCCGCCACCGGAGATTATTTAGACGCGGGCGGCGCTCCTTGCCCGAGCTGCGTGGATAGCGGCTCTGTGCCATTGGGACATAACATCATTAATATTGTGGAAACGCCTACTTACAGCAAAGACGATGTGGGCGACCCGGTGGGTATTGACGGCACGGCGCGCTTCATTTTGAATTTAAGCACGAACGGCACAAATTATCCCGCCAACGCCACTGTGATGACCGACACGCTGCCCGCCGAGCTGCAGGTCGTCGGCGTGACCAGCGGAACCTGGCAGGCGGACGATTATGTGCGCGCCACGATTGAATATACGACCAAATACAACCCCGCGCCGGGCGATTGGGTAAGCTTCCCTGCTCAGCCGGTGGATTACAACGATAACGCTTTATATGATTCCGGGCTGCCGGATAATATCGCCAAAATCCGTTGGGTGTTTGAGTACGACTCCGACCCCAACGATCTGGACGGCAACGGCAGCGTGGACCCGCTGCCCGGGCTGCCTTACGATTGGTCCTTCTTTAACCAACCTGAAATTCGCGTCATGCCGCGCAAGATCGCGACCAACTCAGACGATAGCCCCGTCGTCGCCATGCCCGTCGCCGTCCCAGGAAACACTTATACTAATTGTCTTCAGGTCAGCCGCGTGGACAGCGGCGGCAACCCGGTCACCGGCGCGTGCGACAACGAAGATATGACGGTCGAAGGCAACTTCGTCAGCTTGCGAACCACCAAAGCGGAGACGCCTGGCTACGGTTACGACCCCGTCGCCGACCCGAACATTACAAACTTCACCGCAGACGACGCCATCCTTCCCAATGATACGATTAAGTACATGCTCACTGTCGAAGTGACCGAACGCTCCTCGGTGGATTTGGTCAACCCTGTGATACAAGATACTTTGCCGCCGGAGTTGATTTTTGTCCGTAATGGCGTGGCGAAGCTGGACGGCGCGCCGCTTGCCAACCAACCGCACTTTTATCAATCTGGATCAACTTTGATTTGGGCGTGGACCGATAACTCGATTCCGCCGGGGATTAACATTCCCCCGCTGGCGGCGAACCCGCTCACTGTTCCCGCCGAAGATTACGGCAGCCATTACCTGACGGTGGAATTTTACGGCTATGTCCAGCCTGGAACCGCGCCCGCCAACTACGCCAACTCCATGAGCGTCGTCTCGGATACGGGCGATATCCATTGCGAAGTCGGCTCCTCCGCCGCGGACGCTTCCGATTTGGATAACGACGGAAACACAACCGAAAATCGCTGCGACTATAGCGATTCCTTCAAAGTGGAACGTTCCGCCGCCCTGCGCGGCGAAAAGTGGATTCGCAGCGTTTCCGCTAATAACGCGGTTGCGGTGAATAAAGACACTTTCGCGCCCGACCCGACCTGCCCCAACGGCGGTAACGCAGGCTTGCCTGGCAGTTCCAACAACTTCACGCGCTATCCGTGCGTTTCGCAAGCCTACCCCGAAGGCGCTCTCAGCCCATCCGATTATGCGCCCCCGCCTGCCGACGCGACCATTGATGATTTTGAATACAACCTGCGCATCTTCAACGAAGGCAACGTGCCGATGTTGGAGTATGTGTTGTACGATATTCTGCCTTATTACGGCGATAAAGGCTCCGGCGGAACGTTGGTGAACGAGCCGCGCAATTCGGAATTCCGCGCCATGTTGACCGGTCCCGTTTCTTTCATCAGCGGCCCCGCGCCTCTGGACGTCTCCGATTTTTCTATTAAATACAGCGCCTCAACCAACCCCTGCCGCCCCGAAGTGTTTGATAAAGACCCGATTCTATATCCCAACACGCCCGCCGGCTGCACAAACGATTGGATGGACGCCGCGGCGGCCGCCGCGCTCGGCTGGGAAAACATTCGCGCTTACCGCGTTGAATTGATTAATGATTCCATCGCGGCGGCGGTCCCCGCCGGGAACGAGCTGCGCTTTGGCGTCCCCATGCACATCCCCGCCGACGCGCCTATTCTCGGCGCCTTTAACAACGACGACCCGCAATCCAAAGAAATTGCGTGGAACTCATATTCGCACGTTGGCGCTTACGATAAAGACGAAGGCGCGCCGGTGGTCATTCAAGACCTGCTCGCCTCCGAACCGCGCAAAGTGGGCGTCACCATCCCCGAACGATTCAGCGTCGGTAATCGCGTCTGGCGCGATTCCGATAACAGCGGAACCATTAACGCGCCGGACGATACCAACCCCGGCATTGAAAATGTGCTGGTGAATTTATATGCAGACGCAGATGGAAACGGCGTGCCTGACGGCGCGGCGATTGCTTCCACCCTGACCGATAGCGGCGGTTACTATCTCTTTAGCAATTTGCCGGCAGGCAAGTATGTGATTGGAATCCCCGCCAGCAATTTCACCGCCGGGCAACCGCTGGAAAACCTGCGCAGCAGCACAGGCTCCCCGTCCAGCCCAACTTACACCACTCCGACCGACCCGAACCCCGACCGCAGCGACCACGGCATTGACCCGGCAATTTTAGGCAGCGAGGTCTTCAGCCCCACCATTACTCTTTCCGACGGCAGCGAGCAAACCAGCGAAACAGATTTATCTTCCAACGACCGCGACGGTCCGGCTGGCTTGCGACGCGGCGTGAACGGCGAGCGCGACGCCAACAGCGATTTGACCGTTGATTTCGGCTTTTTCGGCGGGTCGGACGTCCCCTTCAGCATCGGCAACTTTGTCTGGAAGGACGACGGCGCAAACGGCGGAATCATCAACAACGGTATTTTTGAAGACAGCAAAGAACTTGGCGCGCAAAATGTGCTGGTCAATTTATACCGCGACGGCAACGGCAACGGAATCCCGGAGCCAGCCGAGCTCATTCGTACCGACGTCACCGACGCGAACGGTTTTTACCTCTTCGATAACCTCGACCCCGGCAAATACTACGTCCAGATTGATAAGACCAACTTCCAGACAGGCGGCGCGTTAGAGGGGTGGTATAGCAGTCAGGGCTGGGGAACGGAGCTGACCTACGTCGCCGGCAACGACCTTGTGCATACGCCGAATACCGATAGCGACGACAACGGCATAGATAGACCCAAGCCGGAAGACGATGGAATCACCAGCGGCATGGTGGAACTGGAGCGCGGCGTTAATGAAACGCTGAGCGAAACGCATTTGAGCAATAACCCTGCCGACGGTCCGCTTTTCATCGGCAATTACGGCGAAACAGACGAAACCAGCAACATCACCATTGACTTCGGCTTCGTGCCGCCGATGAGTCTCGGCAACCGCGTGTGGATTGACGACGGCGCGGGCGAGCCAACCTTCCGCGCGGGGTACAACAACGGCGTCATGGATGGAACTGAAGCCGGTAGAAGCGGCGTGACGGTGGAACTCTGGCTCGATAACGGCGACGGAGTTTTCAACTCCCTGACTGATACGCTGATGTATACCGACCTCACCGACGCGAACGGCTACTACCTCTTCGAGCGCGTGCAAAGCGGAGAAAATTACTTCGTCCGTATTCCTCCTGCCAATTTTGGCGCGGGCGGGCCTCTCTACCAATACGTCAGCAGCTACGACGGAATGCAAACTTCCGCGCCCGCCGACGACGGGGAAGACCTGGACGATAACGGCATAGACGATTCCGCCCCCGCCTCCAATGGAATCGTCAGCTCGCTGATTTCTATGACGTATGACGCCGAGCCAACCTCCGATGACGATTTGGGACCCGATGGACACGGCTTGTTCGGTCAGGAAGATAACGACAGCGACCTGACGATTGACTTCGGCTTTGTTTATCCGCCGCGCAGCGTGGGCAATTACGTCTGGTACGATACCGGCGCGGGCGCGAACGCCAACAACGGCATTTCCAACGTCGGCGAACCTCCCGTCCCGAACGTTCTGGTGCGCTTATATCTGGACGCAAACGGCAACGGAATTCCCGACGACGTGAATGGCGATACGATCCTCGATTTCAACGACGCCATCGCCTACGACGTGACCGACGCGAACGGCTATTACCTCTTCGACAACCTGCCTCCCAACCGCTACCTGATCGCGGTGGATGGCGATAACTTCACTTCCGGCGGCTTCGAGGCGCTGGTTGGCTACGCCAGCAGCGTGGGAACTCTCACCCCCGATAGCCGCGACCACGGCATAGACCGCGTGTTGCCCGGCGACGCAACTGCCTCGCCTTACGGAATCCTTTCCGGCGTGGTAGATTTACGTCTGGGCGCTGCCATCCCCACCGGCGAGACCGCGCTCAGCTCCGATTCCAGCAGCGCGCCAGGATTCAACCCCACGGCGGGCGACGGGACCAATCACATCGGGCGCTACGGCGAAACCGACGCGACCAGCAACATGCGGATTGACTTCGGCTTCTTTAAGCCGATGAGTCTCGGCAACCGCGTCTTTTATGACAACGGCGCGGGCGCGAACCTCAACAACGGCCTGATGGACGCCGACGAAACCGGCGTGCCGGGCGTGCGCGTGGAACTCTACCGCGACAACGGCGACGGCGTCTTCAACCTTGCCAGCGATTCCTTCGTCGCGCACGACGTCACCGACGCGAACGGCTATTACCTCTTTGACCGTCTCGTCCCCGGCGATTACTTTGTCTATCTCCCCGCCTCCAATTTTAGCGGCGTCGGCGTCTTGACCGGCTGGACGAACAGCTCGCCCTCCTTCGCCGACGATACGGATTTGAACGATAATGGCGTGAATAACGCACATCCCGCCTTGAACGGCGTTGTCAGCGATTTGACGACTCTGGCGTGGGAGAGCGAACCGGAATCCGAATCTCAACTCAGCGGCGATACGACCAACCCCGGACCGCCGACCAATGACGACATTAACCCAACCAGTTGGGACGGTCCCGACTCGCGCGGACGTTACGGCGAGACCGACAAAAACAGCAACCTGACAGTAGACTTTGGCTTCATTCCGCCGCTCAGTTTGGGCAACCGCGTCTGGTTAGACGACGGCTCGACGGCGGGCGGCTTATCCCTTTCCCAATTCAACAACCGCCTGATGGACGGAACGGAGCCGGGACGCGCGGGCGTTTTGCTCAACCTGTATTTTGACGCCAACGACGACGGCGACTTTGCCGACACGGTGGACGGCGTTTCCGAAGCCGTTCCTTATAAAACTTATACTACCGACGCCGACGGCTACTATCTCTTTGACGGCTTGCCGCAAGGACGTTACTACGTCCAGGTCGCCCCGTCCAACTTTGCCTCCGGCGGCGCGCTGGAAGGCTACATCAGCAGCAGCGGCGTGGATGACGACGAAACCGGCGATAAAAACGACAACGGGCAAGACATCTCGACCTATCTTGCCGATGGAATCCGCAGCATGGATTTCATTCTGCAATACGGCAGCGAGCCGCTCGCCGAGCCGGACGTTTCTTCTGATACAACCGCTTACGGCGCGAACGGACGCGGACGCTACGGCGAAGCCGACGGCAACAGCAACCTCACCCTCGACTTTGGCTTTGTCTCCGTCCGTAGTTTGGGCAACCGCGTCTGGCTGGATGACGGCGGAACGACGGGAACCCCCAACAACGGAATCTTGGACGGCGACGAAGCGGGCATTGACGGCGTGACCCTCAGCCTCTATCTCGACCAGAACGGCGATGGAATTCCCGACGGCGCGGCTGTGGCGACGACCGTCTCTTCCGACGGCGGATATTACCTCTTCGGCAATTTGCCGCCAGAACGTTACATCGTCGGCGTGGATGTTTCCAATTTTGCGCCAGGCAACCCGCTGCACCAACTCGCCAGCAGCGTCAGTTCTCCCCCGCCGCTGGACGCGACCCCCGACCTCAACGATCACGGCATAGACGCGATTCTCCCCGCAACCAACGGAATCCTCAGCCCGACCATTGACCTGCGCAATATTCCCCCCGCCGAACCGACGGGCGAAACCGACCTGAGCGGGCGACCCGCCGACGGTCCCAATAGCCGCGGCGTCAACGGCGAGGCGGACGAAGGCAGCGACCTGACGGTGGACTTCGGCTTTTACCCGACGATGAGTCTCGGCAACCGCGTGTGGAAAGATGACGGCGCGGGCGCGGCGTTCAACAACGGCGTGATGGACGCGGGCGAAGCGCCCGTCAACGGCGCGCGCGTGGAACTCTACCGCGACGACGGCAATGGAACGTTTGACGCGGGCGATACTTTTATCAAGTACGACGTTACCGACGCAAACGGCTACTATCTCTTCGACGGCTTGCTTCCCGGCGATTACTTCGTCTTGCTCCCCGCTTCTAACTTTATTAGCGGCGGCGCGCTCTTTGGCTACAACAACAGCGTTCCCACCTTCGCCGACGACGTGGACGTGAACGACAACGGCGTGAACAACCCGCGCCCCGACCTGAACGGAATCGCCAGCGGGCTGATTACCCTGACGTTGAACGCCGCCCCGACGGGCGAGACCCAACTCAGCGGCGAAGCCGACCCCGGCGCGCCGGGCAACGCGGCGAACAACCCCACCGGCTGGGATGGACCCGCCTCGCGCGGACGCTTCAACGAGCCGGACGCCAGCAGCAACCTCACGGTAGACTTTGGCTTCCTGCCGGTGTATTCGCTCGGCAACCGCGTCTGGTTCGATATGGGCAACACGACGGGAATCGCCAATAACGGAATCCTCGATGGCGACGAGCTCGGCGCAAGCGGCGTGACCGTCAATCTGTATCTCGACGCCGACGGCAACGGAATTCCCGATGGCGCCGCTATCGCGACCATGCTCACCGACGCAAACGGATACTATCGCTTCGATAACCTGTTTGCAGGGATCTACATCGTCGAAGTCGTCCCGCCAGCCGGCTACGCCAGCACAATTGACTCGAACCAGGACCCCGACGACGACGTGGACAACGACGATAACGGCGTCATTGTGCTGCTCAGCGGCGAGGTCCGCAGCAAACCGGTGACTCTCGGCGGCGCGACTCCCGAACCGAGCGGCGATAACGACCCTGTTCTCAACCCCGATTCAACCGGCGGCGAAGCCCCGAACGACCAATCCAACCGCACGGTGGACTTTGGCTTTGTCGCTTCCGTCGCCATCGGCAACGTGATCTGGTACGATACGGGCGCGGGCGACCATTACAACAACGGAATCTTCGACGCGGACGAAAGCCCGGTCGGCGGCGTGACGGTGGAACTCTACAACGCAACCACCAATACAAAGGTGATTACCGGACCCGACGGAATCCCCAACTCCGGCGACGAAGGCATGGGCGAGGTCGTCACCGACGCGAACGGACACTATCAATTTGACAGGCTCATCCCCGGCGACTACTACGTCCTCATCCCCGCCTTTGAATTTCAAGCGGGCGGCGCGTTAGAAACTTATACGTCCTCCACCGATTCTGTCCCCGCGACGACCGACCAAACCATAGACAATGACGCGGACGAAAACGGCATTGACGCGACTACCGCAAACCTGCAAGCGAACGGAATTCGCACGCTGACTTACACCCTCACGCCCGGCTCCATGCCCACGACGGACGATGAAACCTCCTATACCGGCGCGCTGCCCAACGATAGCGTGAACTTCACCGCCGACTTTGGCTTTACGCAAGTCGTCGCGCTGGGCAACCGCGTCTGGTTTGATGTTGGAACAGGCGGCGGACTCCCCAACAACGGCATTCAAGACGGCGGTGAATTAGGCGCGCCTGACGTCAGCGTAGAACTCTACGTCGCAGGACAAACGCCCGGCGTGGATACGCCCTGGCGAACCACCCAAACCGACGCGGACGGCAGCTATCAATTCGACGGCTTGCGCCCCGGCGATTACTTCGTTCACATCCCCGCGGCGGAATTCCAGGCGGGCGGAGACCTGTTCGGCTATTCTTCCTCCGCCGGGCAAGGCGCAAACGAAACCAGCGACCAGGACGCAGACGAAAACGGCAGCGACGCTCAGCCCGCCGTCAACGGCGTTTCCTCGCAGGTGTATACGCTTTCCATTGACGGCGAGACCCAATCCGATGACGAAACTTCCTACACCGGCGTTCTGGACGACAACGACGTCAACTTCACCGCAGATTTTGGCTTCACCGCGCTGGTCGCCATTGGCAACCGCGTCTGGTACGATACCGACGCGCTTGGCTACAACAACGGAATCTTTGACTCCGGCGAATCCGGCATTGACGGAATCGCAATCAACCTGTATTACGACGCCGACAACAACGGAACGTTTGACGGCGGAGAACTCACGCCCTATCTTTCGACGACCACCTCAGGCGGCGGATTCTACGTCTTCGACAATCTCTTCCCCGGCAGGTACTACGTTGAGATTCCCGCCAGCGAATTTTTGACGTCGCAACTGCTCGGCTATACCTCTTCCACCGGCAGCGGCGGCAGCCAGAGCGTGGACGACGACGCGGATGAAAACGGGCAGGATACCTGGACGCCTCTGCTCGACGGAATCCGCACAATTGAATACATCCTCACGCCCGGCGCTATGCCCACGACGGACGACGAGACTTCCTACGCCGGCGTTCTCGACGACCACAACGTCAATTTCACCGCCGACTTTGCCTTTGTGGAAGCGTACAGTCTCGGTAACCGCGTGTGGAACGACGTCAACCGCAACGGAACGCGCGACGTCGGCGAGCCGCTTTTTGAAAACGTTCAAGTCAATTTGTATCGCGACCTGAATAACGACAACGTCCCCGACGGCGCAAGCATCCTCACCGACTTTACCGACGCGAACGGGTACTATCGTTTCGACAATCTCCCCGCCGGCTCTTACATCGTGGAAGTCGTCCCGCCGATTGGCTATTCCAGCACGATAGACGCGGGCGACCCCGACGTGGACGACGGCGACGATGACGATAACGGCGTGTTCTTTTCTGGCGGCAACGTTTTGAGCCATGCCGTCACCCTTGGCGGACTTCCCGAACCGACGGGCGAAACCAACCCGACGCCCAACCCGCAAACTGACGGCGAAGCGCCGGACGCTCGCTCCAACCGCACGCTCGACTTCGGCTTCTTCCTCTCCGACGTGCAAGCGCAAAAACAACTGACCGACGCGACGATGATGGACAATGGGCCTGTCCCCGGCATGGACGTCACCGCCCTGCCGCGAGTCGCCATTGGCGAAATCTTGACCTACGTCGCTACTTTGGAAGTTCCCTCCGCCGCGACGCTGACCGACCTGACCGCGCTCGATACCCTCGACGCGGGCTTGGGCTTCGTCGGCTGCGATTCCATCTCCGCTCCGAACCTGAACGTCGCCAACCCGCTGGCGAACGTATGCGCCAACCCGACCGTGACCCCGCAGACCGGCGGCTATACCGACGCCAGCCAGATTACCTTCTCCTTTGGCGACGTGGACAATCTCACCGCCGACACGCAGACGCTGACTATTACTTACCGCGTCATCGTGCTGGACGTCCCCAGCAACCAAAACGGCGTAAGCGGCTTGAACAATAGCGTTGCGTGGAGTTGGGGCGGCGGCAGCGAACCTCCCGCCGAGGCGCAGCCCGTTCAAGTGGTTGAGCCGGATTTGAGCATTAGCAAAAACGCTTCCCCGCGCGCGGCGAAATACGGCGAATCCATCCGCTTCTCGGTGGACGTTACCCACACGACGCAAAGCGCCGCCGACGCTTTCGACGTGGTGATGACCGACGTCATTCCCGCGGGCTTGACTTTGAATCCCGCGAGCGTGCAGGTGACCGGGACGGCTTCCACGCCCGGCAACTTTACGACCAACTTCGACGCCTTCACCAACACGCTGACCGTCACGTGGGACCATTTCCCGCTGGGCGCGAACGCGCGCGTGGTCTTCGACGCGGTCTTCGTCGGACCCGCGCCCGTCACCAACAGCGCCAACGTGGCGTGGACCAGCATGGCGATTGACCCGCAGCCCGGCGGCGCGCCCGTCCTGCTTTCGCCTTACAACGATTACTCCACCGAGCGCTGGTACGACCCGCTCGACGCCGCCAACGTCAACGCTTACCTTTCGACGGACGACGTACAGATTGTCTTGCGGAGATTCGACCCCGACAACCTGCCTACCACCGGCTTCGCGCCCGGAGTCTGGACCGCGCTGCCCGATATGCCCGAAGGGTTCGCCTACGCCCAGACCTCGCTCGCGCTGGAAATCCCTGCGCTCAAAGTGCGCTCGAACATCGTCGGCGTGCCGTTTGACGAAACGAAGAACGATTGGACGCTGACATGGCTGTATAAAGACGTCGGCTGGCTGCAAAACACCGCCTTCCCGACCTACAACGGCAACTCGGTTCTCACCGCGCACGCCTTCCTTGCGGATGGAACGCCGGGACCCTTTGAGAAGATTGGCTCGCTGAAATACGGCGATCGAATCGTCGTCCTGCTGGACGGGCAGAAGTACATCTACGAAGTGCGCGAGGTGAAGCGCGTTCGCCCGTGGGCGGTGAACGCGGCATTGAAGCACGAAGAAAAGCCCTGGCTCACTCTGGTCACCTGCCAGCAATACGACGAAACGTCAAAGCAATATCTCTATCGCCTCGTCGTTCGCGCAGCGCTGATAGCGGTGGAATAAGCGCAGAGTCCGCGTTTTGAAAGCCGCAAAGCCGCAGGGAGCTCGCTCTCTGCGGCTTGTTTTTATTCTGAACCTCTCCAAACGACGCGTCGCTCTGGTGAAGCGTCGTTTACGACTTTTTCGGTTAAAATGACCGCATGGTTAAATTAGCCCCCTCGATTCTTTCTGCAAATTTTGCGCGGCTTGAATCGCACGCGCGCGAAGCGGTGGAAGCCGGCGCGGACTGGCTGCATTTGGACGTGATGGACGGGCGTTTTGTGCCGAACCTGACTTTCGGTCCCCTGGCGGTGGAAGCCTTGCGCCCGTTAAAGGAGCAAAGCGGCGCGCTGCTGGACGCTCATTTGATGATTGAGCAGCCCGAAAAATTTTTGGAAGCGTTCGCCCGCGCGGGCGCGGATATGATCACCGTTCACGTTGAAACCTGCCCGCATTTGCATCGAACGGCGCGGCGGATTAAAGAACTGGGCTGCAAAGCGGGCGTGACGCTCAACCCCGCGACGCCGCTCGCCATGCTGGAAGAGATTCTGCCCGAAGCCGACCTCGTCCTCGTCATGTCGGTCAACCCCGGCTTCGGCGGACAAAGTTTTATTCCGAGCAGCGCGGATAAAATTCGCCGTTTGCGAAACATGCTGGACGCGATTAACTCCAAAGCGTGGCTGCAAGTGGACGGGGGAGTGAAGCCCGAAAATGCAAAGCAAATTGCGGAAGCGGGCGCGACAGCGTTGGTGGCGGGCAGCGCCGTCTTTGGCGGCAAAAAATCGGTTGCGGAAAATATCGCCGACTTTCGCGCGGCGCTCGGCGCGCAGGCTGGGTTTTAAGCGAAGACGTCCCAAAGCGCGAACTTTGGGACGGCTTTTTTTTCTAATGGCTTTGTCTTAACTTACTCGCCCCTTCGTTTTTTTACGGGGCAGGCGAGAATAGCATCTCAATTTTTGCGCAAAAGCGGCGCGAGATTAACCTTGCGGCGCGAATTTACGCAACTTTCGGCGTACCACCTTGGCGAGCGCGGTTCACAAAATTTGATAATGAATTTGCGGCTTCTTGCGCTCGACGAAGGCTTCGGCGTTGAGCGCCAACCTGAGGAGCAGAGTCTCTTGCCACGCTTTGCCGATAGCCTGCATTCCAATCGGCAGCCCGCTTTGCGTGTATCCAACGGGGAACGATACCGCAGGCAAACCGGTCATGTTCGCCGCCGTAACAAAGCGCATGATTTCAATCGTAGTCGTCAGGTCGGATTCGCCGCGCGGCAGCGCCGCGTTGGGGATGGTGGGCGCGGGGATGGCGGTCGTCGGCGTGATAATCGCGTCCGTTTCGCGCAGCGCCTCGTCGAAATGGCGGATGACTCGCGTCCGCGCGCGCTGCGCTTGCACGTAATCCCGCGCGGTGAAGGCGTTGCCCAAAGCGAGGTTTACCCTCACGTCCAGCCCGTGTTCGCGCCGATGTTCTTTGTAGGTATGGCTCATCGCCTGCGCCATCTCGCTGACGATGACGACGGTGTGCGCCACGCGGTTTAATTCCAGTTCGGGAATGACCACTTCGCGGATTTCCGCGCCCATTTCAACAAATCGTTTGAGCGTAATTTCGCAGGCTTCCACAATTCCTTTTTCGGCGTGTTCAAACCATTTGCGATACACCCCAAGTTTCACGCCGCGCAAGTGAGGCGTATTCCAGCCTTCGAGAGTTGGCGCGGGTTGATGAAGCGAATGCGGGTCGTTCAAGTCCGCGCCCGCCATCGCGCCGTATCCCAGCGCCAAATCGCTTGCGGTGGCGGCGATGGGTCCGAGGTGCGCTACGCTCCAATCCAGCGGGAACGCGCCGCGCTCGCTCACCCTGCCAAAGGTCGGTTTCAGCCCAAAGACTCCGCAGAAGGCGGCGGGAATGCGGATGGAGCCGCCGCCGTCGGCGCCGACGGCGATGGGGACGAGCCCCGCCGCAACCGCCGCCGCCGAGCCGCTGGAACTTCCGCCCGTGAAGTGGCGGACGTTATACGGGTTGCGCGCGACGCCGTAATGCGGGGTTAGCCCCGTCACGCCGATTCCAATTTCGTGCATATTTGTTTTGCCGACCAACAAAGCGCCTGCCGCGCGCAGCCTTTCCACGACGGCCGAATCCTGCTGCGCCGGCTCTTTGCCTAAGAACGAAGTCCCGACGGCGGTGGGATAGCCCGCCATGTCCACTTCATCCTTCACCGCAATCGGGACGCCGTCGAGGACGCTTAGCGGTTTGCCGTTCTTGAAGCGGATGCTCGCTTCGCGCGCGGCGCGGAGGACGTCGTTGCGGTAACTGGCGATGACCGCCCGCAGGGGCGGGTTCGCTTTGTCGCTCGCTTCAATCGCTTCGAGGATGTTTTGGGCGACCTCGTCCGGCGTGATTTTTCCCGCGCGGTAAGCGGCGGCGTAATCGAACGCGGAGAGGAAGCGAAACCCGCGCGCTTCGCCTGCGCGGGCTTCGGGCAGCTTTTCCAACGGGACGGACGAATCTTGCGCGGCAAGATAACCTGCGTGGCGGATGGGAAGCGGGGTAATCGGCTCGTCCAGCCGCTTTGCGCGCAGCCAGTTTAAGCCCGCGCTTTCAAATAAAGAAGGGCGCAACAAAGCGCCGAGCGGGCTTTCAAGCAGGGCGGCGAAAGCTTGCAGCGCCGCGCCGGAAAGGTAGGGCAGCTTCGCCGATTTCAGATCGTATTCGTCGTTCATGGCTCGCCTTCTTTCGCGCGTTCACTCCGAAACGCGCAACACTTTCGACCCGCGAATTTTACCCTGCTTCATTTCCAGTAAAGCATAATTAGAATCTTGCAGTTTGTATTCTTCAAATTCCGGTTTGATTCTCGCCTCGGCGGCGATTTGCAGAAACTCGCGCGCGTCCGCGCGGGCGACGTTCGCCACGCTTTTGATTTCCTTTTCCATCCACAAATGTTCGGGGTAATTTAATCCCATCCACGCTTCTTTGTCTTGTTCCTCTTTACGAATCGCGTTGACGACCAGCCGCCCCCCCGGTTTCAAGATTTTCAGCGCGGCGAGAACAGGCAGCCAGACGGGGGTGGCTTCGACGACGGCCTCCATCTCGCGCGGGGGGGTCTCTTCGATTGCGCCCGCCCAGTCTGCGCCCAGCGCGCGCGCCAGTTCGCGCTCTTGCGGGCTACGGCTGAAAACGTAAATTTTGGAACGCGGAAACAGATATTGGGCGAGCTTCAACACGAGATGATTCGAACCGCCGAAGCCCATCAATCCCAGCGTCTGCCCGTCTTGCAAATTGGTCAGGCGCAGCGCGCGGTAGCCGATTGCCCCGCCGCACAAGAGCGGCGCGGCTTCGGAATCGGAAAACGAATCAGGGATGGGAAAAACGGCGTCGGCGCGGGCGGTCATATATTCGGCGTAGCCGCCGTTCACGTCCCGCCCGGTGGCTTTGAATTGCGGGCAAAGGTTTTCGCGTTCGCTTTTGCAAAATTCGCATTCGCCGCACGCGGAGGCAAACCACGCCACGCCCACCCGCTGACCGGGCTGCAATCCGCCTGCTGCTAATGCGCCGGATTCCACAAAGCCGACGACTTGATGACCGGGAACGACGGGCAGAGCCGGCGGGGGAGTGCGACCGGCGATGATATCCAGGTCGGTGCGGCAGACGGCGCAGCGCGAAACGCGGATGAGAACCTCGCCCGCGGCGGGCTGCGGCTGAGGAATTTCGCTCGCTTCGAGCGGCGGGGAATCCGCCTCGAAATCCCCCAGAGTTTTAATCAGCATGGCTTTCATCGCTTTTTACGAAAGGGAAGCCAGCACGTCTTGAATGCGCGCTTCGATATGATCGCGCGTGTGCAGCCCGTTCCACGCCAGCAAAACCCCGCTTTCGATTCGCGCCGCGCGAATCGGCAGATGGTCGGGGACGCCTTTGCTGCCCCAGTTCTTTTCAATTTTTTCTACCCCGCATTTTACCGCCCAGCTGTCGCCGCGTTCCGCCACTTTACGCCGCCAGCCTTCCAGCCATTCGTCGCTGAGGTTCGTCTGCGGCGGAAAGTAAAACCCGATGTATTGATATGTAACGCTTTCTTTCTTTTCGCCCACGACGCGCCGCCCCAGAATCAGGGTGTACGGCACGCCTTCTTTAAGTTGCCCGTCGTAGCTGGCGACTTGAACGCGCTGTTCGTAAACGAAGGGCGCGCGTATAGGGGGCTGGACGCGCAGCTTGTATTTTCCTTCTTTCAGAAACTCTTTCAATCCGCTGACCAATTCCCTATCGCGGAAATACAGATAAACCATGGAGGCGATAATCAGCGCCGCAAGGACGACGCTTAAGTCAATTAAACTCACGCCAAGATACATACCCGCTCTCCTTGTTTGCCTGCCGTCGGACGTTCGTTGCTTCTCGTTCTATCCCGTTCCGAACTGTCGGTCGCCTGCGTCGCCCAAGCCGGGCAGGATGTAGCCGCGCTCGTTGAGGCGCTCGTCCACGGCGGCGACGTAAATATCAATATCGGGGTGCGCGCTTTGCATGGCTTTGATTCCTTCGGGCGCGGCGATTAAACCGACGAACTTGATTTTTTTTACGCCCCAGCGTTTGAGGATATCCGCGGTGGCGGTTGCGGAGCCGCCGGTGGCTAACATCGGGTCGAGAATCAGGCAGACCGAGACGCGCGGCTCGACGGGCAGCTTGTTGTAATATTCGACGGGTTGCAGCGTTTTCTCGTCGCGGTATAGCCCGATGTGCCAGACTTCCGCGCCCGGAATCATTTCCCAAATGCCTTCCACCATGCCCAGTCCGGCGCGCAAAATTGGCGTCAGCCCAATCTTATCTTTCAATTGCCGCGCTTGCGTTTTTTGCAGCGGCGTTTCCACTTCGATGAGAAGCGTCTGCAAGTCCGCCGTCGCCTCGTAAGCCAGAAGTCCGGCAATTTCCCGCACCAGCTCGCGGAATTTCTTTGGCTCGGCGCTTTTATCTCGCAGTTTGGAAAGTTTGTGCGCTATCAAAGGATGATTGGATACGTAAACGTTGGACATGCAAAGACTCTCCTGATGGATTGATGTGCGCCGATTATAGTATGGATTAAGGCAAAACTCCCTGTATCATCGAAAGCGCCAGATTCACCGGGCGGATGTAACCGATTTTGTCGGTTTCGTTGGTGATAATCATGGTCGGGACGCCGATCAGCTCGCCTTGTTGATTGATTGCCATGCCGCCCGAATTGCCGTGACCGATAACCGGTCCCGTCTTAATCCATCCGTTTTTGACGTCGTAATCCTCGTCCGGGGCGAAGCCCGCCACCTGATCGTCTATGGCGGTGGGGGTGTATCCGCCTACGCCGGGGTAGCCGATGATGGTGATTGGTTCCAAAATTTTCAGGTTGTCCGAGTTGCCGATTTTAATGGGGACAAAGCGCGTGTTGGGCGAGATGGGGAAAGGCGTTTCCGCTTCAATGTCGTAAGATTCGACGACGCGCAGCAGCGCCAAATCCAGATAGGGGTCTCTATCCACGATTTCGCAGCGGTAGAAAACGTTCGGCTTTTCTACGGGGTTTTCCCAATTCACGCCGGCGAGGACGAGCTCCCCGCCTTCGTATAATGTGTTGAGCATGTCCCCGGTATTTCTGCCGGCTTCCTGGGCGGTACCCTCGGTGAAGCCGACGACGTGGAAGTTCGTCAGAATGTATCCCTGCTCGTTGATAAAGCTGCCCGAACCGATATACCACGTGTCGTTCTTTTTGTAGTTTTGGTCCGGCACGACAATCAGCGCTAGCGAGCGCAGGGCTTCTTGTTTGATTTTGGCGATTTCCGCTGTGTCGGGCGCGGAAGAGGTGGGTAAAACGACGACCGCCGTCGGCTTTTCCGAAGTGGCTGAGACGAAGGCGGAAACGGCGGCGACGCAGGCGACGATGAGCGCGAGAGCGGCGATTCCGGAGACCACGGTCCACCCAATCCACGAGGAACTTTTGCGCGGCGCGGCGGCTGCATCCAACGGCGGCAGGGATTGGTCCCCCACGCGCAGGCGGAACACCGTCTTGCCGATGTGTATCTTATCGCCGTGTTTGAGCGGAACTTTGCCGGTAATGCGCTTGCCGTTCACCCAAACGCCGTTGCGGCTGTTCATATCGGCGATGAAGACTTGCCCTTGCGCGATTTCAAATTGCGCGTGAAACTGCGAAACGCTGGGGTCGTCTTTGATGAGCAGGTCGGCGCTTTCGTCTCGCCCGACGCGCATGGAACGAGTCAGTCCAAATTCCGCGCCGTCGCTGGCGCGCACGAGCGTGAGCAGCGTGGACGTCTCCCACATCATGGTGCTGCCGTCCGCGCCGGACGGTTGGCGCGGAGATTCCGAGGGCGCAGGCTGCGAATCTCCCCGCGGCGCTTTGAAGGTGAAGAGCGTCTCGCCGATTTTTACGCGGTCCCCGTCTTTCAATTCCACCGGCTGAGCGATTCTTTGCTCGTTTACCCAGGTGCCGTTGTTGCTTCCTAAATCCGTCAGGACGACCTTTTGTTCGTAAATTTCTAGCGAAGCGTGGCGGCGCGAAGCCAGAGTATCCGTAATTTGCAAATCGTTTTCCGGCAGCCGCCCAACGGTCATTCGCCCTTGGATGGGAAACTCTTGACCGTCCGCTCTAACCAAACGGGGAAATTGAGACGAATCGTTCATACGCTGCTCCATTCTTTTTAGATTAAGAACTTACCGCGGGTCGTTAATTTGATTTTACAGCTAAAACCTGACCGTTTGCGCTTATAATAAAAAAACAAACGTCATTTCATTTTAAAAAAATACTTGCGAGGCGGCTATGGGACAAGAGTTTACTTTTGGCGGAGAAATTGTCTGGCGCCCTTCGGCGGCGGATATTGAACGTGCCAACTTGACGCGCTTTATGCGGACGCATGGAATGGACTCCTTCGATGGCTTGATGAAAAAATCAACCGCCGACGTCGCGTGGTTCACCGACGCGGTTTTGAAATTCCTCGATATTCAATTCTACGAGCCGTATTCGCAAGTCGTGGACTTCGCGCGCGGAATTCAGTTCCCGAAATGGTGCGTTGGCGGCGTGATGAACATCGCCCATAACTGCCTGGATAAATATCAAAATTCCCCGCAAGCCGTCGCAAGACCCGCGCTCGTTTGGGAGGGGGAGGAAGGCGTCGTGAAGACGCTGACTTACGCCGAACTGCATCGGGAAGCGAACAAGACCGCTAACGCGCTGCGCTCGCTTGGGCTGGGAAAAGGCGACGCGATTGGCTTGTTTATGCCGATGACGCCGGAAATTGTCGTCGCGCTGCTGGCGATAGCCAGAATTGGTGGAATTATCTTGCCTTTGTTTTCGGGATACGGCGCGGGCGCGATTGTCTCGCGCATGGCGGACGCGGGCGCGAAGGCGCTCTTCGCCGCCGACGGCATGTTTCGGCGCGGCAAGCCGGCGCAGATGAAATCCATCGCCGACGAAGCGGCGGAGCAAATCCCCACTTTGAAACATGTCATCGTCTATAACCGCGCCGGGCTGCAAGTTCCCATGAAGGCGGGCAGAGACCATTGGCTGCATGAATTAATCGAGTCTCAAAGCCCCGTATGCGAAACGGAAAGAACCTCCGCCGAAGACCCGCTGATGATTATTTACACCTCCGGCACCACCGGCAAGCCGAAGGGCGCGCTGCACACTCATTGCGGGTTTCCGGTTAAAACCGCGCAGGATATGTGCTTTGGACTCGACGTCCGCGCGGGCGACGTGACGTATTGGATGACCGATATGGGGTGGATGATGGGTCCCTGGCTGGTCTTTGGGACGCTGCTGCTCGGCGCGACCATGTTCCTTTACGACGGCGCGCCGGATTATCCCGCGCCCGATAGGTTATGGGCGCTGGCGGAGCGGCATAAAATCAATCAAATGGGCGTTTCGCCCACGCTGATTCGTTCGCTCATCCCGCACGGCGACGAATGCTTCCAAAAACATGACCTTTCCTCCGTGCGTTGTTTCGCCTCCACCGGCGAGCCGTGGAACCCGGAACCCTGGATGTGGCTGTTTGAAAAAGTCGGCGAAGGCAAACGCCCGATAATCAACTACTCCGGCGGGACGGAAATCTCCGGCGGAATTGTGATGGGCAACTTTTTGCTGCCGCTCAAACCGTGCGCGTTTTCCGCGCCCTGCCCCGGCATGGACGCCGACGTGCTGGACGAAAACGGCGCCCCGATTCGGGACGCGGTGGGCGAGCTGGTCGTCAAGTCTCCGTGGATTGGCATGACGCGCGGATTTTGGAAGGACGAACAGCGTTATTTGGAAACGTACTGGTCGCGCTGGCAAAACGTGTGGGTGCATGGCGATTTCGCCGCGATTGACCGCGACGGCTTGTGGTACATCCTGGGACGCTCGGACGATGTGATTAAAATCGCGGGCAAACGCTTGGGTCCCGCCGAGATGGAATCGATTCTCACGCGGCACGAAGCCGTGCTGGAAGCCGCCGCCATCGGCGTTCCGCACGAAGTCAAAGGCAGCGAGGCGGTTCTCTTCGTCGTCTTAAAGCCCGGCTTTACGCCCGACGAAGCGCTGAAAAAAGAATTGAAAGAAATGGTGGTCGCCGAAATGGGCAAGCCGCTTGCGCCGAAGGAAATCTTCTTCGTGGCGGATTTACCCAAGACGCGCAACGCCAAAGTGATGCGCCGCATGATTCGCGCCGCCTATCTCGACTTGGAGTTGGGCGATACGTCCTCGCTCGTCAATCCCGCCGCGGTGGAAGAAATCAAGAAGGCGAGCGGGGCGGGCGCTTGAAGGAAGCGGTTTATTTCCAAAAATTTGACGGACGCGCGGCGTTGCGGCTCCACGCTTCGCGGATGACGTTCAGCAACTCGTTTTCCGTAGGCGAGACGTTTTCGGGGTCGGAACCAAAGCGATAATTCATGTCGTGAACGCTTTCGCTCCACGGCTTCCAATTGGGGTCCCACACCCAAAAGGCGTAATTCATACCGCGCCGTTCAAAGAGCGCCATCTCGTCGCGCATAAAGTCCGCCGCGCCGGGAACCCAGCGCATGACGCCGAACTCATTTGCCGCGACGGGGGCGTCGTATTTCGCTTTGAAGTCGTCAATCGCGCTCAAATAGCCGTCGAGCCACGCGCGGTCGAAGACTTCGGGCTGACCGTCCCAATTTAAATCAAACGAGCCGGGATAGGAATTGAACGGCGGCGTTTCTTGATGAGTGTATCTTTCTTGCGGCTCGTATTGATGAACCGCGTAAACGACGCGCGGGTCGTCCGCAGGCGCAAGCCACGGCAGCCAGCGAACGGCGCTCCATCCCATCCCGCCGACGAGAATCGGGGTTTGAGAATCAACTTCGCGGATGGCTTTCGCAATTCGCGGGTAAAACTCGTTCCAATCGTAAACGCTGCCGGCGTAAGCGGGATAAAACTCCTGCGGCTCGTAAATTCCTAGCGCCACGTCGTTGCCGTTCGGCTCGCACATCAAATCATAGCCGACCACGACGGCGGAATCGCGGTAACGTTTCGCCGCGTAGCGCCACATCTCCGCCCAGGCGGCTTGCGCGGCGGGGTCGCTCCACACGGATTCAATCAGCAATTCAGGGTCGAACCAATCGCCCGCGCCGTCGCGGTAGAAGGTGAAGTCGCTGCGTCCCGGTCCCGTGCGAAAGGTGAGGACGACGAACAAATCGGCTTGCTCCGCCATTTCAATCATGCGGTCAAGATTGGCGAGCGCGCGCTCGTCTAATTCGTAAGGCGGGCGCTCGGTGAATATTCCCGGAAGCGAAAAGTTGACGTAATTCGCGCCGAGCGCGGCGAGCTCGTTGAAATCTTCTTGCGTGTAAGGGGGACCAATGTAGCCGCCCCCCAAAAACTCGTCGCCGTCTAATTCGGGGACGACAATCCGCTGCCAGACGTTCGCGCCGCGCAATTGCGTTCCGTTTATCCACAGCGACCATTTATCGGGTTTGGGCGCGGACGTATCGGTTGGGCGGGGCGTTTCTGCGGAGGCGCGGGATGGGGCGGGGGCGACGGACGGCGCTTCTTCCGCGGCCGGCGCGCAAGAGAAGAGCAGCGCGCTCCACCCGACGAGAACAAAGAACTTCAGGCGCATTCGACCTCCGTTTCGCGGCGTTTCAAAAATCTTTTGATATAATCGCGGCTTTGCAAGCCATCCCTGTTTTGGAGAATCTCATTGAGCCGCGTCATCAACCCTGATTCCGTAGGAAAAGAAAGAACCCGTTTGACGAAATCCATCGCGCTGTGTTTGCGCGAACTGGCGAAAATGAAAGACGTGACTTCCGAAACCAAAGACATGGCGGCTTTCATCGCGCTGGCGCTGCAATCCATTGCGGAAGGGATTGATTCTTCCGTCGCCGCGTGGGAAAAACGCGATTATTGGGTGAAAGCCGATAAGTTTCGCATGGAATGGATGTGGGCGGGACAGCTCGCCGCGAAACTAAAACAAGCCGTGTTGCAAGACGATTGGGCGGGAGTCGCCATGCTGCTGCCGCAGGTCGCTTCCAAATTGGGGAACGTCGTCGTTTCGGAAAATCACCGTTTGGGCAAGCCCTGGCAGGGGGCTTACGCTCTGCTGGCGCTGCACAGGAAGATATAATCAAAAAGACTCGGAGCGCGGGTTCCGAGTCTTTTTGACGTTTACGCCTGTTCCAGTTTCTTCAAATGAACGACCGTGCCGTTGAGCAGGTCAATCATCTCTTCGCGGATGTGCCGATTGAGGAAGTAATGTTCCAGCGTGGAAAGCGGCAAAAAGCGCGCGCCCGCGACGACGTGAATGCAATTGGGCGAGCCGCACAGGCAGATAAACGGCGCTTGCATTTCCCATTCGGTCGAGGGGTAGAAAAAGGAGAGCTCGTCGCCCTTTTCGACGTCGCGGCAGGCGATCATCAGCATTCGCTCCGTGTCGAGAATCACGTTGGGGTCGCAGGAGTGATTGAGCGCCGCCAGCTTGCCGACGTGCGTGTGCTTATCGCGCGAAATTTGCACCGTGAAGCGAGTGGGTTTATCGAGAATGTTTTCATTCGGGATTTCGCAAATCACTTCGCCTTTTTTGTAAGTCTGTTTGGCGATCAGGCTTCTGAATTTGTTTTCCGTCCTGACGACGAGTTTATCCATCACTGATACCATGTTTGAAATCTCCTTGTCGTAACAAGATATGTTTTTATTCCGATTGCATAAAAGATAGTATATTGATTACGGAGCGATTTGCAAGCTTTTCGCGTTCTTGACGAGATATTTTAAGGTTTTTAACATTTCGAACGCGAAGGGCGATATAATGCGTTCGTCGTTTCAATACAAAACAAAATTACGGAGAAAAACAGAATGAAGAATCGTTTTTGGATTGCGCTTGCGTTGACGGCGCTTGCGTTGAGCGCTTGCGGCGGGGGAGCTCAGCCCGGCGGGTCTTCCGCCGGCGCGGCGTTGGCGCCGGTTCCCGCGCCTTACGCCGGCAAAGTCAACCCCGGCGGCGACGTTCAGGAAGGCGCGCGGCTGTATCAGGAAAACTGCGCCGCCTGTCACGGCGAAAAAGCGGACGGACAAAGCGAGATTGCCGCAGCCATCAACCCGCCGCCCGCGAATCTGCTCGAACTGCAAAAGCGCGCCGACGACGATTATCTCTACTGGCGCATTCACGAAGGCAAACCCGGCACCGCCATGGCGCCGTGGAGCCATTTGGACGAGGAGCAAATCTGGAGCGTCGTCTCTTACCTCCGCTCTTTGAACCCGTAAGCGCGGCGCCTCGTAAGATTTGACGGGGCAAAGCGTTCTGGAAATATCATTTTATTTGGAGAGTCTTATGCCAATTTCCGCCGGAATTCCCGCCCCCGATTTTGAACTGCCCGACGATAGCGGCGCCCCGCGCAAATTATCCGATTTTCGCGGTCAATACGTCGTCTTATATTTTTATCCCAAAGACGATACGCCCGGCTGCGCAAAAGAAGCCTGCAACTTCCGCGACGATTACTCGGCTTACGAAAAGGCTGGCGTGGCGATTTTGGGCGTCAGCCCTGATTCGGTCAAGTCGCACGCGAAGTTCAAGCAAAAATATTCCATTCCGTTTCCGCTGCTGGCGGACGAAGCGCGTCAGGTCTGCCAGGCTTACGGCGTATGGGGACCGAAGAAATTTATGGGCAAGTCTTACGAAGGCGTATTGCGGACGACGTTCCTGATTAATCCGACGGGCGAGATTATCCGCGTGTTTGAAGACGTTCGCCCGGCGGAGCATAGCGCCGAAGTTCTTTCCGCCTTAAAAGCTTAGGCGCGGCGTTATTTTTTACAGGATAGACAGGGCGAACAGAGGAATTGCTTTTCCCTGAGCGCCTTGTCTGTCTTGCGCTTAAGGGGAGGACGCCGTGGCTTTGACCTTGCAAAAGCCGTACATCTTAAAAACGGCTATTGCAAAATTGTTTCACGCTGTTTATAATGCCCCCGTAGCCAAAATACGCCAAAAAGGAGAGTATTTATATGAAAAAGGCTTTCTTGCTGTTGGTCGCTTTGACCGCCTTCGGTTTGCTCCTTTCTGCTTGCGGGGGAGGGAATTCCGCTTCCACTGAGATGAAAGTGGTCATGACCGATTTTCATTTCACGCCGGATACTTTCACCGTTCCTGCCGGCAAAGAAATCACCCTGACCGCCGTGAATAACGGCGCGGTGAAGCACGAATTCGTCATCTTCAAGTTTGGAACCGACCCCGGCGAAAAGTTCGGCGACGAGGACGAAGAGAACATCTATTGGGAAGAGGAAGTGGAACCCGGCGCGACTTCCGTCGTAAAGTTCACCGCGCCTTCGGAACCGGGCGAATATGCCGTCACCTGCGGAATTGAAGGGCACCTCGAAGCCGGAATGAACGGCAAGTTGATTGTCGTAGCCGATAAGTAGGGTCTTTCCATTGCCCGCTTGCGCGAAGAGCTCCGCTTGTAACAAGGGGAGCTCTTTTTTCATCTTTGGGAAAGCGAGAACAATTACGCCAAAAAATAGTGACAATTTGAGGAATATTTGGTAAATTATCACCTTGTGTTTGGGGCGGACCCCCTTCAAGATTCTTGAGGAGAATTACATGAGACATTTTGTTATCGCCGGGGCGTTGGTCCTGCTCGTTGCGTTTGCGACGTATTTTGGATTAACCTCTCTTGGCCTGATGCCTGTCGCCGCCAGCGCGCAGGCTGGCTCGTTTTCTCAAGTCGGCTCGATTGATTGGCTATGGAATTTGCAAGTGATTGCCATATCCTTTCTTTTTTCGCTTATCGTCGTGCCGATGGCGTACAGCCTGGTTGTCTTTCGACGTAAAAAGGGGGATACGACCGACGCGGAACACATTGAAGGCAATACCACGCTGGAAATTACCTGGACGGTGATTCCGCTGTTCATCGTGCTGATGTTCGCCTACTTCGGCGCCTTTTCGTTGAGGGAGGTCAATCGCCTGGACCCGAACGCAATGGAAATCAACGTCACGGGGTTTCAGTGGGCGTGGAAGTTTGAATACCCGCAATACGGCGTGGTCTCTAAGGAACTGTACCTGCCCGTCAATAAACAAATCTTGCTTAAGATGCAATCTTCCGACGTGATTCACTCTTTTTGGGTGCCGGAATTCCGCGTCAAGCAGGACGTCGTGCCGGGGCGCGTCACCGAGTACCGCGTCACGCCGACTTTGAAAGGCGAATACAAAGTGCGCTGCGCGGAAATTTGCGGCACGTCTCACGCTTATATGGAAAACCCGGTCATGGTGGTGGAGCAGGCGGAATTTGAGCGCTGGATTGCCGATATGCAGGCGCAAGCCGCCGCCGCGCAAACCCCGGCGGATAAAGGCAAACTGCTGGTCGCCGCCAACGGCTGCACGGGCTGTCATTCGCTTACTTCCACGCCGCTGCCCAACGCGCCTGCGTGGTTCGGCTTGTTCGGTTCGCAAGTTAAACTTTCCGACGGCTCGACCGTCAAGGCGGACGAGGCGTTCATCGCCGAATCCATTTTGAAACCTTCCGCGAAAATTGTGGCGGGATACGAATCCGCAAGCCCCATGCCTCTTTACAATTTCACCGAAGAAGAGGCCATGAATATCGTCGAATACATCAAGACGTTAAGATAACGGCGGAGGAAAGATAATAATGAAAAATATGAATCCTGTTTGGCGCGGCTTGCTGCTGATGCTCGTCGTGGGCGCGGTAGGGTACGCGCTTGGACTTGGTCTCGACTTTCTGATGATTGGCGTTCCGCGCTATTCCGGCGCCGTGCCTTCCCTGTTCGCTTTGCTGTTTGGGTTTACCGCCTTCTTTTTCGGCGTGTTTGGACTGCGGGGAATCACGCGCGGCTTGGTCTGGCAGGTCGTTGGGACGCTCGCAGGCGGATTCTTCATCGCCGCTATTCGCGCCCTGATGGGCTTGCCCGCCTTTGGCGATTTCTTCTTCACCGAGCCTTCGTGGGTCTTCGGCGCGCTGGTCGGCGCGATTGCTTTTCTCTTCGGCGTCGGGGCGGTGGACGACTGGATGAAGTGGGCGCGCGGCATAGATACGCCCGAAGAACATGAGGAGCATTATCACGGTTGGGAAAAATACTTCGCCGTCTCTTACGACCACAAAGTGATTGGGATTCAATACACCGTCACCGCGCTGCTGCTCATCAGCGTCGGCGGCCTGTTCGCGCTGATCTTCCGCACGGAGCTCGCCGCCTCGCAACTGCAATTCCTCACCAAAGACCTCAACCTCTTCGGTCAAAGCGGTTTGCAACTTTACAATACGCTGATGTCGCTGCACGGAATGATTATGATTGTCTCGATTTTGCTCGGCATTGCGGGCGTGATGAACTACGTCGTGCCGTTGCTGCTTGGCGCGGCGGATATGGCGTTCCCGCGCTTGAACGCCTTTTCCTATTGGATTTCCGTTCCCGCCGCCGTGCTGCTCTTGATGAGCCTCGTGCTGGGCGGGTTCGACACCGGCTGGACGGGCTATCCGCCGCTTTCGGCGCGCGCGCCCGTCGGGATGCAGATGTTCTTCCTCGGCGTGTTCGTCGCGGGCTGGTCGTCCATTCTTGGCGCGCTGAACATCATCGCCACCGTCTTGCGGATGCGCGCCAAAGGCATGACCGCATGGCGAATGCCCATCCTCGTTTGGGCTTCCGTCGCCACGTCCATCATCTCTTTGACCGCCACGCAGTTGATTGGCTTGTCCTTCCAGCTGGTCATGTTCCAGCGGCTCTTCGGCATGGGCTTCTTCGACCCGGCGAAGGGCGGCAACCCCATCCTCTTCCAACACCTCTTCTGGTTCTATTCGCACCCGGCGGTGTACGTCTTTGTTTTGCCCGGTCTGGGCGTGATTTCGGAACTGCTGCCGGTCTTCGTTCGCAAGCCGCTGTTCGGCTATCGCTGGGTGGCGATGTCTTCGCTCGCCATCGCGCTGGTGGGCTTCCTCGTCTGGGCGCACCACATGTTTACTTCGGGCATGAACGAATATCTGCGCGTGCCGTTCATGTATAGCACGCTGCTGGTCGCCGTGCCGACGGGCGTGAAGTTCTTCTCCTGGGTGGCGACGATGTGGAAGGGCAAGATTTCCTTTGAAACGCCCATGCTGTTTGCGCTGGGCGCGATTGTCGTCTTCCTGATGGGCGGACTCTCTGGTCCTCCCAACGCCACCGTCTCCACCGACTTGCACCTGCACGACACCTACTTCATCGTCGGTCACTTCCACGATACCATCTTCGGCGGATTCGTCTTCCCGTTCTTCGCCGCCATTTATTACTGGTATCCCAAAGCGACGGGCCGCCGCATGAACGAAACGCTCGGCAAGTGGCATTTCTGGCTGATGACCCCTTCCTTCTTCGTGTTGACGCTGGGTATGATGCGCATTGGCTTGTTGGGCATGCGCCGCCGCATCGCCGATTACGACCCCGCGCTTGGGTTCGATACCTCCCATCTGGTGTTGACCATCGCCGCTTTCTTGATTGCGATTTCGGTGTTGATTTTTATTTACAACTTCTTCCACAGCGTCAAACATGGCGAAAAAGCGGAAGGCAACGTCTGGAATTCGCGTTCGCCCGAATGGCAGGTTCCGTCCCCCATGCCGACTCATAATTACAGCCAGCCGTTTGAAGTGGTGGGCGAGCCTTACGACTACGGTCTGCCCGGCTCGAAGTTCGTTCAATTTGTCGAAACAAAGAAATAATGGCGAGGGCCGAATCTCATGACGCACGCTTCCGATAAATCTTCCGCCTATCAACTGGGCGTGACCATTTTTGTTTACCTTGCGGCGCTGACCTTGCTGGAATTTTTTGTCGCCGTTGCGCTTCAATCCGCGCTCATTTTGACGGTCATCGCGCTGGTCAAAGCGGGCTTGGTGATGTATTACTACATGCACATCTACAAGCTCAACGCCGCCAGCCCCGCCGACGAGCGCTCTTACGAATACAAGTCCGGCACCAATCGCGTCGGCTTGTGGCTCTTCCTGCTTTCGGACGCCTTCGTTTTTGGCGGTTTGCTGGTGATGCGCTTTAACCTGCTCGGCATGACCCGCCCGCACCTCAATCAGACTCTTGGCTTGCTGGTGACCGCCGTGCTGCTCGTTTCATCCTTCTTTATGAACCGCGCGGAAGTCGCCATCCAACATAAAGACCGCAAAGCGTTCGCCAACAATCTCATCGTCACCCTGATTTTGGGAATCGGCTTTCTGGTCGGCGTGGTGGCGGTGGAATGGCCCCGCGCGTTGGAAGAAGGCGTGAATATGTCCAACGTCTATGGCGCGGCGTTCTTCATGATGACCGGTATGCACGCCTTTCACGTCCTGACCGGCGTTATTTTCCTGCTAGTCGTTTTTCGCAACGGGACGAAGGGCTTGTACGACGAGAAGAACTTCCCCGTCGAAGCCGCCGCCGTCTATTGGCACTTCGTAGACGTGGTGTGGATTTTCTTTTACCCCGCGCTTTATCTGATTGGTTCGCTGGCGGGCTGAAATCGCCTGAATTTTGGTATAAAATCGGGACGGCTCTTAATCAGGAAGCCGTCCCGATTTTTGCTGGTAAGCTCGCGCGCCGCAGGTTTGTCTAATTTTCGCGCAACCTCAAAAAGCCCGAAAAGGAAGGACGATGAATAAAAAAATTTTGCAACTGGGCGCCGCCGTTTTCGGCGTCGTCGCGCTTGCCGCCGCAGCCGCCTTCTTCTTTTCTCAACCCGACGCGCTGCGTGGAACCGCCTACGGCCAGCCGTATCCGCCCGCCCCGCAGATTGAGCTGCTTCAAGCGGATGGCGGCGTTTTTCGCCTCAGCGACCAAAAAGGAAAAATCGTCTTGCTTTTCTTCGGCTATACTTCCTGCCCGGACGTGTGTCCCACCACGCTGGCGGAAATGAAGCTGGTGATGGACGAGCTGGGCGCGCAAGCGGAACAAGTTCGCGTGGTCTTCGTCGCCGTGGACCCGGAACGCGACACGCCGCAAAAAATCCAGCGCTACGCCAATCACTTCCGCGCGGATTTCATCGGTTTAAGCGGTTCGCCTCAGGAACTTGAAAAAATATGGGAGGCTTACGGAATTTATCGCAAGATTATTCCCCTGCCCAATTCCCAATCCGGCTACAGCGTGGAGCATACCGCCCGCGTCACCTTGATTGACCAGAACGGCAATTTGCGCCTGTCTTACGGCTTTCAAACCCCCGTTGAAGATATTGTTCACGATATTCGCTTGCTGCTCAAAGAATAGACGGAGAAAAAGATGAAACTTTCCCCTGGCGTTCTTAAGCGCGTCGTCGTTTCGCTGCTTATCGGCTTGTTTTTGGGAATCGCCCTGAACGAAATTTCTTTTTACTTTTTGCGCGAAACCGCCCGTCCGCCGCGGACCATCGAGCTGGTTATTCCGCCCGGAACGGCGGAGCGCGTGGCGCAGGGCGAGCAGCCGCCCTCCCTGCCGGCGGAGATGAGCTTCGTCGTCGGCGATCAATTGGTGGTCGTCAATCAGGATAGCGCCGACCATCAACTCGGTCTCTTGTGGATTCCGGCAGGCAAATCCGCCAGCTTGAATTTGGATTCTTCGCAATCCTACGCTTACGAGTGTTCGTTTCAAACCGGAAAGTATTTCGGCTTGACGGTGAACGAGCCCCTCATGCTTGCCACGCGCCTGTACGGCATTTTGTTTTCCGGTCTCCCGATGGGAGCGCTGATTGCGCTGTATAGTTATAGTCTGGCGACGGCGCCGAAAGAGGAGAAACATGCCGCTGAGTAAGATGTTCAGCCGCGCGTGGATTTGGACGACCTTGCTGGTCGTCGCCGGCTCGGCGCTGTGCGTTCGGCTTGGTTTTTGGCAACTCGACCGGCTGAAACAGCGGCGCGCGTTCAACCGTCAGGTTCTGAGCATGAGGGATATGCCGATTTTGGACCTGAACGAAGGAATCCCCGCCGATATTGCCGCGATGGCATGGCGCAAGGCGAAGGTCGCGGGCGAATACGACTTTGAAAATCAATTCGCGCTGCGAAATCAGGTCTGGCAAAACGAATACGGGTATCACCTGCTCGCGCCGCTGCGCTTTCATGGCGGGGCGATTCTCGTCAATCGCGGCTTTATCCCCGCTGAAGGAAACGAAACGCCTGAGGGCTGGCGAAGATACGACCAGCCGGGCGAGGTTCTCGTCGAAGGGCAGCTGCGCGTCGGCGGCGACGTGCAGATTGGCGGCGCGCCCGAAACGGGCGAAGCGTCGCGCTATTTCAATTCTATCGAGCTGGAGCAAATCGCCGCGCGCTTGCCTTATCCCATTTTGACGGTTTACATTCAACCCAACCTTGAAGCGAACGATTCCACTCCGCCGATTCCGTATCAGCCCGAAGTGGAAATTACCGAAGGCTCGCATTTTAGTTACGCCTTGCAGTGGTTTTCCTTCGCGGCGATTTTGTTTTTTGGCTACCCCTTCTATTTGAAAAAACAGCCATGACCTACTCTTTCAAATCATCTTTCACGCGCCTGACTCTGGTTTTGCTTCTCGTCATTCTGGCGCTCACCGCGATTGGACGTTACAACGCTTTGACCGGCGCTTACGCCTTGTGCGTGGGATTCCCGCTGTGCGTTCCGCGCGCCGCGCCGGGCTGGACTCAATTGGCGCATCAGATTCTGGCGGGCGTCGCGGCGCTGCTGGTCTTGTGGGTCTTTCGCCGAGCGTGGCGCGAACAGCGCCGCAGTTCCGTCGTCCTTCCGCTGGCGACGGTGATGACGGTTTCATTTTTTGGGCAGGCGTTTATCGGCGCGCTGCGCGCGACCAATCCGCAAGCGCATTTGAGCGCGCTGCATTTATTTTCCGCTTTTTCGTTATGGAGCGCGCTGCTGGGGCTGGTTTTTGCCGCCGGCGTTTTGATTAAGGAGGACGCCCCGCCCGAATCCTTCGAGGCGCGTCAGCGTTTCAAAGATTTCTTCGCGCTTTCCAAACCGCTGATTGTCGTGCTGCTGCTTATCACCACGTACGGCGGGCTCGTCGCCGGAAGCCGGGCGCTGCCTTCGCCTTCCTTGACGATTTGGACCCTGTTGGGCGGCGCGCTGGCGGCGGCTGGTTCCAGCGCGTTGAATCAATACATTGACCGCGAATTGGATAAGAACATGCAACGCACTGCGAAGCGCCCGCTGGCGGACGGACGGCTGACCCCCGCGGAGGGACTCTCTTACGGGCTGGCGCTGTGCCTGATTAGCTATTACGTCATGGCTGGCATGGTGAACTTGCTGGCGGCGCTGCTCGCGCTGGCTGGCATTGTTTATTACGTCTTCTTTTACAGCGTGTGGCTGAAAAAAGCCACCGTGCAAAACATCGTCATTGGCGGCGGCGCGGGCGCTATCCCTCCGATGGTTGGTTGGGCGGCGGCGACCAATAACCTCGACCTGACCGCGTGGATTCTCTTCGCTATCGTGTTTATGTGGACTCCGCCGCATTTTTGGGCGCTGGCGATTGTCCGCGCCAAGGATTACGAGCGGGCGGGCGTGCCGATGTTGCCGGTCGTGCGCGGCGAAGCCGAAACGCGCAAGCAGATTTTGATTTACACCGTCGCGCTGGTGGCGGTCACTTTGCTGCTGCCTTTGTTCGGGCGGGCGGGCAGCGTTTATCTCGCGCTGGCGTTGATTTTTGGCGCGGGGCTGCTCTACGCCGCCTGGCGCGTTTTCACTGTCGGCGGCAACAAATCTGCGTGGACGATGTACCGCTGGTCGAGCATGTATTTGATGCTTATCTTCCTCGCCGTCATTGCGGATTCGCTGGCTTAAGAACAGCGTTCGCTTTTGCTCCAATCTCGCCCCAATCTCGCCCGGACGTCGAATGTCCGGGCTATTCTTACGAAGCCGTCTGAAGACGGCTAAGCGCCGGCTGTTCAGTCCGCTCGCTCACAATATCCGCACCGAAGCCGCGCCCGCGTTTATCGTCAGCTCTACGGCGTTGGCGGCGGAGTCAAAATTGGGGGATTCATAATAACCGTCGCGGCGGGGAAAGCGCGCGGTATTTACGCTGCAATCGCCCGCCACTACCGTCGCGCGAATCCGCGCGGCGAGACCTTCGGGAACGCGCACCGTGAGCGACGCCGCGCCGCAATCAATATTGGCGGCGTAGCGTCCGCGCGGGGAGAGAGCCGCTTCCGTTTCGCTGGCGCCCGTGTCCAGGTCGAGTCTCGTCAGCGTCGTTTCGCTCAGGTCAACGACGGATTTATTTGCGCCGAGATTTAAATCCAACGTAAGGGGAATCTCCGTGTTGAGGGCGACGTCCCAATCGAGACGGGGCGCCGCGCCCAAGAGGAAGCTCATATCGTAAGCCGAGCGCAACTTCGCTTCGAGGAGTTCGCCGCTGCGGGAAGTTTTGCTCTCCAGCCCGCCGACGAAAGTTCCGTGCAGCAGTTCGCCGCGTGCCGCGCCGCCGTGAATCTTCAATTCGCCCGCGCCGTGATTCAGTTCAATTTTTGCGACGCTTGCGCCTTGCAGGTCAAGCGCGGCGGTTTCAACTTCGGCTTTGCCGCGATAAAACGCGCCCCGCAAAATCCAAGCCCCGGCGAAGACCAGCAGCAAGGGGAAGAACAAACTAGCGGGTGAATCGCCGTTGGGCAGGCGCAAACCCAGCTCGCCCGCGAGCATTAAAACGCCCAGCAGCAGCAGCGCCGCGCCCCAGAATAAGTATCCGCGCCTCATTTTTTTTATTCTCCGCTTTTGCGCGTCATGCGGTAAACGCCGCTGCCCAGCAGCCATACGCCGAGCAAAATCAACAGCAGGGCGGGTCCATACGCGCCGAGGAACTTCACGTCGCCGAAGAACGCGGCGAAGCCAAGATAGATAACTCCGCCGACGGCTATTGTTCGCATTCCATCGCGGATGGCGCCGGAGCTCCCGCTAAGCAGCCCTTGTATCAGGTTTCCCAGCCCGACGAAGCCGAGCAGCGCCGTCCAGACGTACCAATCGTTGGGGTTTTTGGTCAGCTCTTGCAGGTAAGAGACCGCGCCGACTCCGGCGACGATGCAAGCCGGAACCGCCAAGCCCGGCGCGCCGATGATTAAGCCGAGCAGCAAAATCCCCGCGCCAATCAAAAACATGTTGAGGGGCCATTCCATATATTTGGCGAACAGGGCGTGAATTTGCGGGTTGGTCTTATCCAGAAAGAACCACACGCCTGCCAGAATGAGAATGACGCCGAGCGTCAGTTGGCTGCGTCCTTGTTTGCTCATATATCTTTTCTCCTTTGCGATGATTGTAAGAAGATTTACGAAGAAAAGCAAGAAAAGTTTCGGAGAAAGGGCGCGGCTTTCTCAAAGTCGTAAAAACAGACAGGGCGGACTGAGGAAGCGGGATAATTTGCGGCTATAATTTGCGCTTGAGGTGAGCCATGAACAAGCTGCTGAAACTTATCGCCTTTTCCGCGTTTTTTATCTTCGGGACGTCGGCTTGCAACTTGAACGCCGCCTCGCCCTCGGCGGCGACCTCCACATCCGCCGCATTGCCGGCGACTCAAACCGCCGCGCCTTCGCCTGCCGCGCCGGGCGAAACGCCAACGGCGACCGCTTCGCTTGAGGCGCAGTTCGCTCCAATTTGCGAGCCGGGCGCCGGGCTGCCGACTCCCGCTCAGTGCCGCGAAATTACCGCCGTCGAAACCAGCGTGATGTGCGCGAAGAAAAAGCCTTTTAACATCATCGTCGTCAATCCCGGCGATACATACAAGGCGCTGACGAGCGGCTTTTTTTGCACGGACGGCGGAATCAGGGACGGCAAGCAGTTTATCACCTGCACGGGCAACATGGCTTCGACATATCAGGTGCAGGTGTGCGACCCGTCTTGCGCCCTGCCGACCGCCGTCGCTTCGACGACGCAATGTCCGGATGGATATCAATACGACGCTCTGCGCGGCTGCTGTACGGCGGAGTTTATTCTCTTGCAGCAAAACTGCCGCGTCTTCGAATTCACCTCGACGACTTGCAAGGTGAATTGCGGCGAGAACAAGACGAAGAAAGCCTGCTTTGAAAATTCCTACGCTTGCTTGTGGATTCAAGATAAGAAGTTGTGCGTGAACCGGCAATAAGCGCAAGATTACGGCTTTTTACGGAGGACCAGTCCCGCCAGCAGGAAAAGCGGAGCTAACGCGCCCATACAGGGAAGCGCGGGGCGCGAGGATTCTTCGACGGGCGGAGCGGATTCAGCGGGGGCTGATTCTTCGGCCGCCTCAGGCTGCATCGGTTCGGCGGTTGAACCGGCGAGGGCGAGGTCGTCCACCCAATAGGCGCCGGATTGCGCCGAATCGCCCGTTCCGATTCCAAACGCCATGCCGACGACTTGATTCGGCTTGGCGAAAGGCGCGCCGGCGTTTTCTTCCCAATTGGCGCGGGTAAACTGCGACCAAGGGACGACGATGGGAACGTACCCCGATTCAAACCCCGCGGGCGCTTGCGCGGTATAGATGTAGGTTTCTTGCGCTTCGCGGCTGTTGGCGTAAATATCTATATCAAAGGAAGAGACTCCGCGCGGGCTGTAATAATACAGGCTCAATCCTTCCGCGGCGCTCCAATCTTGAACGGTTGCGGTAAAGTAAGCGCAGGTTCCCCAACTGTTGGGCGCAATGTCGTATTCCACAAGCAGGGCGCGCGCGCCGTCGTGCGCCGTTCCGCTTTGCGCGGAGCAAGCCATTTTGCTCGGCGTGGATTCGTCGTGGAAGGCTTCCCAAAGCGAGGACTCCGCTTCAAAGCCGTCAAGCAGACTCGCGGCGGGAAGCGCAGGCACGGGCTGCGGCGCGGCCGATTCGCTTGTCGGGGCGGAGGGATTTTGCGGCGCGGCGGATTTCCAGCGATGGTAAAAAACGTTCAACAGCGGGACGAACTCTTCCGTGGCTTTGCGGCTGCCCTGCACGGAGGGATGGTCGTCGCCTGATGGGTAGTATAGCGTGTTGCGCTGCGCGACGATATGCTCAATCTTCCCGTTATTAAAGCGGTGATGCGCGTCCGGGCTGGTGAGCGTGTTATAAAAATCGAAGACGGCGACGTTGCTGAGGGCGTAGTTGTTTTCGCGCAGCCAATCGTTTACCAGCCATTGATTGAAAGCGCGCGCGTTTTCGGCAAGGGCCGGGTCGGAGACGGGCGGGGCGGTAACGACGATGAAGAGTTTATCGGGGCGCGAGGCGAAATATTGCAGGATGCGGTTGTAAACGTATTTTGCGCCGGCGACGGTCATATCTTCGTAATCGCCGGGCGGGTCGTTGGGGCTGCCTCCCAGCTCGGAATTGGGAAAGCAGGACTTGAACATCACGATTTGATTCTCGCCGCCGGGGTCGCGCAGGGTTCGCGTGTAGGAAGAATGTTGTCCGCTTTCATTGAAGAGCGCTTGCATATAGCGCGGCGTATTTTCGCTGGCGAACCACTCCGTCCAGTCAGGAATATCGGTGCGGTCGCCGATGGAATCTGGTCCCCAGCCGTAATTTGTGTCGCTGACGAAGTAGTTATTCGCGTCCAGCGTTTTTCCCAGGTCGCCATAGTCGTCGGTCAGCCAGTTTTCCCCCGTCGAGTGGTGAATGAAAACGAGTTTGACCGTTTCCGCCGGCGGAGTCGCGTCTTCGGCTTGTTGCGGCGGGCGGAAAGCCGCCAGCAGCAGCATGGCGGCGAGCAGAACGTAGCGTGGGGTTCTCATAGATATCTCCTTTTGAGATTTGCGGGGCGGACGCGCGCTCAGTGGCGCGATTCCATTATAGAAATCTTTTCCCGTAAAAGCAAGCGCGGGTTTATAATGGCGCAAGACCGTCGGCTCTTTTTATTTTTACGGAGGCTTTGATGTGCGAGTTTTGCGTTCAGCACGGCGAAGGGAAGAAATGGTATTTAACGATGGAGAATTATTCCCAAGAGCTGCTTAACCAAAAGAGCAGGCGGGCGTATTCGGCGGAGTTTCTTAACGGGTTTCACACCCGCGTCCCCAAAAGCATGAAGCAACTGGACGCGATTCGCCGCACGCCGCTGATGAAACTCGCCAAGCCCGTTTTGACTCATCGTCAAAAGCAGGATCATTACGGGCAGGTTGTTCCAATAGAAGACGTGGAGAAAATTTTCAATCTGGTCGCGGGGGCGGTGCGGCTGCCTTGCGTATGCCGTCGCGTGACGACCGGCAACATGAACGCGCGCTATTGCTACGGCTTGACGATGGATCAGCAGTTGATGGAATCGCTGGACGATTCGTTCAGCCTGGAAACGCTGACCCGCGAGGAAGCGCTGCAAGCGATTCGCAAACTCGATAAGGAAGGGTTGGTGCATTCCGTCTGGACGTTTAAGACTCCCTTTATCGGCGGGCTGTGCAACTGCGACCAGGACTGCATGGCGTATCGCATCACGCACGCAAGGAAAGATTACCCGGTGATGTTTCGCGCCGAGTGGGTCGCCGTCGTTTCGCGCGATTCTTGCAACGGCTGCCGCCTGTGCATGAGACAGTGCCAGTACGGGGCGATTCGCTATTCTTCCAACGATAAGAAAGTAACTATTGACGCAAGCGCCTGCTATGGTTGCGGAGTCTGCCGCGCTGCTTGCAATAAGGACGCGATCGCCCTGCATCCGCGCGAGACGGTGAAAGAGGCGGCGGGCGTGTGGTGAACGAGGCTCGCTTTTTGAGATTGCGTTTCCGTCCGATGCGTCAGGCGGATAGAATCAGACAGCCCTCATCGCGGGCTGTCTTTTTTTGCGCGTCGCTTAGCGTTTGACTGGGGACGGAGAAGATTAAGGAGTCGTCGCCGATGGATGGCTGGGGAAATGCTGCAGCACCGGCTCGCGGGAAGAATCGGGGGTTTGCAACACCAAAATAAATTTCGCTTCCTCTCCAAAGGGGTTGCGCCACAAATGCGGAAGCTTCGCCTCGAAAATCAGGGCGTCGCCCTTTTCCATTAAGTATATTTTGTTGTCTATCACATACTCGACCTTCCCCTGCAGGCAAAACGCAAATTCATGCCCTGAATGAGCGACATGCTGCTCGCCGCCGATTCCTGCGCCGGACTTCAGCGTGATGGAAAAAGGCTCTAATTCTTGAAGCGGTAACGTCTTGCCCATGCCTTCGATGATCGCTCCTTTGCTTTCTATCATAGGGCGATTGCCTGATTTGATGAGCAACACCGACGAGGGAGATTCTTCCTCGAAGAAATCGCTCATACGGACATTAAGCGCGGCCGCCAAACTTTGCAAGGTCGCCACGCTGGGCGACGTTGCGTCTCGTTCAATCAAGCTGATTGAGTTGGGAGATAGCCCCGCCATTTTTGCCAGGTCGCGCTGGGAGATGTTTCGTTCGCTGCGAAGTTGGCGCAATCGGTCGCCAAGAGAAAAAGATTTTGTCATAGATGCGTTCTTTTGGGAGAGTTTTTTATAGACTCCTTGCAAAGATGTTTTTCAGCCGCAAGTTTCACGGATTTTTTTACCTGATCTGCGGAAACTTGCCTGATTTGCGACAACGAAACTAGCGCTGTCTTTACGCATAAAACTCGCGCAAGGGGTCAAATTTGATTTTTTGATTATACCAGATTTTACAAAAATCACACAATTTTTTGTGTAAAAAAGATTTCCCCCCCCCTTTGCGTGAAAGATTTCACAAATAAATGCGCATTTATCAATAAAAAGTTGTTTTTGTGCAAAAAAAAGTGACATTTGTTACTAAAATAATTGTTTATTTTTTGTAATAATACAAATAAATTTATACTTACGCGTAAAAAAACCATTATTTTAGGAAAAGGCATGTTGGCAAAAAACGCTCTCAAGCGCACGCTTCAAGCAGAATCTGCGGTTCGTCCTGCAAAAGCGGGAGCGAATTCGCTTTCCGGACATGTGGGCAGGCAGCTGCGAGCCATGCGAAAAGCCAGACGCCTGTCCATACGCAGCTTGGCGGAAATGAGCGGATTAAGCGTAAACACGCTCAGCCTGATTGAAAACGGCAAGACTTCGCCCAGCGTTAACACTCTCTTTCAATTGGGGCGAAGCCTGAACGTCCCCGTCGCCTCGTTTTTTGAAATTGAACGCCAGGACAAAGTCGTTTACCAAAAAGCGGGCGAACGAAGACAAATTGTTTTTGCGCAGGGGCAGTTGGAGAGTCTCGGCGGCGAAGGTATGCCGCGCATGGGCAGCGAACCATTTGTCACAAGTCTGGAGCCGAACGCCAGTAGCGGCGCCGAGCCGATTGTTTACCCGGGACGGCAATTTATTTACTGCCTTGAAGGGCATATCACTTATTTTATCGAAGGCAAAAACTACCCTCTTGCGCCCGGAGACAGCCTGATTTTTGAATCGTACATCCCGCATTCGTGGAAAAACACGTCTGCGGGCGTTTCGCGCGCCTTGTTAGTTTTGTGTCCTGAAAATTCCGCAAAAGACTTTCCGGAACAGTATTTCATTTCGTAAAGAATCGTCGAATTATTAAACCCGGAGGTAGAAATGTTCACGCAAACCGTTCGTTGGATTTTTGTTTTGACGGCGTCCTTGTTCGTAACGTTAGCGGCGACTATCCGCCAGCCGGAACAGGCTTCCGCGCAGATTGCCGACGTTTCTGACAACTCCTGCCTGACCTGCCATGAAGACTTGTATTACAACCACGACGAGGGCTGTTGGTATTGCATGACGGAAGCGCACAAAGACCGTTGCGTAGATTGTCACGAAGGCAACCCGGCTTCGATGAAGGTTGACGAGGCGCACCTCGGAATGCTGCCTCACCCGCAGGAGAACGGCGGCGCGAAATGCCTCGAATGTCACGAGCAGGGAGATTTAGCGCGCGTATTGAATACGTTTGAAGCCAGCGCCGGTTTCGATAAAGTCGTCAAAACCGATGCGTTTACTACGGCGGTCGCGGCGCAGCCGGGCTTCCCCGAAATTGCTCCAACGACTCCGACTCTCGATAGGAAATGGATTGTCGGCGCGTTCGTCGCCTTTGGGCTATGGTTGGCGCTGGTCCTTTTTTCGCCGCTCAAACCGTAAGGGAAAAAGTCCGATGTTTCAACCTCTGACGCAGGAAGTATCCCAACTGGAGGCGAATCTATGCTCCGCCTTTTCGGACCCGACCCGCATTTTGATATTGTACGCCCTAAATGAACAGCCGCGCAACGTAACCGAATTGGTGAACGAACTCGCCGCAAACCAGTCCACTGTCTCGCGTCACTTAAAAGTCCTGCGCGACCATGGGCTGGTGCGAACCGCGCGCCAGGGGACTTGCGTCACCTACGCCCTGACGGACAAGCGCTTGATTAGCGCATTAGATATTTTGCGGGCTGTGCTGCGCGATAGCCTGGCTTCCAGAGCCAGTTTGATAAACAACGATGCGGAGTTGATCGCCTCCCGCTAATGGCGGCGCGTTAAAAAAACGCCCTGGAATTACGGGGCGAAAATTTCCTAAACAAATCTTTGAGGAGAACCCATGCAACTTAAAAGGATCGCTTTTTGGTTTTTGTTTGCCGGAGTGGCGCTAATCATCGCCGCCGGCGTTTTCCTGGCGACGGCCACCCCCGCCAGCGCGCAATGCGGTTCGCAGGCTTCGTCCTGCAAAAACTGCCATGAGACGCAGGCGCAGAAACCCGTCAACAATGACGGCACAGCATGGCACAAATCGCACGCTTTTGGCGATTTTTGCTACATCTGCCACGCCGGAAATCAGCAGGCGACCGATAAAGCCGCCGCGCACGAAGGCATGGTCGCGCCGCTTTCCGACCCGAAGGCTTCCTGCCAGCAGTGTCACGTTGCCGATTTGGACGCGCGCGCCAAAGTCTACGCGGACGCGCTCGGCGTGACGGTCGGCGCGGGCGCGGCTCCGGCGGCTCCCGCAGCTGCCCCGGCAGTGAGTGAATCGGCTCCGGCGGCGGCTCCCGCTGCGGGCTGCAATGACGTTGTGGTGGACGACCCCAACGCGGTGGATTACGCCGCCCGCTACGAGGAAATCGTGCTGGGCAAGCAGCCGACCAACTGGGGCAACACGATTTTGCTGGGGCTGATTGGCGTCATGCTGGTCGGCGGCGGCGGATTTATCGTCACGCGCGAAAAACTGGTCAATGTGAAATTTGGCGACACCAAAGCCGTGGACGCGGAATATCCCGCCGACGTGGTGGACATGCTGCCGCAGTTGAGCAATCTCAAGGCGGGCGCGCGCCAATCGCTGAAGAATGTGCTGGAAAGCAAAAAAGCCGAAAAGGTTCTGGGCTTGATTGACGAAGTCGTCAAGAAGGACGAGGAGTAAACCATGAAAGCCATCATGAATTACATTCACAAGGAAGTCTGGTCGCCGTACGTGGCGGGGATTTTGCTGGGGCTGGTCGGCATCGCCGCCGTCTGGATTAGCAACAGCCTGCTGGGCGCTTCCGGCGCGTTTGAAAATGTCGCCGGGCTGATTGGCAAAGCCGTCGCGCCCGCCGCGTTTGACAATATGTACTTCAACTTCATCATGCCGCCGGGAATCACGGTCAGCGTCATTCTGGTCGTGGGGATTTTCTTCGGCGGGATGCTTGGCGCGGCGACGAGCGGCACGCTCAAGTGGGGCGCGAAGGATACCGCCAACTCGGACCCGCAGTGGAAACGCATCTTCGGCGAATCGACTGCCAAACGCTGGGTCATCGCCTTCATCGGCGCGATTATTCTGGAGTACGCGGCGGGCATCGCGGGCGGCTGCACCAGCGGACTCGCCATCTCCGGCGGGATGCTGCTGGCTCCGGCGGCGTATCTCTTCATCGCGGGCATGTTCGCTTCGGGCATTGTCACCGCGCTCATCATCTACGGCAAGCGCTATTAGGAGACTGACATGAACTACATCGTGGCTCTTATTCTCGGCGTGTTTTTTGGCTTTTCGCTGAACAAGGCTGGGCTGACCAAGTACAACAAAATCGTCAACGTCTTCCGCTTTACGGATATGGCGGTGTTGCAATTTATGATGACCGCGCTGGTGGTTTCGATGAGCGGCTTGTACCTTCTGCGCGGGCTGGGGCTGGTGACCTTCCCGTCCGTCCCGGCAACCTACATCGTCGGCAATCTGGTCGGCGGGCTGATTTTCGGCGTCGGCATGGCGCTGAGCGGCTACTGCCCCGGCACCTGCGCCGCTGGCGCGGGCGAAGGCAAACTGGATTACATCGTGCCGGGCTTGCTCGGTTTTCTAACCGGCGCGGTGATTTACGGGCTGACCTACGAAGCCGTCTTCCCCGCCATTTCGGCGATTGCCAACTACGGCAATGTCGTCCTCCCCGACCTGTGGCATCTCGACCCCTTCCTGACGGTGATGACCTTCGCGCTGATGTCTTTCCTGCTCTTCTATTTGATTGACCGCGCGGGATGGCAGCGGAAGGAAAAAGGCGAGTAGTTGGTAGTTGACGGTTGACAGTGTGCTGTTTCTGAAAACCGACAACCGCCAACTGACAACGGGAGAACTTATGACAAACACACTCTCAAGACGAGATTTTCTAAAGATTGGCGCGGCATCGGCGGGCGCGCTGGCGCTGGGACAAATGCTCCCGGCTCCGGTGGCGCAGGCGGCGCGCGCGGCGGGGCATCTCAACGCGGACGGCGACGGTTACATCCCGTCCATGTGCGAGATGTGCGTCTGGCGCTGCGGCCTGATCGCCAAGGTCGTGAAGGGGCGTGTCGTCAAGCTGGACGGCAACCCGGAGCATCCGCATTCGCGCGGCAATCTCTGCCCGCGCGGGCAATCGGGACTGATGAACACCTACGACCCCGACCGCGTGCTGACTCCGCTCATCCGCGTGGGAAAACGCGGCGAAGGCAAATTCCGCCCGGCATCGTGGGAAGAAGCGCTGGATTTGGTCGCCAGCAAGATGACCGAAATCAAAAATAAATACGGCGCGGAAGCGATGGTTTTCTCATCCACGCACAATCTCAGCCAGCCGCTGTTTGAAAACCTGCTCTACGCCTTCGGCTCGCCGAACTACGGCACGCAGCGCTCGCTGTGCTTCAACGCCATGATTGTCAGCAACCTGATGACCTATGGCATGGAAGAGCCCGCCCGCATCTACGACGACAAACTGAAATATATTTTGCTGACCGGGCGCAACCTGCTGGAAGCGATTTCCACTTCCGAAACGCACGACCTGATTATGGCGATTGACCGCGGCGCGAAAGTGGTCTATCTCGACCCGCGCTACACCAAGACCGCGTCCAAAGCCAGCGAATGGCTGCCCATCCGCCCCGGCACGGATTCGGCGTTCCATCTGGCGCTGATTCACACGCTCATCAAAGAACGGCTGTATAACCGAAACTTCGTTGAGCAAAACACCGTCGGCTTTGACGAACTCAAAAAAGAAGTGGGCAAATACACGCCCGAATGGGCGTCGCAACTGACGGGCATCCCCGCCGAAACCATCACGCGCATCGCGCACGAAATCGCCGCCGCCGCGCCGCATGTGTTAATTCACAACGGCTGGCGCACGTCGAACTTCGTCAATTCCTTCCACACCCAGCGCGCCATTTCCATTTTGAACGCGCTGCTCGGCAACTGGGACGTGGTTCTGACCGAAGCGGGCGGCGAAGAAAGCGGCGCGCTCGGCGTTCCGCCCCAGCCGCCCTTCCCGCGCATCTCCGCCCTGCGGCTGGACGGCGTCCCCTGGAAATATCCCGTCGTCCCCTTCAAGATTGGCGTTTTCCAGGAACTGCGCGACAACATCGTCAGCGGCGACCCGTATCAGGCGCACGGCTGGTTCATCTCGCGCCAGAATCCGATCATGTCCATCCCCGACCGCGCCAAGACGCTGGAAGCCTTCGGCAAATTGGATTTCATCGTGACGGTGGACATCATCATGAACGACACCGCCTGGTTCTCGGACGTGATTCTGCCCGAAGCGTCGTATCTCGAACGCTATGACCCGCTGCTGCCCGTCGGCGATAAGGTTTTCATCCGCCAGCCGGTCATCGAGCCGCAGGGCGAAGCCAAATCTGCGCTGTGGATTTACAAACAGTTGGGCGAACGTCTCGGCTTGGGCGATTACTTCCAGTACGCGGACGAAGAAGATTATCTGCGCCAGCAACTCAAGCCGCTCGGCGTCAGCCTGGAAGACGTCAAAGCCAAAGGCTACGCCGAAGCGCCCGAAGCGCCGCACACGGGCGAAGCCGCCGAATTAAACTGGAACACCCCCAGCGGAAAGATTGAACTCTTCTCGGAGACGCTCGCCAAAGTGGGCTTCCCCGGCGTCCCGACCTGGGAAGAGCCGCCCGCGCCAAAAGAAGGCGAGTTCTACCTGCTGACGGGCAAGGTGGCGCAGTCCACGCAGTTTGGCACGCAGAACAATCAACTGCTGCACAAATATTCGGACGAGCCGCGCCTGTGGATGAACGCCAAAACTGCCGCGCAGATGGGCATCGCCACCGACGACTGGGTGGAAGCGACCAGCCCCGTTGGCAAAATTCACATCAAGGCGCTGGCGACCGAAGCCATCCGCCCCGATTGCGTCTACATGACTCCCGGCTACGGACATCTGTCAAAAGGGCTGACAACCGCCTTTGGCGTTGGCGCGAGCGATTCCGTGCTACACGTCACCTACACCGACCCGATCAGCGGCGGACAGGCATTGAGTCAGACTTTTGTGACGGTAAGAAAGGCGTAGTGCGAAATTCATTTCGCACTTACCGCAAAATAAATTTTGCGTTACAGGTGAAACTATGACTGAAATCAAACATCACGCCTATCTGTTCGACGCCACGCGCTGTATTGACTGCCGCGCCTGCATGGTGGCTTGCAGTGTGGAAAATAATATCGAAATGGACAAGACCCGCATTTGGGTGGCGGGCTTGGGCGTCACGGGTGAATTCCCCAACCTGCAGCGCGGCACGATGGTCTATCACTGTATGCACTGCGAGCACCCCGACTGCATGTCGGCTTGCCCTGTCGGCGCGTACACCAAAGCCGAAGACGGACCCGTCTCCTACAATCCCGATAAATGTATCGGCTGCCGCTACTGCATGAACGCCTGTCCCTTCGGCGTGCCGCACTTCGACTACGACAAGGGCATTATTGATGGCGCGTTCATTGACAAATGCACCTTCTGCCCGCAGCGCATCTACAACGGACAGGAACCTGCCTGCGTGCAAACCTGCCCGACCGACGCGCTGGAATACGGCGACCGCGACGAACTGCTGAAGAAGGCGCACGAGCGCATCGCCGCCCATCCCGAAAAATACATTCAGCACGTTTACGGCGAATTTGAAAACGGCGGCACGTCCTATCTCATCATCTCGCACGTCCCCTTCGACCAACTCGGTCTGCCGATCCTGCCTGAGACGCCGATCAACGAAGTCAGCGAGAAGGTCATGGCTGGCACCATCCCGTTTGCGCTCGGCTGGGGCGCGGTGTTGACCGCCGTCACCGTTGGCGTAGCAGCCTATGAAAAGAAGAACGGCAAGCCTGCGGATGAAAAGAAGGGAGAGGAACACAAATGAAATTGAACGTCACCCTGCCCAAATATCTCCGAATCGGGACCGTTCCGCTCATCCTGATTCTCTTCATGGCAATCGCCTTCGGCGTGGCAATGTGGCGCTACGCCTTCGGCATTGGCGCCATCAGCGACCTGAGTTACTCTTACCCCTGGGGCTTCTGGATCAGTTTTGACCTGTTTACAGGCGTGGTCATTTCCAGCGGCGGTTTCATCATGGCGGGATTGGTCTATATCCTGCGCATCAAAGAATTTGAGCCGATTCTGCGCCCTGCCGTGTTGACGGCGTTTCTTGGCTACATCATGGTCGCCGTCGCCCTGCTGGTTGATCTCGGTCAGCCGCTGCGCATCTGGTACATGATGATTCACTGGAATCACACCAGTGTCCTGCTCGAAATCGGCATCTGCGTCATGTCCTATCTGACCGTGCTTGCCATCGAGTTCGCCCCAGTGGTCTTTGAAGGCTTGAAGTACAACAAAATCGCGCACTTCATCCACCGCTTCATCATGCCTTTTGTCATTCTGGGCGTCGTGCTTTCCACCCTGCATCAATCTTCGCTCGGCTCGCTGCTGCTCATCCAGCCGCAAAAACTGCACCCGCTGTGGTGGACGCCTTTCCTGCCCGTCATGTTCTTTAACTCGGCGCTGGCGGTCGGCTTGGGCATGATTGTCTTCGAGTCCACGCTCAGCGCGCGCTACTTCCAGCGCGGCATTGAATCGAGCATCCTGGCGAAATTGACCAAAGGCATTCCTTGGGTGTTGGGCGTCTACACGGTGTTGAAATTCGGCGAACTGGCTTGGGCTGGCGACTTGGGCTACCTGTTTACCAGCGGCGTCATGAGCGTCCTGTTCTGGGCAGAAATCCTGCTGGGCGTTGCTTTCCCCATCGTCTGGTTCTCCATCAAAGCCAATCGTGAAGACGACAACCGCCGTTTCTGGGGCGCGGTGGTCATGCTGCTGGGACTGATTCTGAACCGCTTCAACGTCAGTTGGCTGGCGGTCAAACACCCCGACCCGCTCTATTACCTGCCGACTTTTATGGGCAACGTCAAATACTTCCCCACCCTGCCCGAAGTGATGGTCTCGGTGGGCATCTTCTCGGCGGGCATTCTCGCCTTTGGGCTGGCCGTCAAATATTTGCCGGTGATGGAAGACGAGCATCACGCCGCGCACGCAGGGGATTGAGTTCCAGGTCCCAAGTTCCAAGTTTCAGGTTACGAGTTGCGGGTTGTGCCCAATAAGCGCGATTCGCAACTCGTAATTTCTTCCCTTATAATCCCTTTCATCCTTCATCCTTTCCCCCCATGCGCCCCTCCTTCTTCCACCACCTGCACCCGCCCACCATCCCCGCCGAACAGGCGCGCTGGCGCTACACCCTCGGCGCGGGCGGCATGGCCATTTTCCTGCTGCTGATTCTCATTCTCACCGGCGCGCTGGAAATGTTCTACTACACCCCCACCCCCGCTGACGCCGCGCTCTCGATTCAAACCCTCACCTACCTGATTCCCTTTGGCGGGCTGATTCGCAGCCTGCATTTTTGGTCGGCGCAACTGCTGATGATTGTCAGCGCGGTTCATCTCCTCCGCGTAGTTTTCACCGGCGCATACATCCCGCCGCGCCGCTTCAACTACCTGCTGGGGCTGACGCTCTTCGTCATCGCCCTGCTGATCAACTTCACCGGCTACGTCCTGCGCTGGGATATGGGCATTCAATGGGCGCTGATAGTCGGCACAAACCTGCTAAAGACCATCCCGCTGATGGGAAACAGCCTCTACGCGCTGATCGTTGGCGGCGCAGAACCCGGCGAATCCACGCTGATTCGTTTTTACGCCTGGCACATCTTCGGGCTGATGCTGCCCGCCGCCATCCTGACGGGCTGGCACGCCTTCCGCGTCCGGCGCGATGGCGGCATCGCCGTCCCGCCGCCCAGTCTGCGCCCCGTCCCGGAACGCATCACCCGCTTCGAGTTGGTGCGCCGCGAATCCGCCGCCATGCTTTTCACCGCCGCCGCGCTGATTCTCCTCGCGGTTTTTTCCCCCGCCCCCATCGCCGCCCCGATTCCCGCATCCGCTGCATCATCATCCGCGCATCCGTTAACATCCGCAGCATCATCCGCGCATCCGCTAGAATCCGCTGACAACCGCGCACCCTGGTTCTTCCTGTGGATTCAGCAAATGCTCAAATGGGGCGATCCGTTTTTCTTCGGCATACTCGTCCCTTTGATGCTTCTCGCCATCCTCGCCCTCATCCCCTACATCTTCCCCCAACCGCAAGAATCCGAACTCGGACGTTGGTTTCCAAAATCCAGCCGACTGGCGCAGGCGGCGGTTGTAGTCATTGGTTTGTTTGTTATTATTCTCACCCTCGTAAACGGGTAGAAACGCAGACAGGTAGAAACGTAAACAGGTAGAAACGTAAACAGGTACACAATTTCATCACTCACCACTCACCATTCACCACTTGCCATTCACCATTCATCATTCACCATTCATCATTCATCATTTACAATGTCCCCCAACCGCCCTTCGACCTTCAACCTTCAACTTTTCATTGCCTCCGGGCTTCTCCTTATCACCTTATCGCTTTCCGGCTGGTGGCTTTCCCGCGCCCCCGAACCGATTTCTCTCACCCCGACTCTGACCAATCAGCCCGAATACTGCCTCACCTGCCACGCCGATTTGCCCGAAATCAGCGCCTCGCATCCGGTCAAAACCTTCGGCTGCGTGATTTGTCACGGCGGCGAGCGCCTTGCCCTCGACGCAGATTTGGCGCACAGCACCATGCGCGGCGGCGCGAACCCCTCCGACCTGTCGGTGGCGGAAATCTCCTGCGGCGGCAGCGCCTGCCACAGCGGCGATGAAGCCTCCGGGCGCAACCACATTCAGCGCGTACTGACCAGCGTCCAATCCACCTACGCCGGAGCGATTACCAACATCCGCTTTACGTTTGGCGCACAGACAGACTTAAGTCCGCACTACGGAATCAGCGCCGTGACGGACAATCAAACCAAAACGGGCATTTCATCGCTGGCGGCATTTGATTTGTCCAAAGAAAGCAACCCCTCCATTCAGAAATTTGGCGAAAACTGCCTGACCTGTCACCTCCGCGCCGCGCCGCGTGAAGGCGAAGCCTACGCACGTCAAACAGGCTGCGCCGCCTGTCACGCGCCCCTCTTCAATTCTCCCCCCATTTTCTCCAAAAATGGGAGAAGCCAGAGGAGGGTCCACCAACTCACCACCGCCATCCCCTACACCCAGTGCAACACCTGCCACAATCGCGGCAACTACGACTTGCGCGCGATGACCTTCATCGAGCGAAGCGACTATTCGACTATTCGACCATCAGACTATCCGACTACAAGACTACAAGACTACTACCAGCTGATTGCCCAATTCACCCAATGCGAATACACCCTCGACTGCGTGGACTGCCACACCCGCAACGAAGCGATGGGCGACGGCGATATTCACGCCAACCAGAAAGACATTCAATACGTCCAGTGCAAAACCTGCCACGGCACGCCGACTGAACTGCCGCTCACCAAAACCCTGACCGACCCCAACGACCTCGCCTTCCGCCTGGCATTTCTCAACCCCGTCGTGGAGTTAAAACTCGGCGACACAATTCTCATCACTGAAAAGGGCGAGCCGCTCTGGAACACGCGCGTCCTGCCCGATGGGACATATGAAATGATTGGCAAAGCCACGCGCCAATCTTTCACCTTCCGCCCCGTCATGGGCAGCGCCTGCACGCAAACGGGCAAAGACCAATCCTCCTCTTATTGTCATGAGTGCCACGCTATTAAAAGGTAACGATTCGCTCCCACGTGTGTGGGGAACATTTGCATTGTAACCGCCTCGTCATTCGCGACTCCGGTTCATCCCCACGTGTGTGGGGAACATCTGATGCGTGGATGTTCCAGTACCGCCTATACCAGGTTCATCCCCACGTGTGTGGGGAACATGTTGATTGCTGCGCGCTGGGTTGGTTGGCGAAGTCGGTTCATCCCCACGTGTGTGGGGAACATGCCGGCGGCGGTCTGCGCTTTACTGTTATTCACCGGTTCATCCCCACGTGTGTGGGGAACATTCGTCAAGAGGTCGCTAAAATACACAGGCGATTCGGTTCATCCCCACGTGTGTGGGGAACATGTTGCGCCGCCATAATCGGCGCGGTCGGCGTCACGGTTCATCCCCACGTGTGTGGGGAACATCGTTGATGAATAAACATTTTCCGAAAACAATTCGGTTCATCCCCACGTGTGTGGGGAACATGGATTCTTGTGGCGCATCGAACAGCAATCTGTACGGTTCATCCCCACGTGTGTGGGGAACATTCTTCGCCTGATTTGCGTTCGCCCCAATGACGACGGTTCATCCCCACGTGTGTGGGGAACATGCTGGAGTACGAGATCAAAGCGGCGGCGGAAAAACGGTTCATCCCCACGTGTGTGGGGAACATGCCCGGATACCGCTATTTCGGCGGTAGATAAAACGGTTCATCCCCACGTGTGTGGGGAACATGTTTCCGCCGTCTCGTCAATCTCAAAGCCAACTTCGG
>DAOUBR010000082.1:0-102524 GCA_034432535.1 Anaerolineales bacterium | reverse complement strand
GTTCGATGCTTCGTCGTTCATAGATTTTCTCCTGCGCCCTGTTGACTAAATTATTGGGTGCGCGTGTCTCACTATTATAGACACAGAGGGTCCCCCAAACCGCTTGGGCGTTTAGACGGAATGGGTTAAAATCCACTAAACCAATTATACAATCCACCCTCCACAGGTCAACCATGCAAGCACATCCCCAAAACTGATGGACCAGGTCTCCGCCGCCCTCCGCCTCAAACATTGAGAAGCATCCCCTTGCGGGACTACTCCTACCGCGCCGAACAAACCTGGCGCGAATGGGTCAAACGTTATATCTTGTTTCACGGCAGATATTTCCATTGGCGCGAGCGCCCCCAGTCCGGTTTAAGATTTTGAGAAAACGCCAGCGCCCCGAGCAGGAGTCGAACCCGCATCAAAGCCTTAGGAGTGCCTTATTCTATCCGTTGAACTATCGGGGCAAAAAGATTCGCGCAGTATTATACACAAAAGGTTAAAATTATTCCATGCAAAGGCGACTCTTTTTTCTACTGCTGCTTTTGACCGCTTGCGCCGCGCCCGCCGTCCCGCAGCCGATTCCGCTCCCGCCGCCTTCGGAAACTTTTGCGCCGACCTTCCCGCCGCCGGCTGAAACGCCAACGCCGATTCCCATTCCTCCGCGCCCCAAATATATTTTGAACGTCCTCATGGATTACGACGGGCGGCGCGTCTTCGTGGACCAGACCGTTTTGTATCCCAATCGCACCGGACAAAAACTGGGCTCTTTGACTCTTGTGGTCGCGCCCAACCTGTGGCCCAATTGCTTTCACCTGGACTCGCTGACCGTTGACCAAACGCCCGTCGCCAATTATCAATTAAACGCTCACCGCCTTGATTTCGCGCTTCCGACTCCCGTCGAGCCAGATTCTGCTGTCGCGTTGAATCTGCGCTTTAGCCTTGCGCTGCCTTACATGGATCAGCAAAATAGCCGCCGCGCGCGCATCTTCGGTTACAGCGAAATGCAAACCAATCTGGTGAACTGGTATCCTTTTGTCGCGCCGTTTGCGGAAGGCGGGTGGATCGTTCGTGAGCCGTGGTCGCATGGCGAATATCTCGTCTATCCTAGCGCGGATTTTGAAGTGAGCGTCGCCTTCGCGGATGAGAGCAATCCGCCCGTGTTGGCTTCCAGCGGGTTCGCCGAATCGCCGCGGCGTTTCACCCTGCAAGCCGGGCGGAGCTTCGCCCTTTCTGCCAGCCGCGACTTTCAAGTCTCGTCGCTGCAAGCAGGCGGGACGACGGTGTATAGCTATTATTTTCCCATTTACAAGAACGCGGGCGAAGCGGCGCTGACCGCCAGCGCGCAGGCTTTGGAGATATATTCGCGGCTTTTTGGCGAGTATCCGCGCCAGACTCTTTCAGTCGTCATTGCGGATTTTAAGGACAGCATGGAATTTTCTGCGTTTTACTTTCACAGCCGCGCGTTTTACAACCTGTACGACGGCTCGCCGCAAAACTATCTGACCTTTGTCGCCGCGCACGAAACGGCGCATCAATGGTGGTTCGACCAGGTCGCCAACGACCAGGCGCTTGCCCCGTGGCTGGACGAATCGCTTTCCACGTATTCAGAGGCGCTTTTCTATGAGCAGCTGCGTCCCGAGCTCGTCCCCTGGTGGTGGAGTTACCGCGTGAATTTCTTCGAGCCTTCGGGCTATATTGATATTCCCGTGTACGAGGGTGGAAACGCGGACGCTTACAAAGCCACCGTGTACCTTAATGGGGCGCGTTTCCTTCAAGAACTGCGGGAACGCGTCGGCGACGAGGCTTTTTTTGCCTTTCTTCGGGATTATTACGCGGCGAACAGGGGGCGCGTAGCCAGTAAAGAGGATTTCTTCCGCATTCTGGATGCGCGCACCGACGCGAACTACGCCGATATTACAAACAAATATTTTCGCCGCCCCTGAACGAAATTTCTCACCGGCTTTCTCGCCATGGCTTTCTTCGCGGTGAGACGGGGCGTTTTCGCCCCGCTTTCCGCGCGCTCATCCTGCGAAGCGCCGGCCATCTTAAAGCCTGAATCTGGACTTTGAGAAAGCTAAAAAAAAACAGGATACCTGTCACTATGGGAAGGGGCGGCGGGATTGTATAATTTGCGTACCAATTCACAAACAGGAGAAGCCCATGACCGCTCAATTGATTGACGGAACCGCCATCGCGCAGAAAGTCCGCGATGAGGTGAAAGAAAAAGCGGCGAAGCGCGTCGCCGCGGGGAAATCGCAGCCGGGGTTGGCGACGGTGCTGGTCGGCGATAGAATCGATTCGGCGACTTACGTCAGCATGAAACAAAAGGCGTGCGCCGAGCTCGGCATGACTTCCTTTCATCACCCCGTCCCCGCCGACATTACTCAGGAAGAGCTCGAAAAACTCATTAAAGAGCTAAACGCCGACCCGAAGGTGCATGGAATTCTCGTTCAATTACCCTTGCCTTCTCATTTGGACGAGGAGCGCATTCTCTCGCTTATCAGCATTGAGAAGGATGTGGACGGCTTTTCTCCGCTGAATTTGGGAAGACTCGCCCAAAAAGGACGCGAGCCGCTTTTTGTTCCCTGCACGCCTTACGGCTGCATCTACCTCTTAAATGAAGCGGGCGTTCAAATTAGGGGCGCGAACGCCGTCGTGCTGGGACGTTCCAACATCGTCGGCATGCCCGCCGCGCTGCTGCTCGTCAAAGAGGACGCGACGGTTACTATCGTTCACTCGCGCACGAAGGATATTCCTGCCGTTTTACGTCAGGCGGATATTGTCATCGCGGCGATTGGCAAACCGGAATTTGTGCGCGGAGATTGGCTGAAGCCCGGCGCGGCGGTGATTGACGTGGGCATTAACGGCGTCCCCAGGTTGGACGAAAACGGCAAGCGGATGATTAGCCAGAAAACGGGCAAGCCTTTGCAAAAACTTGTCGGCGACGTGAACTTTGAGGAGGCAAAAGAAGTCGCGGGCTTCATCACCCCCGTCCCCGGCGGCGTGGGTCCCATGACGATTGCGATGCTTATGGCGAACACGCTTCGCGCGGCGGAAATTCAGCAGCCGTAAAGCGGGATGAGAGACCGGCGCGCGCCCGGCGCAACGCAAAGAAGGCGATGGAAAATCAACGTCCATCGCCTTATATTTTGACGACTCCGCGAAACCCCCTCGCCGCGTAATACGACTCCGCGCCATTGTGATAAACGAAGACGCGGTTATAACGGCGGTCGCCGAAAATTGCGCCGCCCAACTTTCTGACTTCCGGCGGGGTTTTCAGCCAGCTGGAAGTCTTTAAGTCGAAATTCCCAAGTTGTTGCAACGCCCGATATTGCGCCTCGTCCAGCAGATCGATTCCCATTGCGGCAGCCATTTCCACAGCGGAGCTTTTGGGTTTGGCTTCTTTTCTTGCTGCGCGCGCTTCGCCGTCGTAGCATAAGCTCCTGCGCCCGGCGGGGCTTTCCGCCGAGCAATCCATAAAAATATACTCGCCGGTTTTCTCGTCGCAGCCTACCGCGTCCGGCTCGCCGCCGCTTTTTTCCATCTCGTAAAGCGCGCGGAGTTTTTCCGGGTTGGCTTGCAGCCTTGCCAGCGCCTTTTCCCATTTCAGGCTGCGGTGGCGATTCATGTTCGCCTCAAAGCGGGCGCGTAACGTTTCAAGCAGCGCTTCCGTTTGCGCTTTCGAGGGACGACTTCCAGTTTCCAATTTTCAATCTCCAATCTCTAATCTGGTCTCTATTTCACCAACAAACCCAAATGATTGGCTACCGCTCTTTGCTTACCGGGGATGTTTTCGTCAATGGGCGAATTGAGCAGGCGCGGATTTCCATCCAAACCGCGAATGACCATCGCCGAGGAACCGCCCCCGTCCATGTTCACGCCGGTATAAACGCCGTAAGAAAGCAGGTTGATCGCCAGCTCCGGCAGGGTAACTCCTTCGCTGAAGCCGGGCTGCCTTCCGTCAATGACGATGAAAAGCAGCCAACGCCCGGTTTTATTCAAGCCGATAGCGGTGCGCGGGGCGGGCGTGGTCGCGGCGAGGTTGGCGACGGTTTTGCCGTCTTTCACTATCAGCCGATCGCCCGCAATTGCGTTAAAGATTTGCGCCGGCGCGGCGTTTACGCCGACTTGATTCTTCGCGCTCAGGTAAATCACCGGCTGCGCGTTTTTGACCGGCGAATAAATCTTCCCGCGCGAAGCGGCGAAACCGTTCACCTTCACCGGCGTTCCCCCGTTGGGGCAGTAAGTCGTCGAAGGGTAGGCGTTCGCATCGAGGTAGTTGAAACCGTCGCCGTTCACCGCGAATTGCAAGCCGAATTCTTTCAGAAATTGCGCGGGCGTTTTCGCGCACAAAATCCCGTTGACGTTATTAGCGGGCGTGACGAGGAACTGCAAATTGGCGGTTTGTAAATCCACCGCCATCACGTGCATACGATTGATGCGCGGATTGACCAAATCCTTGTAAAGATACGTCGCGCCGGGGAAGAGATTCTGCCGTATTGAAGGCGGGCGCGCGGCGCTTAAGAAGACGAGATTTTTCTTCTCGCACCAGCCGGTCAATCCGTCCACGCGGCGGATTTGAATCCAATTCGGGTTAGATTCATCCAACGCCGGGACGGTATCGTCCAGCGTCAATGTTCCGAGAATCTTCGCGGCGGAGCTGGGGGATTCGCGCACGGGCAGCGGGGCGATTCCCACGCGATACCAGGGCTTCTCGCGGTCGAGCGGCGCGATGGGCGTCAGGTCTTCGGGCGCGGGCGGCGGCGGAGTATCCGCGCTGGTAAGGTAGGTCGCCGAGCTCCAGCCCGTGAGCGAGCCGTCCAATTTGCGGATGTTGAGCCAGCTGCGGTCGGCGTTCGCGCCAAGTTCTTCCACCACTTCGCCGAAGAAGAGCTGACCGAGAACCGAATAGCTCGTCCCCGGTCCTTTGCGGACGTTCAGGGCGGTGGTGGTCACGCGCTGCAACTTTTGCCCCGGCGCGGGCGGCGGGGGCGGGCTGCTGACGAGTTGCAAATATGCGGCGGAACACCAGCCCGAAAGGCTGTTATCCGCGCGGCGGATGCGCAGCCACGAGCGGTCGGGAACCGCGCCGATTTCTTCCACCGCTTCGTTGGGATATAAATTGCCGATGGAAGCGTAGCCTGTGCCGGGACCTTCGCGCACGCGCAGCGAGGGCTGAGCGGTGACGCGGTACATCTTGCCCGTCGGCGTTCCGTCGTCGGCGGGGGGAAGAGGCGGGGGAGGGGGAGGCGGCGCGACGTCCAGTTTGAAGCGCGCGCGGAACGTTTGCAAGTCTCCGTTGAAGTAATTCAGGTCAATGCCGTTGCTTTCCACGCCGTAGAGTTTGCCGTCGCCGCTTTCGGTGTATTGCCAGAACAACCATTCGCCCGCGCCCCAAGGCTTCGGCGCAAGCGGCTCGGTCGCGCCGTAACGCGCAATCCACAGCGGATATTGCTTGAAGTAGTTTAGTTCGTTCGCCTGCGTGGAGGCGCTGGGCGCGTTATCCTTCCAATAGTAATAGCCGGTGTAGATTCCAATTTCCTTCCCGTTGACCAGTTGTTTGAGGCGCTCCAAGAAGTTATACCAGTTCTTCCAGCCTTTGTACGTTCCGCCGTATTTTTCTTCAAAATCGGCGAAGAGCGGCAGCTCGCCGAAATCGCCTTCAAATTGCTGCGCCCACAATTCGGCTTGACGTTTCGGGTCGGCGCGGCTATCGTAGAACCAGTAGGAGCCGCGCGGCAAGCCCGCGCGTTTTGCTTCGCGCCAGTTATATTTGAAATCCGGATCCACCCACAGGTTTTGTCCCGCGCGGATGATGACGAATTCCGCCGCCTGCCGCATTTTTGCAAAGTCAATGCCCTGCGGAGTTTCCGGGTCGTCTTGATAGAAACTGACGTCGGGTCCGATAATGTAAGCCATAAAGCCTCCTTGTGACGGTAACGCGAATGATAATCTGGCGGGCAGCCTGAGCCGCGCGGCGGGGTGAAAACGGCGGGGGGAGTCTTTCGCCTTTTTTTTCGCTCATGCGCGGCTCCTTTCCACTGGGGAGATTATATTATATATCGCTTCCCATAAACAAGAAACGGAGATAGAATATCTCTCAGGAACAACCTTGTATGCAATTTCTCGATTCTCCCACCGTAAGAGTCAAGCCGCTGGCGCTGATCATTGAAGACGACGAGCAGCTGGGCGAAATTTTTTCTGAAACGCTGCACGACGTGAATATGGAAACGCGCGTCGTCAAGGACGGCGAGAACGCCATGCTGATTCTGGCGCGCGTGACGCCTGTGCTGATTGTGTTGGATTTGCATCTGCCCAAATATTCCGGCGCGAACATTTTTTCCTACATCCGCAACACCACGCGGCTGAAAGACGTTTGGGTGATTATCGCCACCGCCGACCCGGTGCAAGCGGCGGAGCTCAATCGCTCGGATGAACGCAATCTGTTTACGCTGATTAAACCCGTCAGCGTGGAGCAGCTACGGCAACTGGCGCTCAAAGTGATGAACATGCGCCGATAAAGCCTGCCTGTTGGAATAAAAAAGACCTTCGCGTAAATTGCCGAAGGTCTTTTTCTTTTCTTTTCTTTTCTTTTCTTTCGCCGGTCGCGCTATGACTGCGCTTTCGCGGCAATCTCTTCCAGCATCTTGGTCGTGAGCGATTTCGGGCGTTCGATGGGCTGCCCCAGCGCGCGCGCCCAGACGTAATTCGCCGTCACGCCCAACGCGCGTCCCACGCCGAACAGTACGGTGTAAAAATCGAACTCGCGCACGCCGTAATAGTATTGCAGCGTTCCGCTGATGGCGTCCACGTTCGGGGCGGGGTTTTTCGCCTTGCCCTGCTCTTTCAGCACGGCGGGGACGACGTCGAAGACCAAATCCGCCAGACGCACAAGGTCGTCTTGCGGGAAGCGCTTTTTGGCGTATTCCATTTGCGCGGTGAAGCGCGGGTCGGGAACGCGCAAGACGGCGTGACCGTAGCCCGGAATGACTTTGCCGCTGTTGAGCGTATCCCACGCGAATTTGTACAAATCTTCGCGCGAAGGCACGCCGCCGAATTTTTTGTGAACGTCCAGCAGCCAGCCCAGACATTCCTGATTCGCCAGCCCGTGCAGCGGCCCTGCGAGACCCGCCATGCCGGCGGCGTAGGCGTAATAGATATCCGAAAGCGCCGAGCCGACCAGATGAGTCGCGTGCGCGCTGACGTTGCCCGATTCGTGATCCGAGTGGAGGATGAAATACAACCGCGCGAGTTCGGCGTATTCTTTTTGATTTTCCACGCCGAGCATTTGGGCGAAGTTCGCGCCGTAATCCAGATTCGGGTCGAGCTGCGGGGTCTTGCCGTCGCGGTATTTCAAGTTGTAAATGAACGCGGCGAGGTAGCTCAGCCGCGCGGTCAGGTCGAGCGCGTCTTCCAGCGCGGGCTGCCAGTATTCGTCTTTCTTCATCCCTTCGCGGTAGCGGCGGGCGAAATGCGATTCGGTCTGCATCGCCTGAATGCCCATCGCAAACAGCGTCATCGGGTGAGTCTTTTTGGGCATGGCGCGCAGCGCGTCGAAGACATGCTGCGGAATCTGGCAGCGCTTTGCCCATTCGGCTTCCACTTCTTCGGCTTGGGCTTTGGTCGGAACCTCGCCCGTCATCAGCAGGTAATACAGCCCGCCGACGTAGGGGATTTCCGCGCCTTCGGGCTTGGGTAGCGCGGCTAATACTTCGGGGATGGACATGCCGCGAAAGCGAATGCCTTCCGCCGGGTCGACGTAGGAAATATCGCTCAGCAGCGATTTAATGTCGCGCATTCCGCCGACGATTTGCCCGATGTTCACTTCCGCCGCTTTGACTTCGGCGTATTCCTTGTTCAGTTTTTTGATTCGCTCGCGCCATTCGGGCAGCTGCGCTTGAATTTTTTCATGCAGAATCATCGTTGTTTTCCTCTCGGCTTTTATAGGCTGACGAGCTTCTTCAGCGCTTCATGCGTTTCTTTGACGGAAGCGGCGGATTTCTCGAAGGCGGCTTTTTCGTCCGCGTCGAGTTGATATTCGACGATTTTTTCCATGCCGCCCGCGCCCAACACCACCGGCACGCCGAAGAACATGTCGTTCAAGCCGTATTCGCCTTGCATATACGCGGCGCAGGGGACGATGAGTTTCTTGTTTTTGAGAATCGCTTCCGCCATTTGCACGCAAGCCAGCGAAGGGGCGTAATACGCCGAGCCGGTTTTCAGCAAATTGACGATTTCGCCGCCGCCTTTGCGCGTGCGATTCACAATCGCTTCCAGTTTATCGGCGGGGAAGTATTCCTTCAACGGGATTCCTGCGATGTTGGAATGACGGGTGAGCGGCACCATCTCGTCGCCGTGTCCGCCGAGAACGTAGCACTGGATGTTCTCCACGCTGATTCCGCTTTCCATCGCCACGAAGGCGCGCATACGGGCGGAATCCAAAATGCCGGCTTGCCCGATGACGCGCTCGCGGGGCAGCCCGGTCTTCTTCAGAGCCAGATACGCCATCGTGTCCAGCGGGTTGGTCAGGACGATGTAGATGGCGTTGGGCGAATATTTCAACGTCTCTGTCGCGGCGGAGCCGACGATGTTGGCGTTCGTGGTCAGTAGGTCGTCGCGGCTCATGCCGGGTTTGCGCGCCACGCCGGCGGTAATAATGATAATGTCCGAATCTTTTGTATCGGCGTAATTATTCGTGCCGGTGATTTTGACGTCTCTGCCGATGATGGGCATGGCTTCCTGTAAGTCCAGGCTTTTGCCTTGCGGCATGCCTTCCACTACGTCCACCAAAACGACGTCCGCGATTTCGCGTTCGGCGAGCCAGTGCGCGGCGGTCGCGCCCGTGTTCCCCCCGCCGATGATAGAGATTTTTTTCATTGCGCCTCCAAAGAAGTTGGTGTTTTTTTTCGTGCTAATTAAAGCACAAAACCTGCCTTTTGTGGCAAATTTTATGAACAAAAAACGGGACTCCCGCGATGGGGAAAATCCCGTTTTGTTTGCTGTTACGATTCTTCGGATTCGAGGAAGCGCGCGGCTTGAATAGCCGCCGCCGCGCCCATGCCGGCCGAGGTGACCACCTGCTTGAAATTGGGGTCGGCCGCTTCGCCTGCCGCGTACACGCCGGGGACGCTGGTTTCCATCTTTTCGTTGACCTGAATGAAGCCCAGATCGCTCATCGCCAGCTGCCCTTTGAACATTTCGGTGTTCGGCGTGTGTCCGATGAAGATGAACAAGCCGTCGGTTTCAAAGGCGGATTCTTCGCCGGTCTGCACGTTTTTTAATTTCAAGGTTTCCACCTTTTCCGAGCCGACGACTTCCGTCACCGCCGCGTTCAGGATGAAGTTCATCTTGGGGTGTTCTCTGGCGCGTTTTTGTAAAATGGCGCCCGCGCGAAATTCGTCGCGGCGGTGAATTAACGTGACCGAAGAAGCGTAGCGCGTGATGAACAGCGCTTCTTCAAAGGCGCTATCGCCGCCGCCGACCACCGCCACTTTTTTATCTTTGAAGAACCAGCCGTCGCAGGTGGCGCAATAAGAGACGCCGCGTCCGGTTAATTCCGTTTCGCCGGGGACGTTTAAGTGCAGCGCGTTGGCGCCGGTGGAAATAATCAGCGTTTCGGCTTTGTAAATTGCGCCGCCGTCGGTCTTCACCGTAAAGGGGCGTTTGGATAAATCCACTTCTTGCGCGAGGTCGAATTCCACTTTCGCGCCGAAGCGTTCAGCTTGTTTTTGAAACAACTCGCCCAGCTGCGCGCCGCCCACGCCTTCGGGGAAGCCGGGGTAATTTTCGATGGTATGCGTCAGCGCGGCTTGACCGCCCAGCTGCATGCCCGTTAATACGACGGGTTCGAGCTCGGCGCGCGCGGCGTATAACGCCGCCGAAAGTCCGGCGGGCCCCGCGCCCAGAATTAATACTTTTACGTGTTTTTCAGCCATGTTCGTTTCCTGTATAAAGCGTTTTGAAAATTGCCGCCTGCAGGCGGAATGCAAGCGCCATTTTCTTTGATGCGGAACGCCGCCGAAAGTTGCAGCGCTATCGGGCGGACGCTTCCGCGGCGGCGCAGATGGCGTGATACGCCATACGCGTCAGCGCGGCGACCTCTTGCAAGATGAAGCGGGCTTCGGCGGGCGCGGCGGCTGGGTCGGCGAGGTCGTATTCCGCTCCCTGCGCCAGACTCGTCAGCAAGCGAATCTTATGCCGCGCGAAGGGGAACTCCGTTTGCAGCGCCTCGCGGTGATTTTGCTCCATTACGACAATCAGGTCGTACTCTTCCGCCATTTGGCGGTTGAACAGGCGCGCGCGCCGCCCGGCGAGATTTAATCCTAGCGCGCGGGCGATTTCCACCGCGTCGCACGGCATGGGCGCGCCTTCGCGCGCCCATGTTCCGGCGCTGCCGACTTTCCACGACTGCCGCAGCGGGTCGCGCAAAAGCAAGCCGTGGAAGGTTTCCACGGCAATTTGGGAACGGTATAAATTTCCGGTGCAAACGAACAAAACGGACGGCATATTTTTGGGGACGAGGCTTATGCGAAACGAGTTATTCGCCGCTTGCTTCGCTTAAGTCAGTTCTTCCTCCGCGGAGCTTTGCCAGTATATCAGCTGGCGTTCCTGAATTATATAGCTGCCCGCCTCGTTTGGGTTAAACCTGCGCGCGCTTTTTGGGCGGGGAGGCGGCGTTTCTATGACGGCGGGGCGCGGCGCGGGCTGCGGAAAATTCGGCTCGCGCCATGCTTCCAATGGCTCAGCCGCCAGCGGAGCCGGGATGGGTTGCGAGAAGCTCGCCGTGGACCACGCTTCCGGCGCTTCAGCCGCCGGGCGCGGCTGGGGCTGCAAGGCGGCTGGCTCGACGGGCTCAGGCGGCAGCATGGCGACCGGTTCGGCGGGTAGCGAGTAGTAGCCATTTTCTTTCTCGTAATAATAGGAATGGTAGCCGCTGTATCCGTAGCTGTCGTGCGTCACTTTGTTTAACACCACGCCCAGCAGGTGCGCGTTCGCCCGCCGCAATTGTTCTATCATCGCGCGCGCTGGCTCGGCTTGCGTTTGCCCCGGCTGGACGACCAGCAGCACGCCGTCTACTTTGGCTGCAAGCACCTGATAATCCGCGACGAGCGAGGGCGGGCTGTCCAGAATGACCACGTCGGCGATTTTTTCCGCCTCGCGCAGGATGTATTCCATTTTGGCGGAAGCGAGCAGTTCCGTGGGGTTGGGGGGGGGGCTGCCGCTGGTCATAATGAACACGTTGTTCGCGCCTTCCACCGGACGCGCCGCCGCGGCGACCGACATGTTGCCGCGAAACAGCGAGCTCAGCCCGAGATTGTTGGAAACGTTGAAAATGAAATGAACGCGCGGGCGGCGCATATCCGCATCTATCAGCAGCGCGCGCTTGCCGCTTTGGGCGAGAATTAGCGCCAGATTGACGGCGACTGTGGTTTTGCCTTCGCCGGGTCCGACGCTGGTGACGAGAATCTTGCTCAAACCGCGGTCCACGCTGGCAAATTCCAGGTTGGCGCGCAGCGAGCGAAACGCTTCGGTGACGGGCGAGCGCGGACGGTACAGCGCGTGCAGGTCCGGCGTTTCGCCGGGCGCGGTTTCAATTCCTCCAATGTAGCCGATAACCGGGGCGTTTAAAATACGCTCAATATCTTCGGGCGAGCGGATGGTATCGTCCAGATATTCGATGAGGAACGCGATTCCGCCCGCTAGAATTAAACCCGCCATTCCCGCCAGCGCAGTGTTGGCGACGGGGCGCGGGCGCACGGGGCGCGAAGCCGGAAAGGCTGGCTCAATTTGCGCCACGTTGGGCATATTTTGCAGCCGCGCCAGCCGAATTGATTCCAGGTTGCTTAGCAGGCTGGTGTAAATCTGCTGGTAAAGTTGCAGCGCCGATTGCAGCTGCGCCAGCCGCGTGGTTTTATCGTCCGAGGCGACCGGCTTGCCCAGCACCACCAAATCGGCGTAGGTTTGCTGGTATAGCGTCAGCAGCGATTGGGTTTGGTTCAGCCGCGTTTCTTTTTCCGCCAGCAGCGACGGATTGGAAGCGGAAGATTTCAGCGCCGCGACCTCGTTTTGTAGCTGCGCGACTTCGGCTTGCAGGGCGTTGATTTGCGCTTCGACTTGCCGTTGCTGCGCCACGACGGTTTCGGCGGAGACGTTTTCGATTTCCGCGCCCAGGGCGTTGATTTGCGATTCGATTTGCGCGATTTGCGCGTTAATGCTTTGCTCGACGGAGGCGTATCTGCCCGCTTGAATGATTTCGTTTTGCTCAATCAGCGCTTGCACCAGCAAATTGGCGACGTCGGAGGCGCGCTGCGGAACGCGGTCTTCCACCGTGACTTGAATGGTCTGCGTATCGCCTACCTGCGTCACCGAGACTTGATTCTTGTTCACCGGCGCGCCTGAAATTTCGGCGGCTCTTTGCAGCACCGGCTGCGTGGTCAGCAGCTGGATGTACGTCTGAACGAGCTGCTGGTCGCTGATGTAGGCGTAGTCGTTGGCTTTTTCCTGCGGGGGGCGCATGACCAGAATCCGCGTGGAGGATTGATAGACCGGCGTTTGCAGGATGCTGGACGCCGCTCCCAGCATGGCGCCCAGCGCTATCCCGGTCACCAGCAGCCAAGCCCAGCGGCGAATCATTGCGGCGTAGAGTCTGAGTTCCATGCCCGACAGTATAGCGGGCTTCTTTGGGCGCGGCGCGTTTTGTATTGTTCTTATAATGCGCGGTTTTTCGCGCCGCGCTCGTCAGCGGCAGCGGATGGACAGGCTGCGCGAGACGTAACACGCCGCCCGCCGCGGATTGCGCGCCGTCACTTCGGAGGGGAACATGAAAAATTCTTCCGGCAGATTGAGCGCGGGGTAGTTTTGCCGCAAACTTTGTTGATACCATTCGTTTTGCAGCAAGTCGCTGGCGATGAACGCGACGTCGGGACGCGCGCCCAAGCCGTAATGGTAGCCCCACAAGGCGAGGGTGGCTTCGTCGCCTTCGGTGAAGACGACGGCTTCGGGCGGGAACTCCGCCAGCGCGCGGCGGGCGAAATCTTCCGCGCGCGAATCGCGCGAGGCGTCCGCCTGCGTCCAATGCGCGGCGGCGCGGAAGCCGACGAGAACGAGCAGAATCAGCGCGAGGGCGGGCTTCAGTCGCGCGTCCCATTCCATGCCGCGCGCCAGCCCGATTCCCATCCAAACGGAAAAGCACAGGAAGGCGGGAAGCAGATGCAAAAACCAATCGGGGACGTTATAAAAGAGCGCGAAGAGCGAAGAGATCGCCGCCGTCCACGCGAGGCTGCGCGTCAGCCGCGCGGGGGCGCGCAGAGAAAGCAGCCCGGCGAATCCGAGCAGCAAGCCGAATCCGCCGAATTGTTCCAGCAGCAGCGCGGCGGCAGTTTGAATCTTTCCCCACAGCGCGGCGAGCGGCAGGGCGAACAGCTGTCCGCGATACAGGCTGCCCGTCGTCAGCCAGAGAAAACCGGAGAGCGTGGCCGGGTCGCCCCAATTGACCGGCGGATGTTGGGCGGCGCGCAGCGGCAGCAAGAGATAGACCGCCGCGCCCAAAGCCAGCCCCGCGCCGCGTTTTAGCAGAGTCGCCTTATCCCGATGCAGGAGCAGCGGAAACAGCAGCGCCGTGGTAATGTGATTGCCCAAACTCAATCCGAAGGTCAAACCGAAGAGGAACGGGGGCGCTTCTTTAAGTTCTAGCCAGAAGAGCAGAGCGACGAAAAAAGCGTGCAGCGTATAAACTTCCGCGACGACGGCTTGCGACCAAAAGAGCGGCGAAACGCCGAACGCTAGCGCGGCGACCCACGCCGTCCGGCGGCTTTCCGGTTTTAGCGCCGCGGCGATTTCGTAAACCAGCAGCGCGGCGCACACGGCAAACGCGGCGGACATGAGGTTGAGGCGAAAGGGAGGCGAGCCGAAGGGCAGCCCTAAAAACAGGCGGGCGAGCAGCAAGTAGGTTGGGTATCCGCTGGGATGGGCGATTCCGTTCGTCGCCGCCGCGGCGAACAGGTCGCCGCCGTCCGCGCCGTAGTTTGCCCATGTGAGACCAGGCGCGAGGGTGAGCAGGTACGTCCCGCCGAGCAGGGCGGCTAAAACAATTTGGGAAACGCGCTTGCTGGACATGGCGCGAAAATCATAACAGGATAGAGCGAAAAACTCTACCCTGTTATGAAACAGCGACAGTCGTCATTCTTAACTTGCGTCTTAACAAAATAATCTGGCAATAGCGTAGCGCGAGATTCCTGCCCTGAGCCTGTCGAAGGGTATCTCGCCTTTGACGCAGGCGCCCCCAGATGTGGCGGGCGGCATGAATCCCCATTCGGGGACGATGTGTCGCGGTACGGACGCCCGCATCTAGATTGTCACAATGATTTAGAAAACTTAGAAAACTGCAAACGAGACGTTCAAGAGGAGGCGAAGGAAGACGCCGTGAAGTTATCCTGTCTGTCCTGTTTTTGCAAAAATTCGCGCGCTATTTGCCGACGGGCGTATAAACGCCGGTGAAGTCGGTGGTGGGCGCGCAGGCTTTTCCGTCTTCCACCCGCGTCTTTAACGGAGTCCAGGCGGAGGTCACGCGCTCGACGTCGTTTTCCGAGTAGTAGAAGTAGATGGTCGTTTCCTTGTTGGGAATCGCCGCGAAGCAAATTTCCCATTGCCCTTCGTCTTGGGTCACCTGGTCCACCAGATTGTCGTTTTTGTAGTGAAAGACGTGACAGCCGGGCAGATAGAGCAGACCTTCGTTATCGGGGAAGGGAACCTTGGCGGAAATTTCCACGTTCTCTTCGACGTGCAGTTCGTTGGCGAGGGCGGGGATGTAATATTCCACCCGCAGTTCGCAAATGCCGCCCGCGCCATAAACGCCCGATTCGGTAATCCGCACGGAAGCGGTTTGAGTCACCATTACCGTGCCGACTTTCGTCGAGAAGGTTTGGGGCGCGGCTTGTTCTTCTTCCCCGCCGGTTTGGGGAATGAAGATTCCGCCGGGGGCGTACACGCCCGTGTACATAGCGGGCGCGCAAACGTAGCCCTCGCTGGTCTCGGTGGTCGGCAGCGGATACCAGACCGCCTCGCCCGTTTCAGCCGCTTGATCGGTGTAATAATAAATGGTGAGATGCTCGTCGGGGCGGTTGCCAAAACACACTTGCCAGTCGCCGTCTTCCGAGCTCATCTCGTTTTGGACGAGGTTTTCTTTAAAGTGCGTGATGTGACAGCCGGCGAGATACAGCTCGTCGGGGTAGGAAAACGTCGCCTGCCGTGAAATTTCCGCGGGGACGTCCACCGCCGCCTTGTCGCTCAGCTTGTCGGATTTATACGAAACCCTGAAGACGCAAATGCCGCCGACGATATACTCTCCGTCTTGCGTGACGACGATTTCGGACTTGGGGCGCGCTTTTTCTTCCCCCCGCGGGCTTGCCCAAGCCGGACGACTTTGCGCCGCGCCAATTACTGCCGCGGTCAGGATGAGCGCGGCGATGTAATTGAAAAGTTTTTTACTCATAAGTTCTCCATTGACACAGGCTTTCATCATTGACGCTATAAGAAAATTTTAATAAAAATAAACGCTTAATGCATTTCAAAAACAATCGAAAATTCAAGGTCGGTTTTCAAGGTCGTTTCGTATACGACGACGTTTCCCTGCAAGACGGCGCCGGGCGGCGCTTTCAGGAGGGCGGCGTTTTCGGGCAGAATCGCCCGCAGCGCGAAGGGAAGCTCCGCGACGCCGGGCTGCTTTTGAACGCGCAGGATGTAAGCCGCGCGTTCGCCTTCTATTTGCAAGACGCTCGCCGGCAGGGCGAATTCAAAATCCACCGCGAAGGACTCGCCGGGCGGAATCACTTCCAGCGTCCCAAACGCCTGCGCGCCGGGAATATCCTCCGCCAGAATATCCACCTGACCGGGATGTTTTTGTTTGTTGATCATCCACAAATCCGGGACGACTTGCGGCGTGGCGCTCAGCAGCGTCGTCCCCGCCGGTTTATACACGCGCAGATAATTCCAATAGCAATCGGTCACCGGATAATGCTGCTCGTTCGGCAGGCGGATTTTCAGCCACTGCTTGCAGACCATACTGCGGTTGGCGGCGTTGTGGCGAAAAACGGTCAGCAGCCCGCGCGGTGCGGAAAGGTCGCTCAAATCCGCTTGATAGCTCATGGAGCCTTCGACGACGGCGTTGGTCTTGTTGAAGCCGATGTTGGAATCCACCGCCATCAGGAAATCCTGCGTTCCGGGCGAGACCGCGCCGTTCCAGCCGTAACGCGCGAGCAGCGCGGCGAGTTTGGGCGAATCCAGTTGCAGCAGCAAATGACGCTCGTTGAGCGCTTGCGCCAGCGATTCGGAAAGAATCTCCCATTCCACGTCGCCGCTCAATATCTTTTCCAGCAGCGCGGCGGCAATCTCATTTAAAAAGGCTTTATTGTTCCAATTGGACGATAGCGCTTCGTTCGCTTCCGGCTTTTTCGCCTGCCGCATAAACTCGGCGACGTTTTCGGCGGAGATGGGGTACGGCGCGCTCTGCAACGTAAGGGGTCCGACGGCGCGGAGGATAATCGTCAAAAAACGCTGGTCGAAGGCGAGGACGCCGTTCACCGTCCTGTCGTTGGCGAAGGAATACAGATAGCGGGCGTAAGCCGCGGCGGTTGGAAAATCGGTAAACCAGTTCGAGTCGCGCAGGACCAGCACGGGGCTGTTCATGTATTCCCGCAATTGCCATGGCGCGGCGGGATAAATTTTCCGCATGTTATCCAGCTCGCCTGAATTGACGAAATTTAGCCCGCTGAGCTCGCCGTTTTCCACCACGACCAGACTTGCGGCGGTGATGAATCCGCCGCTGGGGCGCAGTTCGTCTTCGTTTTGCGCCAGCAGCAAGTAAGTTTGCGCGCCTTGTTCCCCGGCGCCCATCGCGGCGGGCAGCTCTAAAGCCAGCGAGAGCGAGTCTTTCAAGAGCAGCATGGCTGGGTCGGCTTTGTTTAATATCAGGTCGCGCGTTTCGGGCGAAAGCTCGTCCGTTCGCAGTCGGCTGCGCAGCGTTTCCGCGTTTTTGAGGGAAATTTGCGCCCCTTTCAACTGCGGCTGCGCGTTTTTCAAGAAGCCGATCAACTCTTTGGGTCTCATCCCGCCCAGCCCGCCTTTTTCCACAAGCGGCGCGAGGGCGCGATAGGATTGGTCGGCGGAAGCCAGCAGGGCGTAAGCGAAATTAGAAAGGTCGCCCGCCGAGGCGAAATCGCCCGTCGGTAGCGCTGGCGCAAGCCATAAGAAGGGCTGAATCTCTTGCCGCAGCGTGGCGACGTCTTCCCGCAAGGCGGAGACCGCCCCGCCAATATTTTCCACCCTGCCGGAGCGCATGCCCTTTTCGGTTATTAGCGCTTCGAGGAAGCGCGCATCCTGCCGCGCTTTTTCCGCTAAGCCGCGAATCTTCTGAATCTTGTACACGCCGTAGCCCGTAAGCGCCAGCAGCAAGATGAGAATCGCGCCCAGCAGCGCACGGCTAGCGCGCGAGAGTTTGAACCTGCGCTTTTTGACGGATGGACGCCGCAGCCGCGCCGTCCTTTCCGAAACGATGACCGGCGTTTCCCCGCGCTGCGCGGCGAGACGTTTTTCTCGCAGGGCGAGCTCGCTTGCCAGCTGTTTGAGCCCGTTTTGCAGCTGTTCTTGAAACGCGCTTTCTTTGTCTGTCTCTGCGGGGATTGTCACTCGATAGGCGCGTTTTTCGGATTGCGAAATTTTCTCCACGTCGGCTCCGCCGAACACAAAGCGCAGGACGCTTTCATCCAGCGCGGCGTACGCTTCGCGCGGCGAGGCGGGGACGGGAGTTCCAAACAACAAAGGGGAAAAATATTGCGCGGCAAGCGCGGCGAAGCCGCCCCAATCCACGTCCATCCTCGCGCCTTTGCGCGGGGTGAAGTCCGGCGTCATGCGCAAAAAGACGTCGGCGACGGCAATCACCAGCCTTTGCCCCGGCGATTTTTTCGCCAGCTCCGGCGAGGCTTTTTCCGCTTCCCGCGCCAACAGGCTGTTTGTCCATGGGTGCGAATCGAGCTCTTGCGGCTTCAGGCAGCGTTGCAGGATGTATTCAAGCGTCTCGACGTTGTTTTCGGGAGGCATAATACGCCTTACTTGAATTTTCGATTTTTAAGGTTCGCAAAAGCGAAGGGGGCGTACCTTGCGGCGACGTCCGCGGCTTCGCCAATGGGTTGACGATGCGTTTCGACCCACGCGTGAGCGCGCAATTTGCCTTGCTCTTTGCGCGCGCCGATTTTGATTTGCGCGGGGACGCCGCGCCTTTTCAACATGCGCTGCAACGCCAATGAGCGCGCGAGGCAGGTCGGAGGGCGGGGATGCAGCCGCCCGGCGAGACGAAGCAACCGTTCAAGGCGCTGCGCACGGGCGAAATCGCGCGATGCGCTGCGGGCTGAATCTTTGGCTTCCCCTGCCGAATCAATCAGTCGGGCGCGGCTTTGCGTGGCAAGCGCCGCTTGATAGAACGTCAGCGTCAGCCACGCTTCGCCCAGCGTCAGCCAGTCGGCGGGAGAAAGTTCCCGCGCCGTTTTCATCTTACTCGACAACTTCGACCAATCCATTCTTTTGCATCTCTTCCAGCAATTCCAGCAGGTCTCTTTCCAGCTCTTCCGCTGAGACCGCGTATTCGCCCGATAGGGCTTGCCGCGCCTCTTGCAGCGATTTGCCTTCCGCCAGCATTTCCCACAACCGCGCGCCGACTTCTTGCAAACCGTAGTATTTGTTGGTTTGCGCGTTCAGCAAAAACGCTTCCTCTCCGACGACGGAGAACGAAACGTGAGCGGGGATTCGCAGCGCGGAGTGTATGGTTAGCATAGCGTTTGTAAAAGTTTCTCTACTTGCGGCAGCGCCTCGCGGCGATGCGGATACATTAATTTGTAACCGACGACTTGCGTCGCGGCTTGCGCCGAAAACTGCAAATGGCGCGCCAGCAGTTCCGCGCCGAACATGCGCGTCCCCGCCGTGTGGCGAAGAAAGACTTGCGCGGTTTCGGCGGCGCTCATCTCAATCAGCCGCGGCTCGGAGTCTGAGGCGGCGCGTTCCAGCTCGCAGACGACGTTGAGCGGCAGGCGTTCCGGCAGATTCCGCGCGGGCTGCTTTTCCGCTTTTAACTTCAATTGCGGAAAACGCGGAAACGCCAGCAGCCGCTCTTCCATTTTTACGGGCAGCAGGTCGTCGGCGACCCGCCGCCAGCCGCCCTGCTCGCGCAGGCGCGCGGATAAGGTGGATTTTCCCGCGCCCGATTCGCCGGCGAAGGCGAATAAACTTTCCTTGCGAAGCGCCGCGCCGCAATGCAAACACCAGACGTTTTGCAGCGCGAGCGCGAAGACCAGAGCGATTCCCGTCAATCCCAGTTGCGACGGCGCGGGCGAGATGAAATCTCCGTCGGAACTGACGAAGCACGCGCCGCAGCCTTGCGCTTTGAGCAGGAAACCTTCTTTCGCACGGTAGGTTTCCACTTCGCGTTCCGCTTCCGCCACCCAGCCGCGCGCGCGAGAGACGAGCTCCGCGCCGCGCAGGGAAGGCGTTCGCCATCCTTGCGTTTCCGCGTCCGTTTGAAAAAACTCCAATTCGGGCGCGGCTTCGGCGAGGAAGACCTCTCGCCCGGCGAGGCGGTAAAGCGGCATGGCGGCGTTAACCAATGGGAAAATCTCCGCGCGTGCCTTCGTTGCCTGATTCGCCGACGCTGTTGCTGAACGCGAGCGTGTTCGAGCGCAGGTCGCCCAACTCTTCGAGGACGGGTTTTTTATATGAGCGCAAAGGTTTCGCTTCCGCATTAGTTTGATTCTTTTGTTTTGTTTGATTCATCTCGTCCGGCATACAAATCGCTCCTCAAAGAAGTAAGCGCTTCTTTCGTCAACCTGAGTTCGGGGTAAATCCAGGGTCGAATCCCAGCCTTTGGGACGTCGATTCCGAATTGACGGTTATTATATTTTTGTTTGCGCGGATTGCGCCGCGCTGAAACTTTCCTGCCATAGTTCGTAAGAGACGCACAACCAGAGGATGGGTGATTTTGAAAGCAAGCGCTCTTGCGAAGCGGCGAACCAATCTTTTTTGACGTACTTGCTCCACGCCGCGCCCGGCTTTTGCAGCAACTTTTCAAGCGCGGCGGCTTCAGCCTGAACGCCCTTGACGTATAGCGGATAAAGCGTGCCTTTCGTCTCTCGCGTTCTAACCGCTTCCGGCATGATTCCGCGCATGGCGTTCCGCAGAATAAAGCGCGTCTGCCCGCGCGCTTGAATCGCATACGCCGGAATGGAAAGCACAAACTCGACGACGCGCCTATCGCGGAAGGGGCTGCGGAGTTCGATTCCGAAGCGTCCGCTGTTCGTCGCTTCGTAGGCGAAGCTGGCTGCGTTCTCCTGTCCGACGAGCCATTCGGCGAAGCTTGTTTGCGGGGCAGGCTCTATCAGCGCGGCGGCGAAGGGAGTTAACCATTGGGGCGGGCGGCTGCGGCGACGCAGAAGCTTTCCGCTGGGGAGCGCGTCTACCATTCGGCGCGCCGCGCGGCGAAACGGAACTTGCGCGCGGGGGCGGCGCAGCCCGCCGTTTTCAATCCATTGGCGCAACTCCCGCAGCGCGGCGAGAAACCGCCCCTCGGCGAGAAACTCCGCCAGCCAGTCTTCGCCCGGGCTGTACAGGTAATCGCCGAATTGCCCGTTTAGGATGACGCGCGTTCCGCTTTCGCGAATGGCGGCGTAGTTCTTTTCCAGCGCGGCGCGGAAGGCGTTGCGGTGCGGTAGGTTCGGGTTGCGCGGCAGGGACTCCATCTCTTTGAAAGGGTAGGCGTCGTCGCAGAGGATGTGCGTGGCGCGCGCGCCAATGCGGCGGACGACCTGCCCGATATATTCGCGCTCGTCGCATTGCGGCAGTTCGTCGAAGACGTAAGAGAAGGTGCGCAGCGGTTCAGGCGAAACTTCCGCCGCGAGGCAGGCGACGGCGCTGGAATCTAGCCCGCCGCTGAGCATAACGCCGACGGGCGAGGCGGAGCGCATTTGGCTACGGACGCTCTGCCGCACGAGAGAGAGAAAATGCGCGGCGTAATCTTCTTCCGCCCGGTAGCGGATTTCGGCTTGCGGGTTTGGCTGCCAGTAACGCCACGCGCGTTTTCCTTGCGCGTCAAATTTCAGCGCGTGGGCGGGTAGGATTTCATAGACGTTGTTAAAGAGCGTTTGTCCGTCCGGCGGGGCGAGCAGGGCGAAATAATGGGCGAGCGCGCGCTCGTTTAGCGTGGGGGCGTTTGGGCTTGCGGCTGCCGCCGCCCAAGGCTCCGAGGCGATAGCCAGCCTGCCGCCGAACTCGGCGTAAAACAAGGTTCTATCGCCCAGCGGGTCGCGCGCGCAGGTCAGCTCGTTTCGCGCATGGTCGTAAACCGCTAGCGCGAATTCGCCGACCAGCATGGGAAGGCACGCTTCGCGCCAGCGCCCGAAGGCGCGCAAAACCAGCGCCGCGTCGGAGAGTTTTTCCGCTTCGGCGCGGGGAATTTCCCACTGGCGCAGCAGCTCGTCGCGGTTATCTATGCGTCCGTCAAGGAGGATGGTAAGGTGCAGGCTTTCATCGGTCAGGGGCTGGCGCTCGCCGACTTCTTCGGGAGTCGTCCACAAGCGCCAGAATCCCATTCGCGCGTTTTCAAGTTTCAAGTCGGCGCGTCCTTCCGCTCCGCGATGCGCGAGCCTGTTCATCATGGCTTCAAACGCGCCCTCGCTGCCGGGCTGCGGCTTTTTTTCGTATAAGACGGCGAACGCGCTCAAGGATTTTAAGGCTGCACAACCAGCGCCGGGTCGCCCATTAACGTCCAGCCGAGCAGCACGTCAATTAATTTCGGGTCGGTCTTCGCCAGTTCTTTCTTGGCGTCGAGCAGCGCCTGTCCAAGCGTCGCGCCGGGCGCGGTCATGCGCGGCGTGAGCAGCTCGCCGAGTTTGCGCTCGGAGGTCGAGTCGGTCAGCGTGACCGCGCCGAGAACAGCCGCCGCGCCCTTATCGCCCGCGAAGAGGAAGCTTTGCACCATGTATTCGTTGAGCGGGTCCACGTAGTAGGTGTTCCAGCAGCCCCATTGGACGACGACGAAGGGCTTGCCTGCGTTGGTCAGGTTTTTGGCGTCGGCGGAGTTGAACAGCCCGCTGAATGTCCACGAAGCCGCGCCGGAGTGCCCAGCGTAGGAGACGAGCGCCGTTCCGCTATTCATCGCGTTGAGCAGCGGGACCCGCGCGGAGGCGACGTCCATGTCGTCGAGGTGGATCGTCGCGGTCGTCCAACTGGCGGGCATGCCGGCCGTCATGCGGTTAACGATTTGCTTGAAGGAAGCCGAGCCGTCGAATTTATCGGAGGCGAAGAACGCCGTCCCGCCGTATTCCTTCGCGCTGTAGGCGAGCGTCTTTTGAATCATCAGGTCGAGTTCGGCGCGGGTGCGGACGGGGAAGCGCCCGATGGCGAGGTCGGGGACGAGATCGTTGTCAATATCCGCGTAGAGCGGGTCTACCGGGGCGAATTTGGCGTATTGGCTGCCGGTTGCCGCGTAGAGCGAAGGAATGAAGCTGAGGCTGCCTTTCTTCAGGTAGTCGCGGTAATCGTAGGAGTCGCCGCCGACGAGCAGCACGTATTTCGTTCCGAGATTCTTCGTCGCGTAGGCGATGTAGGCTTTGATGGCGGACGGGTCGAAGACGCCGTAGGTATATTGCTGGTAGAGGTCGTAAACATCCACCACGCTGACGGTGAAGCCCTGCGCCTGTTTGGCGGCGACGAGCGGTTGCAGTCCGTCAATGAAGTGCGGGTGCGAGATGATGAGGTATTGCGCGGGCTGATTGAGATTGACCGCCAGTCGCGTCGCTTGCGTTTCAGGAACGGGGAGCGCGCTCACGGCGGAGACGATGTAAGTCGCTGTTTTGCCCGTGCCGGCGAAGGCAACGGAGTAGGCGTCGTTTAGGGACGTCGTCTTCAAACCGTTCAGGCGCGTCGCGCCTTTGCCGTCCACGCGATACACGACCACATTGTCCGAGCTCAGGTTGGTCACTTTGAAGGACTTGCCCGCTGAGGTAAAGGTCAGCTGGTTGTCCGCCGCTTTGAAGGAGCGCTGGTAGGTCACGCTGAATTTATCTAGCGCGACAATGTCGGCGGGGGCGCGGGTATCCGCCGGCATGGCGACGCGCAGGGCGTTTTCGCCTTCCTTAAGCAGCCCGGCAGGAAGATTGACCTTGACGACTTTTTCCATCAAGCCGTTGAACTTCTCGCGGGCGACTTCCACGCCGTTGAGCAGAATCACGACGCTGTGGTCGGGGGTCAGGCTGGGGGTATCGTTCACGCCCCAGAGCGTGACTTCCAGCGTTTGGGGTCCGTTCGTCAGGTTGGCGACGTTGAAGTTCCAATCCCAGCTCTTGGGCGCGCCTTTGGCGACGCTCATCGCCTTATCGTACCATACGTCTCGTCCGGGGGCGAAGTAAGCGTAGCGGTTCTGATTGTTTATCGTGACGGTTTCGGTGAACGAGGTCTCGACCGGGACGCGCGCGCTGGGATTCGCCGGCGCGCTGGATAAACGAGTGGCGGCGGAGCTCAGGACCTGAACGGTATAGATGTTCTCGTCGGTGTAGAGCGTATCGAGCGCCTGACCGTAAAATTCAATGTAGCCGCCGGGTCCGAACAATCCGCGCGAGCGTCCTGCGTTGGGGGCGGAGACGGTGGCGGGAATGAACTTGCCGCGATTGCTCAGGGCGATTTTTGCGGCAGGGACGCGCAGCAAATCCAGTCCGGCGTCGCGCAGCTGTTCGTAAGTAATTCGATACAGGCCGGTCTGCGACACTTTGAGATTCAAAGTGTTGAAGATTTGCGGGACGACAGAGCGGCTGAGGATGGGCGAGCGCCGCGCGGCGGGCGGCAGCGCCATGGCGGATTGCATCTGGCTTTCGCGCCGGGCGGCGGCTGCGGCGTATTCTTGTTGAATGGCGAGCTGGTCAATTTTTTCCGCGTCCAGCTGCGAGCCGTATTTCACGTCGGCGCGGAAGGGCCCGTATTTGCGGCTTTCGCCGAACACGTCCACGTCTTCGATGTAGAAGACGTAGCCTGTCATATCCGCGCTGAAAGCGTATTCTTGCGTTTCGAGCGTGTCAATCGCGGCGGAGGGAATCAGCTCGCTGTTGATTTTGACGAGCTGCCCCAGCGATTCGACGTACAGGTTGAAGCCGACGTTGCCGGTCTCCGTCGCGGTTGCCCAGTTGAAGTTGACCTTGCTGCCTTTGCGCTGCGCGTGGAAGTAGGAGAGCGTGACCGGCGTAGTGTGCGGGCTTTCCGTCGGCGGCTGGCTGAGGACGGCGTTCACTTGATAGTCTTCCACTTCGCCGCCGCTCGCCGTTCCTTTGTAAGCCAGCGCGGGGGCGGGCGGTTGGCTGGGGAACAGGCGGAAGCGCATGTTGAAAGTGGTCTGCGTGGCGCTCAACGTTCCGTAGGGTATCTGGAAGTTGAAGGTGTAAGTTCCGGTGGAGACCGCCTGGTTAATGATGAACTCTTTATATTCGTACCACTCGCCGGAGTCTTTGGCGTCGCCGTCGCTGTTGGAGTCGAGGTAATCGTTGTAATCGCCGTCGCCGTTCTGGTCGTAATTGCTGAAGAGTCCGTCGCCGTTAATATCAATCCACGCGAGCAGATAGCCGCTGCCTTGCACGTCCACTGTGACGGAGCCGCCGCCGTCGGCGGCGTAGTTGAAGTTTGCGTTGCCGGCGGTGGTTGAGTTGGTCCAATTGGTTGGGAAGGTGACGCCGTTTTCGTCGTCCGAGCCGATGTTATCGTCGGAAGAGGCGCTGACGCTGGCGTAGCCGTCGGCGTCCGCGTCGGGCGCGCCGCCCGAAACGGGACCGAGATAGAGGCTGGGGGTGACGACATGACGCGCGCCGTCGTCGCCCACGCTGCTCATTTCAAAGATGGCGGGCAGGTCGCCGTAATCGTATTGAACTGGCGCTTCAAAGGCGAAGTCGCGGTCGGCGATGGTGACTCCGCCGGGCGCGGTGGCGTCCACCACCTGGAAGGCGGAAAGGGTGGTCACGCCGTCCGCCGTTTTGGTTTCGCTGTATTGCGTGGTGTAAGCGCCGTCGCCGCCGGAGTTTACGGAACTATTGGTGGAAGTCAGCGAAATGCCGCTTTGCGGCGCGCCAATGGCGATGATGTAATACACGCCGTTCGCCACAGAACTAAACGAGTAATCGCCGTTGGCGGCGGTGTTGGCGACGCCGACTAACACGACGTCATCTATGCCGGAGTCGTATTCGCCGGTCGTCCCGCCGGGGTTATCCACGAGTCTGTAAAGATACACGGTAATGCTGCTGTATGGAATTTCGCCGGGCCCAATGCCGCTGGGGTCGGTGGCGCTGGTTCCGCACACGCCGTCTTGCGTCGTGCTTTCGAGACAAATCGTCCCGCTGATATTGGTGGCGCCGACGAAGCGATAGCCGAAATCAACGTCAAGCGCAAGCGCGTCGCTTTCTCCGTCGCAGCCGTTGGGCGTGGTCGAACAGCCGCCGACGGTTTGAATCGTTCCGCTGGGAGTCATGATAACGGCGGTGGAATTATCCGCGGCGCCGTCGGAGTCGTAGGTGTTGCTTGCCCCGGAGGGGAAGTCCGTATCGGCGGTATCCACGCTGACCGTCCAGGAGACGTTAGCGGGGCTGGAGCCGCCGATTTGAATCCCCTGGAAAGTGTAGTTGCCGTTCACGTCCGAGACGGTCGTCAGCGCGACGGTTTGACCGGGGGTGTAAGTTACGCCGTTGACTGTGATAGTGGTATTCGCCGGGACGACGGCTTGCGCCGTGATTGTGATGTTGGCGATGGGCGATTCGCCGACGTCCAGTTTGCCGTTTCCGTCGGCGTCAATCCACAGCTGGTCGCCGAAGAAGCCGGGCAATTGATAGCCGAAGTCCGCGCCGGTGTAATTTGTTCCCGCGTATAGGCGCATGCCCTCGCGGTGGTCGCACACGCCGCTTAAGGGCTGGTCGCAGGGAACGCCGTCGGCGTTGGGGTCGCCGGTGAGGATGGCGCCGCTCAGGTCGGGGTCGGTATCGTCCACGACGACGACGTAATAGCCGGGCGTCAGCCCTGCGAATTTGTAAACGCCGTCTTTGCCGCTGGCGGGGTCGTAAGCCGTGACGGCGGAAGCGACCAGACTGCCGAGCGTTTCGCCGGGGTCGTAGCGGTTGTTGCCGTTGGAATCGGTGAAGGAGTAGAGGTTCACCGTCACGCCGTTAATGCCCGGCTCGTTGTTATCTTGCGTGGCGTTGCCGTTAATATCCTGATACACCGTGTCGCCGATGGCGGCGCGCGGGGCGAAGCCGAAATCGGCGTTCAGGTAATTGGGCGCGGCTGGGGTAATCGTCGCGTTGATGTAGATAATATCCGGGTCGGGCGCGGAGTCCAGCGTTCCGGTGGCGTTGAAGTATTTGTAGCCGTAAGCGTCGGAAGGAATCTTTTCGTAGTTTTCTCCCGCGCCGGGCGTGAGCGCCAACACGACGCGATAGTTGTATTGCGTCCCGACGGGCAGGCTGCTAAACAGGTAATAGCCGCTGCTGTCGGTGGTTTGCTCTTCGAGCGCGACGTAAGTCCCGTCGCCGTTCAGGTCCACTTCCAGGCGGACTTTGATTCCGGCGATTCCCGCTTCGCCGCTGTCTTTGATTCCGTCGCCGTCCGCGTCTTTGAAGACGTAATCGCCAATCGTGCCGACGCCGATGGGTTCGTAGCCGAAGTCCTGTTCAAGGTTCGACGCGCCGCTGATGATGATGTTATTCTGGCTGTCGCAGGTATTACAGGCGGCGACGAGATTCAAGTCGTCTTCCGCGCCGACGCCGCCGTTGCCGCTGGTATCCAGCCGCCCGTTATAGACGTTAAAGCCAAGATAAGTCCCCGTGTCGCTGGCGTTGATGACGTTGTCGGCGTTCATGTCAATCGCGCCGTCAATAATCTTCTTGCCGTAAAGTAGCAGCGTGTCGTCGCTGGCGCTGATTCCGTAGCCGTTCAAATCAAGGTAGCCGTCAATGATGACGAACTCGCCCGGGTCGCGGGTTTGATTCAGGTTTTGCGGGAAGTCAGGGTCGGCGGTGTAGACATTGACGATGTAACGTCCGTCCGCCAGACCGTTGACGCCGGGCGAGCAGATTCCGCCGCTCATCGTTCCGCCGAAGCAATACATCCCGTTCACGTCGGTGACGGCGGTCGCGACCAGCGGGTCGCTCGCGTCAATCACGCCGTTGGCGTTTAGGTCTTCGTAAAGGTAGACCGTAATGTCTTTAATGCCTTCGTCAATCGCGTCTTTGACCGCGTTGCCGTTCCAGTCGTAGAAGAGCGTGTCGCCGATGACGTAGGAGCCAGCGCGCGTAAAGCCGAAGTCGTTTTGGGTGTAGGCTGTGTTGGTCTGTACGTTGACGAAGGTAATCAGGTTATTGTTATACGGGTTGTCGTTTACGCCGCCTTTATCTTCGTCGGTTTGCGTCCAAGTCGCTCCGGCGGGCAGCGTTCCGGTATCCACGCTAACTTGATAAGCGCGCCCCGCCGTTAGGTTTGTAAATTGATAGTTGCCGCTGGAGTCGGTGGCGGTGGTGGTGGTGGAGTCGTCGCCGTTGCCGCAGACGTTATCCGCGCCGCAGTTGCGCAGCGTGACAGTCACCGTGCCGACGCCGGTATCTGTGGTTTGCTTGGTCGCGTCGCCGTTGAAGTCCTGCCAGACGTTGCCGGAGATGATTGCGTTTCCTTTGTAGCCAAAGTTAACGTTAGCGATATTCTCGCCTGCCGTCAGGTTGTTGAAATTTGCCACGCTTAGGGCTGCGGTGTTGTATGTGCCTGCCGCGCCGGCTGGCTCCCAAATGTGGTTACACGTTCCGCAGGTTTGCCCTGTTCCATTGGGAAGCGGCTCAGAGCTCTGTGTGGCGTAACCCGTCGGAAGCGTGCCGGAGGCAACTCGCACATAATAGAAGGCGGGCAGCAAGCCGGTGAAGTTGTATGCGCCGCTGGAGTCGGTGACGGCGGTTTTTACCGGGGTTAACGTCCAGCGACCACTTACGCCGCCGTTCTTTTGGTTGACGCAACTTTTTGCGCTGTCGTAGTTTGCGTCGCCAGGCGTGATATAACCGGAGCCGTTATCCCATTCACAGGCGTATAGGTTAACCGTCACGCCTTGCAGGAAGGTATCGCCCGTGTTGTAGCCGGTTGCGCCTGCCGTCCAGCCGCTGTTGTCCGCGTCGCCGTAAATCACGCCGGAAAGCGTGCCAGTGGGGTTGATGACCACGCTTGCCTGATTGTCGGTTTCCGTCCGCAAATCGCTGTTGGCGGAAAGACCGGTGGAAAATTTCGCGCCGATGGATTCGCCCAGGTTGGTCGTCGTCGTGGCGCTTGTCATGTCCTTGGCGATGAAATCCACAAGGATTTCGCGCGTCTGTCCGGGATACAGCGGTCCGACGTTGTTCCACGAGAGCGTGGTTTCGCTGCCGCTGGTGGATTGCGAAGAGATGGGCGGGTTGGCGGAAACAAAGGTTAGGCGCGTGTTATCGAACGCGTCAACCAACGGGACGGGATTGAGGGTTTGCGCGTCGCCGCCGCAGGTCCCGCCGTTGGTGGTGATGACGTACGCCGCAGCGTCGAGGTCAATATCGCCGGAGGTTCCGGGGCCGCTGCCTTTGTTCGCCTTGATTTGCATTTCGGTCAGGTTGTTCTGAAAATCAGCCCATGTCCATGAACGCAGGGAGGTAATATCCCGACTCAAATAATATTGCGCGTTTACGGGTCCTGTGAAATACGTCCCGCCGTTGTAGGTATAAGCGGAGCCAAGCGGCGCGTCGTTGTAATAGATTTGCACGTAAATATTATCCGTGCTTTTGAAATCTTTGCGTTCGTGCGCGTCCACCAGAAATTCAACTTTTGTGATGGTTCCGCCCAGATTGCCAATGTTGAATCCGCTTAAGCCGAGATAGTCGGTGTTGTTCTCTATATTGCTGAAGGAATATTTATCGTCGGGGCGTCCGAGCGCGTTGTTTACGTTGGTAAACACGCCGTTGGGGATGGAGCCGCCTGGCGGAATGACGCCGGTGGTCTGGTGCGCGACGCTCGCCCAGATGTAGTACTTGCAAACGGAGGAGTTATCTCCGCTGCCGAGCAGGTTGTTGGTGACGCTCAGCGCGAACTGCACCGGCTGTCCGCCGGTGGTTGGGCTGGTTGTGGCAAGCCGCTTGGTGACCGAAAGCGCGGGCGCAAAGCCGAAGTTGGTCGGTTCGCTTGCTGCGTCGCCGTAGTTCTTTTCCGCGGTGGTTGTTCCGATTTCGATGTTCTTGTAAGTAATCGGCGTGGTAGGACCGTAACCAGCGGGGACGTCTGGGTCGAGCGATTCCAGCACGAGGATGTATTTCGGGTCGGTGGCGTTGGTGGCGGGCAGGCTGGCAAAGTTGTAGTACCCGGCAAGCGACCCGTCGTCGCTGCCGTCGGACGCGCCGCTGCGGTTGACGTCAATCCGCCCGTTATACACGCGGAAGCCGGCGAAGAAGTAAATATTCAAGCCGTTATCGCCGTCCAATGCGCTGATGACGCCGTCGTTGTTCATATCCAGCGCGCCGTCAATCACGGTCACGCCCGCAAGCGCAACATTGTCTGCGGCGGTGATGAGGGAGTCGCCGTTTACGTCAATGTAGCCGTCAATCACGTTGTAGTTCAACGTCTGCGTTTCGGCGTAGAGGAAATCGCCCGCGTCGGCGTAATCGCCGTCGCCGTTGGCGTCCCAATATAATTTCACTCCGATGGCGGGCAGGAAGGCTTCGTCGCCGTCTTTGAGCGCGTTGGCCATCACGCCGGTTGCGCCGCCGTTGTCCTTCCAGGCGTAGCCGTTAATCGAGCCGCTGCCGGCGACCGCCGTCGTTTCAGTATCTTCTTTGAAGCACAAGCCTTCGCCCAGTTTCAAGCAGCCGGTGTTTTCAATGGTTACTTTGCCCGTGTCCGCGACGTAAGTGGCAGGCACAAAGACCTTGAATTGCACTTGACCGGTCGAGCCGTTGGCGACTAAGTCGTTGCGAAGCCAGCGCAGGTAGGTGATGTTCGCTTCGTTGCACGCCGTGGCGGGAACCGGGTCAGTCGGTTCGACGGATTGCCAGACGATTCCGTCCGAAGGGTCGGTATCGGTGGAATACATCACGGCGTAGGCGGAAGGAGTTTGCACGCCGTCCACTAACAAGTTATTGGGATACGTCGGCGAGACGCCCGCCGCCGAGCCTGTGACGTAACAGGTTCCCGCTGGAATCGCGTCCTGTACGACGAAGGGCGCGCTCACCGTCGGCGCGCCGACGCTGATGCTCATGCCGCCGGGTCCGTCCGGGTCCACGTTGGTATAAGCGAGGGTGTAAGTCACCTGCGCGCCGGGGTTGACCGCCGTCGGCGCGTCGGTCTTATCAAACGACATGACCGATTGCTGGCTTTGCAGGGGAGGAATGCCCGCGCCGAAGTCCGCGTTGAATTTTTCGTTATCGTAACCGGAGGCGACTTCCTGATAAGGAGTTAAACCCGCCGAGCAGGCGCCGTCGAGCGCGACGTATTCGTAATATACCAGACCCACCGCGCCGGTGTTGTTGGCGGGCAGGTTTTCAAAATACATCTGGTCCACAAAGGGAATCAGCAGCTCGCTGCCGTCGTTGAGTTTGACGATGACGACGCCGTAAGTCCGCACGAGGCGGAAACAGCCGGGGTCGTAGGAAGAGGCGTCGCCGATGGGTTGCACCCATGCGTTTCTGTCGGGGACGAGGTCGTAATTGTTATCGAAGCCCGCGCCCACGTTGCCGAAGTCGTACCAAATCCCCTGGCTGACGGCAGTTTGACCGGGAAAGGCGACCGTGCCGCCGCCTTCCACCCAGGTATCCCAGCCGAGCGCGGCTTGAATCGCGTTCAAATATTGGTCCGGCACTTTGCTGTCGGTGTTGGGCCAGATTTTATTCGCCATGGCGGAAATCTCATTCCGCATGGTGACGGAGCGCGTGTAATAGGAGAAGTTGCCGCTATCCGCGTCGGAGGTCGCCCAGAAGTCGTATTGCAGCCACAGGTCGTCGTTTGGTTTTGTTCCGCCGGTCACATCCACCCAATTGCCGCCGATTTTCGCCTTGCGTGGGTAGCTCACCAGCCAGTATTGCGTGCGGCATTCGCCGTCCGCCAGAGTCCCGATGTAGCGGGCGGCGTCGGTCGCGTCCGGCACGGAGCCGGCTTCATGTTCCAGGGCGTAAAAGCGGGTTGGGTCGCCGTAATCCACTTCGCTGGGGGGGAAGCTCGCCAGATGCGGGAAGCTCGTCGCAAAGGTCGGGTCGGTGGTCGGGTCGTGAACGGGGTACAAGCCGGGAGTTCCCTTGTAGGGTCCGGAGCCGGTGTAATCGCCGATGTAAGCCCAAACGTTTTCCATCGTCGCGCCGCTGCGATTGCAGAACTTCGCGCCTAACGTCGCGGCGTTGGGTCCATAAGAGGACGGCGAAAGCACGTTGGAATCTACAATCAAGTTATAGGCGGCAATCGGCTCGATTTCCAGTCCGCCGTTTGAGACGTATACGGAAGCGGGGGCGGGATAAGCCCGCAGCGGCGAGAACAGCCCGCCGAGGTTCACGCCCTCGCGCGGAGTTGAGCCATCCGCCGCAACAGGTCCGGCGGAGGCGAGGGCGAAGGAATCTTTTGCCTTGTAATCTTCTTGCGAGCCAATAATAAAGTTCTTCGGCGCTTCAAAAAGCGGCGCGGAAACCTGCGCCGCTGGGGCGGGCGCGGCGTTAATTGTCTGCGCGGGAATCAAAAGCGAGCTTGCGTAAACCAACAAGAACGCGACTCGAAACGCAAAATCAAGACGGCTGGAATTTTTGTTTTTCATAAGATAAATTCCTCTTTCAAGGTAAGCGGCGCTTTTGTTCTCATAAAAAGATTTGCTGTTAAATGCAAAAAGCGAAACAGCTTTGCGGCCGGTTTCGCTACTTGCTCGCCCAATTCCTTACCTGATAAAAAAAATAATGAGAGCTTGAAAAATCAGGGTTAGCGACCAAACTCGGAATTAGGGTCATGGCTTCCGCTTTTTATGGATTTACAAAAAAACATGTTCTCTTTTGCGCGGCTGAAAGTTTCCTTTTCCGGGTTATTTTACTTGAATGCTCCAATCTTGCCTGGCATACATTTAGAGACGCTGCAAGCCATTTGGTTGCAGATTTTACAACTTTACGCAAGTATAACAATGATATTTTATTCTTGCATTATACCTTAGTATAATAAAAGTATAACGACGCGTGAATTTAACAAAAGTGAAAAATCGCTCTCTTTCCTTTCATTTCGAAAGATTTTTATGTCAAAAATGACGGGTTGCCAAAAAGTCTCCATGCTGATTTTTTTAGAGAGCGTTTTGAAATTCATGTCCACAAATGAACGCAGATAAACACAGATAAATTGGATTTATAAGGTAATTTCATTGCGTTTTTTATCAGTATTAGCGTTCATCCATGTTCATCTGCGGTAAATCCCGATTCATAAAACGCTCTCTTAGAGAAACCTGACTTTTTTTAAGAGCGCCAGCGCCGTTCGCAGACCGTCCGTCGCAATCGAACGCCAGCGCCGCAGGTAGGAAATCGGCAGCAGCCATAAAGTTTTCAGCCCGTATCGCCAGCGCATGTACGCCGGGGAGGGAAACGCCAGCGCCAGCATTAAGCGCATCTTCCCGCCGAGGGTCAGGGCAGAGGCTTTACGCAATTCCGCCAGCGTGCGGGTGAGGGGCGCGGTCTCCATCTCTTTCGCTCGCTTTTTTGTGAGGCTGCGGTTCGCGCTTTCCGCCAGCTCGTTCAGGACGGATTGGGGAACCGGCGTTGCAAACGTTTCGCGGGCGATGCGCAGCGCCGCATTCAGCGCCGCGTCCCATTCAAAGGCTTGCGCTTGCCGCAGCGCGGTCTCCCAAAAGGCTTCGTCGGCGTGGGCGCGAATCAGGCGGTCTATATCCGCGAACCAGCGCAGCGGAGCGCCGCTTTCGCCGTGCTGCAAGACGGCGTGGGCGGCGGCGTATAGCGTTTGCGCCGCGGGCGAAAGGGTCAAAGCGCCGGGGAAACGTGGGTCGTTGAGCGGGCGCGTTTGCTCCCAAAACCAATCCATGGGCGCGGCATAACGGAACGCTTGCGAGCCGACCAGACTTCGATGAATTTCCACGAAAATCGCCGGCGCGCTCTTCTTCCGCAGGCTGATTTCATGCGCCAGCGCCGCGCGCAGCCCAGGCAGCGCTTCGGGCTGCGTCTCTTCGTAGCCCAGCGTTTTCGCCATCTTAACGCAACCTTCCCATTCTAAAGGCGGGACGAGCAAATCCAAATCCCCCATTGGGCGGACGCCCACGTCGGGATAAAGAGTCAGCGCGAAACAGGCGCCTTTCAAGACGACGAAGGGGACGTCAGCCGTTTGAAAAGCGCGCGCGAAAGATTCCAATTCGCCGAAAATTTCCTGATTGCGCCGCCAGGTTCGAAAGTAGGATTCGCGCAGCGTCCTGCGCGCGGAAGGCGGCAGGGCGGAGAGACTCCCCGCAGTCGAGAGAATCCAGAACGCGAGCGGGGCGACTCCTTCGTCCATGGCTCCGCGCGCGAGAGAATCCCATGCCGCCGGGCTGCTCAGGCTGGGAAGTTCGCCGCGCAGCAGGGCGGCAAGCGCGGGGGAGACGCTCTTCATTTCCGTTCTTCTTCTTCGTCGTCGGGTGGGTCGAGGATGATTTTGCGATTCTGGTCGGGGAACCAGGGGACGAGGATTAAATCGCCTACCAGCGGCCTTTGTCCCGCTTCCATCATCCCGTTGTAATACTTCAAGTCGAACAGGTCCACGCGCAGTTTTTTAGCCAGCGCGTCCATTGAAATTCCACGCTCCTCCGGCTTGATTTGATAAACGACGAACATCGGCAGCCCTTCCACCTCGGAGAAACCGACGGGGATGACGAAAATCATATCCGCCCAGGGCGGGTTGGTCAGGTGATAATTGACGGCGGTCATGGCTTCGACGGTGGTGCCGTATTGTTCGGCGAGCGGTTCGAGCCTTTCGCCCTCGCGGGCTTTATGGACGACGAATTTGTAATATCCGCCGATGGGCGTATTGAATCCGCGCGGGGAGAAAAGCGGGGTGGAGGTGAAGGTGGGCGAAGGGGAAGGAAGCAGGCTGCCTATGGGCGTGACGGGGAGGGGGGGCTGGCTGGGAGCTTGAGTGGGCGTTGGGCTGCGGAGGAAAACGGGGGAGGGCGATATGCGCGTAGCCAGAGTTTCGCCAGCCACAGCCGAAGTCGCCGCCATCGTTGGCGACAAAGACGGCGCGGGCGCTTGCGGCGCTTTCCATCCGCCGCAGCCTGCCAGCGCGAAAACCAAGAGAAGAATCCAAAGTTTGGCTTGTTTCATTTGCAAACTGGGCGCGCGGCGGCTCTTAAGGGATGACCTGCCGCGGTATCAGGTAGTATTCTCCAACCAGCGGACGTTCTCCCGCCTGCGTGATTCCGTTGTAATACTTGAAGAGCGCTACCTCCACTTTGAATTTTTTCGCCAGATATTCGTAGCTGACGCCTCTTTCCCTTTCGGGGATTTGGTAGACGGTCAGAACGTGCATGCCTGAAACGTCGGCGAACCCGACCGGGAAGACCACCAGCATATCGGCGCGCGCGACGGTGGAATTGAGCCGCAGGTCGTAGTTTATCGCGCTGACCGCTTTGAAACTCGTGCTGTATTGCTGGATGTACTTTTCAAAATTTTCTTTGAAAGCCACGCGCCGAATGACGAATTGGCGCTCCGTTCCAATCGGGACGTTCAAACTGTGTTTGGAGACGAACGGCGAAGGCGTGACGCTGGGCGTGAGCGTGGGCGATTGGGTCGGGGTCGCGCTGCCGAAAAGCGGGCGATGCAAGGTCGGCGTGGGGGTGACGCTTGGAATGGCGGAGGGCGTTTCCGTCGGTTTCTCAAACAGGCGCAGGTAAAGCGGGGTGGAGGTGAGCGTAGGGACGCGAGTCGCCGGCGGCGGGAGGGGCGTTGCAGTCGGCGCGGCGGGCGGCTGGGGACGAAGCAAAGCCCAGCCCAGCGCCAGCAAAACCGCCGCGGCAATGAAGCCGCCAACCAGCGTCAGCCCGCTTCCGCCTGTTTGTGCGCCTTTTGGGGACGTTTCCGGCGCGCGGATTTCCTGCGGCAGCCGCCCCGGTTCGGAAAGCAAGAAAACCGTACAGCGAACGTGTCTTTCCGTCAGACAGTAGGAAGCCTGATGGTCGAGATGGACGGCTTCCGGCGGTTCGCTGTGATAGCAGCGATGCGGCGGGAAAGGATAGCCGGCTATCGAATCCGGGTCGTTGGGCAAGCCTAAAAACGGGCAAGGCTTCATTTTGCCTGGTTTTCAGCGGGCGGCTGGTCTTCCTGCGCGGTTGAATCCCAACCCGCGGGGTTCAGCACGTTAGCGCGTAACGCATCGTAGGAATCCGCGGATTCCACTTCTTCGGGTTCGAGCGGCTTGCGTTTGAACCAGCGGGCGATGCGGCGGCGCAAGGAGGGACGCGGTTCGTCGTACGCTTCGCCGCGCTCATGCGCGCTTTGCTCGCGCAAGTATTTATCGCTTTGATAGTAGTACTGAGAATGGTACTTATAGCCGTAATAGCCGCGCTGGCGCGAGATGCGATTGAGCGCCACGCCGATAATGCGCGCGCCGGCGCGCTGCAATTGCTGATGGATGGCGCTGGCTGCCCCGGCGTGAGTCTTGCCGGGCTGAACCACCAGCGCCACGCCGTCTACTTTTGCCGCCAGCACTTGCGCGTCGGCAATCATTGAAGGCGGGCTATCCAAAATGACCACGTCGGCGCGGGAGGTCAGTTCTTCCAAAATGCGATTCATTTTTTGCGAGCCGAGCAGCTCCGCCGGGTTGGGCGGCAGGCTGCCGCTGGTGATGATGGAGATTTCCGCGCCGCCCGAGTCGCGCCAGACGTGCATGACTTCGTCCAGCGTATGGCTGCCGCGAAACAAGTCCGTCATGCCGACTCGGTTTTGCACGCCGATGAAGCGATGAATGCGCGGGCGGCGCAGGTCGCAATCCGCCAGGATAACGCGCTTGCCGCCTTGCGCGAAGATGGCGGCCAGGTTCGTGGCGACGGTGGATTTTCCATCCGATGTTTCGGCGCTGGTGACCAGTATGGAGCGCAGCGGCTTATCCACAGAGGCGAATTCCAGGTTTGTGCGTAAGGAACGGAAAGCCTCCGCCGTAGGCGAGCGCGGCTGCTTGAAAACATAAATGCCGATGAGGCGGCTGGAGTCGCTTTCTTCTTCTTCGAGCTCGTTGATGTAGCCAATCACCGGCGCTTCCAGCGTGCGTTCCACGTCTTCGGATGTTTTCAGCGTGTCGTCCAGATATTCTATTAAAAACGCCGCGCCGCCAGCCAGCGTCAGACCGAGCGCTCCGCCCAGCACGGCGTTTTGCAGCGGGCGGGGGCGCACGGGCGCTTCGGGCGGAACTGCCGGCTCAATCTGGTTGACGCTTTGGGTGTTTTGCAGCCGCGTCAGTCGAATCGCTTCGCGGGTGTTGATCAGGTTGAGGTAAATTTGCTGGTAGAGCGTGAGCGTCTTTTCCAGCCGCGCGGCGTTGGGGTTGTTGGCGGAGCTTTCCAGCATGCCGGATTTTTTCGCTACGGTGAGATTGGTGTACATTTGCTGGTACAGCTCCAGCAGCGGCTCAATCTGATCCAGCCGCGCTTGCAGTTCAGCGACTTTCGCCTTGCGCTCCGCCGACCAAGCGGGGGTGAGGATGGCGATATCTTGTTTGAGCTGCGAGACTTCGGCTTGCAGCGGCGCCATTTGCTTTTCCACTTCGGCGAGCTGCTCTTCCACAGAGGCGCTGGAGAAGTTTTCCAAATCGTCTTGAATTTTGGCGATTTGCTCTTCCACCTGGCTGATTTGCGCTTGCAAGCTTTCGTCGGAGGCTTTGTAGCGCCCGGCTTCCAGCTCTTCGTTTTGGGCGATGAGCGCCTGCACCACCGCGTTGGCGATATCCGCCGCGCGCTGGGGGTTGGAATCTTCCACCGTAATACTGATGATGCGCGTTTCGTTTACCTGTTCGGCGCGCACCTGTCCCGGCGAAACAGGGTAATTGACGATGCGCGAAACCTGCTCGTAGATAGGAGCGGCTTTCAGCAGCTCGACGTAAGTTTGAATGAGCACCTGATCGCTGAGAAAATAATCGTAAATGTTTCCGCTGCCGCTGGAAGCGCCGGACGCGGTTTGCATGGAAGCGCGAGAAACGACTACCCGCGTGCTGGCTTGATAGACTGGGGTCTGCAGCGCGGCGGTGAAATATCCGCCGACGATGCCGAGTACCAGCCCCATAATCAGCAGCCACATCCAGCGCCGCACCATTTCGATATATTGATTAATTTCCATAACTGCGAAAACTCCGACGTATTTATATCATAATTGCGAGATAAAAATTTCCGCTCGCGCGGGCGGCGGGGAGCGAAAAGTAGACGGCGCGCCGCGGGCGGACGGTTCTTACCGCGTATCTTGCGGGCGCGGGGCTTTGGGCGCGCCCGCTTTGGTCAGCCAGTGTTCCATCGCTTTCATCAAATCGGCGACCACCAGAATGCGCGTTCCTTTTTGGGCGCAGGCTTCGACGATTTTGTCGTAAATCGTTTTGTCAAGGTCGGAGACGGCGATAGCCGCCATGCCGACGTCGCGCGAGGCGATAATGCCCGGCGCGTCCGCCAGCGTGCCAATCACCCAGTTGCCGTCCAGCCTCATGCCTTGCAGCAGGGGGGCGTCGTCCACGACGCCGATGATGGAAAAGGCAAGGCGCAGCTCGCCGCGTCGTAACAGCCAACTGACGTATTCGCTTTGTTCCCCCGCGCCGACAATCAGCACCCGCTCGCCGACCGAGAGGGTTTGGCGCGCGCTCCATAGCGCGGAGATGGCGGAAATCAACCGCCAGCGGTAGCGCGCCGCTACGAAGCCGACCATGGCCACCAAGCCAATCATCACCAACAACAGGGAGGGAAATTCCAGCGGGTGAAGGATGAAGTTTATCGTCGCCGCCAGCGCGATGACGCTGCTCGCCGAGACGACGACGCCGACCATATCTTCCGGCACGGCGCGCGACCAGGCGACGCTGTTCAAGCCGAAAATGGCGTTAACGGCGCCAAATGCGACCGAAAGCGCGACCGCGAAGAGCAGCGATTTGCCCAGCCCGACGTCAATCGGGCCTGTGGCGCGCCAGGCGCCGCCTACCAGCGCGGCGGAAATCAGCGCCACCAGCGCATCCACCACGAACCAGCCGATGTTGAAGCGCACAAAGCGCGAGATGGGTCCCCCGAACAATCTGCCTTCGCCAATGGGCGCGGAGGCGATTTGCGGCAGCAGCACGGCGAGAGTCCATAAAATAATGTCAATATCGCCCAGCAGGGAATGATGCCGCACGTACAGCCGATCCAGCCGCATTTTGTCGGGCAGGATGTTGTTGTAATAGCGCGTCATAAAATCTTCGCCCGCGAGCATTTTTTCCTCGTTGCGATAGACCACGCTTGCCGGGCTGGTGATTCCGGGACGCATGGAAAGAATCTCGCGCCGCGCTTCTTCGGGCCACTCTTTTTGAACAATCTCCCAATCTTCCGGGCGGGGTCCGACGAAGCTCATCTCGCCGACCAGCACGTTCCATAGCTGCGGCAGCTCGTTGAGTTTGCTATCGCGCAGCCATTGTCCGAGCGGGGTGACGCGCTTGTCGCCTTGCGCGGTGACGGCGGGTCCCGCGTAGCTTTGCGGGGTCTCGTACATCGTGCGGAACTTCCAGATGCGGAAGGGCTTGTTGTTTTTGCCCGCGCGCTTTCCGCCGTAGAAGACCGGTCCCGGCGATTCGCGCTTGACGGCGATGGCGATGAACAAGAAAACGGGGGAAAGAAGCAGCAATCCAAAAAACGCGGCGAGAATATCAAAGGCGCGTTTGGCGAGCGCGTTCAACGTTCTGGCGGACGAAGAGGGCGAAGCGTTTGGCTGTGACGTGACTTCCATTGCGTTTTTTTTACCTTTGCGGAAAGACGATTGCCAGATAATGCGAGTTGAAAATTTTAAGCGATTCGAGAATTGAGGCGGCCGTCCACGAGAGCGGGACGAGCCGGCGGGCAATCGGCGGCGCGAGCGTAATTTTTTCAAGCGCCACGCGGCAGCCCGGGAACAGCGCGCGAATTTCCGCCGGGCGGATTCCGCGCGTTTGGGGGTTGGAAGGATTCCACCAAAAATCATACCAGAGGATGGCGCCTTCCGGTTTCAAGACGCGCAGCATATCGCGGGCGACGGCGCGTTTCAGCGCGTCGTCCAGAATGGAAGAAAGCGCCGTGAATTGCGTTACCGCGTCGAACGATTGCGCGGGGAAGGGCAGCCGCCGTCCGTCTGCATTGACGAAATGACTGGCGGGAAGTTTGCGCCTGGCTTCGGCGAGACGGTCTTTCAGCAAGTCCGCGCCGAAGAGATTGCGCGGGGACGCGCCAAGCGCGAGGAACTCCGTCAGGACTCCGCCCGCGCCGCAGCCCATTTCCAGAATGCGTTTTTGCGAAAGGTCGTCAAAGCCCGCTTTTCGCAGCGCGCGAACCAACGCCCGCTGGCGCCGCTGCAAGATGAACAAATTGGCGGGGTTGAGCGGCGAGTAAATATCTTTGTTTGCAAAGCGGCGCGCGCGGTCTTGATATTCGTTTCTCAATCGGTCAAGGTCGTCGTTCATAGCGGCGGAACTTTCCCTGTTTTATCTCCCCAGCGATTCCAAAACTTGAACAAGCCAGCCAGAAATCCCAGCCCGTAACTGAAGTGCAGGATGAAAAAAATAATCGGTAGCGCGGGCAGATATTTCCATTGGCTTTTGGAAGCGGCGTAAACGGAGGCGGCAAGGTTGGCGGCGAGATAAGCAAGCAGGACGAAGGACAGGAGACGAAGAGCGGGAGGCGGAAGAACGAGGGACAGGCAGAGGAGGATAAGAAAAGTCAGCAGAGTCAGCGCGAAGACGGGTGGGATGAATTGCCGCAGACTCATTTGGCGCGGATGTTTTTGCAGCACGCGCACTTTATACAAGCCGTATTGATAGTATTGCCGCCAGAGATTTTTGAGCGAAGCGCGGCTAAAGTATGTCGAGCGAACGTCGCGCGCTAGCAGAATCTTCCCGCCCAGTTTGCGAATACGGTAATTGTATTCGTCGTCCTGATTGCGCGTTAACTCTTCGTCGTAGAGACCCGCGCGGCGAATCATTTCCCGCGTATAAGCGGGGAATGGAACGGTGTCCGCCAGCGCGGTTTTTCCCGACGTCGTGCGGAAGGCGGAATTGCCGACCCCGAACGGCGAGCTCATTCCAACGGCAATCGCCGCCGCGACGAACGTTTCGCCGACGGTTTCCATCGGCCCGCCCACGCCGTCCACTTTGTCCTGGCGGAGATGCGCGACGCACTTTTCGACGTAATTCGGCGCGATGATGCAGTGTCCGTCCACGCGGACGATGATTTCGCCTTTGGCTTGCTTCAAGGCAAGGTTCATCCCCGTCGGGACGATTTTGCCCGGATTGTCGAGAATCGTAATTTGCCATTGCGGGTTTTGCGCGGCGAGGCGCGCAACGACGGCGCGTGTGTCGTCGTCCGACATGCCGTCCATGACGAAAATTTCCATGCGGCTGGGCGGGTAATTTTGCGCGAGGACTGCGCCCAGACTGCGGGCGATAAATTGCCCTTCGTTGCGGACGGGAAGGATGAGGGTGACGAAAGGAACGTTCATACTGATTTATTTCCGAGTAAGCGCATGAACGGCGGGCGCGAGAATCAGCCCAAACAACCCAATCACGGGGACAGTGTAACGCAAAATGGATAAAGCCGGCGCGGCGATTGCCCAAAAGTAAAGAACCAGCGCAGCCAGGACCCAACCCAGCGGCGTTTTTCCAATCTCCCGACGAAAACGCCAGACGGCAAAGGCGAGCGACGCGGCGTAGAAAAGTTGAACGGCGAGGATGGGCGTTTCCAGCTCTCCGCTATCCGTGCCGTACCAGCAGCGCAGCGCTTTGATCAGCGCCAGTTTGAGGCTGGCTGCGGGCTGGGCTTTCGCTTGCTCCCAAACGACGAAGGCGATTTCGCTCAGCCGCTCTTTGTCCTTCAAATTCCGCGCAAAGGTCTCTTGCAGAGCAATCACGTCGGGCGGCAAACCGGGACGCCGCCGATATTCTTTCAAGACGGCGAAGGTCAGCCCGTCGCGGACGCTGGGCGCGCCGTTCGTTCCGAGCAGAATCCATTTGCCCGTCTTGGCGTAAACCGTCATTTCCCACGGCGCGACGGCGAGCAAATTTCCCGCCAGCAGCGCCAGCGCGAAAACGAATTTGCGCTTTGGGCTTGCGTTTTGTTTCAGCGGAAAGACCAACGCGGCGAACAGCGCGCCGATTCCAAACGCGGAGGCGCGAATTAACATGCTCAGCCCCGCCAAAGCGCCCGCGAGAAAAAACAGCCGTTTCGTTTTTTCTTCCGCTTTCAATCCGAGTTGAAAAACGCGTAGCGCGGCGTAGAAGAAGAAAATAAAAGGGATTTCGGTGGCGGGTTGTTTGGTCAGCCAGAGGACGAAGGGGTAGGAGATGAAAAACAGCGCGGAGACCCAGCCATCCTTCGGGCTGCCCCAGCATTCCAGCCCGGTTTGAAAGAGCCAGACCGCCGCGCCGCCCATCAGCATTAAAGTCAGCGCAGAATAGAGCGACAATTCAGGTAAGCCGGTTTGCGCCGAAAGCCAGAACACACCCGCCAGCAGCAGCGTAAACCCCGGCGGATTGATTGTCGCCAGAGGTTCGTTTTCTTCAAAGGTTAAACCTTCGCCCGCCAGCAGGCGGCGCGCCAGCGGCTCGTAATAATAGACGTAATCGCTGCTTTGATTGGCGGAGAAACGCGCGGGCAGCGCCAACCAGAAGAACAAAATCGCCGAACAGGCGGAGAGAAAAACCGCCGCGCGATGAGCTTTAAGGTTGCGGGACGACGCCATAAAAATAACCCGTTCCTTGCGAGGGAAGAAACTCTATCGCCGCCGGGCTTGATTCCGCGCGCGCGGCGTATCCCCATATATGCGCTTGATATTGACGGTACGCGCCGGGGTAGGCGTAATTGCCTACCAGATGCAGCCTTTTTGTCCATTGATAAACGTCCGCGCATAAAGAGCAAGCGCCGTCCCATGCGGCTGTTTCCATGCCTGCTCGTAGAATCGTTTCCGCGCCGTTTTCAAAGGTCAAACGGAAGACGGGCGTTCCGTTGGGCAGCGGGGAATTGACGCGGTAGTTGGTCAATATCCAGACTTTTTTCGCCGATGGAAAACGAACTGCCGTCGAGCGCCGCCGCGCGTCCAGCCGCGAGAAGCCCTGAATGCGCGAATCGGCGGCGGGGAAAATTAAATCCTGTTCGGGCAGGTCGAGCCGCGAGGGGACGATTCCGTTTTGCGGGCGCGGCGATTTTTGATAAACGGTCGCCTGCGCGGGGAAGAAGACGACGTTCGCCGTCAGTTGATATTGCGCGTCCAGCGCTTCCGCCAGCGAGTCGAGATAGCGAGTCGCGTCAAGGTCAAAATGATTGGAGAGGAGCGCGATGGAATCAAAGCCCGCGCACTCGCTTAAATCGTTTTGATAAACCAACTTTCCCGCCTGCGGCAGGTAACGCTTGACCGGAGCGTTCGCCCGCCCGTCCGCGATGACGCAGGTTTGCGCGGGATTGGCAATCGCTTGCCGCAGTATCTTTTGCCAGCGGATTAAGTCGCCGCCGCCGTAACTCCAAACGGGAAAGGCGAGACAATACAAGCCGACAAGGCTTACAAAAATCAACGCGGGTTGCAGGGGCTTCCAGCGCGCCGCGCCGCTTGCCAACGGCAGCAGGAAATAAGGGAGGACGAAAATGAGATAGCGCGGCGCGGCGCCTTGCAATGCCGGCGGGGCGAGCGGGTCGAGGATGAGATACATCAGCGGGACGTTGAGCAGCATAAACGCGGAGAGCGTTCCTGCCGTCCCCAATTCGGCGAGGCTCCGCAGCCCCAACAAAAACGCCGCGCCGACGACCAGCATGGCGGGAATCGTCGCCTGCAGCCATAGCGGGTAAACCCGCTCGCCGAGCGAGAAGAAATAAAATGTAAGCGGAATCTTGGCGACCATCCCCAAACTGATTCCGCGCGCCGCTTCTTGCGGAACGGGCGCATACGGATTGGAGGCGCGATACACCAGCGCGGTTAATTCCGCGCGCGCGGGCGGCAGCGCAAGCAAGAGCGCTCCCAGCGCAATTCCAGCGACGAGAAGTTTTTTATTCTTTAAGTTTTCCCAAACCGCGCTTGCGACGATTGTCCCAGCCGCCAGCCAGCCAAACAAATGCGACGTGAAAAGCAAGACCGCGCTCGCGCCCAGCCACAGCGCGTCGGCTTTGGATTTTGTTTTTTGCAGCGCCCGCAGCCGCCAGGCGAACAAAACGGAAGCGGCGAAGAACATGGCGTAAAAGCGGATTTGCAAGCCGTAGAACCACAAAAACGGGTTGAGAACAGCGAGCCAGAGAAAAAAACTCGCTATTGAATGGGGAATCTCTTCCGCTTTCGCCCATTGGCGCAGCCAGTATAAGCCTGCCGCGAACCATAGCGCCGAGAGCAGGCGTAAAAACCAATCGCTTTCGCTGATTGCGCTCCACGCTCGCAGTTGAGAAAAATATCCGACGGCGTGGACGTTTCCCGAAAGGTGACGCGAATCGAACAGCGAGGCGTACTCGTCGCCGTATAAAGCGGGGAAGGCGTTCGCCGACAGCAGAAGCGCGCCCACGCCGAGAAACGCCAGCGCGCGGGCTTTTTTCGCGCCCGGCTGAGAAAGGCGTTTGATTTGCGTTTGCAGAAAAGCAATCATGGGCGCAGAGTTTCTTCCACTAGTTCGCGCAGCGCGCGCTTTCTGTTTTCCAGCGGGAAATTTCGCAGAACGCGCGCTCTGGCTTTTTCTCCTTCTTGAACTTCTTTCGTCAACGCCGTTTGAATCGCCCGCGCCAATTCTTGCGGCTCGACCGAAGCGAATACGCCGCATTCCCCAACCACTTCCGGCAGCGCGCCAAAGCGCGTCACAACGGGAACGCAGCCCGCCAGCATGGCTTCCGCCACGCTCATGCCGAATCCTTCGTGCAGCGAGGCTTGGACGTAAACCGACGCGCGGCGATAGTAATCCAACAAGGTTTCGTCGCCGACCCTGCCCGTGAAAACGACGTTGGGCGCGGCGATGGATTGTAGATATTTTATCGCGTCGTCCGCCCAATTGCCGACGACGACAAATTGCGCGTCTGGCGCGTATTGCGCGGCGCGGACGAACGGCTCGATTCCCTTGCGTTTCAGGTTCGCCCATTCCACGTTGCCGACGGTCAGCGCCATGCGTTCTTTGGGCGCGGGCAGGCTGTCAAACGGGTCCGGCACGCCGTGATAAACGACTCTGATGCTTTCCTGGGGGATTCCTGCGTTCCGCTCGGCTTCCTTTTGGCTGTAACAGGAATTGGTTATCAACCTGTCCGCCAGCCGCATGGCGAGACGGCTGAGGAGCTTCATCGCCCCGCTGCGCTGATTCCCGTAGCCCGCTTCGGGCAAGTTCGCTATATCGTATCCGCCGACGATGAGGATGGATTTTTTGCCAAGCAGCCGCGCGAACATAATCGCCCACAGCGAATTCCAGCCGGCGAACCAGCAAAAGACCGCGTCGCAGCGTCGGACGCCGCGCCAGTACCTTAAAAAATCGGCGGGAAATTTTCGCGCCGCGTGAAAATCTTCCGTTTCAAAAGATTCCGCTAGCAGGTCGCGGTCTATGCGCGTGAAGCTTTCAGCGCCGGTATGGATAAAAAACACGCGCGTCATTTCTCTCTCAGGAACACGTTTTCCATGTTCTTGACGTAGCGTTCCAGGCTAAAACGCTCGACCGCTTTGGCGCGGCTTTGGGTTTGCATTCTTTTTCGCAAGGCGGGGTTCGAGATTAATTCTTCCAGCGCTTGCGCCATTTTCATCTCGTCTCCGATGGGGACGGTTTTGCCCGCGTCTTCCAGAACTTCCCGCGCGCCTTCGATATCAAACGCAACGACGGGCAAGCCGCACGCCAGCGCGGAAAGCAGCGCCAGCGGGCTGGTGTCTTTTTCCACCGAGGGGTAGGCGAAGACGTCCAGCGCGTTGAGGACGGCTGGCAGGTCGGAACGAAAGCCGGCGAAGACGACTTTATCTTCCAAGCCGAGCTCCTGAGTTCGCGCTTTGAGCTTCTTTTCGTAATGGTCGTTGTCGAACAACGCCGCGCCGATGAAAATCAGCCGCGCCAGCGGATGGCGCGCTGCCAGCCTGTCGAAAGATTCCAGTAAATGCAGCTGCCCTTTCCAGGGCGTTATTCGCGCCGCGTGACCGACGACGAGGTGTTCCGCCTGCAAGCCCAGCTCCGCGCGGATGTTCGCTCCCGCCTGCGGATTGGGCGCAAAAACGTTTGTATCCACGCCGTTCAAAACGACGAAGACGCGCTCTTGAACGTCTGGCGGCAGCTGGCGGGCGATGGGACTCCCATCCGCGATGATTTCATTCGGCAGCAGCGAAGCCGCCCAGCCGAAGAAGGCGCGATACAAGCCGAAGAAGCGCTCGGAGATGAAATCTTGAACGTGCCAGACGCATCTTGTTTTGCAAAGCCGCGCGGCGAGCCCGCCGAAGAAATGGGCGCGTAACCCGTGCGTGAGAATAAGGTCGGGCTTTTCGGTTTGCAGTAGTTTTCTTAAGGAAGCGGCTGAGGCGCCGAGTGGAATCGGGTTCCAGAGCCAGGCGAGCGGGTTGGGAATCCGCGCGCCGCTTTCGCCCCATTGAAAGCTTGTCGGCATTAAATTCAACGCGGGGAGAATCTGCACGGCGAGATTTTCCTTACGGCAGGCGGCGGAAAGTTTGCCCTCGCGCGGACAAACGACGACGGGCTGCCATTTCGCCCTGTCCAGATTCGCGGCGAGGTAGAGCGCGCTAAATTCTACGCCGCCCATTTCGCTCGCCGATTCGACGAAAAGAATTTTTTTCATTTGGGGCTGCGTTCTAGATTGAGTTCTTCCATCTCCCACAGTTTGGCGTACATGAAGAGATAATAGACGCTCAAATAAGCGCAGACGAAAAATCCGCGCCAGCCTTCGCGCCAGCCGCCCTGCCAAAGGTAACGTTGGAAGAAAATCAACAGCGGGTATAGCGTTACTCTTACTCCGTGAAATTTTTTGCCGCTCTTTTTTAACTCGTCCGCTTCGTAGCGGGTATAGCGGTCGAGGTTGTGGAGCTGCTTGGTCAGATAAGGCATGCCCTGATGCAGAATGTGTCCGCGCAGGGTTTTCACTTCGCCGCGAACTTGAACATGCGCGTGGACTTCGCGCTCTATCCATCCGCCTTCGTCGCGCCGAAAGAGGCGGATTTGATAATCGGGGTACAACCCCGCGGCGCGCGACCATTTTCCCAAAACGAAGTTTTTGCGCGGCATGCGGAAGGCGTGAACTTCGGGCGGGGCGTTTTCAATCGCCGCGAGGGTTTCCTCTTTCAAGCCTTCTTCGAGCGTTTCGTCCGAATCGATTTGCAAAACCCACTCATGATTGCATTGCGAAAGCGCCCAATTCTTTTGCTTCGCCGAGTTGACGTATTCATGCTGGACGATGCGCGCGCCGTATTCGCGGCAGACTTCCAGCGTGTTATCTTTGCTGAACGAATCGACGGCGAGAATCTCGTCCGCCCATTTAACGGATTCAAGGGTGGGACGCAGGGAAGCGCCGTTGTTGAAAACGGGGAGTAGTACGGATATTTTGGGCGGCATTTGCGTTCTCCTGTAAATTGACGATGGGCGGGTCGGCTGTCCAGTGAATGGCGAGCGCCCAAATCAGCCACGCGGGCAGCGCCAGAAAGACTTGCCAGGTGACTCCTTGAGAGGCGTATAAAAACCCGCTGCCGACGAAGCCAAGAAAAACGCCGAAGGAAATTTGAAACTCCGTTCCGGCTTTTTCTTTCCTTAATAGAAGAGTCTTTTTGGCGAGGCGGAAGGCGGTCGTCAGATAGGCGACGATGAAAATTAACACGGCTATCACGCCTAAATCCACCGCGATTTGCAAAATGTCGTTATGCACCCATCCGCTGGCTGCCCAGCCCAAGCCGAAGGGATTCTGGCTGAGGATGGAGAAAGCCTCGTCCACGCGTTCGATGCGCTTGATGGCGCTGGAATCCACCGCCCGCCCTTGCGCCGCCGCAAAGAGCGTGGAAAGGCGCACCAGCGCTTCTTTTGGCAGGGATTGATAGACCAGGACGAGGGGAATCAAACCGAAGATTCCCGCGAGCGCGCCGCGATACAGCATGACGAAGAGGATGATTTCCGTCCCCAGCGCCAGCCACATGGAGCGATAGCCGCCGATATACACGCCCAGCGCTTGAACCCCGACCCCGGCGAGCAGCGTCAATTTTTGCGCGCCGGTTTTGGCGGAGCTCCACAGCGCCAGCCCCAGCGGAAGAGTGACGACCAGCATAAAAGTCGCGGTGGGCGCGCCGTAGAAAGAGAAGCGCGCGCGCACGAAACCTAAAAAGTCGGCGCGGGTGAAGGGGTTGGCGGAAAAGCCTGGAAGCAGGCTGAACGCGCTGGGAAAGTAATATTCCAAAACGCCCAAAAAGCCTACAATGGTCCCGCCTGCAAACATGGCGCGCAAAAAGAGGTTTAACCCGCCGGGCTGTTTTAGCAAACGCCATGAAAGCCAGATTACGACGGGAAAGATAAGAAACGGCTTGAATTGATTGAATATCAAGTCCCATGAAAGCCTGCCAAAGAGCGAAAGCGCCAGCCCCCACAGCCAGAACAGCATAAAGAAAATCAGCCAGGCGGGCAGGCGAAACTTGCTTGCCGCTTTGTCCGCCTCTTTTTGGGCGCGGGGGCGATTTTCGAGCAGGACGAGAAAAAACAAAAGCCAGAAAATAATTTCGGAGGGGTGAAATTCCAAATATCGGCCGATGAAAGCGCGACGGTAGCCCACGGCAAGCAGCGCGGTTGCGGCGGCAAAGCCCGTTTGCAATTTTCTTTCGCGCGGCGTCAGCAAAATGACGAAGACGCCCAGCCCAATCAGAGCGTAGAGGATTTGTTGAAAACCAATCATGCCTTTACGATTGTATCAGAATGTATCAGGCGCGCGGGGACGCCCGCGACGGTTTGCTCTGCGCCCACATTTTGGCGCACCAGCGCGCCCGCGGCGACTATCGCTTCGTGCCCCACTTCCACCCCTTGCAACACGGTCGCGTTCGCTCCGATGTACGCGCCGCTGCGGATGAGGATGGGGGCGCGGCTGGGCGGCAGCCTGCGCGAAACCGGGCTGCGTCCCGCGTCGGTGTGGGTGATGAGCGTGACGCGCGTTGAGAGCGTCGCGCGGTCTTCAATGGTAATCGTTTCTTTCAAATCTAAAAAGACTTCGCGCCCCAGGTAGCACCCGTCGCCGATGCGCAAATTGGCGTAATGCTTGCCCGCTTCGGCGGAGGCGTTGTGAATGAGGAGCGGGGAGTGAATCTCCGCTTCCGCGCCGATTTGCGCGCCGTGCTTTCGCAGCAGGTCGGGAATCATTTTGGCGGGCAGGACGAGCAGCAGCGCGTTTAATCCTTCCGCCTTGTATCCCCAATAGACGACGCGAATCAGCATGGAAAATAAAAATCGAAGGATGGATTTCATCATGCCGTTATGGTTTCAAATATCTTCAAATATCGCCGCGCCGCGGCGTCCCACGCATATTGGCGCGCGCGTTGCCGGTTGGCTTGCACGATGATTGTAACATCCGCGCCGAGCGCCTGTCTGACTCCTTCCGCCAATCCCGGCGCTGAAGGCTCGACGAGAAAATTCGGCGTGCCTTGCAAAATCTCAATCAACCCGCCGACGCGCGAAGCGACCACCGGCTTGCCCGCGGCGAGACCTTCTAACGCGGCGACGCCGAACGATTCGCTTCTGGACGGGATCGCCAGCGCGCGGCAGCCATGCAGCAGCCTGGGGATTTCAACGGAGGCGACCTGCCCAAGAAACCTGACGCGCTGCGCGACGCCTAAATTTTGCGCTTTCGTTTTCAGCGCGCTTTCTTCTTCGCCGCTTCCTGCAATCCATAATTGCAAATCGAGGACGTCTTGCGCAACTTCCGCAAAGGCTGGCAGCAGCAAATCGAAGCCTTTGACGAAGGTCAGACGTCCCACCGCCAGCAGATAAGGCGTTTTTTCCGGCGAATATGCCGCGTTTTCAAAACGCGCAACGTCAACGCCGTTGGGGATGGCGGCGCTCTTCGTTTCGATTTCAGGCAGAAGCATTTTTGCCCGTTCAAGCAGACTGCGCGAACAAGCCGCGACAAAATCGGCGGAGCGCAGCAATTCGGCGAACTGAGCGTATTTCCGCGAGGATGTTTTGTTTCCTTGAAACCAGCGTTCCACGTCGTGACCGTGCAGCGAAACGACCAGTTTGAAGTTGATTTTTTTTCGCGCTTTGAGCAAAAACGGAATCTGCGAATCGGGGAAGTGAAGATTGACGACGTCCGGCGCGAAGGCGCGAATCTTTTCTTCCAACCAACGCTGCGAGGCGAAGCGATAATACAGCCCGGCAAGGAACAAGTCCGCCCGCCCGCGCTGAATCTGCTCCCATTCCGCCGTCAGAAACATCCGCCGCGAGACCGGAACGCCTTCAAGAATCTCTTGCGCGAGCAGGCTGCGCGGATAACGCTGCGCGACGACTTCGACTTCGCGCCCGGCGGCTTGCCATTCCTTCGCCAGCGAGGAGACCGCCGTTTCCAGTCCGCCGACGCGCGGGGGATAAGACGAGGCGAGAATTAAAATCCGCATGTTTAATCTTTGTGAAAGAATTTTTGTTCCGCCATGCCCCAGCGCCAGACGACGCCCGCGGCGAAGAGCAGCGGCAGGGCGAGCGCTTTATCCGCCGCTTTGGGCAGTTTGGCGGCGGAAAGAATCGGCTGATAAAACATAGAGGCGAAAAAGTTTATCAGTTTAAGAAAATCGCGCGGCGTCGCCAGATGATGCGGGTAAACGCAATACATATCCTTCCATTTGCGGCGGACGAGATAATAAGCGCGCCCGTACATATAATGCTGATTCAAAATTCCGCGCAGGGCGGGGCGGTGATGATGATAAACCTTAATGCGCGGGTCGTACCAGACGATTCCGCCCGCTTGTTGAACGCGCCAGTTGAAATCCACGTCTTCGCCGCGAAAGAGAGTCTCGTCTTGCCAGCCGATTTTTTCAATGAAGGATTTTTTATACGAGACGTTCACGCCGGGCAGGGTGCGAACCGCTTGCGGTTTGTCCCACGCGGGGAAGGTAATCGCGTCCGCCACGCGCCCGACCAGCGTTTCGACGTTGCCGCCGAGGACCATGCCGCCGACCGCGCCCGCTTCGGGATGTTCCGCGTGCGCGCGTTTCATCGCCGTCACCCAGTCGGGAAAGACTTCCGCGTCGTCGTCCGTCATAGCGATAATCTCGCCCGCGCAATGCTTCAGCCCGATGTTGCGGCTCGCCGCCAGATTTTTGTTGACGGTCTTGACCAACCGCGTGGGCGCGCCGCAATTTTGATGCGAACGGACGACCGCGTCCGCGCGCTCGTCTCCGCCGTTGACGACAATTACTTCGTCGGGTTTTTCGTCGCTGGCTTGAAGCAGCGATTTCAACGCTTTGTCTAAAAGCGCGGGACGCTGATAAGTGCAAATGAGGACGGAGAAGCGGCTCTTCATTGTCGGTTAGAAAAAATTTCTATCGTGTCGTCCACGCCGGATTGATAGGAAGTTGGCATATCGCTCCACCTCCACCAGGGAATTAAGAGCCAGTCGCCGCTCATGGAAAGATGCGGGCGCAGCGTCATCCATGAATCCTTAAAAGCCTTGCTGTTTTGGCGCGCAGACGTCCATGGTTGAATGATTTTCCACATGGGCGCGCGTCGAATCGTTGGATTTTGCACGTACCACTGCGCGTTTGGAATCGGGAAAGGTTTATTCTGCTCCCACAAGAGAACGCGCCCTGGCAGGTAATAATTCAAAATAGCGGCGTCGGAAATTTCGGTTGTAAATATCAAATCGCTTTCTTGACCATTTTGTTTAATCCATTCCGCCGCTTGCGCCCACCCGCTTTGTTGCGGGCTGATTAAAGGCAGCGCCCAGTAAATATATGTCAGCGCAAGCGCGGCAGGAAATATTTCCGCCGCTAACCTCTTTGCGCGCGGATATTGGTTTAATATAACTTCTATGGTCGCTGAGACGCCAACCGCCGTTACTACATGCCATGCCGGCATGAGGCTGGCAATCTGCCGACCATATAAAGCAGGGTATAAGGAAAACGCGACGAAATTTGCCGCAAAGAACAACGAAATAATTTTTGCCTCTGTATGCTCTTTTGAACGCCATATTGTGAAAACGCCCGCGGCAAAGAACAGCGACGAAACCGGCGCTTCCATGCCTGATAACGCAAGGCTGTAAAACAGGATATTCTTCGCTGCGTTTGAGTTGATTCCGCTGTCTGTCGCAGGCCTGAAAATATCTCCCAAAAAAGACCCGGTCAGCGAAGCGCTGGACGATTGTAGCCAGCTGGCTGAAAGCGCGTAAGCCGCTTCCCAGCCGAGCAGGGGGAGCGCAATACCCGCCGCGATACCGCTGCTGCGCTTGAGAAAATGAGCCGTGTTTCGATGCGACGTTTTGTATAAATAAATTTCAGCCAGCGCAATCCCGGGCATGGCAAGGATTAGACTGCTATGAACCGACAAGCCGATTCCCCAAAGCAGCCCTGCAGCGAACAGGGAAGCGGACGGATTTTTGCTTTCGCGCATGTAGAATCCCAGCGCAAGCGTGTGTATCAAAATCAACGTTGAATGCGGGTAGCCAATTCTGGAAAAGTAAAGGTTTACGAACGAGAGCGACGCTACAAGCGCGGCGATTAGCGCGGTTTCATGCTTGAATTTTGCGGCGCGGCACAGCCAGTATATTGCCAGGATGTTCAGCGTTCCCGCAGTCGCCGACAGCATGAGAACATGCTCGTAATTCCATTTCCCATTTATTAACCCTGAAAGCCAGAGCGGCAGCAGGTAGGCTGGTTTGCCGGCAATATTGTTCGCGCTGATTTTTTCAAAATCCGGCTGGTTTTCCAGCGCGGGTTGAATTTCCAGCGTTTTCTGGAATCCAGATACCGCTCCTCGTATGCCGTACACGTACCATGCTTCATCTCGGGCGATAATTCCCCTTTGCGGAAGGTAATATAAGCGCAGAGTCAAACCCAGCGCGATGGTTAGCGCAAGAAGCGCGCCGCGCTTATTCATTTAAAATCCTGAGCAGTCTTTCCGCAAGCGCGTTCCACGAAAAATGCTCGATGATTCTTCGCCTTGCGTTTTGTCCTGTTTCGAAGCGCCGCGCGGGGTCGGTAAATTCTTTCACCGCTTCCGCCAGTTCCTGCGGGTGATTCAGCCCAATCATCCGTCCGCACTCCGGCGTGACCACCTCGCCAAACCCGCCGGCGTTTGCGACAATGACCGGCAGCCCCGAAGACATCGCTTCGAGACAGGCGATAGACCCCGCCTCCGAATCGGAGAGCATGACAAAGACGTCCGCCGCGTTGTAATACGGCGCGAGGTTGGACGTCGTTCCCGCAAAGAGGATTTGTCCCGCGACGCCGAGTTCTTTGGCGCGTTCTTCCAGCGCCTTTCTTTGCGGTCCCTCGCCCAAAATTAAATAGCGGACTTTGCCCGCCCGTTCAAGGATGCGCGGCATAGCTTCAATCACCCGCCAAACGCCTTTGCGCGGTTCCAGCGCGGAGACGTTGAGCAGCGCCAGTTCGTCGTCCGCAAAGCCGAGTTCGCGCCGCATTTGCGCGCGCCGCGCCGGGTCGGGATGAAAACGCGCGGGGTCGGTTCCGCTGGGGAGGGTGATAACTTCTCGTCCGAAGAGCGCCGCGCCGCCGCGCGCGGTGTATTCCGCGTCCGCCAGCACGACGTCGGCGGTCTTTTCCCATTTCCACGCTTGATACGCCTGATAACGGTGCGGCGCGGATTCGTAGGGAAAGGTCAGGTACAAAATATGCTTTGAGCGGATGAAAGGCTTCGCCAGCCGCAGCGCCCAGCCTTCTCCAAAATCTGCGAAGAATGCGACGACGGCGTCGTATTGCCCCTTGATTAAAGCCGCGACATAAAACGGAATAATGGTAGTCGCTTCGTAATATCGAAACGTGGGAAATTGTTTGACTTGCACTTCGGGCAGCGGTTTGACCAGCGGCTCGCGGCTCGACGGGGCGCACAGGATGTGCGTTTCGCAGCCTTTTTGCGCGAGCGCGTTGGCGAGGCTGATGGTCAGGGTTTCCACGCCGCGCGGCAGGCGCAATGTCCAAAAGTGCAGGAAGGCGATTTTCATGTTTTACGTCCCATTACAAGATATTGCAAAGCCAGACGGCTGCGCAGAAAACGCGGCATGTATCCGACGCGTTCCAAAACGCGCCCCAAATAATACACGGCGTTCGCGGTCCATTGATATTTCATAAACCGCTGCGGATAAAAAAAGAAAGCCTTCCAGGGATAAATGCCATCCGTAATGATTTCGGTTAGCCCGTAGGATTCCAATTCTAACGCAGATGCGCGCGGGGTCTGCCGAATCACCTGCGGCTGGTTTTTATACCCCTGCCAGCCTCTCCACTCCCAATAGCGGCGGAAGGGATGTCCGGTGTGCTGGGTGATGATTGCCACCCAGCCTCCCGGCTTGGCGACTCGTACCATCTCGCTGAACGCGCGCCTTCTTTCTTCGGCGTCGCAAAAATATTCCATCACCGCCTGATTGAACACAAGGTCGTATTGATTGGATTCCGATTCGACGTCCAGCAAATTTCCCAATCGAATATTAACTTTAATATCCGCGCGCGCCTGCCGCGCTTGCGATTCCAGCTGGCGGGCAAAGCGCAGCGCGCCTTCGTTATAGTCAAAAGCGTGGACTTCATATCCGAGCAGCGCCAGCGCAAACGAGTAGTACGCCGTGCCGCAGCCCGCCTCGAGAATTTTTACGTTCTTCGACGGCGCAAGGCGGGCGTATTTGAGCATTTTTTGAATCCATTCGCTGCGCGTAAAGTTTAAGAGGCTGTTCGGCGTGCGCGCGGCGGAATTGCACCATGAAAGCGTTTCTGATTTGTAATATTCAGCCCAATTTTCTCCAGATTGACTTTTCATTTTTATTCGCCGCCTTTCTCTAACTTGCGGATTATCCGCGCGGGACAGCCAGCCGCAAGGACGCGCGGCGGGACGTCTTTGTTCACCAGACTTCCCGCCCCCACCGCCGAGTTTTTTCCGATGACGACGCCTTTCAATACGGTTGCGCCGCAGCCAATGTACGCTCCTTGCCTGACGGTAACGGGAGCGGATTGCGGGGGAAAATACGTCTCGCGCAGCGGGCTCTCGCCGACGTGGATGTGGGTGATCAACGCGGCTCGCATGGATATTGTCGCGCGGTCTTCTATCTTTACGCGGTCTGAAAGGTCTATGAATAAATCAGGTCCCAGGTAACAGCGCTCGCCGATTTCAAGATTCGCAAAATGGTTGTTTTTTTCTTTTCCCATGTTGTGAATATGCAGCGGCGCATGGATGACGGTGCGTTCTCCCACATGCGCGCCGTATTGCGTCAGCAATTCCGGTATCATCTCGTGGGGGGCGTGGAGAAAAAAAACGTGAAACGCCCATTCCGGCGAGAAGAAATAGCCGACGTGAAATGCGATGCGGTGCAAGAATCGCAACGCCCGCCGTTTTTGCAGGGAAAACGAATATTGCCAGCCGTGTTCAGATTGTCGCGTCATGGATGATTTTTCGGTAAAACGCCGACGTTTGCTCGGCGACGATGGGCGCGTCAAAGAGTTTCTTTGCCCGAATTTGCGCTTGCTCGCCGAGATCGATTCTCCGTTGCGGGCGATGAATTAAGTTCAGCAAGGCTTCCGCAAGTTCTTCGGCGTTTCCTGCTTCTACAATCACGCCGGCGTCGCCAACCGTTTCGGGAATTCCGCCGATGCGCGAAGCGACCACCGGCAGCCCCGCCGCCATCGCCTGGGCGCAGGTGTAAGAGAAACTTTCATACAGCATGGAAGGGACGACGGCAATATCGGCGCGGCGATACCATGCCAGCAATTCTTCCTGACTGGCGTCTCCCGCGAAGAGAACCGTGTCCAGCGCGTTATGCTCGGCGAATATTTTTTCAAGGCGGACGCGCCACGAGCTTCCTCTCCCGTCGGGCAAGTCTCCGCCGACGAAGACCAACCGCGCCTGCGGCGCGCGCGGGCGAATCGCCCAGAACGCTTTCGCCAATATTTCGATTCCCTTTACGCGGTCTAACCTGCCGACATGCAGCAGCGTGACGGCGTTTGAATCGCGCGGCGTTTTCGGCAGGGGCGCAAATTCGTCCACGTCCAGCGCGTTGGGGATGACCGCAATCTGATTAAGCGAAACCCCGCTGGATTGAGCGATTGTCTCCGCCATATCGTGAGAGGGCGCGCTCAGCCCCTCGGCGCGCAGGATGGCGAATTTTTCCATCCGCGCGGTGAATTCTGTATCGAAGTTCATCTCGTGCGGCGCGTAATAGTTTCGCAATATAAACGTGGGGGTGTGGCAGCGCGTCACGACAGGGATGGAATGTTTCCGCCTGAGGTATGCGTAGCCTTCCGCGTTCACTTCGGCGAATTCAATCACGTCGGGCGGCTCTTTCATGTTCGCAATGAAGCGCGCGGCTTGCAGGCTGTAAAGATATTGTTGCAGCGGGCGGACGTAACGCCCCAGCAGCGGCAGCCGTCTCAAGCGCGACCATTCCGCCGCGTAGAGTCTGAAGACGCGGACTCCTTCGTCTGCATGTTCGGCGGGCGCGTCTTGAGACCAACGCGCCGCCAGCACGGCGACCTGATTTCCCTGCCGCGCCAGCGCCCGCGCAAGATAGCGTTGATATATGGCGACGCCGCCGAAGCCCGTGTGGGGCGGATACCAGCGATTAACGAGAAGGATGCGCATTGTTTTTTGCGTGCAGCGTTCCGGTTTTTAACGAAGGCGTTTTGCCAAACGCCGAACTCGCCTGTTCGTACATTTGAATATGTTTTTGCCCGATAGTATCCAGCGAATATTGGAGCGCAGTCTCCCGCGCCTTTACGCCCATGAGCGCTCGCTTCTTTTCATTTGAAAGCGTCTCTATAATCGCCTGCGCCGCAGCCTGCGCGTCGCCAAAGGGGACGAGCCGCCCGTTCACGCCGTCTTCCACCAGTTCCTTCACCGCGCCCGAATCGCAAGCCACGACGGGAACGCCGCAGGACATGGCTTCGAGAATGGTGTAGCCGAAGGTTTCATATTGCGTCAGCGCCAGATAAATTTTCGCCCCGCGATAGAACGAGGGCAGCGCGTCGTAAGCGACGAAGCCGGAAAAAAACACCTTTTCCGCGAATTTTTCCTCCGCCATTTGCCGCAATTGCGCGCGCGTGAATTGCGCCTCGCCGCCCAGCAGATAAAGCCGCGCTTCGGCGAAGCGCTTCCAAACCTGATTCATCGCGCGCACGCACATGTCCGTCCCTTTGCGGCGTTCCAGCCTGCCGACGCTCATCAGCGCCAGCGGCTGCATATCGGGGCGCGATTCTCCTTGCGGGTGGAAGCGCCGCTCGTCTATCGGATAGGGAAGCGTCTCGAAGCGCGCGCGCGGAATCCCGCAGGTCTCGCTCAAATACGCCGCGTAATGCTTGCTCAACGGGCTGACCGCTTCCGCGCGGCGAAACTGTTCCGCCTGTTCGCGGATGAGCAGCCCGTCCCATTTTGTCTCGCCGTCGCGGCAAAAATGGCGGAACGCCCAATCCGACCCGTGCGCGCGGACGACCGTCGCCCAGCGTTCGCCGATTCGGCGAACGTTCAGCCCTTCGGTGATTTCCACGACGTTGATTTTTTCTTTGCGGTCTATTTCCTCTAACGCTTTTTCAATTTCCCGCGAAAGTTCCCAAGAACGCAGCCGCCGCGCCCACAAGCGGTATCCGCTGAAAATTTTTGCCGCGTAGTGGTGCAAAGGAGTCGGCTTGACGAAGCGAACTTCGACTTCGCGCGGCATGGAGTGGGCGAACGGCGCGGCGTAATAGACGACAGAGACGGCATGACCCCGCTCCATGAGCCATCGGCTAAGGGTCTTAACGTAGGCTTCCGGCCCGCCGCCAGGGGCGATGACGTAGGCGATGCGCAAAGCGAAACCTCACAAAACAAACAGACTTTGGACGACTTGCCTCGCTCCGCCGAGCGCTTGCACGGCGCGGACGACTCCGGGATATAGCGTTTCGTCGTAATCGTGCCCGCAGATGATTTTCGCGCCAATTTTTTTCGCCCATTTCAAATCTTCTAGCGTCGGCTCGTAATCGTGATGCGCGTCGCAGAAGAAGAGCGCGGGCGCGGGTCCTCGATATTCCTGATAGAAAACGCGCTTATCTTGGGCGACGATTTCCACGTTGTGATTTTTTCGCGCGTCCTCCAATATCAGCGAAGTCGCCAGCTGGTGCGTTTCGGGCGAAAGCCCCAGCGGGTTCCACAAGTAAGCGTCCACCGTAATTAACTTTTGCGAAGTCGCTTTGCTTTGCGCCAACACCGTGGTGGAATAGCCGAACAGCGTCCCGATTTCTATAATCGGCTCGGCGGGGTCGGTTTGCCCGACCAGCTCCGCGAGGAACTTCGCTTCTTTAAGGCTGATGTGACCTTCGTAAGAGAGCGCGCGCAAGATTTCAAATTCCTTGTAGCTCAAATTTTGCCAGCCCATGCGCTCGATGTAACGCAAGTCGTGTTCGGAATAGCGGCTCAAAGCCAGCCGATTTTGCTTTAAGAGGCGTTTGATAAAATTTCTCAACACGGAAAGTTCCTATCTCTTTTCTTTTTGCCACGAAAGCAGCGGGACGACCACGCCCTGCCGCCAGCCGCCGTGCCGCGTGGCGGGGCTGCCCGCGTCGCTGACTGAGAACGCCAGGCAGTCAATCCAGCAATCGAAGATTTGCGCGTTGGGTATCAAGAGAGTGGCGGTGAGGAAGTAATCGCCGGGGCGCAAAAAGTGGGCGGGGATTTGAAAACGAAAAATATTTTTGCCTCGCGTAATCAACGCAGGCGCTTGCGCGTCGTCCCAGTTGGACGTGGTGAAAATCGGCACGCCTTCCGAGTTGTTTAAGCGAATGTGGATGTGGGCTTGCGGCAGGTCGGTTTGCGCGGCGATTTCCGTTTCAACGAAGAACTCGCGGTCGCTTTTAACCGCGTTCGTCGGCTGCCGCCGCCCGTCGAGAATTGCGATTCTTTCAAAGAAGACTTGTTTGCCGCCGCCGTCCGCCTGGGGGGCTTTCCATTCGCCGTTTAATTCCGCGTTGAAGGAGAGATATTTGCCCACCGTCTCTTCCGAAGCCCCCATGAAGACGAGCTCGCCCTTATCCAGTAAAACGCTTTTGGAACACAGGCTTTGAATCGCCCCCATGTTATGACTCACAAACAGCACCGTTCTTCCTTCTTTCGCCGCGTCGCCCATCTTGCCCAAACATTTCTTTTGGAACTCCGCGTCGCCGACCGCCAGCGCTTCGTCCACCACCAGAATTTCCGACTCTAAATGCGCCGCTACCGCAAAAGCGAGCCGCACATACATTCCGCTGGAATAGCGTTTGACGGGCGTATCAATAAATTTTTCCACGCCGGCAAAGTCTGCAATTTCGTCAAACTTGCGGGCGACCTCGACTTTGCTCATGCCTAAAATCGCGCCGTTGAGGTAAACGTTTTCGCGCCCGGTCAATTCGGGGTGAAAGCCCGTGCCGACTTCCAGCAGGCTGGCGATGCGCCCCTTGATTTTGACCTTGCCCGAAGTCGGCGCGGTGACGCGCGAGAGAATCTTCAGCAGCGTGCTTTTGCCCGCGCCGTTGCGCCCGATGACGCCGAGCGCCTCCCCTTGCTCAACCGCGAAGGAGACGTCTTTTAACGCCCAAACTTCTTCCCCGTCACGGCGACCATGGTCTTGTTCGCCAATTCGCAAAAGGGGATTCGGCTTGCCGCGCAGCCTTGCCCACCACACGCTTAAATCGTGCGCGAAGGTCCCGGTGCCGATTTGCCCGAGGCGGTAACTTTTGGAAAGATTTTCAACCGAGATTACATTAGTCACTTTTTTGCCGCGAATGACTCGAATTTTTTGAACGGCGAATCATACCGTATCCATAAACGTCTGCTCGACGCGGTTAAAGACGACGACTCCGGCGACGACTGCCGCCGCCATGAAGACGAAACTATACAGTAGATAATAGAGGCTCGCCTCGCCCGCGCCGAGAAAGGCGTAGCGAAACGCTTCCAATATCGGCGTCATTGGGTTGGCGAGGACGAGCCATTGATACTTCGGCGGAATGGACGAGACGGGATAAATCACCGGCGCGGCGTACATCAGCAATTGGACGCCGAATTGAACGAGGAAGCGCAAGTCGCGGTATTTGGTCGTCAGCGAAGAGACGAGGATTCCGAAGCCGAGTCCCAGCCCAGCCATCGTCAGCAGCAAAAGCGGAGAAAGCGCCATCCACGCCCAATTGGGACGAATCGCCGCCCCGCGCAGCGCGAAGAACAGGATGAAAAGCAGAAACAGCGCGAATTGAATGGCGAAGGTAATCAGGTTGGAAATCAAAATGGAAACCGGAACGGCGAGGCGCGGAAAATACACCTTGCCGAACAGGTTTGAATTTTGAACGAAGACCTCGCTGGTTTTGGTCAGGCAGGCGGCGAAATAAGACCAGACCACCGAGCCGCACATATAAAACAAAAACTGCGGCAGCCCGTCCGTCGGCAGGCTGGCGATGTTGCCGAAGACGACCGTGAACGTCAGCGTCGTCAGCAGCGGTTGAATCAAATACCACAAGGGACCGAGAATCGTCTGCTTGTATGCCGCCACAAAATCGCGCCGCACGAACAGCAGAATCAAATCGCGGTAGCGCCACAGCTCGCCCAGCCGTAAATCAAACAGCCCGCGCCGCGGCTCGATGACGAGAGTCCAGTTTTCTTCCGACATGATTAGACTCCGCCGCCGGCGGTTAATTGCGCTTGCAAAAAATTTTCTGAACGGGGCATGCCGCGTAAAAAGAGCCGATTGGCGTTCATTAAAAACTATTATAGCAAATGATATAATGCAATTCTATGTTTACACGGGAACAGCAACTTATTGAAAACGTCATCAGGGAATTTTGCGCGGAAAACGAAATCCCCGCGGCGGAGTTCAAATGGGCTCCGATTCCTTTCGCGGGCGAATGGGGCTTTTCCACCTCGTTCTTTCAAACGGCGGCGAACGAAGCCCGCGCCGGCAAGGGCGGCAAATTGCCCGTCCCCAAGCGCGCGCAGGAAATCGCCGAACAGGTCAAGGCGCGCGTTGGCGCGGCGGAGGGAATCTCCCGCGTCGAGGCGGTGAACGGCTATCTTAACGTCTATTTCAAAACGGCGGATTACGCGGCGCGAGTCGTCGGGGAAGTTTTATCCGCGGGCGCGGAGTTTGGGCGCGGGGCGGAAAAAGGCGAGACCGTCATGGTCGAATTCGCCCAGCCGAACACGCACCACTCGTTTCACATTGGACACGCGCGCAACGCCCTGCTCGGAGAATCGCTCGCCCGCCTGACTGAGTTCGCGGGGTATAAAACCATTCGCGCTTCTTATCCCGGCGATTTGGGCTTGGGAGTCGTCACCGTCTTGTGGATGTACGATAAGTTTTACAAAGGGCAGGAGCCGCAGGGAATTCACGAGCGCGGTCAATGGCTGTTGAAGCTGTACGTCGAGGCGAATCAACTGCTGGAAAAAAAGGAAAACGAAACGCCCGAAGAAGCCGCGCGGCGCGAAGCTTACGAAGCGGAACGGCGCGAGATGTATCGCAGATGGGACGCGGGCGACGAATACGTCCGCGAACTGTGGCGCGTCACCCGCGAGTGGAGTCTCGAAGAACTGCGCGATATTTTGAAAACGCTCGATATTCAAATTGACGTGTGGTTCTTTGAAAGCGAGGTGGACGAGCCGGCGAAGGCGATTGTGGAAGAGCTGCTGGCGAAGGGAATCGCCGACGACGAGCGCCCCAGCGGCGGCGCGGTGATCGTCCGCATTGACGAAAAACTTGGGCTGAAAAAAGAAAAATACAAGACCAACGTCGTCCTGCGTTCCGACGGCACGACGCTGTATTTAACCAAAGACCTCGCGCTGGCGAAAATCAAATTCGAGCAATATCACGTGGACCGCTCGATTTACGTCGTGGACGTGCGCCAGTCGCTGCATTTGCAGCAGGCGTTCGCCATCCTTAAGTTGTGGGGCTTCCCGCAAGCCGAAAAGTGTCATCATCTCGGCTATGGCTTCGTCAGCCTGCCGGAAGGCGCAATGTCCTCGCGGCGCGGGCGCGTCGTCCTCTTCAAGGACGTGATGGACGAAGCCGCGCGGCGCGTGCTTTCGCTGGAAGTGGAAAAGCGCGCCGAAATTCCAGAAGCGGAACGCGGGAAGATTGCCCTGCAAATCGGCTTGGGCGCGCTGGCGTATTCCATGCTGGCGGTGGATAACAACCGCGACATTGTCTTCGACATGGACGACGCGCTTTCTTTCGACGGGCGCACGGGACCCTACATCCAAAACGCTTACGTCCGCGCCAATTCGATTTTGAAGAAAGCCGGCGCGTGGAGCGCGGAACGCGCGGCGTGGAACTACGAACTGACTCCGCACGAAATTGATCTCATCGAAAAGATTTCCCGCTTCCCGCAGACGGTGGAACAGGCGGCGAACGAATACCGCCCGCTGGTGATGGCGACCTACGCTTACGAGCTGGCGAACGCTTTTCATTCGTTTTATCACGCCGTCCCCGTCTTGCAGGCGGAGGACGAAAAGGCGCGGCTTGCCCGGTTGAGTCTGGTGGCGGCGGCGAAGCAAACCCTTCAAAACGCGCTGCGGCTGCTCGTCGTGCAAGCCCCGGACGTGATGTAAAAGAGTCATGCGGAAAACAGGCTGAAAGTTATCTTTACTTTTCGCCTGTTTTCTTTTTTAATTGTTTTTTGGATTGCGCTGGGTAAAAACGAAAAGACCCAAAACCCAGTCCGGGTCGTTTCGGATGTAATCCCCTTGTGGGACGCTGTCCTCAGCGCGTCTTGTAATAGGAGTGAACAATGCCTATCAAAACCATCATCATGGGAGCCGCCGGACGCGACTTCCACAACTTCAACGCCTTCTTCCGCGGGAATAAGGAATACGAAGTGGTCGCTTTCACGGCGACTCAGATTCCCGACATCGAAGGGCGCGTGTATCCGAAAGAGCTCGCGGGCGATTTGTACCCGAAGGGCATTCCGATTCGCGCTGAAGAAGAATTGGTGGACCTCATTAAGAAGCACGGCGTGGAGCAGGTGGTCTTCGCGTATAGCGACGTGCCGCACGAGTACGTGATGCACAAAGCCAGCATCGTCAACGCCGCCGGCGCCGATTTCCGCTTGATGGGCGCGAAGTATACGCAGGTCAAATCCGTCAAGCCCGTCGTTTCGGTGTGCGCCGTGCGCACCGGCTCCGGCAAGAGCCAGACCACCCGCCGCGTGGCGCTCATTTTGCAGGAGATGGGCTACAAAGTCGCCGCCATTCGCCACCCCATGCCTTACGGCAATCTGGTCGAGCAGGAAGTCCAGCGTTACGCTTCCTATAAAGACCTTGATAAATATAAATGCACCATCGAAGAGCGCGAAGAATACGAGCCGCACATTGACAACGGCGTGATTATTTACGCCGGCGTGGATTATGAAAAGATTCTGCGGCAAGCGGAAAAGGAAGCGGATATTATCCTGTGGGACGGCGGCAACAACGACTTTCCCTTCTACGTTTCCGATTTGCAGATTGTGGTCGCCGACCCGCATCGTCCCGGTCACGAATCCGCCTATTACCCCGGCGAGACCAACGCGCGCATGGCGGACGTTTTCGTCATCAACAAAGTGGATACCGCCGACCCCGAAGCGGTCATCAAAGTCCGCGAGGCGCTGCGCAAGATGAACCCGAAGGCGATTCAAATCGAAGGCGCGTCCCCGCTGTTTGTGGATAACCCCGAAGCGATTCGCGGCAAGCGCGTGCTGGTGGTGGAAGACGGCCCCACCCTGACTCACGGCGAAATGGCTTACGGCGCGGGATACGTCGCCGCCCGCCGCTTTGGCGCGAAAGAAATCGTGGATCCGCGCCCCTTCGCGGTCAAATCCATCGCCGCCACTTACGCCAAATATCCCAAGACGGGATCCATCCTCCCCGCGATGGGCTACGGCGAGAAGCAGGTCAAAGACCTCGAAGCGACGATTAACAAAGCCGACGTGGATTTGGTGGTGATTGGCACGCCGATTGACCTCTCGCGCGTGATGAAAATCAAGAAGCCGACCCAGCGCGTGCGCTACGAACTGCAGGAAATCGGTCAGCCGACGCTGAAAGATATTCTGATGAAGAAGTTCGGCGCGAAGAAATAAACGCGCCAGGTTTTCGATAAAACGCCGGCTTTCATGTCCGGCGTTTTTTTTTGTTTCCGCCGCGCCAGAGGGCGAACGAACGCGCCGCCGCTTGCGATTCGCCCTCCCCAAATTTTCGCCCTGCAGGTATAATGCTCCTCGTTAAAGGCAAAGATGGGAACGAGTAAATTTACGGAGACGTCAGCGAGTTCGCGTTTGGTGAGAGGCGAACCGTCGAAGTAAATTGAAAATCCTCCCGGAGCCGCGAGCTGAAATTCGGCGCCAGGCGCTGAAAAGTAGGGAAGCCGGAGACGTCCTCCGTTATCAAAAAGAGAGTATAAGCGAAAGCCGTACTCGACCGAGAGCCTGTTCGTTTTTGGGCAGGAACGTGGGTGGTACCGCGGGCATTGCGCTCGTCCCATTGTGGGACGGGCGTTTTTTTGTTTTAGACGGCGGACGGCACAGACCGCAAACTAGATTACGCAGGAGACTCTACCGTATGTTTAAACCTGTCAACCCCAAACTCGACGTCGTCGCTATGGAAGAAAACGCGCTCAAATTCTGGGCGCGGCAGAAAATCTTCCAAAAGACGACCGAGCAGCGCAAAGGCGGACCCGAATATGTTTTTTACGAGGGACCGCCGACCGCCAACGGCAAGCCGGGCGTGCATCACGTTTTGGCGCGCGCGTTTAAGGATATGTTCCCGCGCTACAAAATCATGCGCGGTTATCACGTTTCGCGCCGCGGCGGCTGGGATACGCACGGCCTCCCCGTTGAAATTGAAGTGGAGAAGAAGCTCGGCTTTACCAATAAGCAGCAAATCGAAGAATACGGAATCGAGAAATTCAACGAGCTCTGCAAGCAATCCGTTTTTACTTACATTCAAGAATGGGAGAAGCTCACCGACCGCATCGCCTTTTGGGTGGACCTCGACTCCGCCTATGTGACGTATCGCAACGAGTACATTGAATCGGTCTGGTGGATTCTTAAAAACTTGTGGGAGAAAGACCTGCTATTCAAGGGCTACAAAATCGTTCCATATTGCCCGCGCTGCGGCACGCCGCTTTCCGACCACGAGGTGGCGCTGGGCTACGACGAAGCCGTTGACCCTTCGGTCTTCGTCCGTATGCCGCTGGCGGACAAGCCCGATACTTCGCTGCTGGTGTGGACGACCACCCCGTGGACTCTGCCTGCCAACGTGGCGGTGGCCGCTCATCCCGAAGTGGAATACGCGACCATCGAGCGCGAGCGCAAAGGCGCGACGGAAAAACTCATCCTCGCGAAAGACTTAATTGAAAAGGTCTTCAAAGGCGAGGAAGTAAAGGTGTTGGAGACCTTCAAAGGCAAGAAGTTGAAGGGCGCGAAGTATCGCCCGCTGTTTACTTTTGTCGCGCCCGACAAGCCCGCGTATTTCGTCGTGCTGGGCGATTTCGTCACCACCGAGGACGGCTCCGGGTTGGTGCATCAGGCTCCCGCTTTCGGCGAAGAAGATATGGAAATGGCGAAGCAATACGACCTGCCGGTCATGCTTACCGTTCAGCCGGACGGGACCTTCATCCCCGAAATCACTCCGTGGCGGGGAATCTTCGTCAAGGACGCCGACCCGCTCATCATTCAAGATTTGGAAGCGCGCGGGCTGCTCTTCCGCGCGGAAAAATACAGCCATACGTACCCGTTCTGCTGGCGCTGCAATACGCCGTTGCTGTATTACGCGCGCGAGTCGTGGTACATCCGCACGAGCGCAAAGAAAGACCGACTGGTCGAGTTGAACAAGACTATCCATTGGGTTCCGGAGCATATCAAAGACGGGCGCTTTGGCAACTGGCTGGAAAATAACATAGACTGGTCGCTCAGCCGTGAGCGCTATTGGGGCACGCCGCTGCCTGTGTGGGAATGCGAAGATTGCAAGCGGCGCGAGTGCGTCGGCTCGGTGAAGGAACTTTCCGAAAAGGCGGGAAGGGATTTAAGCGACCTCGACTTGCACCGCCCGCACGTGGATAACGTTTATTGGAAATGCGAGAGCTGCGGCGGAAAGATGGCGCGCGTCAAAGATTTGATTGACGTATGGTTCGATTCCGGAGCGATGCCTTACGCCCAATGGCATTATCCGTTTGAAAACCGCGAGCTGTTTGAGACGCAGTATCCCGCCGATTACATTTGCGAGGCGGTGGACCAAACGCGCGGATGGTTTTATTCGCTGCACGCCATCTCCGCTTTGCTCAACGATCAGGTCGCTTATAAGAACGTCATTTGTCTCGGTCACATTCAAGACGAGCAAGGGCGCAAGATGTCCAAGTCGCTGGGCAACATCGTGCAGCCGTGGGACGTCGTCAACGAACACGGCGCGGACGCGCTGCGCTGGTATCTTTACACCGCTACGCCGCCCGGGCAGGAGCGCCGCTTCTCTTCCAACCTGGTGGGCGAAGTGATTCGCAACTTCACGCTCACGCTGTGGAACGTGTATTCGTTCTTCGTCACCTACGCCAACCTCGACAAGCCGCAAGGGCTGACCGTGAACGCCGTCGCCAACGACCTCGACCGCTGGCTGCTTTCCGAGTTAAACGTCCTCGTCCGCGACGTGACCAAAGCCTACGAGGAATACGACGTGACCAACGCGACGCGCCCGATTGAGAAATTCGTCGAAACGCTTTCGACGTGGTACGTGCGCCGCTCGCGCCGCCGCTTTTGGAAGAACGAATCCAGCGCGGATAAGCAAGCCGCTTACTCCACGCTTTACACCGCGCTGACGACAGTGGCGAAATTAATCGCTCCCGCTATGCCTTTCCTGGCGGAGGAACTGTATCAAAATCTGGTGCGTTCCATTGACGAGACCGCGCCCGAATCCGTTCACCTTGCGGAGTGGCCCCAGGTGATGGAAGAGTTTATTGACGAGACGCTCAACCGCGATATGAATCTGGCGATGAAGCTCGTCTCGCTGGGTCACGCGGCGCGGCAGAAGGCGAATCGCAAAGTGCGTCAACCGCTCGCCGCCGCGGCGTTTTCCGTCGGCAACGCAAGCGAGCGCAAGGCGCTGATGAACAACGCGGAAGTGGTCGCGGACGAATTGAACGTGAAGGAAGTGCGCCTGCTGGATTCCGCCACCGAGGCGGTCTCGCACACGGTCAAGCCGCTGCCCAAGCAATTGGGGCAGAAATACGGCAACAAATTCCCGGCGATTCAAAAGGCGATTCTCGCCATGAACGCGGAGGAAGTCGCCGCGACGTTGATGAGCGGCAAACCGCTGGAAGTGAAGGTCGGCGGCGAGACCTTCCACATCCTTTCCGAAGAAGTGGAAGTGAAGGCGCTGGCGAAGGAGGGCTTCGCCGTGGCGGAAGACGGCGCTTACGTCGCCGCCCTCGTCACCGAGTTGACTCCGGAACTCGTCGCCGAAGGTCTCGCTCGCGAGTTTGTCCGCCGCGCGCAGGATTTACGTAAGACCGCCAATCTGGACGTGACCGACCGCATCGAGTTGTACGTCGAAGCGAGCGCGGCTTTGAAATCCGCGATTGAGAAGCACGAAGAGTACATCAAGGCGGAGACGCTGACGACGAAATTGAGTTTTGCCTCCGCGCCTGAAGGCGCCTTCACGACGGAAGACGAGTTTGACGGCGAAAAGGTGAAGATTGGGCTGGCGAAGGCGGGGAAGTAAGCGGCAGGTTGGCGACCTGTAAGCAGTAAGCCCTCGGAGATGCGCGCGCAAAGGTCTCCGAGGGCTTTTTCTAATCTCTCATCTTTCTTTCTAATCCGCAGGGGCGGCTTCGCGCTTTACCATCACCGAATCGACCGTCACGCCTTCGCGATGGTTGGATTCGCTTTCGTCCGCGATTCCATACGCCGCTTCCAGCTCGTGGCGGAACTGCTGCGTGTACAGGCGGTAGTAATGTCCGCGCTGGCGCAGGAGCTCGGCGTGCGTGCCTTGCTCGGCGATGCGTCCGTCCTCAATCACGAGGATTCTATCCGCGCGGCGGATGGTGGAGAGGCGGTGCGCGATGATGAAGGACGTGCGCCCTTTCATCAACGCTTCCATGCCTTTTTGAATGCGCGCTTCGGTCAGCGTATCCACCGAGGAAGTCGCCTCGTCCATGATGAAGAGTTCGGGTTTGGCGAGCGCCGCGCGCGCCAGCGAAATTAACTGCTTTTGCCCGACGGACAGCAAGTTGCCGCCTTCGCCCACGTTTTGCTCGTACCCCTTTTCCAGCGTCGTAATAAACTCGTGCGCGCCCGCGATTTTCGCCGCTTCTTCCACTTCGGCGTCGGTCGCTTCCAGCCGCCCGTAGCGGATGTTCTCGCGCACGGTCCCGCTGAACAGGTGCGGCGTTTGCAGCACAATGCCGATTTTGTTGTGAATCGATTCGAGCGTGTATTCGGCGTAGTCGCGTCCGTTGACGCGAATGACGCCTTTGCTCGGCTCGTAAAAGCGGCAGAGCAAATTGACGATGGTGGATTTTCCTCCGCCGGTGGGACCCACCAGCGCGATGGTCTCGCCCGCTTTGACCTTCAAGGTAAAGTCTTTCAGCACGGGCTTGCGCTCTTCGTAGAAAAAGTCCACATGGTCGAATTCGATTTCGCCAAGCAGCGTCCGCGCCTCGATCGCGTTTTCGCGGTTGTGGACTTCGGGCGGGGTATCCGCCAGTTTGAAGATTCTCTCCGCCGAAGCGATGCTGTGCTGCATTTCGGCGTAGACGCGCGCCAGGTCTTGCACGGGCCACATCATAAAAGTCAGGTAAGCGACAAAGGCTTGAATGCCGCCGATAGTGATGAGCCCGGTTTCAATTTGCGTCCCGCCGTACCAGACGATGGCGCCGAGCGCGAACGCGGCGATGATTTGCACGGTCGGCAGGAAGAGCGCCGAGAGCCACGCGGCGCGATAGGCGGCGCGGTACATCTTCGTCGTCAAGCCTTGAAACTCGACCAGATTCGCGTCCTCGCGTCCCAGCGCTTTCACCACGCGCACGCCTTGAATGTTCTCGTTGTATGCGCCGGTGATTTTGCTGTTGGTGCGCCGCGTGACGCGGAATTCCGCCAGAATGTATTTTTGAAATCTGGCGGCGACGAAAATCATAATCGGGATGATGACCGAGACGATTAACGCCAGCCTCCAATTGATGAGCGCCATGAAAGTCAGCGAGGTGACGATGTTCATCGCCGCCCAGGCGCTATCCACAATGCCCCAGGTCACCAGCTCCGAGACGCGCCCCGTATCCGACGTGACGCGCGCAATGAGCCGTCCCACCGCGTTTTGCGAGTAATACGAGAGCGATAGCTCTTGCAGGTGGTTGAAGAGCATTTTGCGCAAGTCGTACTGCACGCGCTCGCCCAACACGCCCGCGAGATAAATGAAAGTGAACACCGCCGCCGATTGAAAGAGCAGAAAACCGCCGTATATCCAGGCGATTTTGACGACGCGCTCAAAGTCATTCAGTTTAATGCCCTCGTCCACAATTTGCTTGTTGAGGTAGGTGAAATAGGCGTCCAGGCTGGAAACGACGGCGATGGCGACGAGAAACCCCAACGCCCATTTCCAATACGGTTTGAGCAGCCCCAGGATGCGTTTCAGCGTCGGCGCGGTGAGCTGCGCGGTGTGTTCTTCTTCTTCGAGTTCGATGAGTTCGGTTTCTTCGGACATAAGTGCTCCAATTATGAATTCAGAATTATGAATGATGAAAAGAAATTCAGAATTCCAAATTCATATTTCATAATTTGCCGATTCTTTTCTTGACTTTCGTAACGATGGTGACGAGAATCGCGGTGATTTCGTCAATTTCTTTGCGCATGGGCGCAAGTTTTTCTGCGGAAACAATCTCCGTTCTAACAAGGAGTTCGAGCCGATAAGCGGTTTCATCTGCTTCCTGTAAACAACCTTCGAGTTTATTAATGAAGTCTGCATCCGATTTTGCTCGCTGACTTTCACGGAACTACGCACCGACGGAAGTGCCGGAGCGTAATACCTGTTTGCCTAATGTTTGCGCTTCGGTTGTCTTCGGTAATTTCACATACATGCGGACAATTCGCAACGCGAACTCGGTTGTGCGTTCTCGTAAGTCGTTTTGATGGTCATTCATTTCTCAAATCTCCTTTTTGTATATGCTTTTGGAATTATGGATTTTGAATTTTCTTCATAATTCATAATTCAGATTTCATAATTTCCTCTTCCAACTCTTCGTCAATCCGCGTCTGAATATCGTAAATCTTCCGATACATGCCGCCTATTTGCGCGAAGAGTTCTTCGTGGTTTCCTTTTTGAATCACTCTGCCTTTATCCAGCGCCAGAATCAAATCCGCTTTCATTACGGACTGGATACGATGGGCGATGACGAAGGTCGTGCGGTTTTTCGTCAGGTCGTCCAGCGCCTTGCGGATGGACGCTTCGGTTTCGACGTCCACCGACGACGTGGAGTCGTCCAGAATCAGAATTTTTGGATTCTTCAAGATTGTGCGCGCGATGGTCACGCGCTGTTTCTGCCCGCCGGAGAGGGTGACTCCCTTCTCGCCGACGAGGGTGTGATAGCCGTCGGGGAAGGTCAGGATGACGTCGTGAATGGCGGCGGCTTTCGCGGCGGCGTAGATTTCTTCGTCGGTCACGCTGCGCCCGACGCCGTAAAGGATATTGTCGCGGATGGAGCGGCTGAACAGGAACGGCTCCTGCTGCACAATGCCAATCTGCTCGCGTAAATATTTGCGCGGATAGTCCTTCAAGTCCACGCCGTCCAGCAGGATTTGCCCGCTGGTGTAGTCGTGAAAGCGCGGCAGCAGATTCACCAGCGAGGTCTTGCCCGAACCCGTCGAGCCGAGCAGCGCGATGGATTGTCCCGGCTTGACGTGGAAGGAAACGTCCTTAATCGCCTCGTGCGTTCCGTCCGCATAGATAAACGAGACGTTGCGGAACTCGATTTCGCCGCGCACGGGCCCGCTCGGCTTAATTTTTCCGCTGGTCAGGTCCTCGCGCGCCTGTCTGGTAATCTCCATTAAACGTCCGTAAGAGACCATGCCCGTCGAGGTTTGCACAATTAACCGCCCCAGGTTGCGGATGGGGAAGATGAGCCAGACGAGCAGCCCGACGTAAGCGACGTAATCGCCGAGCGTGATTTCGCCGTTGATGGCCATATACGCGCCGTACACATACCCGAACAGCATTTGCGCGGTCAGGACGATGTCCGAGAGGGGCCAGAACAGCGAGTGAATAAAGAGCAGGAATTTGCCTTTTATGTACTTGTTCCAATTATCCTTATCGAACTTTTTCTTTTCATAATCCTGCCGCGCGAAAGCTTTCACCACGCGCACGCCCGTCAGGTTTTCTTGCAGCGTCGTGGAAAGAACCGCCTCCTGCGCCTGATACTCCTCGTAGGCTTTGGTCACTTTTTTGAAGAACCACAACGAGATGACAAGCGTCGGCGGAATGACGACGACCGAAAGCCATCCAAGTTTGGCGTTGAGCGAGAGGATGGCGAACCAGTTGATGAAGAACAGCAGCAGGATTCTTCCCATGCCGATGGCTTGCTCCGAGAAGAAGCGCCGCAGCGCGTCCACGTCGGAGGTGACGCGCTCGATGAGGTCGCCCGTCGGCGTGGCGGAATGGTAGGAAAAACTCAACCGCTGGATGTGGTCGAAGAGGAAGTCGCGCAGCCGGCGGGTGATTCCTTCCGCGGTGTAGGCGGCTAATCGTCCCGAAAGAAACGCGCCCCCGCCTTCGATGAACGCTAGCGCGATGAATCCCGCGCCGATCCACAAAAAAGTGGAAGCGGCGCTTTCGCCCAGCCTGACTCCCTTGCCGAGAACTTCGTCGGCGAAGAATTTCAGCAGCAGGTAAACCGAAGTCTTCGCCAGCGCTGAAATTGCCAGCGCCAGAGTCGCGCCAAGGTAGGGCAGGCGGTAATCTTTCATCATGCGCCACAAGCCAATCAGGCGATTTTCGTGCAGCGCGTTGCGGAAATCAAAGTATTGCGATTGTTGCGATTCTGACATTGCGGTTCTCCGAACAGAATTAAATAAAAAAGGGCTGCGACGGAGCGCGTCACAGCCCAGACAGACAAAGGACGTGAAGAGACCTAGCGGCGGTCAACAGGCGCACTCCAAGAAGGCAATTGCGTGCCAACGCTTGCAGAAACGAAGAGGGTTGTGTTGCTCATCAAGAGTGCGCTCCTTTCTTTGAAAAATAGCGCGCGGAGTCCCGCGGCCAGGGCTAGTTTACACCAGCAGCGCGGTCGGCGTCAAGGAATTCGCTCGCCGTCTTTTCTTCGTAAACGACCAGTCGGTTGCGCCCGCTTTCTTTCGCGCGATAAAGCGCCTTGTCGGCGCAAATCAGCGTTTGCTCGCCCGTTTTGCCGTGCTGCGGAAAGGCGGCGACGCCGACGGAGACCGTGACGCGGATTTCGTTCTTTTCATAAATCACGCGCAGCGCCGCGATTTTTTTCAAAAGTTTTTCGGCTTTTTGGACGGCGGCTTCCAGCGAAGCGCCGGGCATGATAATGGTAAATTCCTCCCCGCCGTAACGGCAGGGAATATCTCCCGCCCGCAGGTTGCTTTTAAGCAGCGCGCCCATTTTCTCCAATACCAGATCGCCCGCTTTGTGACCGTAAGTATCGTTTACCCGCTTGAAGAAGTCCACGTCCATGATAATCACGCCAATTGGCTGGCGGGCGCGGCGCGCGCGGGCGACTTCGCGTTCCAGCGTCTCTTGCAAGTAGCGGCGGTTAAACAGCCCCGTCAGCGGGTCGCGGATGGCTTGCTCGCGCAATTGCTCTTGCAAGGCTTCGATCTCGCGCACATGGGCGATCAGGTTTTTGTTTACTTGTTTGAGCGCGTCCTGATAGCGCTTGCGGTCGGTGACGTTGCGCGCCAGGAGGATAAAACGCTCGCTTTCCCCTGGCGGCGTCTTTTTGGGCGCGATGGAGAGCTCGAACCATAAGTTCTGATTTTGAATAGGCAGCGCGTAGACCGCGCCCGAAGCGTAGCCTTCTTGCGCGGCGCGTTCTAACGCTCCGCGGATGGTGTGCGCGGCTTCGGGCGGGAGAATCTCGTCCACCTTCCTGCCCAAGAACTCTTCCGGCGGAAGGCGTAAGTTATTGGGCTGGGCGGCGTGATATTTGTGAATTCTGCCCGCGCGGTCCACTTCAAATAGCAAGTCGGGCAGCGCGTCGAGCGTGGCTCTTAATTGCGCGTTCGTTTCCGCCAGTTCCCTTTCCGCCTGCTTCTTTTCGACCACGTCATGCACAATGGAATACAGCAATTTTTTACCGCCGATTTCAATGGGTCCGCTGTATACTTCCACATCGCGAATCTCTCCGCTGGCAAGTCGGTGGCGGAAGAAAAAGTGATTACGCTCTTGCGACTGGGCGCGCCGCATTTCTTCTGAAACTTGCTCCGCGCTGAGCGTGTTGACCTCGGTGATTTTCAGCGCGGTAAACTCGGCGCGGCTGTATCCATAATACGAGCAGGCCGCCGGGTTGGCGTCCACAATTTGCCGCGTGGCGGGGTCAATCAGCAGCATAACGGCGTGGTTGTTTTCAAACAGGCTTTTATAGCGCGCTTCGCTTTCGCGCAGTTTTTCTTCCATCCGCTTGCGTTCGGTTATGTCTTCTTTGACCGCCACGAAATGCGTAATCGTTCCCTGTTCGTTTTTGATGGGGGAGATGACGGTGGATTCCCAAAATGGCTCGCCGTTCTTTTTTTTGTTGTGAAACTCGCCGCGCCATTCTTCCCCCGAAGTGATGGCGCGCCATAACTCGGCGTATTCTTCGGGCGATTTGCCTTCCGCTTTTAAAAAACGCGGATTTTTGCCTTTCGCTTCTTTGGCGCTATACCCCGTTACTTCGCAAAATTTTGGGTTGACGTATTCAATATTTCCCGCCGCGTCGGCAATGATGACCGAAATCTGGCTTTGCTCCACCGCGCGCGAAAGTTTGCGAATCTCTTCTTCCGCGCGCTTGCGCTCGGTGACGTCCATCATCACCGCGCGCCAAAGAATCTGGCGCGAGTCGGCGGGGTTTTTCATCGCGGCGATTTGCGCTTGAACGTAAGCTGGCGCGGGGCCGCCCCGCGGGCGGATTTTTAGCTCGCAGGTTTGCGGCGCTCCGCTTGCCAGCGCTTGCGCGCGGCTGGCAAACAACGCTTGCAGAGAATCGGGAGACAAAAAAGGCGTCAGGGGACGGCGTTGCAACTTTTCGCGCTCGCCCCCCAGCAGATTCGCCGCCGCGAGATTGAGCTCCAGTATCACGTCGTTCTCGTCCAGCGTAAAGTAGGCGATAGGGGCAAAGTTGTACAGGTTGGCGTATTTTTCGCGCTCCATAGCCAGCGCCACCTGCGCCTTTCGCAACTCTTCGTTTTGCAGCTCCAGCTCGATTTGATGCGTTTGTAGCTCGGCAATCAGTCGTTTTACGTCTTTTGCTTCCGCCGCCGAAAACGCGCCGCGCGGCGGCTCCTGTTTTAAGCGGCGTTCCGCTTTTTTGCGAAGCCTGACGGCCCTGTTTTGTTTCAAGGAAGCGCTTGTCTTTTTCATAATTTCCTGCGGGGAGGCGAAATCTCCTCGTACACCACTACCACGCCCTGATCGGCGAAGGGCGCGGCGGCGACGCGAATCCATTTGACTTGCTCGTCTCCTTTGACGACGCCCATTTCCACGTTTTCAATCAGGCGCTTTTCCTTGAGCGCGCGCACGCTGGCGTATTCCTCCGGCGGCATGGGCGATCCGTCCGGGCGGATGATTTTCCACTCGGCGCCGTCAATCGAGCGCGCTGTATGTTGCGCTTTGGAAACGCCGAGAATTTCTTCGGCTTTGCGATTGCTTTCAAAAATCTTGCCGTGCTTATCCGCGATGGTCAAACCAAAGGGAAACAGGTCGAAGATTGCCTGATATTTTTGCAGGCTGAGCTCCATCTTCTCTTCCATTTCCGCGCGGGCGGTGATGTTGCGGGCGATGACCATCCCGGCGTAGGTTTCGCCTTGCTCGTTGCGAAGCGGGGAGACGTTCACCTCGTACTGTTTGCTTTCGTGTTGATAATTCAACGCGGAAGACGAACCCTCTAACGCTTTTTGATAGAGCGGAGCGAACATTTTCGCCAGCTCCGGCGGGAAGACTTCTTTTAGCGCGCGCCCCTCGATTTGCTCCTTCTTCAAGCCCAATTTTTCAATTTCTCCGCCGCCGGCGACCAGATAGCGATGTTCGCGGTCAAACAGCAGCACGGCGGAATCCGGCAGATTGGAAACCAAAGCCCGGTAACGGCTTTCGCTTTCGCGCAGCGCTTGAACCGCGTTTTTATACTCGGTCACGTCAATCAGCGCCACGACCACGCCTACCGCTTGACGGTTGAGAGTGTAATAAGGAGAAAACTTCAAGTGATACCAGCGCCCGTTGGAATCTCGCGTTTCCATCTCGCGCTCGATCTGCGCCATTTGCACCCGCTGCGCCTCTTTGGTTAAATCGCAATCTATGAGATCATGGGCGATGTGATGAATCGGTCGGCCGACGTCTTGCGAAGCCAGATGAACCGCTTTTTGCGCGCCGGGCGTAAACAGGCGGATTCGCAGGTCGCGATCGAGGAAAACGACGCCGATATTGGTGTTGTCCAGCAGGTTGTTGATATCTTCGTTGACCTTCGTCAACTCTTGAATCTTGGCGTGATATTCGGCGTTGACGGTGATTAATTCTTCGTTGACCGAGTGCAATTCCTCGTTGGTGCTTTGCAGTTCTTCGTTGGCTGCGAACAATTCCTCGTTAGTGGCTTGTAGTTCTTCGTTGGAAGTTTCCAGTTCCTCGACGGTGGCTTGCAGGCTTTCACGGGTGTATTGCAGCTCGTGTTCCAGGTCTTGAATTCGCTGTTGCGCGCCGGCGTTGACGTCGAAAGTCTGCGCCGCTTCGAGAGAATCGCCGGGCGAATGGCTCGAAGGGACAAATTGAACGAACGCCATTTTTTGGCGGCTGCTTGGCTCAATGAAGGGTTTGGCTTTCAGGTCCAGCCCGCCTGCCTCTTTGCCTTCAAGCGGAATGTTTTTATAAAAAACTTCCTGCCCGTCTTTCAAAGCCTTGTGCAGCGCCGTGCTGATCGGCACGGCGAGCCCTTCGCGCGCTTGCTTCAAAATATTTGAAGTGAACAGCCCTCCGACGGGCAGCCGCAGGAAAGCGTCCGCGTTGCCGGCGATGTACACCACGTCCATATTTTCGTCCACTACGACAGTGGCTGGCAAAAAGGCTTCGAGCAAGCCGCGTTGAATGCCGTCTATCACGCGCCAATCTTCCCGCCCGGTCGCCGCGCTGATTCTGCGTCCCGTCTGCGCTTGAATATACGGCGCGGACGAGTTGAGCAGGCGCGTTTCGTCCAATTTAGGGCGGAAGCCGCCCTTGTATTGGTAAATTTTCCAGCGCGCGCTCACGCTTTGGAAAAAATCGCCCGAATCGCCGATCGTTTCGCTCGACCCAAGGAAAAGATAGCCGTCTGGGTTGAGCGCGAATTGAAAAGCGGCGATGACCTTCTTTTGCAAAACGGGCTGCAAGTAAATCAGCAGGTTGCGGCAGGAAATTAAATCCACTTTGGAAAAGGGCGGGTCGGTGATGATGTTTTGCTGCGCGAAAATAACCATTTCGCGCACGCGCCGCGCGACGACGTAACTATCGCCGTTTTTGACGAAGTAGTTTTGCAAGCGCTCAGCCGAGACGTCTTCGGCGATGCTTTCGGGGTAAGTTCCTCTGCCGGCGAATTCCAGCGCGTTGCGGTCCAGGTCGGTGGCGAAGACTTTAACGTCCATGTGCCGACCCGTCGTCTCCATGTATTCGTTCATCAAAATCGCAAGCGAGTAGGCTTCTTCGCCGGTGGAGCAGCCCGGCGCCCAAACGCGGATGGTATCTCCCCGCCTTTTGTTTTGGAAGATGGCGGGGATGACCTCTTTTTGCAGCAGATCGAAAGCTTCGGGGTCGCGGAAAAAATGCGTGACGCCGATGAGAAACTCGCGGTAGAGGGTGTTCGCTTCGGTCGGATTTTGATAAAGCAAGTGCAAATATTCCGGCAACGTTTCCACTTGCTTGACTCCCATGCGCCTTTCAATGCGGCGCATCATGGTGCTTTGTTTGTAGTAGGTGAAATCCACGCCGCTATTGGCGCGCAGCAGGGCGAAGATTTTATTCAAGCTATCGTCGTCGGCGGAGATGTTGCGCCGCACGGTGGAATCGCTCGCCAGGCAAGGATGCTGGGCGTAATTCATAATTTCGCGCGCCATCTGTTCGGGCAGCAATACGTAATCCACCAGATTGGTGGCGAGCGCGCTGCGCGGCATCCCGTCGAATTTGGCGGAGCGCTCGTCTTGCACAATCGCCAACCCGCCTTTTTCCTTAATCGCCCGCAAACCGCGCGCGCCGTCGCTGCCTGTGCCGGAAAGAATCACCCCTACGGCTTTTTCTTCCAGGTCTTGCGCCAGCGATTGAAAGAAAATATCTATGGGCAGGTATAGCTGCCCTTGTTCGCGCTCGGTGAGAAACAACTTGCGGTGAAAGATGGTGATGCTTTGCTTGGGAGGGATGAGATAAACATGATTTGGCTCGACGGGCATGCCGTCTTCCGCCACTAACACCGGCATATCCGTGCGCTTCGAGAGCAAATCAGCCATCAGGCTTTTATAGTCGGGCGAGAGGTGTTGGATGACCACGTACGCCATGCCGCCATCGGACGGCGCGTTGCTGAAAAATTTTTCCAACGCGTCCAGTCCTCCGGCGGAAGCGCCAATGCCGACGACGTAAAAATCTTTGAGAGCGGGGGGTGTGGACATATTATCCTTTTTTTGATTTATCGCGTTGCTCGTTTTTTTAAAGGCAAATTTTAAAACAACAGGCGAAACAGACGTTCTGCAGAAAGCGCTTTCCCGTAATATAAAAGCCGCCGATTTACGGTATTTTAAACTTGTAACGTCAACTCGGGATAAGCGTCCCGAAGGCTAAACTTGACCCTTGAAGTCGCTCGCACAAAACCTTCGGGGCGGTTCAAAAGGCTTGTCCCGAATTCAGGTTTGTAAAAAATTATAGTACAAAAGATACAAGGCGGTCTTAAGGGTATTGACAGGCGCGCGGAGCGCGAGTACACTTACTTCACCCCCCCCCCCATACGGGAGGGGGTAACGGAGACGAGCATGAAAAACGAAGACGTTTTGAATCGATTGAAAACGACGGAGGGCCACTTGCGCGGAGTGATTCGCATGGTGGAAGAGGACGCCTACTGCATTGACGTCATCCGCCAGATTCAGGCGATTCAAGCCGCGTTGAACAAGGTCAATTCCAAGATTTTGGAAGACCACCTCAATTCGTGCGTCATCACCGCCGTTCAAGGCGATAGTAAAAAGGAGCGCGAGCGCGTGATGAAGGAACTTACCGAAGTCTTTGAAATGTCCACGAAAGTTTAACGTTGAAACGTTCTAAAAATCATCTATCTATAAGGAGAAATAAAATGACTACCGTTACCTATACCGTCCCCGCCATTTCCTGCGGACATTGCACCCACACCATCGAGACCGAAGTCTCCGAGCTCAAAGGCGTGCAATCGGTCAAGGCGGAAGTGGAGAGCAAGAAAGTGACCATCACCTTCGAATCTCCCGCCACCGAAGAGAGCATCAAAGCCTTGCTGGCGGAGATTAACTATCCCGCCGAAGGGCTGCTGACGCTGTAGCGATTAGTAATTGGTAAATGGTAATTACCGTTTTCTAAATTATTTCGACAATCCAGATATGGGTATCTGTACCGCGACACATCGTCCCCGAATGGGGATTCATGTCGCCCGCCGTATCTGGGGGCGTCTGCGAAAGGCGAGATAAATCTCGCACTACGCGATTGCTAGATTAATTTGTCAATTTCCAATTACCATTTACCAATGACTGTTTACCCGCTAAAAAATGACTGATACCAAACAATTAACCCTTCCCATCACCGGCATGACCTGCGCGAACTGCGTCGCCACCGTGGAACGCAACCTTAAAAAACTCGACGGCGTGCAAAGCGCGGCGGTCAATCTTTCCTCCGAGCGGGCGACGCTGGAATTCGACCCCGCCAAACTCGGGCTGGAAGACGTCATCGCCCGCGTCCATCGCGCGGGCTACGGAGTCGCCACTGGCGAAGCGGATTTAATCATCAAGCGCTTATCCGACGATAACGACGCGCGAAGGTTGGAAAAGGCGCTGCGCGGCATGGAAGGCGTGCTGGAAGCGCAGGTCACTTTCACAACAGAAAAAGCGCGCGTCCAATATGTTCCCACCATCGTCACGCAAGCGGAACTGCGTCGCGCAGTCGCCGCCGCCGGCTTTGAAGCGCTGGAACTCGGCGGCGAAGCCGAAGACGCGGAAGCGTTAGCGCGCGAGCATGAAATCAACGAGCAAAAACGCTTGCTCATTATCGGCTTGATTTTCACAGCGCCGCTGTTTACGTTTTCCATGCTGCGCGACTTTGGTCTGCTGGGCATGTGGGCGCATGACGCGTGGGTTCATTACGCCATGCTGCTGATCGCCGCGCCCGTGCAATTTTATGTCGGCTGGCAATATTATGTCGGCGCGTTCAAAGCCCTGCGAAACAAATCTGCAAACATGGATGTGCTGATTGTGATGGGTTCGTCCGCCGCGTTTTTATATTCGCTACCCATCACCTTTGGCTGGCTGCATGGTCACGTCTATTACGAAACCGCCGCGGTCATCATCACGCTGATTAAACTCGGCAAGTATTTGGAAGCCCGCGCAAAAGGACGCACGTCCGAAGCGATTAAAAAATTGATGGGGCTGCGCGCCAAGACTGCCCGCGTCGTTCGTCTGGACGTTGAAACTGAAGTGCCAGTGGACGACGTCCGCGTGGGCGATATGGTTCTCGTCAAACCTGGCGAGACGATTCCTGTGGATGGAGTGGTGATTGAAGGTCGCAGCGCGGTGGATGAATCCATGCTGACGGGCGAATCGCTTCCAGTGGAGAAAAAGCCCGGCGAGGCGGTCATCGGCGCGACCTTGAACAAACTCGGCTTGCTCAAATTCGAGGCGACCAAAGTCGGCAAGGAAACCGCGCTCGCGCAAATCATCAAATTGGTGGAAGACGCGCAAGGCAGCAAAGCGCCCATTCAAAAGCTGGCTGACCAGGTTTCAAGCGTTTTTGTTCCGGCGGTTGTCGCCATTGCGCTGGTCACATTTGCAGGCTGGTATTTTTTCGCCCCGCAAACGGATGAACAGTTTACGCGCGCGTTAATTAACATGGTCGCTGTGCTGGTCATTGCCTGTCCCTGCGCCATGGGACTCGCCACGCCGACCGCTGTGATGGTTGGTACGGGCAAAGGCGCGGAAATCGGAGTCTTGTTCCGCAGCAGCGAAGCGCTGGAACGCGCGGGAAAAGTCAACGTGGTGGCGCTGGATAAAACGGGGACGATTACCAAAGGTCAGCCGGCGGTGACGGACGTCATTACCAATCCCCAATTACCAATTACGAACGACGAATTACTTCGATTAGCCGCTTCCGTCGAGAAGGGCAGCGAACACCCGCTCGGCGAAGCGATTTGGGCGGAAGCGACCACGCGCGGCTTGACTCTGGCGGAACTCTCCGGGTTCAAGGCAATTCCCGGTCACGGAGTCCAAGCCGAAGTCGAGGGAAGAAGCGTGATGGTCGGCAATCAGCGCATGTTCGCGGCAGAATCAATTCCGCTGGGCGGGCTTGAATCCGAAGCGGCGCGTCTTCAATCTGAAGCGAAGACCGCCATGCTCGTCGCCATTGACCGTCAAGCCGCCGGCGTTATCGCGGTGGCGGATACCATCAAAGACGGCTCAAAAGAAGCCATTGCCGATTTGCACAAAATGGGCTTGAAGGTTGTGATGATGACCGGCGACAATCAACAGACCGCCGCCGCCATTGCCAAGCAGGTTGGCGTGGATACGGTTCTCGCGGAAGTTTTGCCAGAAGGAAAATCTTTGGAAGTTAAGAAACTCCAAAGCGCAAGCGCCAATCGCCAGTCACCAATTACCAATGTTGTCGCTATGGTCGGCGATGGAGTCAACGACGCGCCCGCGCTGGCTCAAGCGGACGTGGGACTCGCTATCGGCACGGGAACGGACGTGGCGATGGCTGCCGCGCCCATCACCTTGATGAGCGGCGACTTGCGCGGCGTGGCGCGCGCAATTCACCTTTCTCGCAAGACTCTGGCGACCATCAAGCAGAATCTCTTCTGGGCGTTCATCTACAACGTCATTCTCATCCCCGCCGCCGCGTTGGGCTATCTTAACCCCATGCTCGCCGCCGGCGCGATGGCGTTCAGCAGCGTCTTCGTGGTGACGAATAGCCTGCGCTTGCGCGGACAGAAGATATAGCCTTCCGTCCTCTGTCGCTCGTCTTTAGTCATCCGTAAGGTTTTCATGTCGTCTAAAAATAAGCGTTTCAGCGTTGACCCTGTGATGGCGGTTGCGTTGGGAGTCGCGCTGGTTGCAATTTCTTTTGCGCTTGTCGTCTTTCAACCCAACGCGCCATCTCTTAATCTCAATGCGGACGCGGGCGTATGGAGCCAACTTATCGTCGCCTTCGTGACGGGAATTACGACGGGCGGGTTGAGTTGCCTTGCCGTGCAAGGCGGCTTGCTCGCCAGTTCGCTCGCGCGTCAAATTGAACAGGATTACGCAGAGCAGACGACTGTTGCGCGTGGAAACTCGCGCGGGAAAAAATCAAAACAAGTTATCGCGCGCGCAAATTCCGCGCTGCCCATCTTTCTCTTCCTCGTCGCCAAACTCATCGCCTACACTTTGCTTGGCGCGCTGCTCGGTTGGCTGGGTTCATACCTTGCGCTCAGCCCCATGACGCGCGCTCTGCTCTTAATCGCCATCGGTCTCTTCATGGTAGGCAACGCGCTGCGGATGTTCAACGTGCATCCCATCTTCCGTTACTTCTCCATCGAGCCGCCCAAATTCATCACGCGCTACATCCGCCGCGCCGCCAAAGGTACAGACACGTTCACGCCGCTTTTTCTCGGCGCGCTGACGGTCTTCATCCCCTGCGGCGTGACGCAAGCCATGATGGCAACCGCGCTCGGCACAGGCAGCGCGGCGCTCGGCGCGGCGTTGATGCTTGCCTTCACGCTTGGAACAAGCCCCGTCTTTTTCGTCATCGCCTACCTCGCTACCGAGCTCGGCGCAAAAATGGAAAAATTCTTCATGCGCTTTGTCGCCATCGTCGTGTTGATTTTGGGATTGACGACGTTCAACAGCGGATTGAATATTCTCGGCTCGCCGCTTTCGCTTCAAAACCTGACGCGCAACTGGTTGCCCGCCCCAAGCGAATCAACCCGCGCGGCGAATGCGCCCCAAGCGAAAATTCCCGCGGGCGAACTTGTCCTCAACGTCCAAAACGGCGGATATTTCCCCGCCACGCTCAAAGCGCCCGCAGGCAAAGACCTCACGCTGAACCTTGTCACGAACCAGACCTATTCCTGCGCGCGCGACTTCGTCATCCCCGCGCTGAACGTTTATCAACTGCTGCCCGATACGGGAACGGTGCGAGTCAATATTCCCGCGCAGCCAAAGGGCAGCCGATTGTTCTTCACCTGCTCGATGGGCATGTACACCGGGCAAATTGTGTTTGAATAGCCATGAAAAAACAAACCTTTAAAATTCCCGATATGACCTGTTCCGCTTGCGCCATGAAGCTCGAAGCGCTGGAAGACGCGCTGGACGGCGTGAAAGAAATCAACGCCAGTTATCACAAACTGGAAATGGTCATAGAGTACGACGAATCAAAATTAACCGAAGAACAAATCATCGCGGCGGTCAAGAAAAAAGGATATACAGCGGCGGCAAAATAATCCGTTTCAAAGGGTATAATCATCCTTACGGGACGACTCCATGAAACCAATTTTCACTTTTCTCGCCCTCGTTTTTTTATCCGCTTGCAATTTGCCCGTCCCTGCGACAGTCGGCGCAGCTGCGCCGACTTTGCAGGTTTACCCGACAATTACGGTCACGCCTTCTGTCACATTAACACCAGTCCCTTCGCTCACGCCAATTCCCTCGGCGACGCCCACGCCCGACCTGCGGATGATTACTGAGGATTCGCAAAATTTTAAACTGTTATTAAGCGACCTGCCGCGCGGATATATCATTGAGTTCGTTCCCCTGTGCGGCGATATATACGACCCGCAATGCCGACTGGCTTCCGACCGCGTCGAAGGTCCCAACTTGAATTACGAAGTATTGCAGGAATACGGCGCGGAAAAGGGAGGTCGTTACATCAACGCCACCGGGCGGGTTGAGGGCTGGTACATTTATTATTATTACCGTTATAGCTATGAGGAATACCCGCGCGTTATCATGAGCAACGTCATCCGCTTTGCGAGCGTCGAGGGCGCGCGCGAATATATGCGCGCTTATGCCAACGCCCTCTCCACCGTAAGATATACCGAGGAACTTGGATACCCCCAGACCGGAGACGCATCCCGCGCATTTGTCCGGCGGTTCTATGGCGATAAATACCTGGTTTACGAATTCGCATATAAGAACATTGTCCACCGCATCTGGTTTGAAGGCTCCGAACAGAACATCACGCCTAACTTAATTCAAGATTTATCCTTTCGGGCTTTGTTGAAACTACAAGCCGCAAAATTGAACGACCCTCCGAAATTTATTTCCCCGCCGACGTTGACTCCAGCGCCGTATTTACCCAACCCGGACGAACGCGTGATTGACTCCAATCCAGCCGACCTTGCATTGGCGGAATCAGACCTGCCCGCCGAAGGAAAATATCGCGTTATGGGCAAAGAAACAGGTCCCTATACCAACGCCGAATTCGTCAACGCCCACCCCAGCTTTGGGGCGTTGTATATTAACAAAACCGGGCGCCTCAACGGCTGGGACGTTCGCTTCCAGCGCGACGCCAACGACGTGCTGCTGCCCGCGTGGATTTCGGATAGAGCTATTTTATTCGCCGAAGCCGCCGGCGCGCAAACGCATTTGAACGATTACGCCGACCTCCTTTTGGAAGGCGAATGGATGGAAGAAGCGCCGCCGCTGATCGTCGGCGACGCCGCGCGCGTTTTCCTGCGTGAGAAAAGCGTCTACCGCGAGTATAAGATGATTTTCGCTTATCGCAACGCAATTCATGAACTGACGGCTTACGGCTTGCAAGCCGAAGTGTCCCCCGCCTTTGTAGAGATGATTGCTTTTAGGCTGCTGCGAAATTTGCAGGACGAGGCGCTTTTGCGGTAATTTCACGTGTCGGATAGAAAAAACTCCCGAAGGTTTCGTCGCCTTCGGGATGTTTACTTCTTCTTCTCCGCCGCTTTTTGAAGCGCGATTACCAATTCCTTCACCTGAATCGGCTTGCTGAGGTAATCATCCATGCCCGCTGCGATGCACATCTCGCGGTCTCCTTGCATGGCGTTGGCGGTCATGGCGATAATGCGCGGCTGCTCTTTGGGGGGGAATTGCAAGCGGATGGCGCGGGTCGCTTGCAAGCCGTCCATTTCCGGCATTTGCACGTCCATTAAGACCACGTCGTAACGCTGACGTTCCAGCGCGCGCAGAGTCTCCATCCCGTTGGCTGCCACGTCCGCGCGGTAGCCCATGCGTTCCAGCAGCCGCAGCGCCAGTTTCTGGTTGGTGACGTTATCTTCCGCCAGCAGAATCTTCAACGGGTAGCGCGCCGCCATTTTCGCGTCGAAAGCCGATTCGGAAGCGTGCGCGCGTTTCAGCTCTTCTTCGTCTTGCAGCGAAAGCGCTTGCAGCGCCGCGTTATACAGCCCCGATTGTTTAATCGGCTTGGAGAGGAAAGCCGCGAAATGCTCCAAACTTTCCGAATCGCGCGAGCCGAGCGAGGTCAGCATCACCAGCGGCAGGCGGGGTTGAATCTTGTGAATCTCTTGCGCCAGATTCGCGCCGTCCATTTCCGGCATGTTCATATCCAAAATGCCCATGTCGAAAGTTTCGCCGCGGCGGACGGCTGCCAGCGCTTCCAGCGGGCTGGCGTAGGCGGCGGGAATCATCCCCCAAGATTGGGTTTGTAGCGTCAGAATGCGGCGGTTGGTTTCGTTATCGTCCACCAGCAGCGCGCGCTTGCCTTGCAACTGCGGCGATAAGGCGCGCTCTTTCGCGCGCGGCAATTCCGCGACGGGCGCGCAGATGGTGAAATGGAACACCGAGCCGACTCCTTCTCGGCTATCCGCCCACATCGAGCCTTGCATCAGCTCGCACAGCCGCTTGCTGATTGCCAGTCCCAGCCCTGTTCCGCCATATTTGCGCGTGGTGGAAGAATCCACCTGCGAGAAAGACTGGAACAGCCGGTCCATGCGGTCTTGCGGAATGCCCACGCCTGTGTCGCGGATGGCGAAATGCAAGATGGGGTCGGGGTTGGCGGGCGTGGGCGCTCGCCAGACTTCGGCGCGCAGCGCCACCTCGCCTTCGTTGGTGAATTTCACCGCGTTGCTCAACAAGTTGACTATAATCTGGCGCAGGCGGGTCATATCGCCGAAGATTGCTTGCGGCACGTTCGGCTCGATGATGAGCCCCAGTTCCAAATTCTTTTCGGCGGCTTTTAACGCCAGTAAATCCACCGCCGATTCGAGACATTCGCGCAAATCGAAGGGTTGGTTTTCCAATTCCAGTTTGCCTGCTTCGATTTTGGAAAAATCGAGAATGTCGTTGATGATGGTCAACAGGGATTCGCCGCTGTTGCGGATGGTTTCCGCGTATTCGCGCTGCTCGTCGGTGAGGGGCGTATCCATCAGCAAGCCGGTCATGCCGATAATGCCGTTCATCGGCGTGCGGATTTCGTGGCTCATATTCGCCAGAAATTCGCTCTTGGAGCGCGAAGCGGATTCGGCGATTTCTTTCGCCAGCCGCAGTTCTTCTTCCACCCGCTTTCTTTCCGCCAGCTCTTGCTGAACCGCTTCGTAAAGGCGGACGTTTTCCAGCGCGCGCCCGGCGGCGGCGACGACGTTTTGGGCGAGGGCGATTTCGCGCTCGGTAAATTCGCGCGGCTCGATGGAATCCCACGCCAGCGTGCCTTCCACCTCGTTGCGAATAATCAGCGGCGTAATCAGCAGCGATTTCGTCCCGCGCGTCTGGAAGAGCTCGCGCATGGGCGCCATGCGCGGGTCGTTTTGCACGTCGCTCACCACAAAGGGCGATTGGTTATACACCACGTATTCGTTAATGACGTTGCCGGCGATTTGAAATGTGACTCCTATGGCGGACGCGCGTCCCGGCTCGCAATATTCCGCCACCACTTTCATTTGATTGCGGTCTTCCTGCCGCAGGGCGAAGGCGGATTGCGGCACGCCGAGAAATTGCGCCATTTCGCGGCAGACAATTTCAAGCACGCGGGTAATTTCCATCGTAGAAGTGGCGGCGGCGATGACGCGGTTCAGCAGCAGCGATTCGCGCAGCTGCAAGCGCAGTTCTTCTTCGGCGCGGGCGCGTTCCGCGGTGCGCTGCTCTACGCGGCGTTCCAACGTCGCGTAGAGCCGGGCGCTGTCTATCGCTCCGGCGATCTGGCTGCCGACGGTGAATAACAGGTTGTGCGTCGTTTCGGAAATTGGGCGGCCCGTCAAGCCGTTGTCTATCACCAGCGCGCCCACGTGCCTGCCTTTCGCCATCAGCGGCACGGTGAGAAAGCTGTCGGTCTCTACGGCGGTGAAATATCTTTTGGCGCGCTCGCTCACGCCCGCGTCTTCTTTGCGCACCAGCGCCGGTTTGCCCGCGCGCAGCAATTTGGGGATGAGCGAGCCGGCTGCCGGGTCGAGCGAGAGGCTCATGGTCTTCAGCGTTTCCGCCATGTGCGGTTCGAAGTTGATGGAATCGGCGTAGTTCAAGAACTGTTGCTCGTCGTCCACCAGCAGAATCATCGCGCGGTCGAAGCGCAGGTGATCAACGACGGCGCGCAGGCTGCGCTGCAAAATTCCCGCCACGTCCAGCGTTTCGCTCAGCGCGGCGCCGACGTCGTAGAGCGTGGTCGCTTCCGAGATGCGCTGTTGCAGCGCCGTGTTGGAAATTTGCAAGTCGGCGTTCGCTTTTTGCAGCGCGTCGTATTGTTCTTCGGCTTTGTCGCGCTGCTCCATCAGCAGGGTTTCTTGCCGCTGGTTTTTATACGTCAAGCGACGGACGGAATAAATCAGATAGCCAATCAACGCGGGAGTTAGCAGCGCTAACCCGAAGGCGAGGGCTTGCCAGCCGAACCAGCCCAGCCCGACGTATGCCGCCGCGAGCAGCGAGAGAATCAGCCCGAAGAGCAACTCCACGCCGGAGGGCTTTTCTTCTACGCTTTGCCAGACGAACTCCCATTCGCTGTACGAGTCGCCCCGCGTGGCGGAGCGATTCTCTTTGACGCGCGCCAGCGGCAGCCCGTAATACGCGAAGGGAATCGCCGCGAACAGGCTTTGATAGCTCTCGTGCGCCAGCCGTAGGTAACGGGGACGAAGCGCTTCCGGCAGCAGCGGCAGCTCGCGCGAAGGGCCCCATTGAATGGTCGCCGAGTTTAAGGAAAGCCGCGTGACGCGCACTTCGCTGTTGCGGAACATCCGCACGAAGAACGGCAGCAGGCGGTAAATTTGCCGTAGGGTGAACAGATTGAGGCGCTTCAAAAGACGCAGACGGCGCGAATTGGGGATGGCGTGCAAGCCGCGATTGAGAAAGAAGCGCGGGTCGCCGCTGATTTCGCGGGCGTATTCGGCGGCGAACAGGCTGAATTCGTGCGTGTACCATCGGCGCGGGTCGAGCAGCGTTTCTTTTGAAACTTTGTATTGCGGGCGCGCGATCGCCTCGTTTAGTTTTTCCGCCAGCCGATGGAGCGCCTCTTCTTGCGCGCGGGCGACGCGCTCCGCCCGTTTTTGCGCGTCGGTTTCGTATTGGACGTCCTGCTCGACGCGCCTTTGAATGTAATCGCGCATTTGGCGAATGGAAGCCAGCACGACCATGCCGCGCGATTCGCGGATGGGCTTTCCGTTTTCGTCCGTTCCAAAGGGAATCTTTTCCATGCGCGCAGGCAGCGGCGGCAAGTCTTCTTCGGGGTGCAGAGCGGGCTGCCACTCCACGCGATCCATCATCAGGATCGTGGAAGGCGTTTGCGCGTTGACGTAGGAATCCGGGCGGGCGGTTTCTTCCCAGAGGAATTCCCATTCGCAGCATTCGTCGCCGTCGAGAGCGCAGCGCGTCTCGCGGATGAGCGCCGGGCGCAGCCCGCCGTTGATTTGCGGCACGGAGGAATACGCTCCTTGAAACGCGCGGCATATCATGTAAATCAGACGGCGGCGCCAGACTGTCGGAACTTTTTCTAGCGTTCGCTGCGGGCGCCATTGAATCCGCGCTTTGCCGGGGCCGACTTCCACGACGTGAATATCCTCGTCCACCACTCTGGCGGTCAGGCGCGGCAGCAGGTTGTAAATTTGTTGAGTGGAAAGGTGCCGCGCGACGGCTTTGATGGAAGCCGGCACGCTTTTGAATCCGCGCCGATAAAAGAAGCGCGGGTCGCCGCTGATTTCCTGCGCCAGCTCGTTCGCCAGCAGGTTAAACTCAAACGAGTAGAAGCGGTTGGGGTCGAGCAGGGTTTCGCGCGAAACGGCGAAACGCGGGTCGGTCATCGCGTCGTTCAGCCGCGTCACCAGCAAATCCAGCGCTTCGGCTTGCGCCCGTTCGATTTGCGCGGCTTTTTCTTGCGCGGGCAGGTGTTCCGCTTGTCGCGCCGCGACGTTCCGCGCGACGGATTCTTTCAATTGCTCGACGACGGAAATGATCAGCGCGCCGCGCGCGTGATTAATGGGCTTGCCGTTTTCATCCGCGCCAAACGGAACGCCGAGCAGATATTTCGGGCGCTCGCCCAACTCTTCCTGAGCGCGAACGGGCGGGAAGAAGGCTTCGTCTAAAATGGGCGTCTGCGTTTCCGCGTTCGCCGCTTGCTTTTTCTTTTTTCGCAGTTTGAAAAAGCCGCTTTCGCCGCCGCTTTGCCACGTTAATTTCCATTCGCAATACGGGTCGCCGCGCAGCTGGCACTTAATTTCTTGCACCTTTGCGAAAGGCAGGTCGGAATGATGGTAAGGCACGCTGGAATACACGCCTTGATAAGCGCGGCAGGTCATTCGGATGTAGCGCAGCCGAACTTCGGGCGGGACTTTTTCAATTTGTTTCGCGCCGTGCCATTGGATGTGAACCGAGTTATCTTCCAGCCGCGTCACGCGAATATCGGCGTCGCTTTGTTTGGAAGAGAAGCGCGGCATTAAGTTGTACACGTTGGCGAGTGGAAGCGGGCGCACCATGCCCATCATCCCCGCCGGCACGCTTTTTGCGCCGCGCAAATAAAAGAACAGCGGGTCGCCGGAAATTTCCGCCGCGTATTCGTTGGCGAACAGGCTGAATTCGTAGGAGTAGTACAGGCTCTTGTCGAGCAGCGATTCGGGCGTGACGCGATAACGGTTGTCGGGCATGGCGGCGTTCAGGCGGCGCGCCAGCTCTTCTACGGCGGCGTCAGCTTCGGCTTCCAGCCGCGCGGCGCGTTCTTCGGGCGTGAGAACGGAAGAGATTTCGCGCCGGGCGCGTTCCATTGCCGATTCGCGCAGCTGTTTGACGACCCCAATCAGCGTGGAGCTGCGCGCCTGTTTGACGAAATTCCCTTGCGCGTCCAGCCCAAAGGGCGGCAAGACCATCCGCGCGGGAAGCGGCGGCAAATTCGCTACCGCTTCCCGGCTGAACTCCAATTCGAGCGACGAACGGTCGAAGATTTCGCTGAACGACATAGGGCGTTTATATCCTGCGCGGCTGATTATACTATCCCCCAAAAGGCGGGGGACGCTCCGCAATGCAAGCGCAATCGGCGGGTTACTCGCCGAAACGCCCGACGATTCGCAGAATGTCGAATCCCTCGGCGAAGGGACGCTCCGCCAGCGCGCCGTGACGCACCATGATGGAGCGCGTCAATTCGCTGTTGAAGTAGTATTTGTCGCGGTAGGTTTCGTATTGCGCCAGCGCCTCGATTTTTTTGTTCACGTCTTCTTCGGTCACTTCGACTAAAAAGTGGGGAAAGAAACCGTAGGAAGAGCGCACGACGTCGAAGCCCAAAACCGTAATGCCGCGAAAGGCGCGCAGCGCTTCGTCGGCGACGGTCAGATGGTCTTGATGAACGTCCTGCTTGGAGTGGGTGAAAATTAAATCGGGCTGAAACTCGCGGCGGAGTTTCAGCAAATATTCGAGAAGTTCCTGCCGCTCGTGCGGAAAAACGCGCGTGGTGAAGGGGCCGAACACAACCCGCTCTGGCGGCACGCCGAGAACTTGCATGGAGCGCAAATGCTCGTTCTTGACGTTTTTCAAATCGGGGTTTTTTTGATTGTCCGAGAGCGTCACGCACAGCGCGTCGGTTTGCTTGACGACGCGATGCAGCAACGCGCCCGCGCCGATTTCAATATCGTCGGGGTGCGCGCCGAGGAAGAGGACTTTTTTGCCGAAGAAATTCATAACCCTTTTATTTGGTCGCCACAATGCCGCCGACGACTTTGGTCATCACCAGTTTGCCGTCGCGGTTGAACCAGCGCGTAGCCACCTCTTCAATCTTACCGAGCAGCGCTTCGTATTCTTCCTTGCCGTTGAACATGGAGGTCCACAGCTTGCGGTCTTCGCTCAGCGAAGCGCGGACGTAATCCATAAACGGCGCGACGGCGGGGAAGGTGAGATGATTTTCAAAGGTGTGCAGCTCGGCTTTGGCGAAGAGCTTTTGAATCGTCTCTAAAATCTCGCCTTTGAAGCGCGAAGAGCCCGGCATGGGCGGAATGGGTTTGTTGGTCGCTTCTTTGATAATATCGTAGAACATCTTTTTGTTTTCCGGCAAGGGACCCGAAACGAACAGCCGCCCGCCGGTTTTTAGCGCGCGGCGCGCTTCGCTGAAGGTGAAGTTCATATCCGATGCGTAGTAAATGGCGAAGGCGGAGGTGCAAAGGTCGAAGGTCTCGTCGGAGAAGTTGAAGGGCTGGTTGAAATCGAGGAATTGAAATTCGACGTTCGAGCCGCGTTCCTTGTTTTTGGCGCGCGCCTTGTCCAGCAGCTCTTCCGAAAAATCGCCGCCGACGATTTTCGCCTTGCCTTTGACGTAATCGTCGAACAGGAAGCATAATTTCCCCGCGCCGCAACCCACGTCGAGAATGCTCATGCCCGGCTGCGGGTTGAGCAACTCGTTGGTCCAAACGTCTATATTCGCCGAGCCGTATTTTTCATGAATATCAATGCGCATTAACAAATCTTTGCTGGGTTCCTGATAATCAATTTTCATGGCGTTTCTCCTGACATGGTTGTTATATGGTTGGGCGCGGCGACGTTTTTCCCGCGCGGCTTGAAACGCGCGGATTATACCAACGCAAGCGGCAAAATTCAAAGGCTGAATTTTAAGACGGCAGGGAATGGACGGCAGCCCGCAAATCGCCGCCCTTCTTGCAGTTTAAGAGAGCGTTTTGAAATTCAAGTGTCACAGGTCGGCAATCGCAACATTCGATGGATACGGGCGACGTACACCATCGACTCGCTGGAAAGTGTTTGGCGCTCATAGTCTCGACCAAGACGCCGGCGCGCTCACGGCGTTGCGCCGTCCCCTGTCCGCGACTCGTGATAAAATCCGCTCCAGTTTGGAGAAAATATGGCGAACAAGATTCAACCCGTAAAAGGCGCCCGCGAATTTTACCCTGAGCAGATGAGCCTGCGGAATTTCATTTATGAAAACGCCCGCGCGGCTTCTCAATCGTTTGGCTATCAGGAATACGACGGACCTTTTATCGAATCCATTGACCTCTACGCCGCAAAATCGGGCGAGGAGCTGGTTAAGAAACAATCGTTCACCTTTCAAGACCGCGGCGGCGATTTGGTCACGCTGCGCCCCGAGCTCACGCCCAGCCTCGCGCGGATGGTCGCAGCCCGACAGGGCGAGCTGGCTTTCCCCCTGCGTTGGTGGTCTTTTGGCCCCTTCTGGCGCTACGAAAAGCCGCAAAAAGGACGCACGCGCGAATTCTTCCAATGGAACGTGGACATGCTCGGCGTCAATTCCCCCGAAGCGGACGCGGAATTGATCGCCGTCGGCGTTTCCTTTTTACGCCGCGTCGGGCTGCCTCCCGAAGCCGCTTCGGTATACGTCAACAACCGCCGCCTGATGAACTCCGCCTTTGACGCTTTGGGAATCCCCCCCGAAAAACGGGTGGACGTTTCCAATCTGGTGGACCGGCGCGCCAAAATGGAAGAAAAGGCTTGGGAGGAATACGCCCTCGAAACCGGCTTATCTTCCGCGCAGCTCGACGGCTTGAAAGCCGTCCTCTCGAATTTCGACTTATGGCGAAAGGACGAAGAACTCTCGCGCCTGTTTTCCGCGTTGGACGCGCTTGGCGCGCGCGAATACGTCAAATTCGACCCGAACGTCGTGCGCGGCTTGCTCTACTACACCGGCACGGTCTTTGAAGCCTTTGAAACCAGCGGCTCGCTCAAACGCGCCATCTTCGGCGGCGGGCGTTACGATAATTTACTGGCGGACGTCGGCGGGCAGCCGCTTTCCGGCGTGGGCTTCGCCATGGGCGACGTGGTGATGAGCATTATTCTCGAAGAGCGCGGATTGCTCCCGCCTTTTGTTCCCAGCCCCGCCCCGGCGTTGGTCACCGTGTTCAACGAAACCCTGCTGCGCGAATCTTACCGCCTGGCGGCGGAACTGCGGCGCGGCGGGCTGAACGTCCTCTGCTACCCCGAACCGGCGAAACTGCCCAAGCAATTCAAATTCGCCGATAAGATGAAAATCCGCGTCGTCCTCACGCTGGGGCCGGACGAAGCCGCGCGCAATCAAGTCGCAGTGAAAGACCTCGCCAGCGGCGAACAACTCGTCGTCGCCAGAGAATCCGCGCAAGAAACCATTCAAAAAATCCTTGCGGGCGGATGAACTTATGATATAATACCCCCCGCTCGAATCATGGTGTCTGTAGCTCAACGGCAGAGCGCCACACTGTGGATGTGGATGTTGTGGGTTCGAAACCCATCAGACACCCCAAGCGAACCTCCGAGTCTCTCGGAGGTTTCATTATGCAAGCAGGCGAAGGATTACCCCATATCTTGGACGCCATGCGCCAGAGGCGAGACGAATCTCGCGCCGCGGCGTAAGGCAAATCATTAACTTATGATTGAACGAACCGATTTACGAAACATCGCTATTATCGCGCACGTGGACCACGGCAAGACGACGCTGGTGGACGGCTTGCTGCGCCAGTCGCACGTCTTCCGCGAAAACCAGCGCGTGGAAGAGCGCGTGATGGATTCCAACGACCTTGAACGCGAGCGCGGCATCACCATCCTCGCCAAGAACACCGCCATCACGCTCTTTGACGAAGCCTCTGGGCAAAACGTCAAAATCAACATCGTGGATACGCCCGGTCACGCCGACTTCGGCGGCGAGGTGGAGCGCGTGATGAACATGGTGGACGGCGTGCTGCTGCTGGTGGACGCCGCCGAAGGTCCCATGCCGCAGACCCGCTTCGTCTTGAGGAAGGCGCTCGAAATGGGGCACAAAGCGATTGTGGTCATCAACAAAGTGGACCGCAAAGACGCCGAGCCGGAGCGCGTGTTGAACGAAACGTTCGATTTGTTCATCGAACTCGGCGCGACGGAAGAACAGGCGGACTTCCCCGTCGTTTACGCCGTCGCCACCGAACAGCGCGCCGGATTGACCCCCGAGCTGGGTCCCGACCTCAAGCCGCTCTTCGACGTCATTTTGCGTCACATCCCCGCGCCCAAAGTGGACCCCGACGCGCCTTTGCAATTATTGGTGACGTCTCTTGGCTACGACGATTATCGCGGCGTGACCGCCGTCGGGCGCGTCTTCGCCGGCAAAATACGGGCGGGCCAGCGTCTGGCGCGTTTAACCACCGACGGGCGAAACCTCCCCGAAACTGCAAAATATCTTTACGCCTTTCAGGGGTTGAACAAAATTGAAATTGAAGAAGCCAGCGCGGGCGATATTGTCTCGCTGGCGGGCTTGGAAGAAATCGCCATTGGCGAAACGCTTGCCGACCCCGCCAACCCCGTCCCGCTGCCCACCATCAAAGTCGAAGAGCCGACGGTTCGCATGACTTTCGGCGTAAACACTTCGCCCTTCGCCGGGCGCGAAGGCAAATGGGGAACTTCGCGCAAACTGCGCGAGCGCCTGTACGCCGAGCTGCGCACCAACGTCTCGCTGCGCGTCGAAGATACCGAATCGCCGGACAGCTTCCTCGTTTCCGGGCGCGGCGAGTTGCACTTGGGAATCCTTATCGAAACCATGCGCCGCGAGGGATACGAGTTTCAAGTCTCGCGCCCCGAAGTGATTTATCACAGAGCGGAAGACGGCGCGCTGCTTGAACCCTACGAAGAAGTTCACATCGAAACCAGCGCCGAAACGGTGGGCGTGGTGGTGGAAATGCTCGGCTCGCGGCGCGGGCAAATGTTGGAAATGCACGATTCCGGACAAGGCGTAACGCGCATGGTCTATCTCGTCCCCACGCGCGGGCTGCTCGGTTTTCGTTATCAATTCCTCACTTCCACGCGCGGCGCGGGCGTGATGCACACCATCTTTCACGGCTACGAAGAATACGCGGGACCTATCTCCACGCGCAATAACGGCTCTATCGTAGCGTGGGAAGCGGGGACGACTACCGCGTACGCCTTGAAGTCAGCGGAAGAGCGCGGCATGTTGTTCGTCGCTCCCGGCGTGGAGGTGTACGAAGGCATGGTCGTCGGCGAATGCGCGCGCGGGCTGGATATTGCGGTGAACGTCTGCAAGAAGAAGCACCTGACGAATATGCGCGCCTCGCGCGGCGATATGGAAATCCGCCTCACTCCGCCGCGCCAGATGAGTCTCGACGAGGCGGTTGAATACCTCGCCGACGACGAATTGCTCGAAGTCACCCCGCTGAACTATCGCATCCGCAAGCGCATCCTCGACACGGAAGAGCGCGGCAAGCAATCGAAAAAAGCCAAAGAGCAACTGGGCGAGGAATAACGAATTGCTTTTCACAACGGCGCGAATTTAAGTTATAATCGCGCCCGCGTTCTTGGAGAGGTGCCAGAGCGGTTGAATGGGACGGTCTCGAAAACCGTTGTGGGCTCCGGTCCACCGAGGGTTCGAATCCCTCCCTCTCCGCAGAAGACTTCCGAAATTTTTTCGGAAGTCTTTTTTTAGTGGTAAGATTCGCGCTATGAAACTCAACCTTGCCCTTGCGCAAACGCAAGCCAAACTGGGGGACGTAGAAGCCAACCTCGAAAAACATCTGGCTTACGTCGAGCGCGCCAAAGCGGAACGAGCCGATTTACTCGTCTTCCCCGAACTTTCTTTAACCGGTTACATTCTGCAAGATTTGGCTTCCTCCGTCGCGCTTCGACCGACGGAAGAAGACCCCGTCTTTCGGCGTTTGCTGCAAGCCAGCCGCGACCTTGATTTGACGGTCGGTTTTGTGGAGGAAGATTCCCGCCGCCGTTTTTACATCGCCTCCGCGTATCTTTCCGGCGGGCGGACGATTCACCTTCACCGCAAGGTCTACTTGCCCACCTACGGCTTGTTCGACGAAGGACGCTTCTTCGCGGCGGGCGATTCGGTTCGCGCCTTCGATACGCGCTTCGGGCGGATGGGCATGTTAATCTGCGAGGATTTCTGGCACGCCTCGCTGCCTTATCTGCTCTGGCTGGACGGCGCGGACATTCTGCTCTTTTCTTCCGCTTCGCCGGGACGCGGGCTGAGCGGCGGAGAACGGCTCGAATCCGCCCGCTGGGTGGAGCGCGTGACTCAGGCGTACGCCGGCATGTTCACCTGCTTTGTGGCGCATACCAACCGCGCCGGCTACGAAGACGGGTTGCACTTTTGGGGCGGGGCGGCGGCTTGCAACCCCGACGGCGAGGAAATCGCCCGCGGACCGTATCACGAAGAAGCGCTGACTTTCGCCCAACTCGATTTGAATCAACTGCGGCGGACGCGCGCGCGCTTGCCCCTCCTGCGCGACGAGCGCGCAAACCTGACCCTTTCCGAATTGCAGCGCATTTTGCAAAAGCCTTGAAATTGGCTTCCTGAAAATCTTCTCATCCGCGCGCCTGTCGTGTATAATACGCTTCGCAGTTTCAGCGGGAGGCGCAAGCCTCCGGACAACCAATCAGGAGTGTGAAGCGCTTTTTTGACGTTCGGTCAATGGGTTCGTTTCTGGTCTTGTGAAAAGTCCTCGGCTGATTCTGCATGAAAGCCGAGTTTTTATTTTAAGCCCGGAAAGTAGGTGATTAGCTTTGGGTTCCGTTTATCTGCGCAACGGCGAATCGCAAGATTCCCTGCTCAAACGTTTCCGCAAAAAGGTCGTCAAAAGCGGCGTTTTAAGCACCATCCGCAACAAGCGCTGGTTCGTCTCAAAGAGCGAGCAGCGCCGCATGGAGAAGAAGAAGGCTATCCGCCGCTCCAAGCGCCGCTCGACCAAAGATTCAGAATAAAAGAAAGGTCTCTGTATGGCTAAAGAAGAAGGCAAAATTAAAGTGGAGGGCGTGGTGATTGAAGCCCTGCCCGGCACGCAATTCCGCGTGCGGCTGGACAACGGTCACGAAGTCCTGGCGTATCTTTCCGGCAAGATGCGAAAGCATTACATTCGCATTTTGCTGGGCGACCGAGTCGCGTTGGAGATGTCGCCTTACGACTTGACCCGCGCTCGCATCACTTTCCGCCAACGCAAGGTAGCTTCCCCCGCCGCTTCTGAAGCCTGACCTGCATGTTAAAAAATCCTTCGTTCTGCGAGGGATTTTTTTTATGCCGGGCGGGAATTTCACGCGCGCAGCCTGTTTCTATACCATCGGCGCGGAGATACAACTATGCCTTTCGCAACCCGCGTATCGCGCCTTCGCCCCGAAGGCGCTTATCAAGTCCTGACGCGCGCCACGCAACTGGAAGCCGAAGGACGCGAAATTATCCACTTTGAAATCGGGCAGCCCGATTACCCCACGTTTGAAAACGTCAGCCGCGCGGGGATCGAGGCGATTCGCGCGGGCAAGACGCGCTACACGTCGCCCGCCGGAATCGCCGAACTGCGCGCCGCCATTGCTCAGGACGCGGGCGCGCGGCGCGGGATTTCATTCAGCCCCGACGAGGTGGTCGTCAGCCCCGGCGGAAAGCCCAACCTGTTTTTTCCCGCTCTTGCGCTGCTTGAGCCGGGCGACGAAGCCCTTTACCCCGACCCCGGCTTTCCCACCTACGAGGCGATGATTCGCGTCGCGGGCGGGATTCCCATCCCTGTGCCGCTGCGGGAAGAGAGCGGCTTTTCTTTCGACCTGGAAGCCTTCGACCGGCTGATCAGCCCCAAGACAAAGCTTGTCATCCTCAACTCGCCGGGCAATCCCACGGGCGGCGTGATTCCGCTGGAAGACCTGAAACACATTGCCGCGCAAGCGCAAAAATTCGACTGCTGGGTCATGTCCGACGAGATTTACGCGCGCATTGTCTACGACGGGTTGAACGCGCCTTCCATTGCGGCGCTGCCCGGCATGAAGGAGCGCGTCGTTATTGTGGACGGCTTTTCCAAGACTTATTCCATGACGGGCTGGCGGCTGGGGTATGGGGTTATGCCGCGCGAGCTTGCCGCTCGCGTGGAATTGCTGCTGACGCATTCTGTCGGCTCTACCGCGCATTTTACACAGTTCGCCGGGCTGGAAGCCGTGACCGGAGACCAGAGCATGACCGACGCGATGGTCTCTGAATATCAGCGTCGTCGCGACGCGATCGTAAGCGGCTTGAACGCTCTTCCCGGCTTCTCCTGCCAAAAACCGCAGGGCGCGTTTTACGCCTTCCCCAACGTTCGCGGAACGGGCAAAAGCTCCGCCGAGCTGGCGAATTTTATTTTGGAAAAAGCGGGCGTGGCTTTGCTGCCCGGCTCGGCTTTCGGCAAGTATGGCGAGGGCTATTTGCGCCTGTCTTACGCCAATTCGATGGAGAATATTCAAAAGGGGTTGGAGAAAATCGAGCGGGCGGTTCGCGGCTGGTAAGCGGAAATACAAAAAGCCCTCCGACGCCGGAGGGCTTTTTGATTCGGAACGGCGCGCGTTTAAGGTCGGAATGAGTTGAGGACTTTCATGTAATTCGCGCGTTCGAAAGCGGCCGGTTCTTTCACCGCTTTCTGATTCATGCTGCCTTGCATTTGCGTAATCGAAGCGTATTCGCGCTCTTTCATCCAGGCTTGCAAGTCTTCCAAAATCTTGCGCGGGGCTTCCTCGTCGTTGTGAAGGAAATGCGAAGCCGACATAGCGACTTTCGCGCCCGCCATCATGGCTTTCAAAACGTCTTTGTGGTTATGAACGCCGCTGGTCAGGGCGAAGTCGGCGTTGATTCTGCCGCTCAAAATGGAAACCCAGCGCAGCGGTAGGCGCAGTTCCGCCGACGTGCTTAAATCCAGGCTGTGGATGATTTCCAGCTCGTCGAGGTCGAAATCGGGCTGATAAAAGCGATTGAACAGCACGACGCCTTGCGCGCCCGCTTCCACGACGCGCTGAATGAAATTCGGCAGCGCGGTATAGAAGGGGCTGAGTTTGACCGCCAGCGGAATGCGCAGCGCGGCTTTCACTTCCGCCACCAGCTCCGCTTGCGCGTCCTCGATTTCCTGCGCCGTCAGTTTCGGCTCGATGGGCAGGTAATAGAGATTGAGCTCCAGCGCGTCCGCGCCCGCTTCTTGAATTTGTTTGGCGTAGCGCGTCCATCCGCCTTTGGAGACTCCGTTCAGGCTGCCGATCACCGGGATGTTGAGCGCTTTTTTCAAAGCGGTCACCTGATTCAAATATTTTTCCGGTCCCACGCCGTATAAACCGCCGTCGGGCAGGTAGGATTGGGCTTCGGCGAAGGATTCCGCGCCCTGCATCAGGAAGTGGTCAAATTCCAGCGCTTCGTGGACGATTTGCTCCTCAAAGAGCGAATACATCACAATTGCCGAAACGCCGCCTTCTTCAAGCCGTTTGGCGGTTTCGACCTTTTTTGAAAGCGGCGAAGCAGAAGCGACCAGCGGATTCTTTAACTTCAATCCAAGATAGGTGGTGGATAAATCAGTCATGGTTTCCTCCTTGCAATAGAAAGACCTGACAGGGCAAAGCGCCTGTCAGGTCTTTTCAAACGTTACTTTTCGTAATGAATGGCGGCCATTTGCTGATAGAGCGCCCAGCGCGACTTCGCGTCATGCTCCGCTTCCTTCATGAGCTCTTCGGCGCGGGCTTCGTCCATTTGCGTCAACATCTTGTAGCGCGTCTCGTTATAAGCGTATTGCGAGAGCGGGACGCTCGGCTCCTTCGATTCGATGACCAGCGGATTCTTGCCTTCCGCCGCCAGGCGCGGGTCGTAGCGAAAGAGGGGCCAGTGACCGGACTGCACGGCGAGTTTTTGCTGTTCCAGCCCTTTTGCCAGGTCGTAGCCGTGCGCGATGCAGTGGCTGTACGCGATGATGAGCGAGGGGCCGTCGTAGGATTCGGCTTCCAGGAAGGCGCGCAGCGTTTGCTGGTCGTTCGCGCCCATCGCCACCTTCGCCACATAGACGTAGCCGTAGGACATGGCAATCAAGCCGAGATCTTTCTTGGGCATGGCTTTGCCGCCCATGGCGAACTTGGCGACCGCCGCGCGCGGGGTGGATTTACTCGATTGCCCGCCCGTGTTGGAATACACTTCCGTATCCAGCACCAGAATATTCACGTTGCGCCCGGAGGCAAGCACGTGGTCGAGACCGCCGTAGCCGATGTCGTAAGCCCAGCCGTCGCCGCCGATAATCCACACCGATTTTTGCACGAAGTTATCCGCGAGGCTGAGGAGGTCTTTGGCGCGTCGGTCGGACGAGCCGGCGAGCTTTTGCTTCAAAACGGCGACCCGCTCGCGCTGCGCCTGAATGCCCGCCTCGTCGGATTGATTCGCGTTGATGATTTCATCCGCCAGTTGCGAGCCGACTTCGCTTTCCAGCGCTTTCAGCAATTCCAGCGCGTATTCCTTGTGTTTGTCGAGCGTCAGCCTCATGCCGAGACCGAACTCCGCGTTGTCTTCAAAGAGCGAGTTGGACCAGGCGGGTCCCCGCCCTTCCGCGTTTTGCGCCCAGGGCGTGGTGGGCAAGTTGCCGCCGTAGATGGAAGAGCAGCCCGTCGCGTTCGCCACGATGGCGCGGTCTCCGAACAATTGCGAAACGAGCTTGACGTAAGGAGTCTCTCCGCAGCCCGCGCACGCGCCGCTGAATTCAAACAACGGGCGCAGCAATTGAGAGTTCTTGATGGTGGCGGGGTTAATCAGCTTGCGGTCCAGGTCGGGGATTTCCATGAAGAAGTCCCAGTTCTTCGCTTCGGCTTCGCGCAAGGGCGGCTGCGGCGCCATGTTTAGCGCCTTGCGCCCAGCCGCGCTCTTGTCTTTGGCGGGGCAGACTTCCACGCACAGGGTGCAGCCGGTGCAGTCTTCCGGCGCGATTTGCACGGTGTAAGCGTAGCCTTGTGAAAATTCCTTGAATTTGGAAGGCATGCGCTTGAAAGTCTCCGGCGCTTTTTCCAGCAATTTTTCGTCGTACACCTTGTGACGAATCACCGCGTGCGGGCAGACCATGACGCACTTGCCGCATTGAATACACAGGCTTGGTTCCCACACGGGAATTTCCAGCGCGAGGTTGCGCTTTTCCCATTGCGTCGTGCCGGTGGGGAAGGTTCCGTCCACCGGCAGCGCGGAGACCGGCAGATTATCGCCGTTGAAAGAAATCATCGGGGCGAGGACTTCCTTCACGAACGCGGGCGCGTTTTCAGGGACGGGCGGGCGGCGCGTGATTGTAGAGGTGATTTTGTCTGGCACGGTCACCTCGTAAAGGTTGGCGAGAGCCGCGTCTACGGCGGCGAAGTTCTTTTGCACTACCGCTTCGCCGCGTTTACCGTACGTTTTCTCAATGGCTTTTTTGATTTGTTCAATCGCTTGTGCGCGCGGCAGCACGCCGGAAATGGCGAAGAACGCCGTCTGCATGATGGTGTTCATACGCTGACCCATGCCGGTCTTTTCCGCCACTTCGTAGCCGTTGATGACGTAGAATTTGAGTTTCTTTTCGATGATGGCCGATTGCGCTTCGCGCGGCAAGCGATCCCACACCTCGTCCTTGCCGTACATGCTGTTGAGCAGGAAGACCGCGCCCGGCTTGGCGTATTTCAGCAGGTCGAACCTTTCCAGGAAGTTAAACTGATGGCAGGCGACGAAATTCGCCTGATTCTCTTCAATCACATACGGCGCGTGAATCGGCTTGGGGCCGAAGCGCAGATGCGAGGTGGTCATCTGCCCCGATTTCTTCGAGTCGTACACGAAGTAGCCCTGCGCGTAATTGTCGGTCTCTTCGCCGATGATTTTGACCGAGTTTTTGTTCGCGCCCACCGTGCCGTCCGAGCCGAGACCGAAAAAGACGCAGCGCACGGTTTCGTCGTTTTCCACCGAGAAGGAGGAATCCACTTCAAGGCTGCTGTTTGAGACGTCGTCGCGGATTCCGACGGTGAAGCGTTTCTTCGGTTCGGGCTTTTTCAATTCGTCCAGCGCGGCTTTGACCATCGCGGGGGTGAATTCTTTGGAAGATAAGCCGTAGCGCCCGCCGATGACTTTGACGTCCGATTTTCCGCTTTCTGCCAGCGCGCTCACCACGTCGAGGAAGAGCGGCTCGCCGAGCGCGCCCGGCTCTTTGGTGCGGTCTAACACTGCCAGGCTCTTAACCGAGCGGGGCAGCGCTTCGATGAAATGTTTGACGGAGAACGGGCGGTAGAGGCGCACTTTGAGCGCGCCGACTTTTTCGCCTTGCGCGACGAGATATTCCACCGTCGCTTGCGCTGTATCCGCGCCGGAGCCCATCAAGACCACCACGCGCTCCGCGTCGGGGCTTCCGACGTATTCGAAAAGTTTGTATTGGCGTCCGGTCACTTTGGCGAACTTATCCATCATCTCCTGCACGATGGCGGGAGTAGCGGCGTAGAAGGGATTGACCGTTTCGCGCGCCTGGAAATATACGTCGGGGTTTTGCGCCGTGCCGCGCAGGACGGGACGTTCGGGGGTGAGGGCGCGCGCGCGATGCTGGCGCACCATCTCGTCGTCCACCAGTTCGCGCAGCTCGTCGTCCGTCAGTTGAAAGATTTTGGCGACCTCGTGCGACGTGCGGAAGCCGTCGAAGAAGTGCAGGAAGGGGATGCGCGATTTTAACGTGGACGTCTGGGCGATGGCGGCGAAGTCGTGCGCTTCTTGCACGCTGGCGGAACTGAGCAGCGCCCAGCCGGTCTGACGCACCGCCATCACGTCTTGATGGTCGCCGAAGATGGAAAGGGCTTGTGCGGCGATGGAACGCGCCGCGACGTGAAAGACCGCGCTGGTGAGCTCGCCCGCAATTTTATACATGTTCGGAATCATTAACAGTAAACCTTGCGAGGCGGTGAAGGTGGTGGTCAGCGCGCCGGTTTGCAACGCGCCGTGAACCGCGCCCGCCGCGCCTCCTTCGGATTGCATTTCCACCACCAGCGGAATCGTCCCCCAGATGTTCTTCTTGCCCTTAGCGGACCATTCGTCGGCGAATTCGCCCATGCCCGAAGACGGGGTGATGGGGTAAATGGCAATCACTTCGCTTAAGCGATGGGCGACCGAGGCGGTCGCTTCGTTGCCGTCAATCGTTACAATCGGTTTTTTCATTTTAACTCCTTGAAGAGAATGTGTTATCGGGAAGCCCAAACGAAACCGGCGGGCTGCGTTTGAAATTTTTTCTTAACTAACCGGCAAGTGTATCCTTGTTACGGTCTCTTGATTAGTTATTATCCGCTTAAATCTATATGCCTGTTGTCATAATTTCGGACAACTTCGGTAAGAATAAGAAAGGCGTTTTGCGGGCGTCTTTTCCAAGAGAATCTCGATTTTGGGCTAAAAGCGGCGCGAGATTTTGCGCTTTAACAAATTAATCTGCCAATCGCGTAGCGCGAGATTCTTGCCCGGAGCTTGTCGAAGGGCGTCTTGCGGCGACAATGTACGCAACTTTCCGATTCCTGCCTTTTTCCGCCCCGTCGAATCTATCTCCGCTTAGAAAACAAACAGGATGGACAGGATTTTTAGGATGAGCCGCGCAGAAAACAGGGTGAAGACGTCCTGTTGATCCTGTTAAACAAAGCGGCGCGAGCGATCATGAGAAAGCCATG
>DAOUBR010000081.1:0-19676 GCA_034432535.1 Anaerolineales bacterium | reverse complement strand
AGGCGTAGCGTCCGCTGGCAGACATGCGGGTGATGTGCACGGCATAGCCGCTGTCCACTTCGCTGACGATTTCCTTGGTGTCGCCGTCAATAATCGCCACTTTTCCCGCGTCGCGCAGGGTGACGATAAAGTAGTTCTCGATGTTGCGCTTCGTCTGCGGCGAAGTCGGGCGCTGATCAACAGGCGTAATCAATTGCCAGGAATCTTTCATTTGTTGCAGCGAAAGTTCGGGCGGGGCGGGCGGTTCGTTTTGCAGGAACTTTGCCATAATCTCGGTTTCAGCTTGGGTCAAAATGCCTTGCTTGCCCCAGTCGGGCATGCCGCGCGTCGTGCCGTTGAAGATAATCGCCGCCAAACCGACCGTGCCTTTGGGCAGGGTTTTATCGGGCGTGAGCGCGGGGCCCGTGGCGCCCTTGCGCAGCGTGCCGTGACAGCCCGCGCAGCGCTGGAAGAAGGTCTGCTTCGCCCAGTCGAATTCTTCGGCGGTCAAAGCGGGGACTTCACCCGCGCCCGCCTCCGGCGCCGCGCTCGCGGCGACCGCGCCTTCCGGCAGCGAAGCGAGATAAGCGACAATCTGCGAAATCTCGTCCGAGCTCAGGCTCTGCGCCAGCGTAGCGGGCATCACGCCTTTGGCGCAGGGACCCGTCGGGCAGGCGGGAGCGAGGAAAGCGTCCGGCGATTCGATGGACTCGGTCAGATATTCTTCCGCCGTTTTCGCCATGCCGTTGTATTCGCCGGAAGCCAGACGTTCCTTAACGACCTTGCCGATTTCGCTCAAATCGGGGCCGACCACGCCCGGAACGGCGGAAGCGCCGGGAATGGTGTGACAAGCCACGCAGCCGCCTTTTTGAATGGCTTGCATCGCCAGCTCGGTTTGATAAAGCCCGCTGGGCTTTTCCGCAGCTGGTTCCGCCGCCTGCGGCGCTTCGCCGCCTTCCAAAGCCGCCGCGCCTATCAGCAGCACGCCTCTCATCCCCAATTTTTCATGCGCGGAATCATGGTACTTGACCGTCATGTCCTTTTGGGGGACGACGAAAGTGATGGAAGTGGTTTCGCCTTTCTTGGTCACCGCGTCGGACTTGACGTTGATTTCGTCGAAGACAATGTCGTGCCGCCCGTCTCCGCCGTTCACAAGCATGACGGTAATTCGCTCGCCGGGCTTGGCGCGCAAGACGGGATTGGCGACGCCGTTAATTTCGCCGTCCACGCCGAGATAAACGAAATTGCCGTCGCGTAAAGCGGTGGTCAGCACGTATTCCGTGTTCACCGCCTGAGCGGACGGAGCGCAAGCCGCGATAACGGCGGCGAGCAGAAGAAAAAGCGCTCCCAATTTAACAGCTTTCATAGACTACTCCTCCGTTGGGGTTTGGATGGATTCATTGATTTCTGCAAGCAGCGCGTCGAGGGGAATTTGATAATAGAGGGCGACGTCAGCCAGCGCGCAAAAGCGCGCCAGATGGCAGCCCACACAAGCCGTTCTGAAACTTAAAAAAACGGAAGCGGCTCGCGGGCTGGCGTCTAAAACTTCCTTCACCGTCGCGTTCGCGCCAAAAGAAGAATCCACGCTCCCATCGTATCAACAAAAATACGGCTGGTCTTTGCGCTGGCGCAAAGAAACAGCCCTTATTTTTTGGATGTATCTCAATGCTTGCGTAAAGGCGGCGCGAATTTACGCAACTTTCGACATGCGACCTATTTTTGCAGCCCGTCGGAAATTCGCACCAGGTCGTGCGGCTTCAAAATACGGACTCGCTCGCGCCCGGTTTGGATGATTCCCCGTCGTTCCCATTCGCTGAGCAAGCGGCTGACGGTGTAAAGCGTGCAACCGGTCATTTCCGCCAAATCCTGCCGCGAGAAAGCGAGCTCAATGCCGCCCTCTTTTTCTGGCTTCGTTCCCATTTGCGCCGTCAGGCGCAGCAACGCGCTCGCCACGCGCTGTTCCACCCGTTCGGTGGCCAGCTCGCGGTAACGCGATTGCATCTCCTGGATGTAAGCGGTCATTAAATTCATCAAGCCAAACGAAAGATAGGGGCGAGTTTCAATCATTCTGCGCAAAAATTCGCTTTTGAGCGCAAGCGCGGAGCTATCTTCCAAAGCCTGCGCCGAAGCGGGATAAACCGCCTCCGCGCGCGTCACACCCAGCGCGCCGAACATTTGCAAAGGATAGATGGTGCGCAAATTCACCTGCTGCCCGTGCGGGTTCGCCTGCGTCAGCTTCACCTGTCCCGCGGCGAGAACGTATAAATATTCGGCAGGGTCGCCTTGCAGAAAAAAATATCCGCCCGTCTCCACGGCGCGCGGAATTCCATTTTGCAAAATCAGGCGCAAATCGGCGTCCGTCGCGTCTTGAAACACGACGACTTTTTTCAAATCCTTCGGCGAAAGTTCCATGAAGAAATTATACAGGAAATCGCGAGAGTATAATTATAGGAAAAGAGGAATGATATGAAAATCAAAGGATGGGACGCGCTCGCGCAGCGCTTCCCCGAATTGCGCTCCGCCAAACCGGCGGCGCTCGCGCTGGGATGTTTTACGCTGACCACTTTCTATTTCCTCGTTTCAGACCAAATCCCAACCTGGACGATAGACAGCCAGATTGTCGTTTTCGCGCTGGGGTTTCTCGTCCTGCGCCGCGCGTTTACGCAAAGAAAGAAGTTGGTTGAAAAATATAAAGAGGGGGCTTATTCGCAAGCGGCGCTGAGATATATTATCCCCGGCGTTTCCATTCTCTTCGCCGCCGTCGCGCATGTCGCCTACATGGACGACCCCGCCCACATGCGGTTTACGCAGGGAATGTTCCCCGCCGCCGCGCGCATTCTCGGCTGGTATTGGGCCCTCGTCGGCGGGCTGCTCTGGCTGCGCTCCGCGCTGACGTTTGGCGTGGATAATCTTGCCATGTTGTATGTGTATCACCCCGAAGCGGGCGGCATGGCGGACGATAAAATTTACCGCCTCTTGCGGCATCCAGTTTACGGGGGAGCGACGCGCGTTTGTTGGGGGCTGGCGCTGCTTAATGGCGGAATCTTCGCGCTGAGTTTCATCCCTTTCGCGCCGCTGCTCTTCTTCGGCTGGGTTCGGCTGACGGAAGAGCCGGAACTGATGAAACGGCTGCCGGGCTACGCGGAATATCGAAAACAAGTTCCCGCTTTTTGGGTCAAGCCCAAAGACGTCACCGCTTTCTTCCGCTTCTTGATAACGGGATAATTTTGCCATGCCGGCAAAAAAGTTTGGATAAAATAACGTATGCCAAAATCCGACCAGGGAACGACGAAAGACCGCTATATGTTGATTCCGCGCACGGCGATTTTCCTGCGGCGCGGAGAGGAATATCTGCTGCTAAAAGGCGCGCCAACCAAACGCCTGTGGGCGGGCAAGTATAACGGGCTGGGCGGTCACGTCGAGCGGGGCGAAGACGTCCTTTCCGCCGCGAAGCGCGAATTGAAAGAAGAAGCGGGCATAGCCGCCGACCTGTGGCTGTGCGGCACGGTCATTGTGGACGCAGGCGAAGTTGGAATTTGCTTGTATCTCTTCTGCGGGGAGAGTTTCACGGGCAAGATTCAACCCAGCCGCGAGGGAAGCGCAGAATGGGTGAAAATCAACGCGCTGGAAAGCCTGCCCGTCGTGGAAGACTTGCCCGTCCTGCTGAATCGCATCCATGAAATGAAGCGCGGCGACCCGCCTTTTTCCGCGCGTTCTTTCTATGACGAAGAAGACCGCCTGCGCGTGGAATTTGGCGCGTGAGCGCGCAAAACCGACCATCTCACGCGCCGGCTTCGCCCGGAGATAAACCTCCGGGCTATCCATGCAAAGTCCGCTCAAGCGGACTGAACGGCTGGCGCTTAGCCGTCTTCAGACGGCTTTGCAAGAGTAGCCCGGACATTCAATGTCCGGGCGGGATTGGCGGAGGCGAGCGACTGCGTCAAACGCGAGATACCCTTCGATAGGCTCAGGGCAAGAATCTCGCGCTACGCGATTGCCAGATTAATTTGTTAAGGCGCAAAATCTCGCGTTGCCAACTTTGGCGCGGGCTTTTTGGGCTTCAAGCGCTTGACGGTCTTCTTGCGGACGGGGGATTTTTCCGTCGAGACGGGAGTCAGGTTGGCGGAAGAAATTCTCTTAACGGTCTTCTTCCGCGCGGGCTTCATCGCCAGCAGCAAACCGCCGCTTTTCTTCAAAGAAGTCTTCTTGACCGCCTTCTTCTTCGCGGGCTTCTTCGCGGCGCCGGGTTTCGCCTTCGCCGTTTCGGGCTTCGCCTTTTTCGCCGCCGGTTTCTTGACGGCGGGCTTTCTCTTCTTCGCTGCGCTCTTCTTGCGGGCGGAAGTTTCGCTCTCTTCTTGTTCCGCCTTGCTTTCGACCAGCTCGTCCCATTTTTCCTGCATCGAAGGAACGCCCGCGCCGTTCAACTTCTCGTAAATCGTCCGCCAGTCGTCGCCTTCCACAAAGCGAAAATCCATAAAGGCGTGGCATTGATACGCGCCGAGTTCCGCGTATAAGCCTTTGCTCCAAATCTCGCGGCACGAGCGAATGTACTCCAACTGCGTGGCGTAATCTTTAAAAATAACGTATCCGGCGCGGGGCAGGTTCAATCCCTCGGCGAGGGTCTTCTGCCGCAAGGTTCCGCTGGGCTTGTCCAGATACGCGGCGGAGGTCTTAAGCCAGCCGCGCGTGTCGGCGAATTTGTTGTGATAAATGATCAAGCCGCGCTCGCCCTCAAAGCGATTCGAGTAAGCGAAGACGTCTTCGTTCGCTTTGCCGTCGTGAGTATAAAAATCGTACAGCAGGAAATTTTCCACGTCGGCGAAAAGATAGCGTCGGTGCAGCAGCGGGAAGATGCGCCATTCGTGCGCGCGGATGAATCCTTCGTCGGGCGTCTCGTCCATCTTGGGGCGGCGGAATTCCATCCCGTATTTTTCCGCGAAGCCTTCGACCTGCCCGTGACCGAACATCGGCAAACCGGGCAGAGTCGCCAGCAGCGTCGCGGCGCCGAAGTATTTATCTCCCTTGCCGAATTGTTCGACGGCGGTCTTTTCGTCGGGATTGTTTAAGAAATTGACGTAACGCCTGAGAATCTGCGGGTCAAATTCCAGCGTGCTTTTAATTGCGCCGCGATATTTGGCGTTATCCTCGTCGCGAAGCATGTGCATAAAAGCGGAGTTATAAACGCGGTGCATACCCAGCGTGCGAACGAAGTAGCCTTCCAAAAGCCAGAAGGCTTCGGCGAGCAGCAGCGTATCGGGGGCTTCGGCGGCGACTCTATCCACCACCTCGCGCCAGAACTCGTTAGGAATCTTTTCGTCGAACTCGGCTTTGGTCATGCCGAATTGCGCGCGCGAAGGAATCGCCCCGCCCGCGCCTGGCTCGGGGAACCACAAGCGCTGAATGTGCTTTTTGGCGAGGGTCATCGCCGCGTCGAAGCGGATGATGGGGAAGTTGCGCGCCACGTGCAAAATAGTCTGTATCACCGCCTCGCGCACTTCGGGCTTGGTGTAATCTAATTGCGCGGTATCGTTCCACGGGAAGGACGTGCCGTCGTTGCCGTGATAAATGTAGCGCAGGTCGCCGGTTTGCAAATCGCGCCGTTGAAAGACCACCGCCGCGTCGGTCTTGTCGTAATAATGGTCTTCCAGATAAATACCCACGCGCAAATCGTCCGAAAGATTTTCGGAGCGGAAGGAGTAAGAAGGATAAGGCGGGAAGGGACAGGATAAAAACCAATCGGGATGTTCCACTACCCAGGTCGAGTCAATCCCCATGTGATTGGGAACCATATCCGCCGAAAGGCGGATTCCGCGCTGCCAGGCGCGCGCGCGCAAGTTGTTCAGCGCGTCCCAGCCGCCGAGGTCGGCGGCGACGTCGTAAGAGTGCAGCGAATAAGCGGAAGCGACGGCGTCTTGCTGGCCCATGCGCTGCTTGATTTTTTTCGAGGCGCGGCTGCGTTCCCACAGCCCAATCAGCCAGAGGCCGGTAAAGCCGCGCGCGGCGAGCAGGTCCAATTCTTCGTCGGGAATCTGGTCGAGCCGCGCGACTTCGCGTTGATATTTTTTGGAAAGCTGGTCGAGCCAGACGTAAGTGTTTTTCGCCAACAACACGAGGCGCGGCATCCAATCGCGGTCGGGCGAATAGCGCTCGTATTCGCCGTATTCGCCGCTTCTGAAATCGGGCAGATGAGCTTCCGCGTTAAAGGTATCTACAGGTCCGCGTTTGCGGATGACGTCTTCGCGCAAAAAGTCCATGCCGCGCAGCAGCAGCCGCGCGAATTCTTCGCCGAGCAAATCGCCCCAACGTTCCAGGATAAAACGCAGCTGCCCTTCCAAAGAATCTGGCGAGGCTTTAATCGGCGCGGTTAGGACGTCGGTCAGCGTGTCGCCGAGATGGAACTCGCCGTTGCCGAAACCGGGCTGCCGCGAGAAGTAATCCAGCAGGAGCGGAACGGCTTCAAAGTAAGCCGACTGCCGCATGACCGAATCGTCGTGAAAGTCGCGGTAATTGGCGAGCGCCGGATTATCGTTGGCGTTGCGGACGAGCAGCATCTCCTCCACCGTCGCCGCGCGCACGCCGCGCCCAAAATCGCCGAAGTTCGGGGTCTTGGTCGCCAGATAAGCCCCGGCGGAAATTTCGCCAAGAAAGACCGAAAGAGGGGGAAACTCTTCCGTAAACTTGCTCAACGTCAGGTCGTAATTTGAGCCAAGATTGGATTGCAGCATCCCCATCGCGCGAGACATCGCGCCGGTGTATTTGGAGAAGAAACGCTTAAGCAGGATGTGATACGCTTCGTCCAGCAGCGACATGGCGTATAAATCGCTGGCGGAAACGGGAGCGCCGCCAGTTTGCGCGCGGGTCTTCGACGTCAAATTGGCGAGATGGCGCGCCGCAGCAATGTCCGCCAGCACGATGCGGCCGTCCGGGCGGAACAAATTCAAAGGGAAATTGTATTTAAGCCTGGAAGCGCGTGAAGTGAGCATAGCAATAATGATAACCGATTAAACGAATTTTTCGGGTAAAATTTTTCGCAAGCATGAATACGCCGTTCCTGCACCTCATCCTGTTGCTCGCTCTTGGCGCGCTCTATTTGCCGATAGCGTTCTTCGCCGTTCAGCGTCGCGAGGACGGTCACGGCGCAGCCATCTGGCTGGCGACAGCCTACGCCCTGCTGGCGATGATCTTCACCGTCGTCGAAGCGTTCTGGCGCGGAGGAAACGGGTTTAACGAATCGGCAGCGCGCGAATTTCAAATCTACGCTTCGCTGACGCTGGCGGTCGTCGCCTTGCTCGCTTTGCAAGCTTTCGTCAAGCGAAAGGGGTGGAAAGGCTGGCTGATGTTTTGGGCGGTTTGGAACGCGGGGCTGGCGTTGCTGCTGACCAACGCGCTGGGGCTGCCCGAAACGCTTTGGAGCAACGGCGGCGTCGCGCTGCTGCGCGCGCGACTCGCCCCGGCGTGGGCGATGCTCGGCTGGCTGATTACGCTGCTGGGGATGATTTTGATTCTCGTCTCTGAAAATCGCGAGGTGCGCCAGCTGCTCTTCCGTAACCGTTTGAATTATTGGTGGGCGATTCTGCCGCTCATGCTGCTCGGCGACGCGCCGCTCTTCGCCAACTTCGTCTTCATGGGGCAACCGCTGCGGCTGGCGGTCGCCGCTTTAATTGCGTACGTCATCGGCACGCACGACGTCCCCGACTTAAAAGAAACGATGAAGCGCGCGCTGGCGTATCTATTAACCGCGCTGTTCGTCGCCGCGCTGTACGCGCTGGTCTTCTTGCTGGCGGAATCTTCCTTCGCCGGGGCGGCGTTTAACCCGCTGCTGGGAGGCGCGCTCAGCGCTTTGTTCGTCTCGCTGTTCTTTTCGCCGCTGCTGGAATTCGTCTCGCGCGCGCTCAACGCCTGGACAAAAAGCGAACGTTACGACGCCAGCCGCGCCATTCACCAATACAGCGAAAGCATCAGCAACCTGCTGGAAATGGACAAACTGGCGAACGTGGCGGTGGGAGTCATTCTCGAATCCATGCAAATTGAGCGCGGGTTTCTCTTTTTGGTGGATTCGGAACGCGCAGCCGACGGGAAGAAGGTTTACCAACTGCGGCTGGCGCGCAGCCCCGAAGAAAGGCAAATGCAGGCGGGACGGCTGCAAGAGAACGGTTTGATTGCCTCTTTCTTTTTGCGCGAGCAGCGCCCGTTGCTGCAATATGACCTTGAAATGCTGCCCGCTTTTCAAGCCGCCTCGCCCGCCGAAAAAGAATGGTTCAGCCGCCTGAAAGCCGAAGTGTATATTCCCATCTTCGCCAAAAAGCAGTGGATTGGTCTGCTGGCTTTCGGCAGAAAGATGAGCGGCAACCGCTACACCGAAGAAGACCTGATGACGCTCAGCGCGCACGCCAATCAGACCGCCGTCGCGCTGGAAAACGCGCGGCTGGTGGAAAACCTGATGCGGCTGAACAACGAACTGCGGCAGGCGCGCCGCGCTCTGGAAAAAAACAACCGCGACCTGGAACGCATTGACCGGGCGAAATCCGATTTCATCAGCATCGCCTCGCACGAGTTACGCACGCCGCTAACGGTTATCAAAGGGTACAGCGAAATGCTGATGGAAAGCCCCGCCCTCGACCCGAATTTCCAATCCATGATTAAGAAGATTCACGAGGGGACGATGCGCTTGCACGAGGTCATGGAATCCATGTTCGACGTCGCGCAGCTGGACGCGCGGGCGCTGAAACTGCACATTCAGCCGGTGGACCTCGGCTTGCTGCTCAAAGAAATCTGCGCCGAACAGACGGAGGTCGTCAAAGAGCGCAAGCAATCGCTGACGCTGGAGACCCCGCCGCTGCCGCGCGTTTACGCCGATAACAACCTGCTGCGCAAGCTCTTTTATCACCTGCTGCGGAACGCAATTAAATTCACCGACGACGGCGGGAAAATCACCGTCACGGCGAGAATCATCCCGCCGATTATTGACGTGCCGCACGGCGGCGTGGAAGTGATCGTCAGCGATACGGGCGTGGGCGTGGACCCGAACTTCCGCGAAATCATCTTCACCAAGTTTTATCAGCCGGGCGATCTGGGAAAACACTCCACAAGCAAGACGCGCTTCAAAGGCGGCGGCGCAGGATTGGGGCTGGCGCTTTCCAAAGGCATTGTGGAAGCGCACGGCGGACGCATTTGGGTAGAAAGCCCCGGCTACGACGAGGTGAACTTCCCCGGTAGCCAATTCCATGTGATTCTGCCGCTTCATCGTCTGGAAGCGGGCGAAGCGCGCAAAATGGGCGAAGGCGTCTCTTTTAGAGCGTGAGGCGAAAATTGCACGTTACGCGCGGCGAGGGAAAAAGGAAAGCGCAGCCGCGAGCAAGCCAAAAGCAAGCAAAGCGAACTTTATGGAAGCGCACACAGCCGCAATTTGAGAATACGGCGCGGCTGCGTCGCCCGCCAGAATGCGCCACAGGCAAAAGTTTTCCGCCGCGTCGAACAGCGGCGCGGCGAGCGCTCCCCACGCGGCAAGACCGAGCAAAGAACGCCCCAAGCCCGACGGCGGCTGGCGAACAAGCAGCAACCCAAAAGAAAGCGCCAGCGCGTAAACCGGCATGAAGAGAAAGTCGAAACCCAAACCAAAAGCGGCGGCGAGTTTCGCGTCCGCGTCCCACGAATCCGTTATGCCGCGCGCGCGCAGCGGGTCGTAGGCAAGCTCCAACGAGACGATTCCATTCGGCGCGGCGGAAGTTCGCAGTGGCTGGTCGAGACAGTTGAAAACTGCGAAAATCGCCAGAGTCAACGCGAGGAAGAGATAAAAGAACGGCTTGCGGAGCGGCGCGGGGAAAAATTCAAGCGGGAGTTTCATGCGGCTATTTTACGACGCTTCTCAACGAAGCTGAAAGGGAAAAGCGATGCGTTTTTTTAAGGTTCAGGGTATACTTGCCGCATTCCCTTCGCAGCGAGGTTTTATGTCCAAAAAACATCAGGAAATGTTAAGAAAGTACGCCGACGTCATCGTTAGAGTCGGCGTAAATTTGCGGGCTGGGCAGCGGCTGATTATCACCTACGGCGCGACTCGCGGCGTCCCTTTCGAGTTCGCCCCGCTCGTGCGCGAGATTGCCAAAGCCGCTTACGCGGCGGGCGCGCGCTATGTGGACGTGGTCTGGGGCGACGAGGAAATGCTCCCCCTGCGAATCGCCCACGCCCCAAAAGATTCTTTCAATGAATATTCGCATTGGCAAATTGAAGCCGTGTTGGAAAAAATTAAAAACGGCGACGCCCTGCTCTCGATTGTCGGCTCCAACCCCGATTTGTTGAGCGGGCTGGACCCGGAGATTGTCGGCGCGCTGCAAAAGAAACACTTAGAGGAATGGAGCGCCGTCTCGAAGCGCGTTTCGGCGAACGAGGTGAACTGGTCGCTGGCGGCTTACGCGGGAGAAGCCTGGGCGAAAAAGGTCTTCCCCAATCTGGAAGCGGAAAAGGCGCAAGCGCGATTATGGAAAGCGATTTTTGAAACCACGCGGCTAGACCAGCCCGACCCGGTGGCGGCGTGGCAAAAGCACATTGAAACGCTGCGAGCGCGCGCCAATTATCTGCAAGCGAAACAATACGATGCGCTGCATTATCGAGCGCCCGGCACGGATTTAACGCTGGGGCTGCCCGCCGGTCACAAATGGGTCAGCGCGCAATCTATGGCGCAAAGCGGCGTCCCCTTCACCGCCAACATCCCCACCGAAGAGGTCTTCACCCTGCCCGATAAAAACCGCGCCGAAGGCGTGGTCGCTTCCACCTTCCCGCTGAGCTACGGCGGGACTCTCATCGAAGGCTTTCAAGTGAAGTTTGAAAACGGGCGCATTACGGACGTCGCCGCGAAAAAAGGAGAAACGGCGCTGCGAAAGCTGGTGGAAACCGACGAAGGCTCGCGCCGACTCGGCGAAGTCGCGCTCGTGCCAGCCAGCTCGCCCATCGCCAAACGCGGGCGGCTCTTCTACAACACGCTCTTCGATGAAAACGCTTCCTGCCACATCGCCATCGGAAGGGCGTATCGTTTCACGCTCGCCGGCGGCGAAGAATTGAGCGACGAGGAATTCATGGCGAAAGGCGGCAACGTCAGCCTGAATCACGTGGACTTTATGATTGGCTCGCCCAAGATGGACATTGACGGAATCAAAACAGACGGAACGCGCGAAGCCGTGATGCGCGGCGGCAAATGGGCGTTTGACATTTAAGAACAGCGCGCCTTTCAAAATCATTGGAAGTCTCTGCTTTACGGAGGAGTCATGAACGAACAAGAATTTGAAACGCTGCTGCAAAAATACGCGGACGTGACCGTGCGGGTCGGATTGAATCTGCGCGCCGGACAAAAACTCTCCATTCGAGGCATTCTCGAAGATGCGCCCTTCGTTCGCAAGGTGGTCAAAAGCGCTTACGAAGCGGGCGCGCGTTACGTGGACGTCCTCTGGACGGACGAAACCATCAGCCGTCTGCACATGGAAAAAGCGCCGCTGGACGCGCTGAGCGAAGTCCCTGATTGGCTGTTCCACCGCATGGAAGAGTATCAAAGCAAGGGCGAAGCGCAACTGGCGATTTCCTCGTCCAACCCCGATTTGCTCAACGGCGTAGATTCGGAGCGCATTGCAACTTATCGCAAATCGGTTTACCTCAAACTCGTCGAGCCGCTGCGGAAATACGAAAACTTCGGAAACTGGTGCGTAGTCGCCACCGCGACCCCCGCGTGGGCGAAAAAAGTCTTCCCCGATTTGCCGACGGAAGAAGCGCAAAAGAAATTATGGGAAACCATCTTCAAAGCCTGCCGCATTGACCAGCCCGACCCGGTGAAAGCCTGGCAAGAACACGTCGCGCAGATCGACAAGCGCAAGAATTACCTGAACACGAAAAGGTACGCCGCGCTGCATTATCAAGCGCCCGGCACGGACCTGACGGTGGGCTTGCCCGAAGACCATCTGTGGAGCGGCGCGCAAGAGACTTTCAAGAACGGCGTGACCTGCACGGTGAACATCCCGACCGAGGAAGTGTTCACCCTGCCGCACAAAGAGAAAGCCGACGGCGTGGTCAAATCCACCATGCCGCTGAACCTGGGCGGCGTGCTGATTGAAGATTTCAGCGTCACGTTTGAAAACGGACGCGCGGTTCAACTCGGCGCGAAGAAAGGCGAAGCCGACCTGAAAAAGCATTTGGAGATGGACGAAAACGCGGCGCGGCTGGGCGAAGTCGCGCTCGTGCCGCACAGCTCGCCCATCCGTCGCAGCGGCGTCTTGTTCTACAACACGCTGTTCGACGAAAACGCCTCCTGCCATTTGGCGTTTGGCAGCGCTTATAAGAGCTCGCTCAAAGGCGGCGACGAAATGAACGACGAAGAGTTCGGCGCCAGAGGCGGAAACAAAAGCCTGATTCACACCGATTTTATGATTGGCTCGGCGGAATTGAACGTAGACGGAATCCGCGCGGACGGTTCGCGCGAAGCGTTGCTGCGCGGCGGAGAATGGGCGTTCGAGGCGTAGCGCGCTATGGCGGAAAAAAATCTCAAAGAAGAAAGCCGCAGCATTCTCGCCGCCGAATTTGAATACATCGCCGGCACGGCAAGTCAGGCGAACGAAGACCGCGCGCGCGTCTCTTCGTTTTATCTGGTCTCCGTCGGCTCTCTGGCGGCGGCGCTCTTCGGCATGCAATTTACCAACGGCGCCTTCGACCCGCGCACGCTCAACGGTCTGCTGGCGATTCTCTTCGCCGCCGTGACCGCCCTCGGCAGCCTGACCATCGCCCAGCTGGCAAGGCTGCGCGGCGCGTGGTTCGAATCTATGCTGGCGATGAATCAAATCAAAGAGTACGTCGTCGGCAGGGATAAAGAGCTGGCGAAAGCCTTCCGCTGGAACGGCAAGACCGCCCCGCCGATTTACAAAAAGAACAGCATCTCCTACCAGCAAGCGGCGGAAGTCGCCCTGATGAGCGGATTGACCTTCGGGATGGCAATTTACTGCCTTCAAGCCGCGCGCGGCGCGACGCAATCGCCCTACAATTGGATATACGCAGCCTGCGGAGCAGCCGCCGCCCTCTTCTTTCAGCTCCGGCTTTACCGGTTCATCATCGAACAGGAAAGAAAGAATCTCAAACTGCCTCGCTAGAATGCGCATGTCATTCCGAGGCGCAAACCCTAATCTTTTCGGGAGAATCTGGCATGGCTCGCAGTTATGAAAATCGCCCCCCTACCGCGCTTCAACGCTTGAAAGAATACGCCCGCGACGACGAGTGGATTCGCTCCTTCTTGCGGGAAGCGAAAATCGCCCGCGTCGCCACTTCTTTCGACGGACAGCCTTTCGTCATGGCGAACACGTTTTGGTACGACGAGCCGAATAACCGCGTCATCTTCCATAGCAGCCCCGCCGGGCGATTGCACGCCAACATCGAGAAGAATCCCAAAGTCTGCCTGGAAGCGAGCGAAATGGGCGAGATGCTGCCTTCCAACGTGGCGCTGGAATTTTCGCTGCAATATCGCAGCGCGATGGTCTTCGGGACGGCGAAGATTCTCGCCGACGCGGACGAAGCGCGCGCCGCGCTTTACGGGCTGATTAAGAAATACTTCCCGACCATGACCCCGGGCAGAGAGTTTCGCCCGATTACCGACAAAGAGCTCAAACAAACCGCCGTGTACGCCCTTGAAATTGAATCTTGGAGCGGCAAGGAAAACTGGAAAAGCCGCGCCGTTCAAAGCGACGAATGGCTGCCGCTGCAAGAAGAATGGTTCGAGGAATTCATCGTCAAATAGGAGCGCGTTTTATCTATGAAATCGTATCGCAAGGAACTCTGGTTCAACGTCCCCAACCGCCGCGGGTTCGTGAACATCACCCGTCAGGTGGAAGAAGCGCTGCGCGAAAGCGGGATTCGAGAAGGGTTGTGTCTGGTGAACGCCATGCACATCACCGCTTCGGTCTTCATCAACGACGACGAGAGCGGCTTGCATCACGATTACGACAAATGGCTAGAAAAGCTCGCCCCGCACGAGCCGACGAGCGCCTATCGGCACAACGACACGGGCGAAGATAACGCCGACGCGCACATGAAACGCCAGATTATGGGGCGCGAAGTCGTCGTCGCCGTGACCAACGGGCAACTGGATTTTGGACCCTGGGAGCAAATCTTCTACGGCGAGTTCGACGGCCGGCGCAGGAAGCGCGCGTTGGTGAAAATTATCGGCGAGTGAAACAAAAAAAGCCGCGGGAGATTCTCGCGGCTTTTCGTTTCGCCAAAGGTCAGCGCAAATTTTCTTTAAAGTTCAGCAGCATAATGTAAGCCCGTAGCGGATTCTTGCGATAGACCTCGTCGGTGAATTCGTCCTCCAAAAACTGGCTGTAACCGGGCTCGTTCTTGACGGCGGGGTTATCGAGGTTTTGAAACGCCATCTCCCAATTGGGGAATTGCCGCTTTTGAATCTGCTCGCGCGAAATGATGGTCACGTCCTTATGGCGCGGGTCTTTTCGGATGGTCTCGTACAGCTTTTCCACCTGCTCTTCGGAACCTTCCAAAACCTGCATAAAATTGCCGCCTTTGTAAAGCAGCAAGCCGGTCACGTCGTATTTCTCGTTGTTGGCGCGGCTGGTTTTCAAAATTTCCAGCAGTTCCTTGTCGCTCATCAGTTTAACGGCGCTGCTAACGTAAATTAGAGAAATCATCCTACGCTCCTTGCGATTATTTGGTTTGACCGCCCTCAAAAGCGAGCAGTACGTCTTGCGGGGTAATATCTTCCAACGCCAGGCGCTTCTTCAAGCGCAGGCGCGCGTCGTGCAGCAGTTTATAGAGCGCGTTGCGATTGGTGTTCATTCGTTTGGCGGCTTCCTCAATCGGGACGTCTTGCAGCCCAATCAGCGCCAGCGCTTCGCGCTGCTTGTCGGTCAGTTCCTCTTCCATAATGCGGCGGACGCGGGCAAGCATATCGGAACGCTCGGCGAACCGTTCGGGCGAAGCGCGCGAATCGGCCAGCAAACCGGGCGGCGGCGGCGCGTCCTCGTTTTCGACAAGTTCGTCCAGGGAAGAATCGCGCCAGCGCTTGCGGCGCAATTCGGTCAGCGCGATGCGAATCGCAATCTTGTGAACCCAGGTGGTGAACATGCTGCGCCCCTCGAAGCTATCGAGCTGCTCCAACGCCCGCAGCAGCGCTTCCTGAGTCACTTCGTCAACCAGCGGCTCGAACAGCGGATTATCGGACGGCAGCCAGCGTGAAAGCGCGTAAGGCAGCCCCTTACGAATCGCGTCGCTTAAATCTTGCAGCGCCGCCTCATACGCCGCCCCGGAGCCGCGCAAATCTGAAATCCACTGCTCGTTTGTGCGTGTCGCCATAGTGCGGTAATTATATGATAAAACGGAAAGAAAAAAAGGCGGCTCTTATAAAACTTTTACAAATCAGCCCAAAATTTTCCAATGCGAAGCCCCTCTTTGCAAGGGCAAGGTTACATTTGGGCAAGGCGGCGAAGCGCGCGGCGGCAAAACATTGTAAAATAACGTCAGCTCGACATAAGCGCCCCGAAGGCTAAATTTGACCCTTGAAGTCGCTCGCACAAGGCCTTTGGGACGGTTCGCAAGGCTTATCCCGAATTCAGGTTAAAATAGAAGCAGGCAAGCATTCCAGAAGAAAGAGAGGCGCAAATGAACGAGGAACTGAATCAATTGCTGGAAAAGCTTCACAAAGAAATCGAAGCCGCGCAAGACGTGGACGAAAAAGGGAAAGAACTCTTGCGCGCGCTCTCCGCCGACGTGCGCGACCTGTTGGAACGCGCGGAAGGAAAGCAGCCCGCCTCCATGTTGGAGCGCGTCAGGCGGGCGATTGAGCATTTTGAGACCTCGCACCCCGATTTAACGGCGGCGCTATCCAATCTCTCCGCCATATTGAGCAACGCGGGAATTTGAATCAGAAAAGCGGATGAGGCTGCCTCATCCGCTTTTGTTTTTTACGGCGTAGGAGTCGGCGGAGCGTTCGGGTCTTCGACGACAATGTTCACCGAAAGCGTGTCGCCGAAATACATGCCCGGCTCGTAAGCCATCCGCCATGAGCTTTGAATCAAGCCGTACACTCCGCTAGGGACGACCATCTCGACCGAGAGCTCGTATTTCGCGCCCGAAGGGACGGGCTTCGCCAATTTGAGGGGCTGCGCGCCCAGCGGGTCTCCGCCCACGTTGCTAAACGTGAAGCCGGGCGCCCAGGCGCATCCGCCGACGTTTTGCACCAGCCACGTCTTGGTGAAACGCTCGTTCGCTTTCATCACGCTGCCGTCGGGGATGGATAAATCGGTAATCCACAACAGCTTGTAACAGGCGTTCTTTGTCGGCGTGGGAAGCGCCTCGCCCGTCGGGGTCGGCGTGAGGGTGAGAGTCGGCTCGACGGTAGGCGTAAAAGTCAAAGTCGGCAACGCTTCGGCAGTTTGGGTCAACCCGGCGGCGAAAGTTGCCACCGCTTGCGTTTGCGCGGCGCTGAAATCCATGCCCACATCGCGCGGTTCTTCGCGCGTTCCGCAGGAAAAGAGCAAAACAAGCGACAGCGCCAGAATAAAAATGGAAGCAAGTTTCGTCTTCATGCAAATAAGTATAACAAATCGCGAGAGATTCGGCGCGTATGATAAAATGACGTTCCTATGGCGAAACATCTCATTTTGGTAGCAGGCAATATCGGCGCGGGCAAGACCACCCTCACCGAAAGAATCGGCGCGCGGCTGGGCTGGCGGACGGGATACGAATCCGTAGCGGACAACCCTTATCTGCCCGACTTTTACGCGAACATGCGCGCGTGGTCTTTTCACCTGCAAGTCTTTTTTCTTGGTCACCGCGCCAACCAGCACCTTGAAGCGGCGCGCGACTTCCGTTCCGCGATTTTAGATAGAAGCATCTACGAGGACGCGCACATCTTCGCCCGCGCGCTCAACCACATGGGGAATCTCGACGAGCGCGATTATCACGCCTACCGCCAGCTGTTCGACGTGGTGGTCGGCGGGCTGCCGCGCCCCGACCTGCTGATTTACCTGAAAGCGCCCGTGCCGGCGCTGATGGAGCGCATCCGCAAGCGCGCGCGCGACATTGAAATCGGAATCACCGCCGAATACCTTTCCCTGCTCGATTCTTTCTACGAAGAGTGGCTCAACGTGTTCGACCTCTGCCCCGTGCTGACCATTCAAACCGACAACCTCGATTACGCCCATCAGCCCGCTCACCTCGACCTTGTGGCGCAGCGCATTCAAGACAAGCTGGCTGGCAAAGAAGTGATGGACCTGACCGCAGGCAAATCATGAACGCCAACCCGCTTTCCCACATGCCTTTATTCGCCGGGCTGCCCGAATCGGAGCGGGATGAAATCCTCGCCACGCTTGTTCCTCAAACGTTGCAGCCGGGCGAGATTCTCTTCCGCGAAGGCGATCCCGGCGATATGTTTTACATCGTCGCCGCGGGGGAAATTGAAATCCTGTTGGGCGAAGGCAAGCCGGACGAAATGCTCCTGAACATCGTCGAAGCGGGCGAGTATCTCGGCGAGATGGGGCTGGTGATGGCGGGCGGAATCCGCACCGCTACGGCGCGCGCGCGGGGGGCAGTTTCGCTGCTTTGCATGAGCCGCGCGCGCTTCGTCGAATTGACCCGCAATCATCCCGAACTTTCCTCCGTCATGGTGAAAGCGCTCAGCCAGCGGCTGGACGCGGCGAACACCCAATCCTTCCGCGATTTGCGCGAAAAGAATCAAAGGCTGCAAGCCGCTTACGACGAGCTCAAAGCGGCGCAAGAACAGCTGCTTGAAAAAGAAAGAATAGAGCGCGAGCTGCAAGTCGCCGCGGATATTCAATTAAGCATCCTGCCCGACCAACTGCCGCGCGCCGCCAGAGCCGAATTTGGGGCGCGGGTGACTCCCGCCCGGCAAGTCGGCGGCGATTTTTACGACGTCTTCCCGCTTTCGGAATTTCAAATGGGCGTCGTCATCGGCGACGTGGCGGACAAAGGAATCCCGTCCGCCATCTTCATGGCGCGGGCGCACGCCCTCATCATGGCGGAAGCGCGCGCGGACTCTTCGCCGGCAGAAACGCTGCAAGCGACGAACCGTCACATCGCCCAAATGCAAAAAGCCGCGCAGTTCGTCACGGCGCTCTACGGGGTGATTGACCTGCAAACGCGCGAATTTCGCTACGCCCGCGCCGGACACGAAGCCCCGCTGCTGCTGCGCTCGGACGGAACGGTGGAACGCCTGCCTCGCGGAACCGGCATGGCGCTTGGCATATCTGAAGACGTCGTCCTCGACGAGCGCGCCGTGATTCTGCCCGAAGATTCCACCTTGCTGCTTTACACCGACGGCATGACCGATTGCCGCAACCCGCAAGGCGAGCCGTTTGGGTTGGAACGCCTGAAACGCGAGTTCGCCGCGCTGAACGGGCTTGGGGCGCAACCTATTTGCGACGCGCTGATACAAACGCTCAAAACGTATCAAGCAGGCGCAAAACAAGACGACGACGTGACGCTGTTGGTCGTTCAGACGCGAAGCGAAGCGCGCGGCGGAAAACTGGCGCGGCAAAGACGAGAAAAAATGTAACCATGACGCGGGAAACGATTTTTCTAAAACTGGGCGGGTCGCTCATCACCGACAAAGACTCGCCCTACACCCCAAGATTAGAAAAGCTGGCGATTCTGGCGCGGGAAATCAAAGCCGCGCGCGAATCCAACCCCGAAGCGCAATTGATTCTCGGACATGGCTCCGGCTCTTTCGGGCATACGGCGGCGAAACGCTACGGCGCGCGGGAAGGAATCACAGCGGACGCGGAATCGCAGCGCGAGTATTGGCGCGGCTTCGCGGAGGTGCGCTATCAGGCGGCGGAGCTCGTCCGTTATGTCATTCAAGCCTTGCTGCAAGTCGGAATCCCCGCCCTGCCAATTTCCCCCTCGGCGGCGATGGTCTCCGCCAACCGCAAGGTGACGGCGCACAACGTTCTTGTCGTCCGCAAAGCGTTGCAAGCTGGAACGCTGCCCGTGGTGCATGGCGACGTCGCCTTTGACGAGGTTTTAGGCGGGACGATTCTCTCCACCGAAGACGTCTTTGCGTTTCTGGCGGAAGAGATTCCCCCGAACCGCATTTTGCTGGCTGGAATCGAAGCAGGCGTGTGGGAAGACTTCCCCGCGCGCCGCAAGCTGATAAAAGAAATGCGCCGCGCGGAATACGAGCGGCTCGGCGCGGCTATCGGCGGCTCGGCGAGCGTGGACGTCACCGGCGGCATGAAAGCCAAAGTCGAAGAGATGTTCGCGCTGATTGAGAAAAATCCCCGCCTGACCGTTCAAATTTTTTCGGCGCAGGAAGAGGGAGCGTTATCCCGCGCGCTATCCGGCGAAAACCTCGGCACATTGCTGCGGGTGTGACAAAAAAGATGACAAAAATCTCTTGTTTTTTACATAAAAAATTGGATAATTGAAAAAGCCTCATAACGCCCAACTCATTTTCTAAAGGAGAGTGTATGGCAACCCAAAAGTCCGTCAAGGCTTCCGCCAAGAAGCCTGTTAAGAAAACCGTTAAAAAAGCGGCGGCGGTCAAGAAAACGACGTTTCAACCGACCCGGCTAAAATTGATCAACCCCGTGCCTTCGGATATTGAAATCGCGCAGGCTGGAACGCTCAAGCCGATTACGCAGATTGCCGAGGAATTGGGCATTTACGAAGATGAATTGGAATTGTATGGCCCGTATAAGGCC
>DAOUBR010000080.1:0-11457 GCA_034432535.1 Anaerolineales bacterium | reverse complement strand
GCGAGCGATCATGAGAAAGCCATGGGAATAAGGGTTAAATTCAGAAATACGCCGCAGAGTTCGCGGAGATTTTTCCATAGGCTTCTCTGTGGTCTCCGCGTCTCGGCCGTTATCCCGAATTGAGGTTAATTACGGATAAAGTCTTATATTAACGCCAGATTATCGAATCGTCGTCTCGGCGCAGTAAGCGGGCAGAAACGCGCGATTGAAAGCGGCTTGCAATTGCGCCAGTGTTTCTTTTGATTCAATCGGAACGCCGCCGACCGTCCGCCCGATTTGCGCGAGGACGCCTTTCTCCGCCGCGGCGAAATCCGCCATCGGAGTCCAGCCGAAGCCGTCGCTTTTCATCGCGCCGGGGACTTTGCCCGTCGGGTCGGACAAGCCGACAATTGGCGCGGGGTACAGGTTGGCGGCCAATTTGTTGTTCGCCGTGTAATGCTCCACCGTTTGCTCGTACATGCACAACTTTAAGAAATCCAGCCGCCCCGGATATTGCTCCGCCTCGGCGATATATTTGCCTGAAAGTTTATAGCTTATCCGCAGAGGTCCGTACTTGGTCGCCCAGGTCACGGCGATGACCGCCGCGTATTTGAAATCCTCGTAGCGCGCGCCCAGCGCTTCCCACTTGCCGACGACGTCGGGAAAATTTATGGCGAAGTAATCTTCCAGCAAAACGCCGTGGCTGGCGAGAATGGGCGTCTGCCGCACGTTTTTCAGCGTCATCGGCTTTAATTTTCCATCCACAATTTCTGCCGGCAGCAGAACCTCAAAAGCCTGCCCGCCGATTTGCGTTACGGTCGTCCGCAGAAAACCGTTCATCACCTTTTGATTCATGCGATTCATCTTTTCGCCTTCTAACGCGGCGACGGCTTGATTGATTTGTTCCGCCGTGACGTAGCCCGGAAGAATTTGCCAATCCGCCATGTCGCTGGAAAATGTTTGCGCAAACTTCACGCCGTTCAGCGGGTCTGGCGCGGGCGTGGCGGTGATATTTCCCGGCAGGGCGGCGATGCGGGTGGGGAAGGGCAGGCGCGTGGGGATGATGAGCGGCGTGGCGGTCGGTTTGGGGGGCGGCGCGCTTTGCCGCGGCGCGCAAGCGGCGAGAATCGTTAAAAGCGAGAGAGTCAAAAAAAACTTTTTCATCGCCTGAGAATATAACACAGGCGGCGGAATAAAAAAGCGGCTCCTTGCGAAGCCGCTTTTACGAATTTGCCGCCGCTTACTTGATTCTCTCCGCCACAATTTCCGCCACGTCCTTGACCTGAATCTTCCCCTCTTCCGCTTTGGCGGCGTCGGTCATCATCGTCAGGCAGAAGGGGCAGCCGACGGCGATAGTCTCCGCGCCGGTGGCTTTGGCTTCGGCGAAGCGCGCTTCGTTCACGCGCATATCGCCCGGTTCTTCTTCCTTCCACATTTGCGCGCCGCCCGCGCCGCAGCAGAATGATTTTTCCGCGCTGCGCGGCATTTCAATTGTCCGCGCCCCGGCGGATTTCAACGCCTCGCGCGGAGCGTCCACAATCTTATTGTGCCGCCCCAAATAACACGGGTCATGGAAGACGACTTGTAGCTGTTCGCCCGCGTCCTGAATTTGAATCTTCCCCGCGCCGACCAGCTCGTTAATCAACTGCGTGTGATGAATCACTTCGTAGTTTCCGCCAAACGCGGGATATTCGTTCTTGATGGTATGTAAACAGTGCGGGCAGGTGGTCACAATGCGCTTCGGCTTGACCTCGTTGAGAATCTCCACGTTCTGAGTCGCCAACCCGAAGAAGACGTCTTCGCGTCCAGCGCGGCGAGCCGAATCGCCCGTGCAGGCTTCGTTTTTGCCCAGCACGGCGTAATTCACTCCCGCGGCGTTGAGGATTTTGGCGAAGGCTTGCGCGGTTTTTTGCGCGCGCGCGTCCGTCGCCGGGGCGCAGCCCACCCACCAGAGAATCTCAGGTTCCGGGTTCTGCTCGATGGTCGGCACGTTCAACCCCGCCGCCCACTTCATGCGGTCCGCTTGCGAAACGTTCCACGGGTTCATGTTCCGTTCCATGCCTTTGAAGGCGGTTTCCAGCTGTTTGGGGAAGGAGCTTTCCATCATCGCCAGATTGCGGCGAATATCGAGAATGTCGCGCATCGGTTCGTTGCCGACCGGGCAAATATCCACGCACGCGCCGCACGAGGTGCAAGCCCAAACCGCCTCTTCGGGGATGAGTTGCGTCATCTCCACGTCCGTCGTCCCGCCGTAGTTCAGGTGATAGCGCTTGTTGATTTCCAACGCGGCGGGCGAGAGCATCTTGCCGGTGTTATACGCCGGGCAGACTTCCTGACAGCGGAAACACATGATGCAGGCGTAGCTGTCCATGATTTGTTCCCAGCCGAGGTCTTTCATCTTCGCCGCGCCGAATTGCTCGACGCTCTGGTCGTCCAGATTGATGAACGCCAGCTGCCCGATGGATTTTCGCTCCGGCTTCAAGGCGAAGTTAATCGGCGCGAAGAACAGGTGAATATGCTTGGAGTAGGGGAAGTAAGGCAAAAAGGCGACCACCGCGCCGATGGACAGCCAGAAGGCGAGATGTTCGCCGAAGACTAGCGCGGAAGGATTCGCCCCCGCGAACAGAGTCGAGAAGGCGGAAATGCTCGGCTGCCAGACGTCGGTTTCGCCCTTCAGCGCCAGCGCAAAAGATTCGCCCAGAAAACGCGAAGCGTTGTGAACGAAGATGAAGCCCGCCACGATGGCTGAATCGCGCGTAATGCCGCGCCGCGCCTTTTCGTGCAGATGCGTCTTCTCGCGCGTCGAAAGAATCGCCGGGCGCAGGACGAAGCGCCGAACCGCCATCGCCAGGACGCCGACGATAATCAACACGTTGAAAATATCCGCCAGCAGGCGGTAAAAATCCCCGAACGCGCCGGTATGCTCCAACAGTTTGAAGCCCGTGTAGGCGTAAATTAAATCGGCGAGGTTGATGAGCAGAAAAGAAAGAAACCCCCAGCCGATGAGCGCATGCAAAAGGCTCGTCCAAAAGCGGAAGCGAAAAACGGGTTGAAACAATCCCACCTTGAGGACGACTTCCCATAGCCGTTTCTTAGCCGTTCCCCAATCTATCTTTCCCTGCCCGCTGCCGATGTGCGCGGCGATGCGCGCCACGCCTTGGTAAGTGTAATAGAGCGACGCGGCAACCGCGACGACGAAGAGAACTTTTTCCGCAAGCGTGAGCATAAAGCCTCCGTGAGTGTGCGCTGGAATCTTTTGTTAAGTTTAGCACAAATTCTCTTCTGCCGCGCCGTTTTTGGCGCTATGATTTCGCAGTTTTATTTCACAGGAGGAAGCATGGACGTCAAAGCGATTCAAACGGCGATAGAAGCGACGGAAGCGGACGCGATTCTCGTCGCGCAATTTGAGGAAAGCGCGGTCTCGGCGCAAGCCGCCGACCAGGCGCTACACGGCGCGATTGGCGAGCTGCTGCGCGGCGGCGATTTGCGCGGCGCGCTCAACGAAACGGCGGTTCTCTATTCGCGCGGCGCGCTCCCTGCTCCGCGCGTCGTCGTCATCGGGTTGGGCAAACCCGCCGACTTGACGAAAGATTCCATCCGTCAGGCGGCGGCTGCGGGCGCGAAGAAAGCTCGCGATCTGGGATGCAAGTCGCTGGCGTTTGAAGTCTTTGGCGCGGGGCGCGTGGAAGCTGCGGCGGCGGCGCAGGCGCTGGCGGAAGGCGCGCTGCTGGGCTTGTATCGCTGGCGGGCGAATCACACCGCCGCGGCAGAGCGCGAAGACCCCCAGACGATTCTGCTCGCCGCGGGCGCGGAAAGTTTGCCCGCAATTCAAGCCGGGCTGGAAGCCGGGCTGGCTTTGGCGGCGGGAGTGATCCGCGCGCGCAATCTCGTCAATCAAGCTCCCAATATGATGACCCCCGCCGCTCTGGCGCAAGCCGCCGAGGACATGGCGCGCGAATGCGGCGCGCGCTGCGTCGTTCATGACCTGGATTGGATTCAAGCGCAAAACATGAACGCCTTCCTCGCCGTGACTCAAGGCTCGGCGCTGCCGCCCAAATTTATCGAACTGGAATACAAAGGCGCGGACGAAGCCCCGCTGGTCTTCGTCGGCAAGGGGCTGACTTTCGACTCCGGCGGCGTCAGCCTGAAACCGGCTGAAGGCATGGAAGCTATGCGCTCCGATATGGCGGGCGCGGCGGCGGTCATCGGCGCTATCGAAGCGATTGCGAAGATGAAACTGCCCGTGCGCGTCGTCGGCTTGATTGCCGCCTGCGAGAACATGCCCGGCGGAAGGGCGTATCGTCCGGCGGATGTGATTCGCGCCCGCAACGGCAAGACCATCGAAGTCGTCAACACCGACGCGGAAGGGCGCATGACGCTGGCGGACGCGCTTGATTACGCCAAAGAGTTCAACCCGCAAGCCGTGATTGACGTGGCGACTCTCACCGGCTCCTGCGTTATCGCGCTGGGCGAGAACGTCGCCGCGGGGTATTTTTGCAACGACGAAGCGCTCGCTCAAAAAGTGGAACAAGCCAGCCGCGATTCCGATGAAAAATTGTGGCGGCTCCCGCTTTACCCCGCGTACCGTGAAAAAATTAAGACGAATTACGCGGACATTAAAAACACCGGCGGCAGATACGGCGGCGTGGGGACGAGCGCGATGTTCCTCGCGGAGTTCGCTCCTTACCCTTGGGCGCATTGGGATATTGCCGGCATGGCGCTGGACGACGTTGGCGCGAGTCCTGCTTCCCCGCTGACGCATCCCCCGTATTCGATTCGCGGCGGCACGGGCTTCGGCGCGCGGGCGCTGGCCTGTCTGGCGCGGAATTGGAAGCGCGCATAACGCCTTGCGGCTTCGGGCGGGACATAGTAAACTTGGCGGCGTGAAGGCTAATTTTCGCTCCCAATCCGCGCGTATGCCCATGCCCATGCGAATGGGGCGTCCTTGCCGCGCGCGGGGAGCTTGTTAGGAAGTCTGCATTGAATCCCAACGGGCTGTCTTGCGCGGGCAGTCCGTTTTTGTTTGCGAAGACGCGAGAGAATCTCTCATTTTCAATTGGAGTCCGCCATGTCCGAAAATATTCTAGTGTGCGTCGCCTGGCCCTACGCCAACGCCGAAATTCACGTCGGGAACATCACCGGCTCGCATCTGCCTGGAGATATTGTCGCGCGCTATCACCGCTTGAAGGGCGACAAAGTGCTGATGGTCACCGGCACGGATTCGCACGGCACGCCCGTCACCATGAGCGCCGATCATCTCGGCAAACCGGTGGAGGAAGTCTATAAGTTTTATCACGAAGGCTTCATTGACCTCTTCCAAAAAATCGGAATCTCCTACGATTTATACACCTCCACGCACAGCGAGAATCACTTTAAGGTCTCGCAATCCATTTTTCTGGCGCTGCAAAAGAACGGCTACCTGTTCACCAAAGTCGAGCCGCAGTGGTTTTCGCCGGGGTTGAATCGCTTTTTGCCCGACCGTTACATTGAAGGAACTTGCTACATCTGCGGCGACGAAAACGCTCGCTCCGACCAGTGCGATAAATGCGGCAACGTGTTGGAGCCTTCCAAGCTGCTTAACCCGCGCTCAAAATGGACGGGCGATTCTTCGCAGCCGGAACTGCGCGAGACCGAGCATTTTTACATTGACCTTTCCAAATTAGAGCCGGACGTGATTCAATTTTTGAAAGAGCGCGCCGGCCACATGCGCGACACCGTGCTGGGCGAATCGCTGGGCAAGATTCAAGCCGAAGGGCTGAAGCCGCGTCCCATCACCCGCGATTTGGATTGGGGCATCCCCGTTCCAACGCCGGGCTGGGATGGCAAATGCCTGTACGTCTGGTTTGAAGCGGTCATCGGCTATCTTTCCGCGCCGATTGAGTGGGCGCAACTCTCGGGCGATAAAGAAGCCTGGCGCGAATGGTGGCTCAACCCCGCCGCGCGGCAGTTTTACTTCATCGGCAAGGACAACATCTTCTTTCACACTTCGTTGTGGCCCGCCGAGCTGATGGGCGTGGGCAGCGCGTTTATGGAAATCTTCGCCGGCGAGGAAGAAAAACTCACGCTGCCTTACGACGTGCCGGCGAATCAGTTTATGAACCTCGAAGGGCGCAAAATCAGCGGCTCGCGTAATTGGGCGGTATGGGGACGCGACGCGCTCACCCGATACGACCCCGACGCGATCCGCTACTACCTGACCGTGAACATGCCCGAAGCGAAGGATAGCGATTGGGATTGGGCGGAGTTCGTCGCCCGCAACAACAATGAGCTGGTGGCGACCTGGGGCAACCTTGCCAACCGCGTCCTGTCTTTCAGCTTCAAGCATTGGGAAGGACATGTCCCCGACGTAACCGACTTGCGCAAAGCGGATCAGGAATTGCTGGCGCTCGTCGAAAACGGATTCAACGTCGTCGGCGCGGAGCTGGAAGCCGTGCGGCTGCGTTCCGCGCTCGGCGAGGCGATGAAGCTCGCCACGGCGGTCAATCAATATCTCGACGCGCAATCCCCGTGGAGCGCCGTCAAGACCGATAAGGAATCCGCCGCGAAGACCATTTACGCCGCGCTCAAAGCGATTGACTCCCTCAAGGTTATGTTCTCGCCCTTCTTGCCATTCACTTCCCAAAAGCTGCACGAATTTCTCGGCTACGAAACGCCGCTCTTTGGGGAGCAATACGCCGAAACCGTGCGCGACGCGCTGGGCGAGCGTCTGGTTCTACGTTACAAGCCTGTCGAGGGCGCGCAGTGGAAGCCGAGCGATCTGCCGCCGGGACAAAAATTGAATCAGCCCGCGCCCTTGTTCAAAAAACTTGAGCCTCAAGCGGCGGAAATGGAACGAGCGCGGCTGGGAAATTGAAGTCAGCCTTTTTTGCGACAGGCGCGGAGAGACCTTCTCCGCGCTTTTTAGTAGCGCGAGATTTTGCGCTTTAACAAATTAATCTGGCAATCTCGTAGCGCGAGATTCTCGCCCTGAGCCAGTCGAAGGGGTTCTCGCCTTTGGCGCAGACGCCGCAGATTGGGCAAGCAAAACCGTCCACGAATAAAGTCACGAATACTCGAACACGACGAGCGCTTCAAGAACGAAAGCGCTCTGGCGGCGAAGCGCATTCGTGAATTCGTAGATGGCATTCGTGGAGGGTCTCCGCCAATCGCGTAGCGCGAGATTTTCGCCCTGAGCCCCTCGCATTTTCGGGCGGAACTCTAATGAAGAAAATCCCGACAATTTTGTGATTTTTAGTGACTTTACAATAATTTGTTGTTAGAATAAAATAAATTATGTTTGAAGCGCGCCCACGCTTCAAATTTAACGCCGATGTAAAGGAGGTAAACGGAAAAGAAAGGCTACGCAACCCAAATTGCAAGATACAGTCCATTCAAACCAAATTTGCAAGACCACATCTTAAGGAGAATGTAACCATGTTGAACAAGAAAGCCCTTTTGTTCGTTGGCGCCGCAATGCTTTTAGCATTTGTATTGGGCGCTTGCGCTGGACCCCAAGGACCTGCTGGACCCGCCGGACCTGCCGGCCCCCAAGGACCTGCCGGACCCGCCGCTGAAGTCTCTGCTAAGGATTTGTCCTGCACCGAGTGCCATAACGATACGGCCGTTATTTCCGCCAAGCGGGACGCTCTTTCGACCAATCGCCATGGCGCAGGAACCGCTTTCGCCGAGGAATATGGCCGCAAAGATTGCGCGGGCTGCCACTCTGGCAACGCTTTTAGCGAGATGATTGCCGCGGGCAAGAACTTCAGCCAGGTGGAAACCGGCGCGACCGAACCGGGCCGCCAGGACTGCCGCGCCTGCCATCAGATTCACACGACCTACACCAAAGACGATTGGGCGCTGGAAACCACCGCCCCCGTGGCGATGGTCGTCAGCGGCGCGACCTTTGATGGCGGCGCGGGCAACCTGTGCGCCAACTGCCATCAGGCTCGCCGCTATCTGGCGAACTTTGTCGCCAAGGACGACGCGGGCAACCCCATCCCCGATAAGTACGCCGCCAACATCCGCTTTAACCCGCATCTCAGCGCGCAAGCGGATATGCTAGTTGGCGCGGGCGACTTTGGCGTGGAAGGCAAACCCGGCGCGCACTATACCAAGGTCAAAGATACCTGCGCCGGCTGCCACATGGGCGAAAACGGCGTTCACACTTTCAAACCTGAACTCGCCACCTGCCAGACCTGCCACACCGACGCCAAAGACTTCAACGTCAACGGCTTCCTGACCAAGTTTGAGGAAGACTACAAGATGTTGGAAGAAGGCTTGCTCGCCAAGGGCGTTATCGTCAAGAACGCGGACGGCACGATTTCCCCCGTTCTCAAGAACGCCGACGGCTCCCCGCTGTTGATGGACCCGCCCGTCGCGCAGGCGCTGTTCTTCTACAATCTGGTGGAAGAAGAAGGCAGCCAAGGGCTGCACAACCCGGTGTATTTCAAGGCTTTGATGGAAAACGCCCTTGCGGCGGTGAAATAAGCCTTTGAAGCGCTGTTTGCAAGAAAGAAGAGCCGTTCCGTCAGGAGCGGCTCTTCTTTGTCCTTGCGTCAGTTATAATTGGCGCGTCGCATTACAAGGAACGATATGCAAACGGCGCTTCCCCAACCTCAATCCCAATCGCGTTTCCGCTGGGCGGATTTGATTCGCGCGCTCGGCGCGTTTCTCGTGACGCTGGCTCATCTCAACTATCAAGGCTCCGGCTCCGCGCTCGTACAGCAGATTTATTACGCCCTGACTCGCGCCGCCGTGCCGCTGTTTTTTATGGTCAGCGGATATTTGCTGCTCTCAAAAAACGAATCGCCGGTTGAATTTTTTCGCAAGCGCGCGGTAAAAGTTTTCTTTCCCTTTCTGGTCTGGTCGGTCGTTTATCTGCTCTGGCATGGCGAAGCGCTGGGGCGCCCGTTCGCGGACGTCTTCAAAATCTATCTGCTTAAGATTCTGCGCGGACCGCGCGAGAATCACCTGTGGTTTTTTTACGAGCTCTTCGGCTTATACCTCTTCACGCCCGTGCTGCGCGTTTACCTGCAAAAAGCGGAACGCAAAGACCTGTATTACTTTTTAGGCGCGTGGCTGCTGTTCGTTCCCGTCCTTAAAACCGTTCAAGACTTCACGCCGATTCGCGTCGGCTTTTCTTACTCGTTTCTGTGGGGCTACGTCGGTTACTTCCTGTTTGGATACTTCGCCGGGACGCGCGAATGGAGCGCCGCGCACAAGCGCGCGGCGTGGGCGCTATTTTTCGCCGCGCTGTTTCTGACCGTAGCCGGCATGGCGTGGAGCGCGAGTCGCGGAATCAAAAATCAGTATTTTGAAGACTACCTCAGCGTGAACGTGGTCTGTATGTCCGCCGCGCTCTTTGTGGCGCTGCTTCGTCAGCCCGTGTCCGATTCTGCTTATCGCTTCGTCTTGCCGCTCAGCCGCGCCAGTTTCGGCGTTTACCTCGCGCACGTCATTGTGATGGCGGAACTCTTCGCCCTCCAGCCTTTTTCCGCGCTTCTTTCGGCAGGTTCCAATTTTTACATGCTTCCCCTGTTGGCGGCGCTGAGCTTCGCGCTGACTTTCCTTCTCGTCTTCGTCTTGCAAAAAATACCGATTGTCAAAAACCTCGTCCCGTAAGCGAAACCTTATGACCGCGCCAACAAACCAAAAACAAGCCGCCCTTTTCGTCTTGTGGACGCTGCACGGGCTGATTGCCTTATGGCAGTTTCTTTCGCTGCCATCCGCGGGAGTTTCCCTCGCGCGCGCGCTGATGAGCGCTTCGCTCGCCGCGTGGACGCTTTTTTCCGCCGCGCTGTTCGTAATGGCGCTGCGAAATTCGTCCCGCCTTGCCCGTTGGTCGAGCGTCATCGCGCAGCCCCGCGCGCGGGACGTTTTGCTCTTGCTGGCGCTGCTCGTCGTCTGCGGGCGCATCAGCCTCGCGCTGATGCGCGATTGGCTCGAAGCGGGGGGAAACTTTACATACGGCGCTTACTTTGCGCGCCTCGACCCGCTTTTCACGCTGGCGTTTTTTATCTCGCTGGAAGCCGCGCTGCTCCTCTTGTTCTTCTCCGCGCGCGAGCAAAAGATTGAAAAAGAAAACGCGCGGGCTTTTGCTTTGCGGCTTGGCGTTTCGCTATTGGTTCTGGCGCTCGCCGCCCTGCTGATTTACCTTACCGGCTGGGGCGTGATTCCCGGTTACAAGGGCGATTGGGCGCGCGGCGTCCCCGCCGTGGCGTTGATGGAATGGCACATCCTTCTTGTCGCCGCGCTTTCCGTTGGAATGATATACCTCGAAACGCGGAAAAACTTCCCCCGCCTGAAAAATTTCGACCAGTGGGTTTTCCTCGCGCTTTGGGCGGCGACGGCGGCTTTATGGCTCAGCCAGCCGATTTATCCCAGCTCGTCCGCGCTTGAGCCGCGCGAGCCAAATTTTGAAATCTATCCCTTCAACGACGCGCAGGTGTACGACCAGTTCGCGCAATCCGTCCTCGTCGGCGAAGGCTACAACAAGGGCGAGATTCCCCAGCGTCCGCTTTATATCTTGATGCTGGTCGCGCTGCGCGCCGCCAGCCAGGATTATGACCGCGTGATTTTCCTGCAAACGCTGGCGCTCGCCTTCTTCCCCGCGTTGCTATATCTTTTTGGAAAAGAATTTTTCGGCAGACCGCTGGGAATTTCCCTCGCGGCGCTTGCCGCGCTGCGCGATTACACCTCGAACATCGCCGCGCCTTTCACCGGCAACCTGACCTACTCCAAATTGCTGCTCGCCGAAATCCCAACCGCCATGCTGCTCGTTCTTTTCCTGTGGCTGGGAATTCGCTGGATTCGCGCGGGCTTTCCGCTTTTGGAAGGATTCTTGCTGGGCGGCATAATCGGCGTCGCCATGCTGATTCGCACGCAGGCGGCGATGGCGCTCCCCGTCTTGCTGCTTTTCGCGCTTCTGATTCGCCCCCGCGATTTTTCCGCCTTTTGGAAGAGCGCCGCGCTGGCGCTCTTCGCCGTTTTGCTCGCCGTTTCCCCCTGGCTGGCGCGCAACTGGCGCATGACGGGCAAGCTGATTTTCGACAACCCCGCTTCGCAAACCGCCAACCTTGCTTTGCGATACAGCCGCGTGAACGGCGAGCGGGTTGATATTAATAAACTGCCCGGCGAATCGGACGCGGAATATAACGCCAGAATGCTCGCCATTGCAAAACGAGCCTTCTTCGCCAATCCGCAGGGAATCAGCCGCGAGATTTTTAGCGCTTTTCTCAATCACGGCATTAACAATATCCTGCTCTTTCCGCTGCGCTACGACCTCGATTCCCCGGCGGAACTGTGGAAGCCGACGAAGGCGTTCTGGCAGCAATGGCGCGGCGATTTGAATCTGGCGCAGTCGCTTCTGCTTGGCTTTTATGTTTTCCTTTTCGGCTTGGGAATCGCCTTCGCGTGGCATAAGCTGGGCTGGCTGGGACTGCTGCCCTTGGGCGCGAACCTCGCCTATAACCTGTGGACCTCCGTCGCGCTGCTTTC